>NZ_JBHVRS010000003.1:0-535405 GCF_042885595.1 Kitasatospora sp. NPDC058046
GCCCAGCGCGCCGCCCAGGAGCGGCGCGAGGCCGCCGAGGAGCTGGCCGGCCGCCAGCGCCGGCACCGGGAGGCAGTGGGCCTGGCCGAGCGGCTGGCCGGCTTCGAGCCCGCCGCGGCCGCGGACCGGCAGCGGCTGGCCGCCGCGCAGGAGGCCGTCGGGGTGGAGTCGGCGCTGCGGCTGCGGGAGGGCGCGGCCGAGGCGCTCGGTCGCGCCCGGCTGGCGGAGCGCCGGCACCGCGAGGCGCTGGCCGGCTCCGGTGGCGAGGGCCGGGAGCTCGCCGGGGCGGACACCGCCGGGCTGGCCGAGGCCGAGCTGCGGCTGCGGGCCGAGGTGGTCCGGCTGGAGGCGGCCAGGGCGGAGGAGCGGCGCTGCGCCGAACTCGCCCGCGAGCAGCGCTCCCTGACGGAGGACCGCCGAGCCGCCGAGGAGCTGGCCGAGGAGGCCGAGGACTGGCTCGCCGAGTTCGAGGACGGGCTGGCCCGCCTGGAGCAACAGCACACCGAGGCCCGGTCGGCGACCTCCCGGGTCGAGCAACTGGACGGACAGCGCGCCGAGTTGACCGTCCGCCTGGGCGCGTCCCGGGAGCGCGACGGCCTGCGCGCCGAGATCGCCGCGGCGGAGCCCCGGGTGGTCGCCCTGCGCACCGCCGCGCTGGACGCCCGCGAGCACAGCCTGGACCTGCGGGACCGCCGGCTCAGCGGCATGGCCGCCGAGCTGGCCGAGCAGCTGCGGGCGGGCCAGGCCTGCCGGGTCTGCGGCTCACCCGAGCATCCGGCGCCCGCCGAGGCCGCGCCCGGCAGCCGGGTCGGCGCCGAGGACGAGGAGCGGGCGCGCCGGGCGCAGGCCGCCGCCGAGCGGGTCTGGACGGAGGCCGACCAGGCGCTCACCGCGCTGCGGGTGCGCGAGGCCACCGCGTCCGGCGCGGCCGGGCCGGACGGTACGGAGGCGCTCGCGCAGGCCCTCGCCGGGCTGGAGCGCGAGCACCGCGAGGCGCGGCACGCGGCGGAGGCGCTCGGCCGGGTCGAGCAGGAGATCGCCCGGCTGTCGCAGGACCGTGCCCGCCGGGTCGACGAGCTGCACGAGGCCAAGGAGCGCGCGGCCGTCCTCTCCGACCGGCTGCTGGCGCTCGACACCGAGCAGCGGGCGCTGACCGCCCGGGTGGCGGCCGCCCGGGGCGAGGCGGCCTCGGTCGCCGACCGGGCCACGGCCCTCACCCGGCTCACCGAGGCGGTCGCCGCGGCTGCGGTCGCCGCCCGGGCATACGCGGAGGCGGCGGCCCGGCTCGGCGAGGCCGAGGAGGAGCTGGGCAAGGCCGCCGCCGCGGCGGGCTTCCCGGACGCCGCGGCGGCGCTGGCGGTGCTACTGCCGCGCGAGGAGCGCGAGCGGCTGGAGGCCCGGCTGGAGCGGCACCGCGCGGAGACCGCCGCCGTCCGCCGCGAGCTGGCGCTGCCGGAGCTGGCCGAGGCCGCGGTCCGTCCGCCGGTGGACCTGCCCGCCGTGGCGGCCGCGCTCGGCACCGCGACCGACCGGCTCGGCCGGGCGCACGCCGCCCACGCGGCCGCCCGCGAACGCTGCGGGGCACTGGCCGCGATCGGGCGGCAGCTGACCGGGCTCGCCGCCGAACTGGCCCCGGCGCTGGACAGGTACGGGCGGATCAACCGGCTCGCCGCGCTCGCGGCCGGCACCTCGGCCGACAACCGGCTGCGGATGCGCCTGGAGTCGTACGTCCTGGCGGCCCGGCTGGAGCAGGTCGCGGCGGCGGCCAGCGACCGGCTGGTCCGGATGTCCGGCGGGCGCTACACCCTGGTGCACAGCGACGACCGGGGCACCGGGACCAAGCGCTCGGGCCTGGCCCTGCGGGTGGTCGACGCCTGGACGGGCACCGAGCGGGACACCGCGACCCTCTCCGGCGGCGAGAGCTTCTTCGCCTCGCTCTCCCTCGCCCTGGGCCTGGCCGACGTGGTCACCGACGAGGCGGGCGGCATGCCGCTGGACACCCTCTTCATCGACGAGGGCTTCGGCACCCTCGACGAGCACGCCCTGGAGGAGGTCATGGACGTCCTGGACGGACTGCGCGAGCGGGACCGCGCGGTCGGCATCGTCAGCCACGTCGCCGACCTGCGCAGCCGTATCCCCGCCCAGTTGCTGGTCCGCAAGGGGCGGCACGGCTCGACCCTGGCGCTGGCCGGGCGGGAGGACGCGTAGGGCCTGAACCTCCGGACCCTGGTCCGGGGGTTCAGCCCGAGCAGGCGATCCGCTGCGCCTGCTGCCAGGCGCACACCGGGCAGAGGGTGCTGCCCGGCTGGTCGGCGGGCAGTTCGGTCGGCTCGCCGCACAGGACGCAGTCGGCGCGCGGCCCGGCCGCCCGCGGGTCGTGCCGCAGCGCCGCCTCCGCTCCGCCGTCGGGCGCGAGTTCGCAGACGCCCGCTTCCTGGTTCGTACCGGTGTCGCTCATACCGACTTCCTACTCCGCGCCGCCGCCCTGCCGCAACACGCCGCAGGTGACCGGGCCGCCGCCCGCCCCTCTCTCCCTCCGCCCCGCCTCGCCTCGCCTCGCCTCGCCAGCAGCGAACAGATGTCAGAAAACGTTCGCTGAAAGCTGTCGGCTGAACTCTGTTCGCTGACGTTCGTTCGCTGAAACCTGTCCGCTGAAACCTGTTCACTGAAGCCCGCCACAGGTCCGCCCCCGCCCCGCCGACAGCCCCCTCCCGCCCGGCGGTTACCGTGACCGGCATGCCCACCGACCTGCACCGACGCCTGCTCGCCGCCCGCGCCACCACCCCGTCGTACCCCGAGGTGGGTGCCACCCGGGGCGGGGGCGGGCGGCTCCCGGACGGCTACGCCCACCTGCGGCGGCGGGTCCACCTGGGGCACGGGCCGGAGGTGCTGGAGCGCGCCGGGCGCTACGTGCTCGGCTGGGGCAGCCAGTTGGGCACCGGCTTCGCGGTGCACCCGGCCGGCCCGGCCCGGGAGGGCGGGACGGTGCTGCTGCGGCTGAACCTGCCAGGGAGCCGGTGGCCCCGGCTGGTGATCCCCTGCCGGGTGGTGTGGACGGCGGAGGAGCCGGACCGGATCGGCTTCGGGTACGGCACCCTCCCCGGGCACCCGGAGTGCGGCGAGGAGGCGTTCCTGGTGTCGATGGACGCCGGCGGCGAGGTGTGGTTCGAGGTCACCGCGTTCTCCCGGCTGTCCGCCTGGTACGCCAGGCTCGGCCGGCCGGTGGCCCTGCTCTGCCAGCACCTGGCGATCGAGCGCTACCTCGCCGCGGTGGCCGCGCACGTCCGCTGAGCCACCGGGTCCGCCGAGGCCACCCGCCGGACCGCCGCCCGCCGGACCGCCCACCGTTCCCGCGCGTCAGCCGAGGAAGGACAGCCGGACAGTCCGGCGCGGATTGTCCCCGTTGGTGTCGACCAGGACCACCGACTGCCAGACGCCGAGGGCCAGTTGACCGCCGAGCACCGGCAGGGTCGCGTGCGGGGCGACCAGTCCGGGCACCACGTGGTCCCGGCCGTGGCCCGGGCTGCCGTGCCGGTGGCGCCAGCGGTCGTCGGCCGGGAGCAGGTCGCGCAGGGTGGCGAGGAAGTCGTCGTCGCTGCCCGAACCGGTCTCCAGTACCGCGATCCCCGCGGTGGCGTGCGGGACGAAGATGTTGAGCAGGCCGTCGCGCCCGGTGGCCCGTTCGTCGAGGAACTCGACGCAGCGGTCGGTGATGTCGAGCGCGACCTCGCGGGAGCCGGTGGTGATCTCGAAGGTGCTGCTCTGGAAGGTGGTGGTCGGGAACGAGCCGGTCTGGGTGGAGTGGTTGTTGTCCGCCATGGCGCCATCCTGTCCCAGGTCAGCGGGCCGGGCGTACTCCCTCGCCGTCTGGCCGTGCCGGGCGGGCAAACTCGCATAGGCTGAAAGGTTCAGACCACATCACCCCGGACGGCCACGACGCTCCCTCCGGCACCGCCCGGACGCCGTCCGGACACACTGAAGACCCGGCGGACCGGACGGTCCACCGGGTCGGTTCCGACCGGGCGGCGGGGAGGGACCCGTGCCGCACCGGTCGGACTAGCCGCGCCCGCCGAAAAGGCTCCGCCGCAGCCGACGCAGCGGCGTCAGCAGCGAGATCCTGGTGTGGCGACGACGGGTCGTCGGGGCCTCGGCGCCGCGCGGCGTGAGCTCCCTTATCAACCCGAGCGCCTCGGCGGTGTCCACCGCCGGGAGTGCGGGCGCGCCGAGCACGGCCAGGTGTCGGTCGATCCGGCGGCCGGTCGTGCCGACACCGCACTGGATCGCCGGCACGCGGGGCCGAGTCCGCACTTGCATGTGTTCCATCAGTTTTTCCCACCCCTACGAGGCGCCAGGGCCGTGAGGCGAAGACTATCCGTGAAGGACGGCCTTCGCGCAACCGTCCTTGGTGTTGTGCCACCGTATCGTGCGGCGTCAACTGACGAAGCACCAGGGGCCGCCCGGCCGGTCACGACTAGGCATCAATGATGGTGCACGACCGGCCATCCGTCACCAGGGCGGGCGGGCGCGAGTGCGGCAACCCTGCGCATGACGCGCGCCCGGCGCACAGCGGCGCCCCGGCGGCACCCCGCCCACGCACCGCCGGCACCGCCGGCACCGACCGCCCGCACCGCCCGCTCCCCGCCCGCGTCCCCCTATTAAGGGGACAGCCGCCACATCGACAAAGCGATCACCGACCGGCCCATCGGGCACGGCCCGCCCCGGGAACGACCCGTCCGAGCGCGGACCCCGATGACACCGTGACCGACCGACTTCAGGAAGTGAACACATTCGAGGGATTGACTCCCGCCGAACCTCCAAGCAATATCGGATGCACACGCCAGTGCCCGCACCGCACTCAAGCGTGTGTTCGAGTGATGAAGAACTCCGGCTCCCGCGAGCCACTGCCCGGCCGCCTCGACGCTGCGGTGGCCAGGCTCGCGCGGTGCCCGGACCGGCGGTCGGCCGTCGAGGGTCGGCCGGATCGCCACCTGACTGCCGGTGCCGCCCCGCGAGGGGCCCGGCACCGGCGGTTCCGGGTCCGCCACGGACGGCTTGTCCGCCACGGACGGCTTTCACGGACACCCTTCCCGGACACCCCCCGAGCCCCCGCCGCAGCCGCGCCGCCGTCACCGCCGCCCAGGCCCCCCAAGGGCCGCAGGGCCCCGGAAGGCCCGCACCGGACGTCCGCGCAGGTCGCGCCCGGTGGATCGGTACACTCGGCCAGCGTGTCCCTCCTCCTCAGCATCGTGCTCCCGGTCCACGGCGTGGAGCGGTACCTCCCGCGCTGCCTCGACTCGATCCTCGGCGACGTCCCCGCCGCCGAGACCCGTTTCGAGGTGATCGCGGTCGACGACCTCTCCCCCGACGGCTCCGGCGCGATCCTGGACGCCTACGCGGCCCGCGACAGCCGGCTGCGGGTGCTGCACCTCACCGAGAACCAGGGCCTCGGCGGCGCCCGCACCGCCGCCCTGCCGCAGGCCCGCGGCGAGTACGTCTGGTTCGTGGACAGCGACGACTGGGTGCCCGAGGGGACGGTCGGCACGCTGCTGGACGAGCTGGCGCGGGAGCGTCTCCGGGAGACCCCCGCCGACGTGCTGCTCACCGGCTTCACCCACGTGTACCCGGACGGCGGGACGGAGCCCAACCCCTGGCGCCACGTGCTGGCCGACTCCCCGCTGGTCGAGGGCTGCACCCTGGCCGAGCACCCGGCGCTGTTCCAGACCGTGATGTCGGTGTGGAACAAGCTGTTCCGCCGCGCGTTCCTGGACGGCCTCGGCGTCTCCTTCGGCCGCGGCTACTACGAGGACATCTCGGTCACCTACCCGGCGCTGCTGGCCGCCGAGCGGCTGCGCTACCTGGACCGCCCCTGCTACTTCTACCGGCGCGGCCGGGACGGCGCGATCACCGCCACCGCCTCCCCCAAGCACGCCGACGTGTTCGCCCAGTACGACGCGATCTTCGCGTTCCTGGACCGCCCGGACCGCCCCGGCCGGCCCGTCCCGGACTCGCTGCGCACCCTGGTCTTCGACCGGACCGTCCGCCAGGCCCTGAACGTCTACGACACCCCCGGGCTGGTCCCCACCGACCTGCGCAAGGACTTCTTCCAGCGGATCGCCCGGCACTTCGACCGCCACCGCCCGGCCGGCTACCGCTTCCCCGGCGGGGTGCGCGGCGTGCAGTACCGGCTGGCCGCCCGCGGCGCCCGGATCGCGTACGCCGAGCTGCGCCGCACCGGCCGGCTGCCGCGCGAACTCAAGCGCGGGGCACGGGCGGTGGCGCCCGCGGTGAAGAAGGGGATGCGCAGCGGCGCCCGGTTCACCGCGTACAACGCGTTCCGCCGGCTGCCGCTGGACCAGCACCTCGCGGTCTACGCCGCGTACTGGCACCGGGGTTACGCGTGCAGCCCGGCGGCGATCTACGAGAAGGCGAAGGAACTCGCCCCGCGGGTGCGGGGCGTGTGGGTGGTGGAGAACCGCGCCCAGGCCGCCACCCTGCCGCCCGGGGTGCCGTACGTGATCGTCAACACCCCCGCCTACCTCAGGGCGATGGCGACCGCCAAGTACTTCGTCAACAACGTCAACTTCCCCCGCACCATGACGAAGCGGGCGGGCACGGTGCACGTCCAGACCCAGCACGGCACCCCGCTCAAGGCGATGGGCATGGACCTGCGCGACCATCCGGCGGCGGCCGAGGGGATGGACTTCGACCTGCTCCAGGAGGCCGTCGACCGCTGGGACTTCCTGGTCTCCCCCAACCCGCACACCAGCGGGCACTTCGCCCGCGCCTTCCCCGGCCGGTACGAGATGCTGGACACCGGCTACCCGCGCAACGACCGGCTGGCGAACGCCACTTCGGACGAGGTCCGGGCGATGCGCGAGCTGCTCGGGCTGCGGCCGGACACCCGGGCGGTGCTGTACGCGCCGACCCACCGCGGCAGCAAGGGCGGCTACGTGCCGCTGCTCGACGTGGCGGAGCTGGCCCGGCGGCTGGGCCCGGACTTCACACTGCTGGTGCGCACCCACTACTTCCACGCGGACGGCCCGGGCGACCTGACGGCGGCCGGTGCGGAGTCGGCACGGATCGTGGACGTCTCGGCGCACCCGACCGTCGAGGACCTCTACCTCGCGGCGGACGTGCTGGTGACGGACTACTCGTCGATGATGTTCGACTACGCGGTGCTGGACCGGCCGGTGGTGGTCTTCGCCCCGGACTGGGAGGAGTACCAGCGGGAACGCGGCGTCTACTTCGACCTGTTCGCGGAGCCGCCGGGCGCGGTCACGGTGGACGCGGACGGGCTGGCGCGGGCGCTGCTGGCGGGCGACCCCGAGCCGGCGGCGCGGGCCGACTTCCGGGCGAAGTTCTGCGTCTGGGACGACGGCGGGGCCGCGGAGCGGGTGGTGCGCCGGGTGTTCCCGGTGGAGAAGGACAAGTAGGAGGAGCGGCGCGGGAGCGTCCGCGGGACCTCCGGACGGGGCCGGCGCCGCCGGTACGGCGACCGGCCCCGTCGGCACGGGCTCAGCGCCGGCGGGCGGCCAGGAACTCCTCGAAGGTCAGGACGCCGTCGTGGTTGGTGTCCATGCTGTGGATCAGCGCCTCGGCCATCGAGATGGTGACGTCGTGGTCGCCCATCTCGTTGGCGGCCAGAGCGTACTCGGCCGGGGTGATCTTGCCGTCGCCGTCCTTGTCGAAGCGGTCGAAAAAGGCCTTGATCGCCTCGGTGGTCTCCATGGTGCCCTCCTGGGTACTGCGGGGTGTCGCTCGGTTCGGACGGCCGTACCCTACCCGGCCGTGGTGTTCGCCACGGTCGCCGGGAGTGGACGCGCGCCGGGGTCGGTGTCGTAGTCTGCGGATCTGATTGCAGGCCCGGGCTCCTCCCGGGCGATCGTTCGTCCAGGGAGGGAATCGTGCTCGACCTCGCCACCAAGTTGGTGCTGAAACCGGTCTCGCGGGGGATCTGGCGGCCGGTCATCGAGGGAATCGGGAACGTGCCGCGCAAGGGCGGGGTGATCCTGGCCAGCAACCACCTGTCCTTCATCGACAGCGTGGTGATCCCGCTGACCGCCCCGCGCCGGGTCCACTTCCTCGCCAAGGCCGAGTACTTCACCGGCACCGGGCTCAAGGGCCGGCTCTCCAAGGGCTTCTTCGAGGCCATCGGCGCCGTGCCGGTCGAGCGCGGCACCTACCGTTCCGCTCAGGCCTCGCTGGAGTCGGCGCTGGAGATCCTGGAGGACGGCAAGGCCTTCGGCATCTACCCCGAGGGCACCCGCTCCCTGGACGGCCGGCTCTACCGGGGCAAGACGGGTGTCGCCTGGCTCGCGCTGACCGCGGGCGTGCCGGTGGTGCCGGTGGCGCTGGAGGGTCCGGAGCAGATCCTGCCGGTGGGCAAGCGGCTGCCGCGGCTGAAGAAGGTGACGGTCCGCTTCGGCGAGCCGCTGCACTTCGACGAGCTGCACGGGCAGGCCCGCTCGCTGAAGGCCCGTCGGCAGGTGACCGACGAGGTGATGGCGGCCATCCAGCGGCTCTCCGGCCAGGAGGTCGCGGAGAGCTACAACGAGGTCCCGAAGGCGGCCTGACCGCCGGCCCGTCCCGGGCGCACGCGCTCGCACGCCGGCCCGTCCCGCGCACCCGAGCGCGGCGGCCGCCCCGTCGATCCGGCTCGACACGAACCCGGGCGCGCCCGCCCCGTCACACGTGCCCGAGCACGACCGGTTCGGGCTGCCGGGCGGCCTCCGGCACCTCCCGGCGCAGCAGCGCCGCGTACCGTCCGTCCAGCGCCACCAGCTCCTCGTGGGTGCCGAGTTCGACCACCTCGCCGTGGTCCAGGACGGCGATCTGGTCGGCGGCGCGGACGGTGGAGAGCCGGTGCGCGATGGTGATGGTGGTGCGGCCGGCTGCCAGGGTGTCCACAGCCTGCTGGACGGCGTGCTCGGTGCGGTTGTCGAGCGCGCTGGTGGCCTCGTCGAGGATGAGCACCGGCGGGTTGCGCAGGATCGTCCGGGCGAGTGCGAGGCGCTGCTTCTCGCCGCCGGAGAAGCGGTAGCCGCGCTCGCCGACCAGGGTGTCGTAGCCGTCCGGGAGGGCGGCGATGGTGTCGTGGACCTGTGCGGCCCGGGCGGCCTCGACCAGTTCGGCGTCGCTGGCGCCGGGCTTGGCGAAGCGCAGGTTCTCGGCGACCGAGGCGTGGAAGAGGTAGGTCTCCTGGGAGACCACGCCGACCGCGCGGGCCAGGGTGTCGAAGGACAGTTCGCGCACGTCCACGCCGTCCAGGGTGACGCTTCCGCCGGTGACGTCGTACAGCCGCGGGACGAGGTAGCTGAGGGTGGTCTTGCCCGAGCCGGTCTCGCCGACCACGGCCAGCGAGCTCCCGGCCGGGACGGTGAGGTCGACGCCGGCCAGGGTGGGGCGCTCCTGCACCGGGTCGTAGCGGAAGTCGACGTCCTTGAAGCGGACCTCGCCGCGGATGTCGGTCAGGGTGACCGGGTCGGCCGGCTCGTCGATCTCCACCGGCAGGTCGAGGTACTCGAAGATGCGCTGGAAGAGGGCGAGCGAGGTCTGCACGTCCACGCCGGTGGAGAGCAGGCTGACGGTGGGCCGGAAGAGGCCCTGCTGGAGGGTGACGAAGGCCACCAGGGTACCGACCGAGACGATCGGCGCACCGGCGGCGGAGGTCAGCCCGGCCGCCCAGTAGATCAGCGCGGGCATCGCGGCCATCACGATCTGGATGGTGTTCATCCGCCAGCGCCCGGCCATGCTGGCCCGCACCTCCAGGTCGGCGAGCTGGTCGGACTGCCCGGTGAACTCCCGGGCGAGCGAGCCGGAGCGGCCCATGGTGCGGCCGAGCAGGATGCCGCTGACCGAGAGCGACTCCTGGACCGCCGAGCTCATCGCGGCCAGCTGCTTCTGCCGCTCGGTGGTGATCTTCTTGCGCTCCTGCCCGACCCTGCGGCTGATCCAGACGAACAGCGGGAGCAGCAGCAGCGAGACGACGGTCAGCCGCCAGTCGAGGGCGACCATGGCGACGACCGAGGCGACCACGGCGGTCAGGTTGGAGACCAGGCTGGTCGCGGTGGAGGTCACCGTGGACTGCATGCCGCCGATGTCGTTGGCGATCCGGGACTGCACCTCACCGGTGCGGGTGCGGGTGAAGAAGGCCAGCGACTGCCGCTGGAGGTGGCCGTAGACGGCGGTGCGCAGGTCGTGCATCACGCGCTGGCCGACGGTGGTGGAGATCAGCGTCTGGAGGACGTTGAAGATGCTGTTCACCACGGCGGTCAGGATCATCCCGAGCGCGAGCAGGCTGAGCAGCCCGGTGCGGCCCTGCGGGATGGCGGTGTCCAGGACCGCCCTGAGCAGGAAGGGCGAGACGACCGAGACCACGGCCGAGGCGGCGACCAGCAGCCCGACGACGGCCAGGCGGGCCCGGTACGGGCGGAAGAGCGCGAGGATGCGGCGCCACTCGGCCGGTGGGCGGGGTTCGCCCTCGGCGCGCTCGGGCGGGGTCCAGTCGATGGCGGTGGGCCTCAAGGACGGGCCTCCCTGGGTGGGGCGGTCGGGTGCGGGGCAATATAGCGAGGATAGCTCATAGTTAGATAAGCTAATAGTGACTGTTGCCCTATTCCTCGTCCGTACAGGCTCCGCGGAGCGCGCGTACGGGCCCAGCGGAGCGCGCCTACGGGCCCCGCAGAGCCGCCCGACCGCCCCGACCGCCCCGGGCCTCAGTTGGTCCGGTAGGTGCGCGCCGCCTTCGAGGAGACCCCGCCGAGCTTGCCGGAGGGCAGCATCCGGGCGATGGCCACGGCGACCTTGTACCGCTTGCCCGGCACGGACACGGCCCGGCCGCGCGCCAGGTCGCGCATCGCCTCGTCCACCACCCGCTCGGCGGACAGCCAGGACCAGGACGGGATGTTCCCGGTGCCCATGCCGGCCCGCTGGTGGAACTCGGTCCGGGTGAAGCCCGGGCAGAGCGCCATCATCCGAACGCCCGTACCGCCGAGGTCGCGCAGCACGCCCTGGGTGAAACTGACCACCCAGGCCTTGCTCGCGCCGTACGTGCCGCGCGGCAGGAAGGCCGCCACCGAGGCCACATTGACGATCGCACCGCGGCCGCGCTCCCGCATTCCGGGCAGGGCGGCCGTGGTCAGCCGCAGGATCGCCTCGATGTGCACCTTCAGCATGGCCAGCTCGTCCTGGAGCGGGACGGTCCCGAAGGCGCCCTTGTTGCCGAAGCCCGCGTTGTTGACCAGGAGGTCCACCGGGCGGGCGGGGTCGGCGAGTCGGGCCTCGACGGCGCCGATGCCCTCGTCGGTCGCGAGGTCGGCGGTCAGCACCTCCGTCTCGATGCCGTACCTGCCGTGCAGGTCGGCGGCGGCGCGCTCCAGGCGCTCGGTGTCCCGGGCCACCAGGACGAGCTGGTAGCCGCTGCGGGCGAGCCGTCGCGCGAAGGCGGCTCCGATGCCGGCGGTCGCGCCGGTGATCAAGGCTGTGGTCATGCCCCAGACCGTACCGACTCGCCGCTTCCGGACCCACACCGAGGGCGATTTCCCAGCTCAGAGAGTTGCGGATGCAGCCCCCGGGAGGTGCTCGTACTGTCGAACGGGGGCATCGTCCGACCGGGCGGTGAAATCCAGACGAGGAGGCACTTCTGATGCTTACTCAGTTCCGGACCGCGACGACTACGACGTCACACAGCGCGACGCTCGAAGCCGAAACACTCGCGAGCCTGATGGTGGAGGAAGAGGCCGTCGTGTCCGACGCGCCCACGTACTCGCCCGAGGCCGCGGGGCTCCTGCTCCTGCTCGGCCTGGTCCTTCTCTCCCCGAAGGGCCCGAAGGAGAAGCCGATCAGGTAACCGGGCCCCACCCACGGGCCGCGTGCCCCTGGGACCCCGCGCCCATCCCGAGTCTCCTGAAGGAGTAGCTCACCACCATGCCGTTCGCCGAAACCCCTCTCCGTGACGAGTACGCCGCGGCGGTCGAGCGGGTGGCCGGCCGGACCCTCGACGCCCTCCGGGGCGCCGGGGGTGCGGCCGCACTCGCGGACCCCGACACCGCCGTACCCCGCCCGCTGCTGGCCGCGGTGCGCGTGCTCGGCGCCGACCTCTTCACTCCGCAACTGCTCGCCGGGGCCGAGCCCGACGGGCCCACCGCCGCGCTGCTCGCCGAGGCCCGACGGGCCTTCCCCGCCCCGGCACCGACGTCCGCCGAGGCCGCGCTGGTCGTCGCCTGGCAGGACTGGGCAGCCGACCGGCTGCTCGCCCGCACACCGTACGGGGACCCCGCACCGGCCTCACCCCCCGCCCCGCCGCCCGGACCTGACGACCTGGGCTGGCAGTCCTGGTCGGTACGGATGGCGCAGTTGTCCGTGCTCGCACTGCCCGGACTGGACGGCCCGGTGCACGACGCCGCCCGCGCCGGCACCGCGCAACTCGCCCACGGCACCGTCCGCTCCATGCTCCGACGGGACTTCACCACCGCCGTGCGGCTCGCCCGCTGGCTCGCCTGGGCGAGCACCGAGGGCCTCCCGCTACGGCTGGAGGTCGAACCGGTCCTGGACCGGACCCACCTGGTCGGCATCGGCGCCGTCCGGACCAGGCTCGAACTCGCCGTCTCCCAGCGCCTGTTGGAGGGAAGTCCGGCATGACCGACACCCAGACGCTCACCATCGCCCAGCAGCTCGGCACCCGCGCGCTGTCCTGGCTGCACACGTCGTACCAGGGCAGCTACGGCAAGTTCGCGGACAACGCCATCATCAACCTCTCCAAGCCGGACGACATCTACAAGCCGCTCTGCGAGGTCGCGATGGCCTCCTCCCTGGTGCTGCGCGACGGGGTCGCCGGACCGCAGGACATCCACGCCGCGCGCGACCTCATCACGACCGCCTGGGGCCAGCTGCGCGAGGGCGACATGCTCTACGAGCGCCAGCTGCGGTACGTCACCATCACCGACCCGCTGGAGACGTACGCCCACTTCGCCCGGCTCGGCTACCGGCACGCCGCACTGGAGGAGTTGCTCGAATCCCTCAGCCGGCTGCGGGCCGTGCACGCCGTCGAGATCCAGGGCAGCCGGCACCTGGCCGTGGCCAACGCACGGCGGATCATCGAGCTGAGCCACCGGCCGGACTGGGCCACGCTCGCCGCCCGCACCTGGCTCGGCGCGCTCCCCGAACCCTGGACCGTCTCCTGGTCCACCGCCTACCAGGTCACCCACACCGTCTTCCACCTCACCGACTGGGGCGCCCGGCCCCAGGACCTGCCCGAACCGATGCGGGACTACCTGCGCGACTGGCTGCCGGTCTGGCTCGACATCTGGCTGGAGATCGGCGAGTGGGACCTGGTCGGCGAACTGCTGATCGTCGACTCGTGCATCGGGGAACCCGTCACCGGACGGTCCGGCTGGGAGGCCCTGGCCTCGGTGCAACGGGCGGACGGCCTCGTGCCCCGGGACAACGAACCGATCGAGGACGACCCGGAGTTGGCCATCCGCGCGCACGAGCACACCGCCGTGGTCGCGGTCGTGGCCGCGACGGTCGCGCTCTCCCGGGCACTCGGCGGCGCGAACGGCGCCGACACCGCCGACACCGCGGCCGCATGAACGAACTCGACATGGCCGTCCGGGCGGCAGTCCGGGCGGCCGCACCGTACGCGACCGCGGTCACCGTGGCCGTGGCGCGCGACGGACAGGGGGAGGTGCGGTGCTTCGGACGCCTCGCCCGAGGGCGGGCGGCCGCCTGCACCCCGGACACCGTCTTCGAACTCGGCTCGGTCAGCAAGACGTTCACCGCACTGCTGCTCGCCGAACTGGCCACGCGCGGCGAACTCTCCCTCGACGACCCGGTCGAACGCCGACTGCCGCCCGACTGGCGCCCGATCGCCACCCGCTCCCCCGAGCCGATCCGGCTGCTGCACCTCGCCACCCACACCTCGGGGCTGCCCGGGCTGCCCCCCGGACTGCTCACCGGAGCCGTGCCGACCTGGCAGACCAACCCGTACGCGGCGTTCGGCGACGACCAGTTGAGAGCCGCCCTGGCCCGAACCACCGTACGCGGCAGGCCCGGCAGCATGCACCGGTACTCCAACTACGGGGTCGGACTGCTCGGCCGGCTGCTGGCCGAGACAGGCGGACTGCCGTACGGGGAACTGCTCGCCAAGCGGGTCCTGATGCCCCTGGGACTCGACGCCACCACCTGCGCGCCGGACGCGCCGAACCGGGCGACCGGCTACCGGCGCGGCCGGGCGATGCCGACCTGGCGGATCCCCGGACTGCCGGGCGCCGGCGCGGTACGGGCCAGCGGAAGCGACCTGCTGCGCTTCCTCCAGGCCCACATCGGCGAGGGAGAAGGCCGGCTGGGGGCGCCACTGGCCGAGGTCCAACGGGTCAGACTGCGGCTCCCGCACTCCTCCGACGAGCTGTGCCTGGTGTGGAACCACCGCCGCTCGGGAGGGCGCGACCTGTACTTCCACTCCGGCGCGACCCGGGGGTTCACCTCCTTCGTCGGGTTCTCACCGACGGGCGGGACGGCGGTGGCGGCCCTCGCCAACACCGGCCCCAAGCGGGGCGGACGGTTCGTCCAGGCGGGGTACGAGGTGCTGCGGACCGCCACCGGCCGTAGCACCTAGGTACTCAACACCTGCCACCCGACAGCTGGATCGTTGCGGCCCCGGCCCTCAGACCGCCACGGCCTTGGCGCGGTCGGCGGCGATGTGCACGGCGAGGCCCGCGAGGACGGTGCCCATCACGTAGCGCTGGATCCGCAGCCAGCCGGGGCGGCGGTTGAGGAAGGCCGCGATGCTGCCCGCGCTCACCGCGATCAGGCCGTTGACGGTGATCGCTATCGCGATCTGGGTCAGGCCCAGCAGCAGGCTCTGCAGGGCGACGTGACCGCGTTCCGGGGCCACGAACTGCGGCAGCAGCGAGATGTACATGATGGCGATCTTGGGGTTGAGCAGGCAGGTCAGAAAGCCCATCGCGAACAGCCGGCGCGGCGGGTCCGGCGGCAGCTGCTGCGGGGCGAAGACCGCCGTGCCGCCCGGCTTGACCGCCTTCCAGGCCAGCCAGAGCAGGTACCCGGCACCGGCCAGCTTGATCGCGGTGTAGAGGGCGGGCACCACCGAGAACACCGCGGCCACCCCCGCCGTCACCGCGACCAGGTAGACCAGGAAGCCGGCCGCGACCCCGGTCAGCGAGATCAGCCCGGCGCGGCGGCCCTGCGCGATCGAGCGCGAGACCAGGTAGATCATGTTCGGCCCGGGCGACAGCACCATGCCCAGGGCCACGGCGGCGATCCCGAGCAGGGCCCGGCCGTCCACGGCGGATGTCAACGCGTCCATGCGAGGAGGCTAGGACGGCTCATCGGGTCAATGCAATGATGACTTTGCCCTCGGTGCAATCCAGCGCCCGAGGCTCTGGAGGAGCGAACGCCGATGGACGACTACCGCCTGATCGCCGACCGGATCGCCGCCGAGATCGCGGGCGGACGACTGCGGCCCGGCCAGCAGCTGCCCACCCAACGGGCGTTCGCCCGCGGTCGGGGCATCGCCAACTCGACGGCGGGGCGCGTCTACCGGGAACTGGCCCGGCGCGGGCTGACCGTCGGGGAGGTCGGGCGCGGGACCTTCGTCCGGGCCGGGCGCGCACCGGACGGCACCCGGGTGGCACTCGCGGAGCCGGCCGCCGCCCCCGTGGACCTGGAGCTCAACTACCCCGCCGTCTCCGGGCAGGCCGAACTGCTGGCGGGCGCACTGGCGCCGCTGCTGCGGCCGGACGCGCTGGGCGAGGCGCTGCGGCCGGTCGGCGCGGCCGGGACGGGCGCGGCACGGCGGGCGTTCGCCGGACTGGTGTCGGCCGGCTCCTGGGAGGTCGCGGCGGAGGACCTGCTGTTCGCCGGCAACGGGCGGCAGGCCATCGCCGGGGCCCTGTCCGCGCTGGTGCCGCCCGGACAGCGGCTGGGCGTGGAGGAGCTGACCTATCCGGTGGTCAAGGCGGCGGCGGAGCGGCTGGGCATCGTGCTGGTGCCGCTGGCCGTGGACGAGTACGGGCTGCTGCCGGACGCCGTGGCGGCCGCCCACCGGGCCGGACCGCTGCGCGCGGTGTACATCCAGCCGCGCCTGCAGAACCCGCTCGGCGCGAGCCTGCCGCAGGAGCGGGTGGTGGCGCTCGTGGCGCTGCTGCGGCGGCTCGACCTGCCGGTGGTCGAGGACGCCGTCTGGTCCTTCCTGCGGCCGGAGTCGGCGCCACTGGCGGCGCTCGCGCCGGAGCGCACCGTCCTCGTGGACAGCCTCTCCAAGCGGCTCGCCCCGGGGCTGACCACCGGGTTCGCGGTCGTCCCGGCGGCTCTGCGCGAACGGGTGGCGGGCGCCCTGCGCTCGGGCGGGTGGACGCCGGGCGGCTTCGCACTGGAGGCGGCGGTGCGCTGGATCGGGGACGGCACGCTGGCCACGGTGGAGGCGGCGAAGCGGGCCGACGCGACGGCCCGGCAGCTGCTGGCGCGCGAGGTGCTGGCGGGGCAGCGGCTGCGGTCCGACCCGTGCTCGTACTACCTGTGGTGGGAGCTGCCGACCGGCCGACGGGCGGAGACCTTCGTCGCGGAGGCGGCGCGGGCCGGGATCTCGGTCACGCCCGCGGCGGCCTTCGCCGTCGATCCCCGGCGCTCGCCCTCCGCCGTCCGGGTCGGGCTCGCCTCGCCGCCGCTGCCGGTGCTGGCGCGGGCGCTGGAGACGCTGGCGGGGATCGCGGCGGGGGCGGGTGACGGCGAACGACGAACAGCCGACAGATGACAGATTTCGAAATCTGTCATCTGTCAGCTGTTATCCGTCGCCTGTCATCTGTCAGCTGTCGACTGTCCGCCGTCGGTCGTCCGCCGCGCCCCCGGCGCCGACGGCGCGCAGGCGAGTGGCGGCGGTGGCGGCGAGCTGGGGGGCGAGCCGGGCCACGTCCCGGGAGCCGACCACCGCGATCAGGCTCGGCAGCAGCCAGCGGACCGGCTGCATCCCGCGCAGCCAGGCCTGGGCGTAGACGTGGGCGGATCGGCGGGCGATCCCGGCGACGATCCGGTCCACCGCGGGCTCCAGCGGATACGTCTTGTTCGCCGGCCACGGCAGCCGGGAGCGCATCTGCTTCAGCACGGCGTCCTCGTCGGCCCCGCGCACCATGTCCGTGTCGGTCCAACTCAGGTACCCGACACCGACCTTGACCCCCTGGTAGGCCACCTCGGCGCGGATCGAGTGGGCGAAGGCCTCCACCCCGGACTTGCTGGCGCAGTACGCGCTCATCAGCGGTGCGGGGGTCAGCGCGGCGAGCGAGGCGATCTGGAGCAGGTACCCGCGGCTCTCGGCGAGGGCCGGCAGGAAGGCCCGGGCGGTGGCCACGCTGCCGAGCAGGTTGACCTCGATGACCCGGCTGAAGGCCCGGTGGTCGCTGTCGGCCAGCGGCCCGCCGAGGGCGATCCCGGCATTGGCGACGACGGTGTCGACCCGCCCGTAGTGCTCCTTGATCCGCCGGGCGGTGTCCTCCAGCGCGTCGAGGTCGGTGACGTCCACCTCCCAGCTGGTCGCGGACGGGCCGCACTGCGCGGCGACGGCCTTCAGCTCCTCCGGCTCCAGCCCCAGCAGGGCCACCTTGGCCCCGCGCCGGGCGAGCTTGCGGGCCAGCGACGCGCCGACGCCGCGCGCGGCCCCGGTGACGACGACGACCTGCTCGGACAACGGCGGGATGGCGTTCATGCGACGGCGGTCCTCTCGTCGGTGGAAGCGGAAGCGGGAACGGCGCCGGCGGGCGCGGTAGCGGTGACGGGCGCGGCAGTCAGGTACCCGGAGGCCATCCGGTGGATCTCCGCGGCGACCTCCGCCGGGCGCTCCAGCGACGACATGTGCCCGACCCCGGGCAGCAGCAACAGCCCCTGCGCGTCCTGGAGTTCGGCGACCATCCGGTGCGCGTGCACCGGCGGGGTCAGCCGGTCGTCGGTGCCGACCACCACCGCCGTGGGCGCGGCGATCCGGGCGAGCCCGGCGTGGACGTCCAGCCGGTCCAGCACCGCGGCCCAGTTGGCGCGGACGGCGGTCGGGCAGGCGTGCACGATTCGGGCCGTCGCCTCGACCTGGCCGGCGGGCGAACCGGCGCCCATGGTCGCGTACTTGAGCGCCGCCCGGCTGACCGGCGAGACCGGTCCGAGCGGCATCCGGGAGCGCAGCAGCTGCCGGTGCAGGAAGCGTCGCAGGCCCCGGGCGCGTACGGCCGGTGGCAGGACGGTGAGTTCGGCCACCAGGTCGCCCGGCCCGGTGGAGATCAGGACGGCCGCGGCGGTGCGCTCGGCGACCTCGGGGCGGCCACCGGCGGCCATGATCGTCATCCCGCCCATACTGTGCCCGGCAAGCACGGCCCGCTCGCCCGCCGGCACGGTCCGCGCGAGCACGGCGGACAGGTCCTCGGCCAGCGCCCTGGTCGAGTAGCGGGCCCGGCTCGGCGGGATCTCGCTGTGCCCGTGGCCGCGCTGGTCGTAGGCCACCACCCGGTAGCGGTCGGCCAGCAGGCGGATCACCGGGGCCCAGAAGGCGGTCGAACAGGTCCAGCCGTGGGCGAGCACCACGGTGGGCGCGTCGAGCCGGCCGTGCACCTCGACGTGCAGCCGGATGCCGTCCGCCGACCGTACGCTCAACTCCTCCACGGGAACGGGAGGTTCGTACTCCTCGGGCAGCCGGACGCCGTTCACGCGGAGACCTCCTGGACGGTGCGGGCGGCCGCCGGTGCGGCGCGCATGATCAGCTCGTACTCGCCCAGGTCGACCCTGCGGGTGGCCCGGCGGAACGAGGTGGTGGAGCCGGGCCAGAGCACGGTGTTCCTGCCGCTCGGGTCGAGGTACCAGCTGAGGCAGCCGCCGGTGGTCCAGACGGTGCGGTCCATCCGGTGTTGGAGTTCGAGGTTCCACTGCCGCTGGGCGCGCGCGGTGGGCTGCATCGCGGCGGCGCCGATCGAGTCGAGCGTGGTCAACGCGTCGATCATGTAGTTCAGTTGGGACTCGATCATCAGGATCATCGAGCTGTTGCCGAGGCCGGTGTTGGGCCCGATGACGAAGAAGAGGTTCGGGAAGCCGTGCACGGTCGAGCCCCGCAGCGCCTCCATGCCGTCCTTCCACTCCTCCGCCAGGCTGGTCCCGTTGGCACCGAACACCCGGGCGCCGATGGGCATGTCGGTGACGTGGAAGCCGGTGCCGAAGACGATGGCGTCCACCTCGTGCTCGCTGCCGTCGGCCGCGACCAGCGTGGAGCCGCGCAGTTCGCGCAGGCCGGAGGAGACGACCTCGGTGTTGGCCGCGGCGAGCGCCGGGTAGTAGGTGTTGCTGAGCAGGATGCGCTTGCAGCCGATCCGGTAGTCCGGGGTGAGCCTGGCCCGCAGCGCCGGGTCGGGGACGCCCTGGGCGATGTGGCGTTCGGCGAGTTGCTGGACCAGGCGCAGCAGTCCGGGGCGGCGCACGAACGCGTCCACCTGGAGCTCGCGGAGGGCGAACAGGGTGCCGCGGCGGATCTTCGCGGTGACCGGCAGGCGGCCGTGCAGCCACTTCTCCAGCTGGCTGATCTCGCGGTCGCGGCGCGGCAGCACCCAGGCCGGGGTGCGCTGGAAGACCGTCAGCCTGCCGACCCTGGGCTGAATCGACGGGATGATCTGCGCGGCGGAGGCGCCGGTGCCGACCATCGCGACGCGCTTGCCGGTCAGGTCGAAGTCGTGGTCCCAGCGGGAGGAGTGGAACACCTTGCCGGGGAAGTCGCCCAGCCCGGGCAGGTCGGGGATCTGCGGGTCGGCGAGCGGTCCGGCGGCGGAGACGATGGCGTCGGCCGTCCACTGGCCGGCCGAGGTGGTGATCCGCCAGCGGGTCTGCTCGCTCTCCCAACGGGCTTCCAGCACCTCGGTGTTGAAGCGCAGGTGGGGGCGGAGGCCGAAGACCGTGGCGACCTTCTCCAGGTAGGCGCGGATGTCCGGCTGGCCGGAGAAGCTGCGCGGCCAGTCGGGGTTGGGCGCGAAGGAGAAGGAGTAGAGGTGCGAGGGCACGTCGCAGGCGCAGCCGGGGTAGCTGTTGTCGCGCCAGGTGCCGCCGACCGAGTCCGCCCGCTCCAGGACCACGAAGTCGGTGATCCCCGCACGGCGCAGTCGGACCGCGGCGCCGAGTCCGCCGAAGCCGGAGCCGATCACCGCCACCCGGACGTGCGGGACGGACTCCTGCGCCGCGGTGGTGTCGGTCGCTGCGGACGCGCCGGAGCGGGGGCGCTTGCTGCTGGATGCCATGCGGCAACCTCCTGAGGGTGGGACGGTGATCGTCGCGCTCTCCCGGCGAGCGTGCCCCGGAACCTCCTGGGGCCCGTCTCCGGATCCTCCCGGGGCCCGCCTCCGGAACCCCGCCAATCGCGCCAGTAATCACTGGCATGGTTGGCAGGGTAGCCCTTGCTGACACCGGATGGAAGAAGCGCGACCGCTCCGGTTCGGGGAACCTTCCGAGCCGACGGACCTATGCTGATCGCCGTGGACAAGGTCAGAGCTGCTGCGGGCGACAGAAAACGCGAGTACCGGGTGGAGGAACTGGCCGAGGCCGCCGGCATCACCACCCGCACCCTGCGCTTCTACCGCGAGCGCAAACTGCTTCAGCCGCCCCGCAAGGAGGGCCGCATCGCCTGGTACGGCGAGGAGCACCTGGCCCGGCTGCGGATGATCGGCGAACTGCTCGAACGCGGCCACACCCTGGGCGGCATCGCCGAGCTGATCGGCGCCGGCGAGAGCGGGCGGGACGTCGCCGAGCTGATCGGGCTGGAGGCGGCGATCGTCGCACCGTGGTCCGACGAGACTCCGGTGCGCCTGGACTGGGACGAGCTCAAGACCGCCTTCGGCGACCAGCTGACCGAGGAGAACACCGCCGAGTCGATCGCCCAGGGCTACATCACCGTCGAGGAGGACGGCATCACCCACGTCAGCCGCCGGCTGATGGACGCCACCACCGAGCTGGTGGCGGAGGGGGTGCCGCTCTCGGCGGTGCTGGACGCCAGTCGGCGCACCCGGGAGCACGTGGACGCCATCGCCGAGATCTTCATCGAGGTGGTCGGCGAGCACCTGCTCAGCGCGCTGGCCGCTGACACCCCGCTGCCGCCCGGCGAGGCGGCCCGGCTCACCGAGCGCATCCTGCGGGTTCGGCCGCTGGCGCGCACGGTCGCGGACGCCCAGTTCGCCCTCGCCATGGACCGGCGGGTGCACGTCGAGTACCTCGAACTCCTGCGCCAGCGACGGGAGAACGGTTCCGAGGCGTAACCGGGCCGCCGCGCGGGCAGGGATTCCCGCGCCCTGCCCGTACGTTGGAGGTGCCGCCGATGGCCCGACCGCTCAACCGCCGCGCCGCTCTCGGCCTCGCCGCCGGGCTCGCCCCGGGGCTCGTGCTCGCCGCGTGCGGGTCCGACTCCCCGGCGCCGGGCGGCGGTTCGTCCGGTGGTGGTTCGTCGGGCTCCGGTTCGTCCGACTCCGGTTCGTCCGGTGGTGGTTCGGCCGGCTCCGGCGGCACCCGGACGGTCCGGCACGCGCGCGGCGAGAGCACCGTGCCGGCCCGGGCGAGCCGGGTGGTGGCCCTGGACACCGACGCGCTGGACTCGGTGGTCACCCTCGGCCTCAGCCCGGTCGGCGCCACCACCGTCACCGCGGGCGCCCCGTTCCCCGCCTACCTGCCCGCCGAGCGGCTGTCCGGGACGAAGCCCGTCGGGGCCATCGGCCAGCCCAGCCTGGAGACGATCGCGGCACTGCGGCCGGACCTCATCCTGAGCAACCAGGTCCGCGACGACAAGCGGTACGACGAACTGTCGAAGATCGCGCCGACGGTGCTCTCCAAGACCACCGGACCGACCTGGAAGGAGAACGTCCGGCTGCACGCCGAGGCGCTGGGCCGGCAGGCCGAGGCCGACGCGGCGGACGCGGCGTACCGGACGAAGCTGCGGGACCTGGTCACCGCGCTCGGCGGACCGGCCAGGGCGGCGGCCACCCGGGTCGAGATGGCCCGCTTCCTGGCGGGTGCGCCGACCAGGCTCTACCTGAACGACACCTTCGTCGGCTCGCTGTTCAAGGATCTGGGGCTCGGGCGGCCCGCCAACCAGGACAAGCCCGGTTTCTCGATGGAGATCAGCCCCGAACAGGTGGACCAGGCCGCGGCCGACGTCATCTTCTACGCGGTGTACGGGGACGCGGCCAAGTCCGACCAGGGGAAGATCACCGAGGGGGCGCTCTGGAAGAACCTGGACGCCGTACGCAACGGGCGGGTGTTCCGGGTGGACGACAACCTGTGGATGCTCGGCATCGGCTACACCGGGGCCGGGCTGATCCTGGACGAGATCCGCAAGGACATGGCACCGGCGGGCGGGTGACGGACGACGGGTGACCGCGAACAGACGACAGGCGACAGACGACAGCTAACAGATTTCAGATAACAGATGATGAAATCTGTCATCTGACATCCGTCACCCGTCATCCGCCGCCCGCCACGGCGCGCGTCACCCCTGCCCGTACCGGCCCGGCCGCAGTCGCCCGGTGAAGGCGAGGAAGGCCACGAACCCGCCGAGGACGACCCAGCCGGGCCAGCCCGCCAGCGACATCGTGAGCGGGTCCAGCTCGGCGTCCGGGTCCGCGAACTCCCGGACCATCGACACGCTCATGCTGCTCGTGAAGGCGTGCGCCAGCACCGCCGGGACCACCGACCCCGAGCGCAGCCTCAGCCAGGTGAAGACCGGCAGGACGAGCACACAGCTGACCGTCAGCGCGGGCACCGCCAGGTACCACGGCCGCCCCGGGTACTGGCCGCCCATCAGCAGCGTCGGCAGGTGCCAGAGCGCGAAGGCCGTCCCCGCGAGCAGGTACGCCCGGACCAGCACCACCCTGCCACCGGCGCCCTCACCCCCGCCCTCTCGCCGGCCGAGCAGCAGCAACCGGGGGAAGAGGAAGCCCTGCCAGCCGATCTCCTCGCCGAAGAACAGCGGCAGCGAGAGCACCATCCCGATCAGGCCCTGGACCGCCCACGATCCGATCCGCCCCGCGTCCAGCGAGCCGAAGCCGGCGAACGGGTAGCTGCCCGCCAGCGCGCCGAGTGCCAGCGTCGCGGCCGTCAGCCCGCCGAGCACCCCGAGCGGCAGCAGGCAGGCCCGGACCGCGCGGGCCCGGGGCCGCGGCCAGCGCAGTGCCAGCGCCTCCCGTACCCTGCCGCCCCGCTCGACGAGGCGGACCACCAGCAGCGCCGCCAGCGCCGGGGCCAGCATGGCGGCCGCGATGCAGATCTGCTCCAGCGCGCCGACCCCCTCCCGGGCGTCGGTGCGCTGGTAGCCCTCGGCGAGCAGCGGGGTCATCGCCGCCCACATCCCGGCGTAGGCGAGCACCAGGTAGACCAGCAGGCCGCGCCGTCGGACGGCGCTCGGCGGGGTTCGTGTCAGTAGCGTCATGCTGAGGACGCTACGGATCCGGAGGTTCGCCCCGGAACCAAGTGCACTGCCGTTCCCGGGGGTTGTCCACTACCGCCGCGATGGTCGAGTTTTCTGGGTGTACGGGGGCCCGCCGGAGGTGCTACCAGGGCCCCGCGCCCTGCTGTCCACCCTCGCGTGCGCCACGAATCGCCACGGAAGCTGCACGGAAAGGAAAATTGACGTATCGTCAGGCGTCACACAGCGGGGGCGACGGTGGTCCGCTCACCGTCGCCCCCGCCGTACTCCCCCGCCGGCCGGCACCCACGGCCCGGCGGGGCCCTCCACACCTCCCCGGGCCCGGGCCTGATGGGTTCAGGCCCGGGCCCGGTTCAGCTCCGGGCTGGACTCATGCCCGAAGTCTCCCCGGAGCCTGGTCAGTTGACGTTGACGGCCGTCCAGGTGGCGGCGACCGCGTTGTACTCCGCGCTGCCCGCCCCGTACAGGTCCGCCGCCGCGCTGAGGGTGCCCGCACGGGCGCCCGCGTAGTCGGTGGTGGAGGTGAAGTACGTGGTCAGCGCGCGGTACCAGATCTGCGCGGCCTTGTCCCGGCCGATGCCCGCGAGCGTGGAGTTGTCGTACGTCGGGCTGTTGTAGCTGAACCCGTTGATGGTCTTCGCGCCGCTGCCCTCGGACAGCAGGTAGAAGAAGTGGTTCGCCACCCCGGACGAGTAGTGCACGTCCAGGTTGCCGACGTTCGCGTCCCAGTAGTCCGCCGAGCCGCCGTCCTTGCTCGGCTGGTCCATGTACCGCAGCGGCGTGCCGTTGCCGTTGAGGTTGATCAGCTCGCCGATCCAGTAGTTCGGCGGGTTGGAGGGCAGGTTGGCGTACCACTCGACCATCGTGCCCATGATGTCCGAGGTGGCCTCGTTGAGGCCGCCGGACTCGCCCGCGTAGTTGAGGTTCGCGGTGGCCGCGGTCACGCCGTGGCTCATCTCGTGGCCGGCCACGTCGATCTCGGTGAGCGGTGCGGTGTTGTTGCTGCCGTCGCCGTACGACATGCAGAAGCAGCTGTCGTCCCAGAAGGCGTTGACGTAGTTGGAGCCGTAGTGCACCCGGCTCAGGGCGCCGACGCCGTCGTTGCGGATGCCGTTGCGGCCGAAGGTGCTCTTGTAGAAGTCCCAGGTGGTGGCGGCACCGAACTGGGCGTCCACGGCGGCGGATTCGCGGTTGTTGACGGTGCCGTCGCCGAAGCTGTTGCTGGTGTTGGCGAACAGCGAGCCGGTGCCGTCGGTGCCGTTGTTGAGGTCGCTGGTGGACTGGCCGCCGCGACCGGCGTCCTTCAGCTGGTAGTTCGAGCCGCTCTGGGTGGTGGCCAACGGGACCTGGCCGACGAAGATGCCGTTGCCGGTGCCGGCCGCGGTCTCGATCGTCTCGTGGGTGGCGAGGACCCGGCCGTCGGCCGCGTCGGTGACCAGGATCTGGCGGCTCGGGGTGCCGTCGGCGCGCTGGCCCTCGACCGTGGTGCGGTACGCCAGGCGCGGGTTGCCGTCGGTGGCCCAGACCACCAGCTCGGCCTTGCCGGCCTGGTGGACCTCGGTGAGCGGCGACTCGTCGGCGTCGGCGCGCGCCCCGATGGTGGCCTTGACCCCGGCGGTGACCTGCGTGGCGGCCTGGTCGGCGGCGATCTTCGGGGTCGTGTTCGGCAGCGCGATCCGGGCGGCGACCGCCTTGTCGACCGACTTCACCGAGCCGTCGGCCTTCTGATGGACGACCAGGTCGCCACCGATCACCGGCAGGCCGGCGTAGGTGCGCTCGAAGCGCAGGTGGCGGGTGCCGTCCTTGTCCACCGCGGCGTCCTTGGCGACCAGCTGCTCCTTGTCGCCGAGCTTGAGCGCCTTGGCCAGCGGGCCGGCCTGACCGGCCGCCAGCTTGAGCGCGGTCGCGTGCTGCTGGGCGGCCTGGGCCTGCAGCGAGGGGGTGGGAGCGGCCTGGGCGGCGGTGCTCACCTGGATCACACCGGTCAACAGGGCCGTGGCCGAGAGTACGGCGACGGCCGCGAGCTTACGCTTCACGTACGAGTCCTTCCGGGAATCCGCGTCTGGGCGCGGTCGCACCGCGTCCCGGGGGGCCGGGTCGGCACCTGTGGGGCGGGACGGGCACTGACGTGCGGGAACCCCGTGCAGTCGAGCGGTTCGCCACCGATGGGTGGGGGTGGGGCTACCGCTGGGGGATGACCAGAAGCATGACAATCCAGCAGGTGAATTGACAGGTCTTGCTCAGCAATTGGCCAGGTCCCGCCATCGGGTAAAGAGCCTCCAATCAGCAGACGAACCCGGGCAATTCACCACATCCCGCCAAGGGCTCCGTCCCGAACGACGCCCGGTCGCCTGCACCTACGGGAATCCACCCGCCGCCCGCCGCACGCCGACCCGACGAGCGGGCCCGGCCGGCCGTCGATCGACTTTTACATGTGTGTAGAAGACTCCATACGGTTCCTTGACACGCCGGTGGCGAGGTCCCGCCACCTCGACCCCCTTGAACACCGGGAGGTCGTCTGCTAGTCAGCCGACCGTCACCGTCACCGCCCGGACCGCAGGACCACCTCCCTGCGCGCGAGTCGGGGGACGGCAGCAGAGGGAAGCGACGGCACGGCTGCGCTGGAGCCCACGGCTCCTCCTTCACGGGGCGGTGGTGGTGGTCACCGGCAGCCTCACAGGCCGCTCGCGCACCCCGCGCCGCGAGTTCTCATGCCTCGGGCGGGCCCCTACTGCAGCCGCCACTCCTGGGCGGCGTTGCCGGGGGTGCAGGAGACCATGGTGACGGCGCTGCCGGGGCCGTTGTTGGTCATGCAGGACTGGTTCTGGTAGTCGCCCAGCGTGTACGAGCCGGCCGAACTGCCGGTGCGCATCGTCCAGTTGGTGAGGAAGCTGAGGCCGTTGCTCAGCACGACCTTCCCGTCCATCGTCTGGACCAGCTGCGGGCCGCCGTTGTTGCAGGCGTTGAACAGGATCCACATGCCGGGGTTGGTCGAGCGCACCCAGCCGTACTGCGCGTGACCGCCGACGACGATCGGGTTGTCGCCGTTCAGGTTGTCGTCGCGCATCCCGATCGCGCGGCCGTCCTTCGCGCTGACGATGGTGCTCCAGCTGGTGCCGCCGCAGGACGCGGGCCGGGGCGGGCTCTGCGGGACGCTGGTGGTCCCGCCGTTGGCGCTCTGGGCCGGAGGCTGAGGGTTCTGGTTGGCGGGCGGGTTGGGCGGGTTGCCGCCGCCGGGCTGGCTCCCCTGACCGGCCGACGACGCCCCGCCGGCGGCCGCGCCCGTACCACCGGTCCGGGCGCCACCCGAACCGGCAGAGGCGCCCGAACCGCCGCTGCCGCCCTGACCACCGGTGGCCGACACCGGCGGGACCGGGACCTGCGGCTGGTTCTGGGCGGCGCCGGGAGCCGGCTGGTCGGGGCCCGGGGTGGCCGCCGGGGTGTCGGTCGGCGCCGGGGTGGTCGGCGCGGTGGTGGTCGCGGGCGCCGAGGTGGCGGTGCCCGGGGTCACGGGGGCGGTGACCACCACGGTCGGCTGGGCGCCGGGCGACTGGGCCGCGTCGGTGCCGCCGGCCCCGCGGTCGACCAGCAGGACGGTCGCCGTGCCCATCGAGATGACCACGGGGATGACGACGGGCACCAGCAGGGTGCGCCGGGACCGCCGCCGACCGGGTTCGGTCTGCGCCTGCGGCTCCACCTTCGCCACCTCGTCCGGTGCCGGGGCGCCACCCGCGGCGGGCACCACCACCGCCCCGCCCTTGACCAGCGCCACGGCCGCGCCACCCTGGGCCGGCCCGGCCGCACCGTCCTTCGCGGGCTCCGCGGCACCGCCCTCGGCGGCCGGGCCCGCACCACCCGGGACCGCACCGCCCTCGGCCGCCGGGCCCGCACCGGGCCGGAGCGGTAGGGTCCCGCTGTCGGCCGCGCCGGCCTTCCCCGGCGTCTGCCCGCCGCCGGCGAAGCCCTCCCCCGCGAGCGCCGCCCGGACCGCCCTCGCCATCTCCGCCGCGTCCGCGTACCGCTCCTCGGGCTTCTTGGCGAGCGCCCGGGCGACCAGTGCCCGTACCGGCGCCGGAAAGGTGTCCGGCAGTTCCGGCACCGGCTGGTTGACGTGCTTGAGCGCGATCTGGAGCGGCCCGTCACCGGAGTACGGCGGCTCGCCGACCAGCAGTTCGTAGCAGACCACGCCGATCGAGTACAGGTCGGTGGCCGGTCCGAGGTTCACGCCCTCGGCCTGCTCCGGGGACATGTAGAGCGCGGTGCCGATGATCGCGAACGGGGCGGTGAGCTTGGTGCTGGCGAGCGCCCGGGCGATGCCGAAGTCGGTGATGGCCACCCGGCCGTCCGAACGCACCATCAGGTTGGACGGCTTGATGTCCCGGTGGACGATCTCCCGCTGGTGCGCGGCGTGCAGCGCGTCCAGGGCTCCGGCCACCAGGTCGAGGGTGCGCTCGACGCCCATCGGTCCGGTGTCCTTGAGCACCCGGTCCAGCGGACGGCCGTCGATCAGCTCCATGACGATGTAGGCGCAGCGCTCCTCGCCGTCCCCGCCGCTCTCGCCGTAGTCGTGGACGCCCACCACACCGGGGTGGTCGACCGCGGCGACCAGCTGGGCCTCGCGGCGGAAGCGCTGGGCGGAGGTGTCGTCCTCCAGCAGCTCCGAGCGCAGGATCTTGACCGCGACCCTGCGCGCCAGCACGGTGTCCTCGGCCTTCCAGACCGAGCCCATGGCGCCGCCGCCGATCTTCTCGACCAGCTCGTACCGCCCGCCGAGCACGGTGCCCGCGCCGCTCATACCCCTGCTCCCCCGTGTCATGACCCCACCCCCGCGGGTCGTCGGCACACAGTGTGCCAGAGGGTGTCGTGGACTCAGTCGTGCAGGTCCGAAAAGGAATTGGGCGCGAGTTGTCAGTCCTTGAGGAAATATCGAGCATGGTCCGCGACTTCCCGGACAGCCGAGACGACCGCCTGGGGCCGGTCGGCCTGGATGGCGTGACCGGCGCCGAGCACCGTGCCGTGCGTCCCCCGGACGGCGCTCCTCGCGACACCCGCCTGCAGGGCGGTCCAGCGGACGCGCATCGCCCTGGGCAGCCCCCGGGTCGCGCTCAGGACGGCCAGCGGCGCCTCGGTCGGCGGAGCCCCGGCCCGGCGACGACGGATCTCGGGGACGGCGGCGGCGGTCAGCCCCAGTTCGGCGAGGAGGGCACACCGCTGGTGCCGGTGCGCGATCACGGCCGCCTCGGCCCGGGCGAGCGGCTCCTCCGGTTCGGGCGAGGTCGGCGACAGCGCCGTCCGGTACAGCCAGAGCCGGTACAGCCAGAGCCGGTTCAGCACGGCCTCGGCGACCTGGATGGACCGCGGCTGGAACTCCTCGTGCGCCGGGTCCACGAGCACCTGCCCGGCCACCAGCTCCGGCCGCTGCCAGGCGAGGAGTTGGGCCAGCTGGCCGCCCCAGCTGTGCCCGACCAGGAGGGCCGGGCCCGCGTCCAGGTGCCGCACGAGGGCGGCCAGGTCGGCGAGCTGGCCGTTCAGCGTCAGGGCGGTGGACCGCTCGGGCTCGCTGGCTCCCAGCCCGGCCCGGTCGTACGCCACGACCCTCCCGTACCGGGCGAGTTCGGGCAGGACGGCCGACCAGGTGAGCGCCGACGTCCCGGCGCCCGCGATCAGGACCACCGGCACGGCGCCGCCCCGGCCGGCCTCCACCCAGCGCAACGCCCGTCCGTCCCGGTCCAGTTCGCCGGTGCGCACGCCGCCGGGCAGGTGCTCGCCGAGCGCCCGGGCGACGGCCTCCTGGACGCTCCGCAGACCCGGCCCGGCGGGCTTTCCCCGCGTGCCCTGACTGGTGTTCATGTGTCGTCCCCCTGGATCCCTCGTTCGGCCCCGTTCCCCCGGGCCTGGTTCCGACCGGCCTGCGAGCGGCCTCGGGCAGTCCTCAGACCTGTCCGGTACCGGTCTCAGGCAATCATCAGACCGGCCCCGGACAGTTCTCCGACGGCCCCTCAGGCAGGCAGGGCCCGCTTCAGCAGCCCGAGCAGCGCCTCCCAGTGCCGCTCGGCCGCCACCGCGTCGTAGCGGTTGGTGTCGGCCTGGGTGTAGCCGTGCGGGGCGCCGGCGTAGACCTCCGCCCGGTACCGGACACCGGCGGCGGTGAGGGCCGCGGCGAGCCGGTCGATCTGCTCGGGCGGCAGCGACGGGTCCTCGTCCGCGTGGCCGAAGTACAGCTCCGCGGTGATCCGGTCGGCGCCCAGGTGCGGGCTGTCCGGGCTGTCGGTGGCGAGCCTGCCGCCGTGGAACCCGGCCGCGACGGCGATCCGGTCCGGGTGGCTGGCGGCGGCGCGCAGCGCCAGCATGGCCCCGAAGCAGTAGCCGGTCAGGCCGACCGGGCCGTCCTGGACCAGCGGGGACTCGGCGAGCCAGCGCAGGTACGCGTCCGCGTCGCGGGAGTTCGCGTCCGGGGTGAGCGTTTCGATCAGCGGGAAGATCCGGCCGAAGAGTTCGTCGGCCTGCTCCAGGTCGATGCGCTCCGGCAGGTCGAAGACCGGCGCGCGGCCGGCGCGGTAGAAGAGGTTGGGGGCGAGTACGGCGTACCCGGCCGCGGCCAGCCGGTCGGCCATGCCCTCCACGTGCGGCCGGAGGCCGAAGGCGTCCGTGAAGAGGATGACGCCCGGGTGGGCCCGGCCGTCGTCGGGGTGGGCGAGGTAGGCGTCGGCGGTGCCGTCCGCCGTCGGGATGTCCACGAGGGTTCCGCGCACGAGCATGGTGAGGGTGCTCCTTCCGATTCGTCCGGCAGCGTATCCGGTGGACCCGCCGCCCGCCCGTGCGCTTTGCGCCACAGTGCGGCCGCGTCGAACCCGCGTCGAATCCGCGGCGCGCCCACGTGTGCGCCCGGGGGAACGCCGTTGCCCCGTGCGCGCGTTGAGCGGGCATGGGGTGGATCGTGGGTGTGGCGGCGACGGTCGCGGCGGTGCTGGGGCTGGTGCTGCTGGCGGTGTGGCAGGTCCAGGACGAGTCCTCGTCGCGGCCGCGGCGGCGCGGGCCCGGGGTGGGAGCAGGTGCCGGCGGGCTGGAGGAGCTGCACGCGCTGTTCAGCCCGGGCAAGCAGGTGCAGGTCGAGCAGAAGCGGGAGCAGCTCGTGCTCCGGGACGACGAACAGGCCGGGGCGCCGCCGCACTTCGGCGTGGACCTGGACCGGGGCGTGGCGGTGCTGCCCGGCGGGGCCGGAGGACGTGCGCCCGGCCCCGCGGAGCGCGAGGGGATCGGAACGGGTACGGCCGGCCGGGCGCCCCGGGAGCCGGGGGCTCAGGCCCCCCAGGTGCGGGAGCAGAGCACCAGCCGGTAGCCGTCCGGGTCGGCTATCGTCACGCCGTGCTCGTCCCAGTACGGGTTGTGGGACGCGACCCGGGTGCCGCCGGCCTCCTCCAGCCGGGCGACCAGTGCCTCGTCCACCGGGGCGCCGAGGTAGACGACGAACAGGTCGTCCACCGTCGGGGTGGGCTCCAGCGGCCGCTCCGGGTCGTGCGTCAGCTCGAAGTGCCAACTGCCGCCGGGCGGGCCGACCATCAGCAGGTCGTGCTCGCCGGACACCCGCTCGGTGCTGCGCCACTGCACGGCGAGGCCGAGGGCGTCGACGTAGAAGCGCTCGGCCGCCGCGATGTCGCGCGAGGGGCGGGCGATCCGGACCCGCGTGGTGGAATCGATCATGTCGGCGACCATAGCCGATGCCACTGACAGCGAACCAGGCTGTGCGGCCCGGCTGTGGACGGACCGTCAGAGCCGCTGCAGTCGCTCCTCGTCGGAGGTCCGCGGGCAGGTCAGACAGGCGGTGGCCGCGGGCCCGACCGCGTAGTAGAGGCAGCAGGCGAGCCGGGTGCGGGTGTGGTGGGCGCGCCCGTCGGGGGTGTGCAGGCGGCGGAAGTCGGCGCCGCCGGGGAGCGGCAGGGTGCCGCCGGGCAGGACGGCCTCGGCGGCGGCGACGGCGGCGTCCTCCTCGGCGACCGCGACGGCGGCGCCCTCCCCTGCGGCGGCGACGGCACCCTCCTCGCCGAGCATCCGCCCCAGGTACCAGAGGGCGGAGGCCAGATCGTCCGTCACCATGCCCCAGAGCGCCCGGTCGCGGCGCCGGGTGGGACCGGCGAACGCGGCGAGCACCGGTCCGAGGTGCGCGACCACGGCGGCCCGCAGCTCGGCGCGCAGTTCGTCGTCGCCGGGGAGGGTGACGTACCCGCGCGGGCGCAGGGCGAGCGCGCCGGTGGGGGCGTGCAGCCAGAGGTCGGCCGGGTCGACGATCGGGACCCGGCGGGCGAGGTGCCAGGGGCCGGCGATCAGCAGGCAGGCCGACCAGACGTAGTGGTGGAGCAGCCGGGAGGCGGTGACGTGCGGTCGCGGGGCGCGGCCGTGCTCGTCGGCGATGCGGGCCTCCGCACCCGCCAGGACGGCGGCCAGCGCCCGTTCGTCAGTGGCGAGTTCGGCTCCGGAGTGCCAGCCGTCGGCGGCGCCCGGGGCGGGCTCGGCGGCGTCGAGCAGGCGCAGCTCCAGCACCGGGCAGAGCCCCCGCAGCCGCCGGTAGTCGGCGACCAGCGCGGAGGACGCGCAGGGTGCTACGGGCAGGGGTGTTCCGGGAACCATGGGCACTCCCGAGATCGATTCCGCATGATCGATTAAGGTGAGGCTCACCTTACAACGCATCACCGCACCCGATGACCATGCCCAACTCCACCGGTCGGCTCACCGGTCCCGCCGGTCGAAGTGGCCCGAAGGCCGCGGGCGTGGACGCGCCGAAGTGGCCGTCGACGGCCGGGGGCGAACAGCCGACAGATTTCGAAATCTGTCAGCTGTTATCTGTTATCTGTTATCTGTCAGCCATCAACCGTAGGCCGTCAGCCGTTCCACCGCCCCGGACCGCCGCCGCCCCCTTCCTCCGCTCGTGGGAGAGTGGTAGGCAGCGAAGGGAGCGCGAACGTGCTGATGGACAAGGTGGCGGAGATACTCGCCGAGGCGTCGGCCGAGGTGGTGGAGCCGCGCTTCCGGGCGCTGGCCGCCGGTGAGGTGATGGAGAAGGCCCCCGGCGAGATCGTCACGGTCGCCGACCGCGAGGCCGAGGCGATCATCGCCCGTCGACTGCACGAGCTGCTGCCCGTCCCCGTGGTCGGCGAGGAGGCGGTCTCCGCCGACCCGTCGCTCGCCCTGGCCCTCCACGACGAGCCGGCGGCCTGGCTGGTCGACCCGGTGGACGGCACCGCCAACTTCGTCGCCGGCAGACCCGAGTACGCCGTGATGTGCTCCCTGGTCCGCTCCGGCCGGACCGTCGCCTCCTGGATCTGGCAGCCCGCCACCGCCACCGCCTACTGCGCCGAGCTGGGCTCCGGCGCCTGGCGCGACGGCGTGCGCCTGACCCGACCCCCGGCACCGAAGGACGTCGCGAAGCTGCGCGGCTCGGTGAAGAGCCGCTACCTCGACGCCGCGCACCGCCGCCGGCTCCAGGACAACATCGCGGCCTTCGGCGAGATCTCCCCCGGTCGGCACGCCGCCGGGATCGAGTACCCGGACGTCGTCGACGGCCGCTTCGACTTCCTCCTCTACTGGCGCACCCTCCCCTGGGACCACGCCCCGGGCTCCCTCCTGGTCACCGAGGCCGGCGGCGTCTCCGCCCGCCCGGACGGCACCCCGTACCGCCCGGAGGCCCCCGGCTGCGAGGACGGCCTCCTGGTCGCCGCCGACCCCGAGACCTGGGAGCTCACCCGGTCGATCCTCCTCGCCGGCTGACGCCGGGCCCGCCCGGAGCCCCCACGAAACCCCCGTCGGCCCTACCCGGCCCGCTCGCCCGCGACCTTGCGGCCGGCGCCCACCACCTCCCGCACCAGCGCGCCGACCTCCCCCACCGTGGTGTGGGGGTTCAGCAGCGTGAGCTTCAACCGGACCCGGCCCGGACCGTCGCCCGGGAGTTCGGTGCGGCCGACCACCGCCCGGCCCGTGCGCAGCAGCAGGCGCCGCAGCCGGCCGTTCACCTCGTCCAGCGCGGCCTCGTCCGTCACACCGGGGGGCCGGTAGCGGAAGAGGACGGCGGTCAGCACCGGCTCGGCGTAGAGCTCGAGCGCCGGGTCCGCGCGCACGGCGTCGGCTGCGGCAAGCGCCAGGTCGTGGCAGGAGTCGACCAGCCGGCCGAGTCCGTCCCGGCCGAGGGTGCGCAGGGTGACGGCGAGCTTGAAGGCGTCGGCCCGGCGGGTGGTGCGCAGCGAGCGGCCGAGCAGGCTGGGGTAGCCGGCCTGCTCGTCGTCGACCGGGTTGAGGTACTCGGCGCGGCGGGCGAGCGAGACGTAGGTCTCGGCGCGGCGCACCAGGAAGACCCCGGCCGCGGCCGGCTGCCAGCCGAGCTTGTGCCAGTCGAGGGAGACCGAGTCGGCGCGGGCGATGCCGTCGAGCAGCGGGGCGAGCCGGTCGGAGAGCAGCGCCCCGCCGCCGTACGCGGCGTCCACGTGCAGCCAGGCGCCGTAGCGTCCGGCGAGGTCGGCGGCGGCGGAGAGCGGGTCGACGGCTCCGGTGTCGGTGGTGCCCGCGGTGGCGACCACGGCGATCGGGGTCCGTCCGGCCCAGCTGGCCTCGGCCATCGCCCGTTCCAGTTCGTCCTCCCGCATCCGCAGCCCGCGGTCGACCGCGACGGGGATGACGGCCCGCTCGCCGAGGCCGAGCAGGGCGGCGGCGCGCTGGACGGAGAAGTGCGCGGCCTCGGAGGCGAGGATGCAGGGCCGGACGCCGGCCGGGATGCCGTCGAGCTCCACGATGCCGTCGAGCTTCTGGTCGCGCGCCAGCATGAGCCCCATGAGGTTGGACTCGGTGCCGCCGGAGGTGAGGACGCCGGCGGCGCGCTGCGGGTCGTAGCCGACGAGCCCGGCGATCTCGGCGAGCAGCGTGCTCTCCAGGGCGGTGGCGGCGGGGGCCTGGTCCCAGGAGTCCTGGGAGGGGTTGAGGGCGCTGACCGCGAGGTCCGCCGCGGCGGCGACGGCCAGCGGCGGGCAGTGCAGGTGCGCGGCGCAGGCCGGGTCCGCGGGGTCGGCGGCGCCGTAGGCGAGCAGTTGGGTGAGCCGGGCGAGCGCGCCTGGTCCGTCGTCGGTGGCCAGGGCCTCGTCGACGAGTGCGGCGATCTCGGCCGGGCTGCCCGCCGGCACCGGTCCGGAGCGCATGGCGGCGCCCGTCTCCAGGGAGTCGAGGACGGTGGCCAGCAGCGGTCCGAGCGCGCCAGGACCGGCCGCGCCGCCCGCCAGGGCGTCGGTGGCGGCGCCGTCCCGGGGGAGCCCGACGGGGCCGGATCCGGGCCCGCTCACCGGTTGCCCCGCACCGTCGGCGCGCCCGCCGAACCACTCGCCGAACCACCCGTCGGCCCGCCCGTGGACGCCGCCGCGATCGCCTCCGCCAGCCGCTCCAGCACCGCCGCCACCTGCTCGTCGGTGATGGTGAGCGGCGGGAGCAGTCGCAGCACCGCGTCGTGGCGCCCGCCGAGCTCGACGATCAGCCCCCGCGCCAGGCACGCCTCCCGGACCCGCACCGCGAGCGCCGGGTCGGCCGGCCGGGCGCCGCACGCGTCGGGCTCGGCCGCCGGGTCGACCAGTTCGACCCCGAGCATCAGCCCCCGGCCGCGCACGTCGCCGATCACCGGCAGTTCGGCCGTGAGTTCGCGCAGCCGGGCCGCCATCCGCTCGCCGACGACGGCGGCCCGCTCGACCAGCCCGTTCGCCGCGACGTGGCGCAGCGTCGCGGCCCCGGCGGCCATGGCGAGGGTGTTGCCGCGGAAGGTGCCGGTGTGGGCGCCGGGCCGCCAGCCGTCGTAGTCCTCGCGGTAGACGACGACGGCGAGCGGCAGGCTGCCGCCGATGGCCTTGGAGAGGACCATCGCGTCCGGGACGATGCCGCTGTGCTCGATCGCCCACATCGCGCCGGTGCGGCCGACTCCGGTCTGCACCTCGTCGACGATCAGCGGGATGCCGCGCTCGGCGGTGATCCGGCGCATCGCGCGCAGCCAGCCGTCGGGCGCGGGGACGACCCCGCCCTCGCCCTGGACGGCTTCCAGGATCATCGCGGCGGGCGCGACCACACCGCCCGAGGGGTCGTCCAGCAGCCGCTCCACGTAGGTCGCGGCGAGGTCCGCGCCCGCCTCGCCGCCGACCCCGAACGGGCAGCGGTAGCCGTACGGGTAGGGCAGCCGGGCGACCTCGCCGCCGCTCGGCAGCGGCTCCTTGACCGCGACGTTGCCGGTGAGCGCGAGGGCGCCGGCGGTCATGCCGTGGTAGGCGCCGGTGAAGGCGAGCGCGCCGGAGCGGCCGGTGGCGGTCTGCATCAGCTTGAGCGCGGCCTCGACGGCGTCCGTCCCGGCCGGTCCGCAGAAGTGCACCCGGGCGCGGGCGGCGAACTCCGCGGGCAGGCTCTCGAAGAGCGCGCTGGTGAAGTCGTCCTTCTCGGCGGTGGCGAGGTCGAGCAGGTGCAGCGGGGCGCCGCTGTCGAGGGTGCGGCGGATCGCCTCCAGCACCACCGGGTGGTTGTGGCCGAGGGCGAGCGTGCCGGCGCCGGAGAGGCAGTCCAGGTAGCGCCGCCCGTCGGCGCCCTCGACGGTCATGCCGTGGGCGCGGACCGGGACGATCGGGAAGGAGCGGGCGTAGGTTCTGGCTGCGGACTCGCGGACGCGCTGACGGCGCAGGATGGCTTCACCGGCGGCCGGGGCTCCGGAGGCGGCCTGGACGGGTACGGCAGCGAGCGACACGAGAAACCCCCAGGGGAAGTTAGGTAAGCCTAACTTTACTGCCCTTGACCTGGCTGAATGCCCTCGGGGTCCCAGAACCACCCGAGTGAGTGAACCTCCCCCGGTTCCTCCAACGAGCGCCGCGCGGAAAGGTCACGGCCCGGCCCGCACCGGCCGAACCCGACGGTCGGGCCCCGCCCCGCAGGCCCGGTGTCTCAGACCCGGCTCCTCAGGCCCCCTCAGGCCCGGTGCCTTAGGCCGGCCCCTCAGGCCCGGTGCCGCCACCGGTAGCAGAGCTCCGGCCGCCCGACGCTCCCGTACTGCGGCTCCCGCACCGCGCACCCGGTCTCCACCAGGTGCTCCAGGTAGCGCCGCGCGGTGATCCGGGAGACCCCGGCCGCCGCGCCCGCGGCCGCCGCCGACAACCCGGTGGCCGCCTCGCGCAGGACCGAGGCGACGGTGTCCAGGGTGGGCGCGCTCAGCCCCTTGGGCAGGGTGCTGCGCTCCGGCGTACGGAGCAGGGCGAACGCCTGGTCGACCTCCTCCTGCCCGGTCGCCTCCCCGCTGCGCCCGAGGCTGTCGCGGTAGCGGGCGTAGCGCTCCAGCCGGTCGTGCAGGGCGGCCGCGCTGAACGGCTTCAGCAGGTACTGCACGACGCCCGCGGAGACCGCCTGCCGGACCATCGCGAGGTCACGGGCCGAGGTCACCGCGATGACATCGGTGCTGTGGCCGGCCGCGCGCAGCGTACGGCAGAGCTGGAGCCCGTGGCCGTCCGGCAGGTAGAGGTCGAGCAGGGTGAGGTCGACGGGCGTCCCGGCGGCGCGGGCCCGGTCCAGGAAGCGCAGCGCGTCGGCGCAGCTGTGGACCGTCCCGGCGGCGTGGAAGCCGGGCTCCCGCCGGACGTAGAGGGTGTGCGCGGCGGCGGCCACCGGGTCGTCCTCGACCACCAGGACGGAGATCCCCGCCCCGGCGGCGGCTGTGTGGGCGGTGCCGTTCACGCCAGGGCCCCTTCCCGCTCCCGACCGCTCGACCCACCGGGCCGGTCGGCGGGCTCCCCCGGCTCGCCACCGGGCCCTCCCGGCCCGCCCGGCCGTCCGGCCAGCGGCAGCCGCACCGTGAGCACCGCGCCGCGCTCCCGTCCGACCTCGACGGTGCCGCCGTTGCGCCGGGCGGTCTGGGCGACCAGCGCCAGCCCGAGCCCGTGCCCGTGCCCGTCCTGCTTGGTGCTCCAGCCTCGCCGGAAGACGTCCTCGACCGCGCCCGGGTCGATCCCCGCGCCGGTGTCGGCGACCCGCAGCAGCAGGCAGTCGCCGGGCACCCCGGCGCCGTCACCGCCATCCCCGCCATCGCCGCCGTCGCCGCCGTCGCGACCTTCGCCGTCGCCGCCGGTGCAGTCCCGACCGCCGCAGTCCCGACCGCCGGCGATCCGCGCCGTGACGGTGACCTCCGGCGGGACGGGGCTCTCGGCCGCGCCGGCGATGGCGGCGTCCACGGCGTTGTCGATCAGGTTGCCGAGGACGGTGATCAGGTCCCGTGCGGAGAGGTCAGGCGGCAGCACCCCGTCGTCGATCCTGCTGTCCTCGGTGAGCGTCAACTCCACGCCCCGTTCGGCGGCTTGGGCGGCCTTGCCGAGCAGCAGCGCGGCCAGCACCGGCTCGCCCACCGCCGCGACCACCCGGTCGGTGAGCTGTTGGGCGAGTTCGAGTTCGGCGGTGGCGAACTCCACCGCCTGTTCGTGGCGGCCGAGTTCGATCAGCGAGACCACCGCGTGCAACCGGTTGGCGGCTTCGTGAGCCTGCGCGCCGAGCGCCTCGGTGAAGCACCGCACCGAGTCCAACTCCCCGCTGAGCGCCTGGAGTTCGGTGTGGTCCCGGAGGGTCACCACCCGACCGAGGCCGGGGCCGGTGCCGATGGTGGAGGTGTTCAGCACCACGACGCGCTCGGCGGTCAGGTGCACCTCGTCCCGGACGGGCTCCTCCCCCAGCACGGCCGCCACCAGCGCCTCCGGCAGGCCCAGTTCCACCACCGGTCGACCGTCCAGGTCGCCGGTCAGACCGAGCAGTTCACGGGCGGCGTCGTTGCAGAGCACCACCCGGTGCGAGCGGTCCAGCAGGACCAGTCCCTCGCGCACCGCGTGCAGGGTCGCCTGGTGGTACTCGTAGAGGTGGCTCAGCTGGTCCGGCCCCATCCCGTGGGTGTGCCGCCGCAGCCGGGAGTTGGCGAGGTAGGTGCCGACGCCGCCGACCGCGAGCGCGGCGACCGCCACCCCCACCAGGGCGAGCAGCGGACCGCTCAGCTGCGCGGAGATCGACTCCACCGTGAGGCCCGCGCTGACCAGCGCGACCACCCGGTGCCGCTCGTCCCACACCGGGGCGACCACCCGCACGGACGGGCCGAGCGTGCCGGTGTACGTCTCGCTGCGGGTCTGCCCGGCGAGCGCCCAGTCGATGTGCCCCAGGTAGGTCCGGCCGATCTGCTCGGGCAGCGGGTGGGTCCAGCGCACGCCGTCGGTGTCCATGACGGTGATGAAGGAGACCCCGGTGTCGGCCCGCACCTGCTCGACGTACGGCTGGAGCGCCGCGGTCGGGTCGGGGGCGCCGACGGCGGCCCGGACGGACGGCGAGTCGGCGACGGCGTGCGCGACCGCGGTGACCTGGCGACGGGCGGCGTCCTCGGCGCGGTCGGCGGTGAAGAGGTACGCGAGCACCGCGCCACCGGCGACCACGGCGGCGACGATCACCACCTGGACGACGAACAGCTGTCCGGCCAGGCTGCGGACCAGCCGCCGGGGACCGCGGCCCGTCGGCCGGTGCGAACGGCGGCGCGGGGCGGTGGGGGCGGTGCGCTCGGACATGCCTGCCAGTGTGCACCACGCCCCCGGGCGCCCCCGAGGGCCGTCCGGCCCGCACCGTTCGCGGGCCAGGCCTCCGGGCCGGACAGCCGGGTCGGACATCCGGGCCGCCCGTGCCGTTCATGAACTCTATGAACGCAAACGTGACCTCCGTCACCTCGGAGCCCATAGTCAGAGCGGCCCATCCCCCCGGGGCCACCAGGACTGCACGGCAAGGGAGCCGCAGATGTCGATCACTGGAGCCGCCGCGGCGGCGGGACCCAGACGCAAGGACCGGACCCACTACCTCTACATCGCCGTGATCGCCGCGGTGGTCGCGGGTGTGGTGGTCGGCCTGGCCGCCCCCGGTTTCGCCGTGGAGCTGAAGCCGATCGGCACGGGCTTCGTCAACCTGATCAAGATGATGATCAGCCCCGTGATCTTCTGCACCATCGTCCTGGGCATCGGCTCGGTGACCAAGGCCGCGAAGGTCGGCAAGGTCGGCGGCCTCGCCCTCGGCTACTTCCTCGCCATGTCGACCGTCGCGCTGGCCATCGGCATGGTCGTCGGCAACCTGCTGGAGCCCGGCGGCGGCCTGCACCTGACCGCCGCGCTCGCCAAGTCCGGCCACGCCCAGGCGGCCGCCGGCGGCGCCCAGTCGACCGCCGACTTCCTGCTCGGGATGATCCCCGAGACGCTGTTCTCCGCCCTGACCCAGGGCAAGGTGCTCCAGACCCTGCTGGTCGCCCTGCTCACCGGCTTCGCCCTCCAGGCGATGGGCCCGGCCGGCGCGCCGGTGCTGCGCGGGATCGAGCACGTGCAGCGGCTGGTCTTCCGGGTCATGTCGATGATCATGTGGGTCGCGCCGGTCGGCGCCTTCGGTGCGATGGCCGCCGTGGTCGGCGCCACCGGCACCGCCGCGCTGAAGAGCCTGGCCGTCATCATGATCGGCTTCTACGTCACCTGCGTGCTCTTCGTCGTCGTGGTGCTGGGCACGCTGCTGCGCCTGGTCGCCGGGGTCAACGTGTTCGCGCTGCTGAAGTACCTCGGCCGCGAGTTCCTGCTGATCCTCTCCACCTCCTCCTCCGAGAGCGCGCTGCCCCGCCTGATCGCCAAGATGGAGCACCTGGGCGTCAGCCGCCCGGTCGTCGGCATCACCGTGCCGACCGGCTACAGCTTCAACCTCGACGGCACCGCCATCTACCTGACCATGTCGTCGATCTTCATCTCCGAGGCGATGGACAAGCCGATGTCGCTCGGCGAACAGCTCTCGCTGCTGGTCTTCATGGTGATCGCGAGCAAGGGCGCGGCCGGGGTCACCGGCGCCGGCCTGGCCACCCTCGCGGGCGGGCTCCAGTCGCACAAGCCCGCGCTGGTGGACGGGGTCGGCCTGATCGTCGGCATCGACCGCTTCATGTCGGAGGCCCGCGCGCTCACCAACTTCGCGGGCAACGCCGTCGCGACCGTGCTGATCGGGCACTGGACCGGCGAGATCGACGCCGAGCGCGCCCGGCGGGTGCTGGCCGGTGAGCTGCCGTTCGACGAGCTGACACTGGTCGACTCCCACGGTGCGGCCTCCGGTCCCGCCGCCGCGTCGGACGGCTCCACGGCCGACGCCCCCGAGGCCGCTCCCGAGACCGCCCCCGAGGCTGTCCCCACCCGGGGCACCGCCACCCAGGGCGCGGCCACCGCCGGGGTCTGACCCCGGAAGCGACCCCCGCACTCCCCCGGTCCGGCGCCCCCACCAACCCCCGGAAACGGCGCCGGACCGGGGGTCCTCGTTTTCCCGTCCGGCCGACGTTCCCGGTCGGGCCCGGACAGGTCCCCGGCCTGCTCGTCACAGGTCCTGCGAGCCGCTGACCACCCAGGACACCCCGCCGGCCGGGTCCTCCAGCACGACGTGCAGATGGTGCAGCCCGGCCGACGGCTCCTGCCAGGTGAAACAGCGCATCCGGTCCACCAGCGCGTTCACCTCGCCCCGGTCCACCCCGCCCGCAGCGCCCGCCCCATCCGGACCGTCCGAACCGTCCAGGCCGTCCGCCCCGGCCATCGCGGCCAGTGCCCGCCACACCCCCAGCCTCCCGTGCGCGCAGCCCTGCGCCCGCTCCAGGGCGGCGGACCGCACCAGCGCCGGGTAGACGAGCGCGAACGGCAGGTACCCGCCGACCACCCGCCGGTCGCGGGCCAGCAGGGCGGCCGCCGCCGGGGCCTGACCGCGCACGCAGGCCGTCTCCGCCCACGGCGCGAGCGCGCCCAGCCCCTCCAGGGCCCGGGTGACCGGCGGCCCGTCCGGCCGTCCGGCCGACCGCGCCACCGGCGGCAGCTCCACCTCGCCCAGGCCCTCCCGGCTGGCCGGCAGGGTCAGCAGCGCACTGCGCGCGCCCCCGCCGGGCAGGTACTCGCGTACCCGGGCCGCCTCGTCCCAGCCCGCCGCCTCCCACGGCTCCAGGCGCAGCGGCACGCCCTCCGGGTCGGACTCGGCCCCGTACGAGAGGTCCTCGCCGAGCAGCGCCCGGGTGTGCGCGACCAGTCGTCGCACCGGGACCGGACCGAGCAGCGGGGCCAGCCGCAGCCAGGAGTGCCGGGTCGCCAGCACCTCCCAAAGCGGGCCGGCGTCGTGGTCGGCCACTCCGGCGGCCGTCCCCGCGCCGCCGTCCCGGTCGAACAGGCGGACGGCCAGCTCGGGCGGCGCCGCGTAGGCGATCAGGTGGCCGAGCGGCGCGGTCAGCACGGCCGCGGCCTCCTCGCCCGCCTCCGCCACGGCGGCCGCGCGGCCCTGCCGGTAGGCGGCGAGCAGCTCGGGCCAGCGGCCGTCCTCGGCCAGTGCGCGCAGGCGGCCGTGCTGGTGGATGATCACGATTCGCAGGGTACGGGCCGGGGCGGCGCATCAGTTGACTTGCCGTCAGCTCGGTGCGTCGGGGCGGCGCTCGTACGCCCGCCGCCCCGCGCACCGCCACACCCTCAGCTCCGCTCGTGCTCCCGCTCGCGCTCCTGTTCGCACCCCCGCTCCTGCTCCCGTTCGCCCCCCGCCTCCCGCTCGCGTTCGCGTTCCCGCTGGAGGACGGCGCGCAGTCGGCCGTGGGCGCGGCGCCGGGTGACGGCCAGCGTGCTGCGGTGCAGCCCGAGCAGCTCGGCGGCCTCGTCGACGCTGTAGCCGTCGAGGTCCACCAGCGCCACCGCGCGGGCCTGCTTGACGGTCAGGAAGCCCAGCAGGCGGACCACCTCCCAGCGCGCCTGCAACTCGGCCATCCCGCCGGACCGGGGGTCGAACTCCCCCCGGTCCCGCTCGACGGCGTCGCCCACCTCCGGCACCTCGGGCATCGACACCCGCCGGCGCTCCCGGCGCCACTGGTCGCGCAGGATGTTCACCATCGTGGTGAACGCGTAGGCGTACGGCTGCGGATGACCGAGGAAGCGCTCCGGCCGGCGGGCGATCCGCAGGTACGCCTCGTGGACGACGTCCCCGGCGCCGACCGGACCGCCGGCGAGGGAGGCCGCCGCCTGCTGGAGTCTGGGCAGGAGATCCGTGAACACTCGGTTGAATTCGGCCGATTGACCGCTACTCCCACTCGGACCGAAGCCCTCTTCCCGTCCGCCGCCCGCATTTCGACCGCTGCAATCCACCATGCCGCTCTCCCCGGAAATCGGCACCCCGAGCACCCGGTCCGCCCTGGCCACAGGGGTCTTGAGCCGACCGAATGACTTGTGACACAGGTCACATCATAGTTCGTCGTCTCACTGTGCGCAGTCATTCGTGTGCACCATGTCACCAACCGCACAGGAAGCGGGACTTCACCTCCGCGCGGACACCCCGGCGACCGGGGACGGCTCCGCCCGACGAGAACCCCTGAGCAAGGAGAACCACCGTGCGAGGTTGCATCGCCAGGAAGATCGCCACGTTCGGGCTGGCCGCCACGGCCGCCCTCGGCGCGCTCGGGACCACCGCCCTGCCGGCCGCCGCGGCGACGGTCCGGACCCAGGCCCTCACCCCCGAGACCGACACGGACTGGAACACCGTCGAGACCGCGACCTACCGCTGCGTCATCACCGCCGACTACGGCTGGCGCTGGGAGGGGACCTGCAACGTCTACTCCGGACGACTGCGCACCATCACCTACTGTGCCGACGGCTCGTCGAGCACCGGCCTGTGGATCGGCGCGCGGCCGCAGGCCTGGGCGGTCTGGGGCAACTGCCCCGGGTCGAGCTGGACCCGGATCGTGTTCCAGTGGCACAGCTGAACCGCCGGACCCGGAACCGCTGAGAGACGACGGGTGACAGATGACAGCTGACAGATTTCGAAATCTGTCAGCTGTCATCTGTTAGTTGTGAGTTGTCAGCTGTCATACGCACGCCGTCCGCCCGCCGACACCTCCCGCCGCCGCCTCAGCCCACCGGAGAGACGTCCGCGAGCAGCCGGGCGGCGTGCACCCGGCCCGCGTGCTCGACCAGGTTGATCAGCACCTCCTTGCCCGAGGCCCGGTGGCGCGCATCGCACAACAGCACCGGCGTACCCGCGTCCAGGTCCAGCGCGCGGGCGACCTCCTCCGGCCTGAACTCCCGTGTCCCGGCGAAACGGTTCACCGCGACCACGAAGGGGATGCCCCGGTGCTCGAAGAAGTCGACGGCCGGGAAGCAGTCGGTCAGCCGGCGGGTGTCGGCGAGCACCACCGCACCGAGCGCCCCCTGGGCCAGCTCGTCCCAGAGGAACCAGAACCGGTCCTGCCCCGGGGTGCCGAACAGGTAGACCGCCAGCCCCTCGCGGATGGTGATCCGACCGAAGTCCATCGCCACCGTGGTCGTCGACTTGCGCTCCACGCCGTCGAGGTCGTCCACCTCCCGCCCGGCCTCGGTCAGCCGCTCCTCGGTGCGCAGCGGCCGGATCTCGCTGACCGCGCCGACCAGCGTCGTCTTGCCGACCCCGAAGCCGCCCGCCACCAGGATCTTGAGCGCCAGCACGGCGTCGTCGGGATCATCGGCGTCGAACGGGTCCGACCCGCCGTACGGACCGGACCGGCCGTACGGATCGGACGGGTCGGACGGGTCGGACGGGTCGGACGATACCGACGGATCAGGCAGGTCGGACGGGTGGTCAGAGTGCACGGAGTCCACGGATGACCTCCTGGAGGATGCGCTCGTCGGGGAGCAGGGCGGGCGGGACGGGACGGCGGACCCGGATGAGCCCGGCCGCCAGCAGGTCGCCGAGCAGCACCCGCACGACGCCCACCGGCAGGTCGAGCTCGGCGGCCAGCTCGGCCACGGACAGCGGGGTGCCCCGGCACAGCGCGAGGATGCGCGCCTGTTCCGGGCCGACCGGCGGCTCGGGCGCGTCCGGTACGAGCGCCGGGTCGGGGAGTTCGGCGACCACCACGGCGATCAGGTCGAAGCGCTGCTCCCCGGCCCCGGTGCGCCCCCTGGTCATCGCGTACGGGCGGACCAGCGGCCCGGCGTCGTCGTCGTACCAGCGGGCCCGGTGGGCGGCCGCGAGCGGATTGCGGGGGTGACCGTCGGGTTCGGCCCTCGGGTGCTCGGGATGTCGCCCCCGGTACGGGTGGGGCACCGGACTCACCGGCCGCCCACCGTCCGCGGCGGGGCGCTCAGGTGCTCCCCGACCCGGCGGACCAGCCTGGCCATCTCGTAGGCGACCAGGCCGAGGTCGGCCCGGGCCGTGGTGAACACGGCGAGGCAGGTGCCCTCCCCGGCCGCCGCGACCAGCAGGTAGCCGCCCTCCAACTCGACCATGGTCTGGCGGACTTCGCCGGCGCCGAAGTGCCGGCCGGCGCCCTTGGCCAGGCTGTGGAAGCCGGAGGCGACGGCCGCCAGATGCTCCCCGTCCTCCCGCGCCAGACCGGCCGAGGTGCCCATGGCCAGTCCGTCGGCGGAGAGCATCACGGCGAAGCGGAGCTCGGGGGCGCGCTGGACCAGCTCGTCGAGGAGCCAGTTCAGCTCCCCCGCGCGGTGGGTGGTGGCGATCACGGACGCTCTCCTTCGGGTCGGGACGGGGGTTGGGGGTGGCGCGCCCGCGGCGGCCGCGGAGCGTCGGCGGGCTGCCCGTCCCGCCGAACCTCCGGGTGCAGACCGCGCGCCCATCCGTTCTGGAAGGCCGACATCGCCGCCCGCGCCTCCTCAGGGCTGCGGCCCGCGGCGCCGAAGCCGTCGCCGGACCCGGGGCCGGCCGAGGCCACGGCTGCAGTGGCGGCGGCCGTACGACGACTGTGCGCGGTCGGACGGGCCGGGCCCTCGCGCAGCTGCGGTGCGAGGCTCGCCTGGCGGGTCCGGCGTGGCAACTCCTCGGGGCCCGAGTCGACTTGGGGACCGTCCGGTTGTTGACCATCTGGACGGGGACCGCGCAAGCCAGGTCCGGGCACCGGCTCCGAACGGCGTTCCGTACGGTACGGCTCCGCGCCGTACGGCTGCGGCGGCCCGGACTGCGGACGGGCGGCCGCACCCGCGCCCCCGTCCGCAGCCGGACCGGCCACCCGGGCACCGGAGGCCCGGTAGGGGGTACGGCGCACCGGCCCGGGGTCACTGCCCCGGGCACCGAACGGCAGCAGCGCCCCACCCTCCGGCGGCGGCCCACCCGCCGCCGGAAGCCCGTCACTTGCCCCGCCCTGCGAATGCTCCCGGCGCCCCGGGTCACCGCTCAGGGCGCCGCTCGGGACACCGCTGGGACCGCCCGTCGGCTCCCCCGCGTGACCGTGCACCGGCGTGAACTCCCGCTCCGGGCCGCCGTGCTGTGCCCGCTCGGCGAACACCGGCTCCGTCGGCCCCACCCCGACCGCCACGCCGCCCGGCGCCGCCGCGCGCGGCAGGGGCGGCACCGGCTCGAAGCCGTACCGCGCCTCCTCCGCCCCCACCTCCGCCTCCACTTCGGCCGTATCGTCGGCCGTCTCGTCGGCCAGCAGCGTGGTCGGCAGCAGGACCACCGCCGTGGTGCCGCCGTACGCGGAGGTCACCAGCGAGACCTTGACATCCTGCCGCCGAGCGAGCCGGCTGACCACGAACAGGCCGAGCCGGTCGCTGTCGAAGAGGTCGCTCTGCTCGGCGGCGGCGATCCGACGGTTGGCCGAGGCCAGCACCTCCGGCCCCATGCCGAGGCCGCGGTCCTCGATCTCCAACGCGAAGCCGTTGCCGACCCGTTCGCCCCGGATGTGCACCCGGGTGTGCGGCGGGGAGAACCCGGTGGCGTTCTCGACGAGTTCGGCCACCAGGTGGGTGAGGTCGGCGACGGCGTGGCCGACCACCGCGGCCCGTGGCAGCGGGTGGACCTCGACCCGGGCGTACTCCTCGACCTCCGAGACGGCCGCGCGCACCACGTCCACCAGCGGGACGGGCCGGCGCCAGCCCCGACCGGGAGCGGCCCCGGAGAGGATGATCAGGCCCTCGGCGTGGCGGCGCATCCGGGTGGTGAGGTGGTCCAAGCGGAACAGGTCGGCCAGCTCGGACGGGTCGTCGGTGCGGCGCTCCATCGCGTCCAGCAGGGTGAGTTGGCGGTGCACCAGGACCTGGCTGCGGCGCGCGAGGTTGACGAACACACCGGAGACCCCGGAGAGCACCTCGGCCCGCTCGACCGCCGCCGTGACGGCCGCCCGCTGGACAGTGCCCAGCGCCCGCTGCACCTGGCCGATCTCGTCGCCCCGCCCCACCGGCCGGGGCGCCTCGGCCTCGATGTCCACCTCCTCCCCCGCACGCAACTTCCGCATGGTCGCCGGGAGTTTGCGCCCGGCCAGCTCAAGTGCCGAGTTGCGCAGGCCGATCAGATCGGTGACCAGCCCGCGCCCGATCTGCACCGAGATCACCAACGAGGCCACCACGCCGACCAGTCCGAGCAGCACTGCCATCCCCGCCGGGGTGAACAGGCCCAGGGCGTACGGGTCCTGGCGCTCGGCGGCGAGCCGTCCGGCCTGGTCCTCGACGGTCCGCAGGCCGCCGGCCACATTGCCCGCGACCATCGCCCACCGGTCGGCCGGCACCGCCGCGACCGCCGTCCGGCCGTCGGCGGCCGTCCGCACCCTGTCCTCGTACCCGGCCAGCTCGCGGTGGTCCTGGCCACCGGTGACGGCGAGCAGCGCCGCCCGGTCGGCGGGGCGCAGCTCGGCGGCGGCGCCCCGCTCGAACTCGCGCCGGGCGAAGGCCGCGCCGGAGAACTCCCGCAGCTGGTCGTCGCCGAGCCCGCCGGACAGCTGGGCGGCACGCAGCAGGGCGTCCTCCCGGGCGAGCAGCTCCCGGGACCGGGCCAGCTCCAGCAGCACCCGCGCGTCGGCGGCCACCTGGCGGTCCTGGAGCGGCGCGACGGCACCGGCGGCGGCGAGCGCCCGGTCCACCGCCTCGCCGTACGCGGCGTACGCCTCGGGCCAGCCGACGCTCCTGGCCAGGACCCGGTCGCGCAGGACGGGCAGGGCGGCGAGGGAGCCGCCGAGCGCGTCCAGCCGGGCGGCCGCGTCCCCGCCCAGGCCCTGGGCGTCGGCACGGTTGTAGCCCCGGTCGGGGCGGCGGGGGTCCGGGAACAGCGGGGTGAGCGCCCGGTTGGTGGCCGCCGCCGCCTCGCGCAGGGCGCTCTCCCGGACGGCGCTGGGGGCGGCCACCGGGGCGGCCAGCAGCTGACCGACGGCCGTGCGTTCGGCTTGCAGCCCGGCGACCGTCTCCGCGACCGGCGTGAGCAGCGTGCGCTGGGCGTCGCGCTGGCGCATCAGGCCCCAGACGCCCTGGGCGGTGGTGACGGTGGCGAACCCCCACAGGGCGATGACGGAGACGACCGGAACCATCAGCAGGGCGATGATCCGGGCGCGGACGGTCCGGGGGCGCAGGCCGCGCAGCCACGGGCCGGGCCGCGGTGGACGGGCGGGCGGCCCGGCATGGGCACCCCGACGGGCACCGGGGGCGGTACCGCGGTCTTCTCGCATGGGTGAGGAGCCTTTCGGGCAGGGAGAGGCTGGAGGACGGAGGCAGGTGGGCGGGGGCTGGAGGGGGCGCGGCTCAGGCGGCGCGGCCGTGCCGTTCGCCGTCGCGCCCCTCGCCGCCGCGCCGCCCGGCCTCGACCGGGGCGAGCTCCTGCCGGGCGGGCTCGGGGTACGGGGACTCGGGGTACGGGGGCCCGGCAGGCAGATCCTCGGTGGCCAACTCGCCGGCCTCCCGGTAGCCGGCCCGCTCCTGGGCGGTCGGCGAGAGCGCGACGAAGGCCGAGGCGAGGAAGAGGAACGAGCCGAGACCGACGGCGAGCGGGAAGACGAACTCCATCGGGCTGACCCCACCGAGGCCGGTCCGGGTCGGCTCCAACCGGACGTGGACGGCGGCCATTCCGGTGTAGTGCATGCAGCTGACGGCGAGGCCCATGGCCATCGCGGCGGCCGCGGCCGCGTACACGTTGCGGATGGTGACGGCGGCCCAGAGCGCGGCGGTGGCGGCGCCGACCGCGACCAGCACGGACAGCACGACCGTCCCGGCGTCGTAGTGCAGCCCGCCGTGCATCCGGAGGGCGGCCATGCCCAGGTAGTGCATCGCGGCGACGCCGAGACCGGTGGTGACGCCGCCGGACAGCAGGGAGAGGCCGCGGTGCCGGCCGTAGCAGACCACGGTCAGGCCGAGACCGGTGACCAGCACCGCGACCACGAGGCTGAGGACGGTCAGCGGCACGTTGTAGCGCAGCTCGGTGCCGTCGACGGTGAAGCCGAACATGGCGACGAAGTGCATGGTCCAGATCCCGGAGCCGATCGCGGCGGCGGCCGTGACCAGCCAGTTCCGCCGGGCCGGGCCGCTCGCGGCCAGCCCGCGCAGCGTGCAGCGCAGCCCGAGGGCCGCGCCGGCACAGGCCATCAGGTACGAGAGGGCGGGGGTCAGCCAGCCGAAGCTGAGGTGGTTGATGGTGCCCATGGGACCTCCGGTCGACCGGTCGGGCCCGGAGGCGGTACGCGGTGCGCCCGGGCTCCCCGGGCCGGGCGGACTGCATACGAAGGCATATGCCAACCGCATGTGCGCTTCCGGCCTGGGGTGCGTGGGACGCTATCGAGGGGCCGGAATCGGTCAGACAAAGATCTGAAAAGCTGCCCGCGAGGCCCGGGTGATGTGTTCGAATGCTCCGGTCGTCTGCCCAGCGGACGGCGCACAGATGACAACAGACAGATAACAGAGTTTGAAATCTGTCATCTGTCCGCTGTCTGTTGTTCGTTGTTCGCTGTTCGCTGAACCCCGTCAGCCGTCAGCCGTCAGCTGTCAGCCGTCACCCGGATCCGCATCGGGCTCGCCGCCCGCAGCGTGATCCCCTGGGCGAGCGCCACCCTCCGGTCCACCGCCTCCACCTCGAAGTCCCGCAGCAGCACCCCCAGCGCCAGCACCGCCTCCAGCATCGAGAAGTGCTGCCCGATGCAGGCCCGCGGCCCGCCCCCGAACGGGAACCAGGCGTAGCGGTGCCGGGCCCGCTCCGCCTCCGGCAGGAACCGGTCCGGGTCGAAGCGCTCCGGATCCTCCCAGTGATCCGGGTGCCGGTGGGTGACCAGCGGCGCGACGACGACCTGTGCCCCCGCCGGGATCACGTACCCGTCGATGACGGTCTCCTCGACCGCCCGCCGCCCGCCCAGGGCCGCCGACGGATAGAGCCGCATCGCCTCCTTCAGCACCCGGGTGATGTACGGGAGCGCGTCCAGGTCCGCCGCCGTCGGCGCGCGCCCGGCCAGGACGGTCCGCGCCTCCTCGCGGGCGAGCCGCCGCTGCTCGGGGTGCTTGGCCAGCAGGTGCAGCGCGAAGGCCAGCGCGGTGGCCGTGGTCTCGTGCCCGGCGAGAAGGAACACCAGGACCTGGTCCCGGAGTTCGGCCGGGTCCAGCCGCTCGCCGTGGTCGTCGCGGGCCCGGCCGAGCAGGGTGAGCAGGTCGTCCGCGCCCTCGTCTCCGCCGCCCCGCGCGGCCCGTTCGGCAATGATCCGGTCGCAGACCCCGTACAGCGCCCGCTGGGCCTCGGCACCGCGCCGGTTGGCCGGCGTCGGCCAGGTGCGCGGGAGGCGGACCGGGGCGTAGCCGCGCTCCTTCACGTACTCGCCGAGCACCGGGAAGCTGCGGTGGACCACCGCTATCGCCTCCTCCACGTCGGCGCCGAAGAGGATGCGCGCGACCGCCCGCAGCGCGAACCGGGACGTCTCGTCCGCCGCGTCCACCACCCCGCCGGGCACCGCCCGCCACCGCTCGGCGAGCGACTGCGCCTCCTGCGCGAGCGCGTCCGCGTAGCCGTCCACCCGGCGCCGGGTGAACAGCGGCTGCACCATTCGGCGTTGGCGCTGGTACTCGGCGTCCTGGCTGGTCAGCAGCCCGTTGCCGACGCTGCTCCGGAGCTCGTCGTAGAACGGGTCCTCCTTGCGGAAGTTGGCCGCCTCGCCCGCCAGCACCTGGCGGACGCCCTCCGGCGAGAACACCCCGTAGAAGTCGGCCCGCAGCCCGGGCGGCCCGGCCTGGAAGCGCACCACGTCGCCGTGGTCGCGGCGGGCCGCGAGGTAGCTGCGCAGCGGGCGGCGGGTGAGGTCGAACAGCGATCCGACCAGCGGGTTCCCGGCCGGCACGGGTATCGCGGAGGTGGGGGCGGGCACGAGGCCGGGGTCGGGAACGGGGAGGACTTCGGTGGCCATCGGCACTCCTTCTGTACGGGGACTCGCCCGCCGCCTCTACCGACGGGCGGTCAGCACCGAGAGGAGCCGCACCCGGACCGGTCGGCCGGGCCGACCTGCCCGGCCACCGGATCCGGGCCCGTCTCACTCGTACTCGGTGCCCCCCTTGCGGGTCAGGTAAGCCTCGCTGACCACCTTGGCGATCGCCCGCCCGCCGAGCACCGGGCTCCAGCGCTCGGTGACCGGCCGCACCACCACGCCCTCGCGCAGGTGCAGTTCACGCCCGGAGACGGTCTCCCGGCCCCGCGCGAACCCCAGCACGGTCTCCGGATCGAACGGTCCGCGCCACAGCTCGGGCACCAACGGCAGTTCCCCGTCCAGCAGTTCGGCCGCCGAAAGCCAGTTCAGCTGCCCGTCCACGAGGGCCGACACGTCGAACGCGGCGTATCCGGGCCGCTCGGTGCGCGCCGAGGCGCCGTAGCCCAGGTCCTGCACGCCCTCGCCGAAGACCTCGCCGAAGATGCCGACCCGCTCGGCCCCGAGGCGCTCCGCCAGCCGGGCCGCCACCGCCGGGATGTCGTACGCGCGCACCGCCCGCCAGTAGAGGTTGCGCGCGTCCTCGGCCAGCGCCAGCCCCTGCGCACCGATGCCCTTGGACGACACCCGCACCTCGCCGGTGGCGGCCGTGTACGTGACCAGGCAGCAGCTGCCGTGCAGCTTCTCGGTCAGCACGACCGGCTCGCCCGGCGCGAAGGCCTCGGGGTAGCGCTTGAGGTTCTCGATGTCCACCCAGGGCAGCAGGTCCGGCGCGCTGACCACGTCACCGCTCATCGACGTCGGCACCGGCGGCTGCCACTTGACGACCCCGAGCAGCTCGGCGAAGTCCTCGCCGCGCTCGGCCGCGGCGGCCAGGTCGGTGCCGGCGAGCGCGGCGGGCCGGCAGACGACGCCCTGGGACAGCTCGCCGCGCAGCCGCACCGCCTTCACCCGGTTCGCCCGGGCGCCGGCCAGCTTGCCGGTCAGGCCCAGCTCCTCGATCAACTCCTCGGGGAGGACGGACTGTTCGGGGATGTAGACGGCGTGGTCCCCGGTCCGGTACGCGCCTTTCGCGACCACCGCCCGGTAGAGGCCGACCTGGGCGAGCTCCAGGGCATCGGCGTTCGGGTGCTCCAGGATGACCAGCTTCTCGGCGGTGACGCGCAGCGTGGACATGGACGGACTCCTCCCCTTGGTTCGGCCCCGGCCGTGCGTCCAACCGGCCCGGCCGTGCGTACGGACGGCGACCACTCTGGCCGTTCGACCACCCACGGCGCGACGCAATTACCGCGCGCCCCTCGCCAGCGCCCCCCACCGGCCCACCGGCCCACCGGCCCCACCAGCCTGACCGCCTCACCGCCCTCACCCCGCCCCGCGAGTCCCGGTTGAGCCATCCCACAGCAGCCCCGAGACCCCTGCGGCCCTCAGCTGTGCGAACCGACAGGGGATTTATCGCTCGCATTTGCGGCACTATGATCGCCGTAATGGCCGCACCTGCGGCTCGTCCCTCGCGCCCCTCCCGGCGCGCACCCTGGAGGGGAAGCACCGATGAGCACCCGTACGCCCACCGCCCGCAGGCTCGCCGTCGCCACCGCCGCGGTCCTCGTCCTCGGGCTCGGAGTCAGCGCCTGCGGCAGCGACGGCGGCAAGTCCTCCGGTTCCTCGGCCTCTTCGAGCACCTCCGCGAACGCCTCCGCCGCGGGCAGCAGCGTCCCGAAGGCCTCCGGCACCATCACCGTCTTCGCCGCCGCCTCGCTCAAGGAGACCTTCACCGAGCTCGGCAAGAAGTTCGAGGCCGCCAACCCGGGCGCCAAGGTCACCTTCAACTTCGGCGGCAGCTCCAGCCTCGCCACCAGCATCAACTCCGGTGCCCCGGCGGACGTGTTCGCCGCCGCCAGCCCGGCCACCATGAAGACCGTGACGGACGCGGGCGGTGCCAGCGGGCAGCCGACGACCTTCGTCCGGAACACGCTCACCATCGCCGTCCCCAAGGGCAACCCCAAGCACATCGCGGGCCTCAAGGACCTCACCGCCTCCGGCGTGAAGGTCGCGCTGTGCGCGAAGGAGGTGCCGTGCGGCGCCGCCGCCCAGACCGCGCTCAAGGCGGCGGGCGTCGACCTCACCCCGGTCACCCTGGAGCAGGACGTCAAGGGCGCGCTCACCAAGGTCGAACTCGGCGAGGTCGACGCGTCCCTGGTGTACCGGACCGATGTGCAGGCCGATGCTGCGAAGATCGACGGCGTGGACTTCCCCGAGGCCGACAAGGCCGTGAACGACTACCCGATCGCCGCGCTCGCCAAGGCGCCGAACAAGGACGGCGCCGCCGCCTTCGTCGCGTACGTCCAGTCGCCCGAGGCCAAGCAGGTGCTGACCGCGGCGGGCTTCCAGGCACCGTGAGCGAGCGCACCACCGGCTCCGGGGACGGCTCCGGACGCGACTCCGGTCGGAACCGCACCGTCGGCGGCGGCGCGGCGGAAGCCGAGAAGGCCCTGCCGCGCCGCGACCCACGAAAGCGCGACCCACGAAGCCGCGCCCCGCGAAACCGACGCCCGCGGACGCACCGCGCCCCGGTCGCCCTGCTGCTCCCGGCGCTGCTCGGGTTGGCGTTCCTGGTCCTGCCGCTGGTCGGCCTGCTGATCCGGGCGCCCTGGAGCGACCTGTCCGAGCAGCTCACCAGCACCGCCGTCTGGGACGCGCTGCGCCTGTCGCTGATCAGCGCGACCGCGGCCACCGCCGTGTCGCTGGTCCTGGGCGTCCCGCTGGCCTGGCTGCTCGCCCGCACCGAGCTGCCGGGCCGGCGGGTGATCCGGGCGCTGGTCACCCTGCCGCTGGTGCTGCCGCCGGTGGTCGGCGGTGTGGCGCTGCTGCTGGTGCTCGGGCGGCGCGGCATCGTCGGCTCCTGGCTGGACTCGGCCTTCGGCATCACGCTGCCGTTCACCACCACCGGGGTCGTGATCGCCGAGGCGTTCGTGGCGATGCCGTTCCTGGTGATCAGCGTCGAGGGCGCGCTGCGGGCCGCCGACCCCCGCTACGAGGAGGCCGCCGCGACCCTGGGCGCCTCCCGGCTGACCGCGTTCCGGCGGGTCACCCTGCCGCTGATCGCGCCGGGGATCGCCGCCGGGGCCGTCCTGGCCTGGGCCCGGGCGCTCGGCGAGTTCGGTGCGACGATCACGTTCGCGGGCAACTTCCCGGGCCGCACCCAGACCATGCCGCTGGCCGTCTACCTGGCCATGGAGTCGGACCCACAGGCGGCGATCGCGCTGTCGCTGGTGCTGCTGGTGGTCTCCGTCGCCGTCCTGGTCGGCCTGCGCGACCGCTGGCTGTCGACGCCGTGACCCCGCCCGCCCGCACCATCCCGACCGCACGCGCCCTCCCCTCCCCACCTCCCATCCCGGACACGCTGAACGCAGCAGACGCACTGGACACCTGGACGCCGCCCCGATGAGCACCGAAAGCCGCCCCGGCCCCGCCCTGGACGCCCGCCTGCGGGTCGAGCGCGCCGCGTTCGCCCTCGACCTCACGCTGACCGCCGCCCCCGGCGAGGTGGTGGCGCTGCTCGGCCCCAACGGCGCCGGGAAGTCCACCGCCCTGCGCGCCCTCGCCGGGCTGCTCCCGCTCACCGGCGGCCACCTGCGCCTGGACGGCCGCCTCCTGGAGGACCCGGCGCAGCGCGTGCACACCCCGGCCGAGGAGCGGCCGGTCGGCGTGGTGTTCCAGGACTACCTGCTGTTCCCCCACCTGAGCGCGCTCGACAACGTCGCCTTCGGCCCGCGCTGCCAGGGCCGCCCCAAGCGGGAGGCGCGGGCCGAGGCGGCCGAGTGGCTGGAGCGGATGGGCCTGGCCGACCACGCCACGGTCCGCCCCGGCCGGCTCTCCGGCGGCCAGGCCCAGCGGGTGGCGCTCGCCCGAGCCCTCGCCGTACGCCCCCGGCTGCTCCTGCTGGACGAGCCGCTGGCCGCCCTGGACGCCCGCACCCGGCTCGACGTACGCGCCCAACTGCGGCGCCACCTGGCCGAGTTCGAGGCGGTGGCGGTGCTGGTGACGCACGACCCGCTGGACGCCATGGTGCTGGCCGACCGACTGGTGGTGATCGAGGACGGGCACGAGGTGCAGTCCGGCAGCCCGGCGGAGGTCGCCCGGCGCCCGCGCACCGACTACATCGCCCGGCTGGTCGGACTGAACCTGTACCAGGGCCGGGCCGAGGGCTCCCGGGTCACGCTCCCGGACGGCACGGTGCTGGCCACCACCGAGGAGCTGGACGGTCCGGCCTTCGTCGCCTTCCCGCCCTCCGCCGTGACGCTGTACCGGGAGCGTCCGCGGACCAGCGCGCGCAACCTCTGGGAGGCCGAGGTCACCGGGCTCGACCTGCACGGCGACCAGGTCCGCGTCGAACTCGCCGGCGACCTGCCGATGGCCGCCGACCTGACCCCGGCCGCCGTCGCGGAGCTGGAGCTGGCGCCCGGCGTCGCGGTCTGGGCCTCGGTCAAGGCCGCCCAGACCCACGCCTACCCGGCCTGAGCGGGTCTTTCTGACGCATCATCAGCCCGCGTCACTCCGAGGGCTCGACGAACCCCGACTCGTACGCCGCGATCACCGCCTGGGTGCGGTCCCGCGCCCCCAGCTTCGCCAGCACGCTGCTGACGTGCGTCTTCACCGTCTGCACGCCGAGGAACAGCCGCTCGGCGATCTCCCCGTTGCTCAGGCCCCGCGCGACCAGCCGCAGCACCTCCGCCTCGCGCCCGGTCAGCGCCGCCCGCTCCATGACCGCCCGGGCGGTCGGGTTGCCGTGCCCGGCCGCCAGCCGGCGGATCGCGGCCGGGAACAGCAGCGACTCGCCCGCCGCCACCAGCCGTACCGCGTGGGCGATCTCGGCCGGGCGGGTGCGCTTGAGCAGGAAGCCGTCGGCGCCCGCGCGCAACGCCTGGTAGACGTAGTCGTCGTTCTCGAAGGTGGTCACGACCAGGATCCTCGGCGGACGCTCCTCCGGTGCGCCGGGGCGCAGCAGCTCGCGGGTGGCCGCCAGGCCGTCCAGCACGGGCATCCGGACGTCCATCAGCACCACGTGCGGGCGCAGCGCGCGGGCCAGCGCGACCGCTTCCGCGCCGTCGGCCGCCTCGCCGACCACCCGCAGGTCCCCCTGCGCCTCCAGGACGGCCCGCAGGCCGGCCCGGACCAGTTCCTCGTCGTCGGCGAGCAGGATGTCCGTCATCCCCGCGGCTCCTCCGGCCGGGCCTCGCGTCACAGGATCGTTCGTCACGAGCCCAAGCGTAGGGGCAGCCGGACGGTCAGCACCCACTCCCCTCCGCCCTCCTGCGACACCCCCGCCGCCGCCTCCCCGCCGAGCAGCGTGGCGCGCTCGCGGATGCCGCGCAGCCCCTTGCCGCCCTTGCGCGTCGCGCCCCGGCCCGCACCGCCCGCCGGAGGCCGTACCGAACCGGCCGGACCGGCAGGCCCGGCCGCGCCGACCGCCGAACGCCCGGCGCCGGGCAGCCGGTTGGCGCAGCGCAGCTCCAACTGCCCTTCCCGTACGGCGATCCGGATGTCGACCGGTTCGCCGGGCGCGTACTTGAGCGCGTTGGTGACACCCTCCTGGACGATCCGGTACGACTCGCGGGAGAGCACCCCGGGCAGCGTGCCGGGTGGCACCTCCATCCGCGCCTCCACCGGGCTGCCGGCCGCCCGGGCGGTGTCGAACAGCGCGGGCAGCTGGTCGATCCCGGGCTGTTCGGTGGCCACGCCGTTCGCCCCGGCCGGGGTCTCGCGCAGCAGCACGAGGGTGCGTTCGAGGTCCTCCATGGCCTGCCGACCGGTCTCCTCGATGACTTCGAGCGCCTTGGCGACGAAGACCGGGTCCCCGACCTCGCGCGCCGCGCCCGCCTGAAGGACCGTCACCGTCAGTGCGTGGCCGATCGAATCGTGCAGCTCCCGGGCCAACCGGTTGCGTTCCAGCAGGCGTTCGGCCCGCAGCTCCGCCTCCGCCAGCCGCTCGGTCGGCGACGGGCCCAGCAGCCGTACGGCCATGGCGAGTTGGAGGCGCCCGGCGAGGACCAGGAACCAGCCGAAACCGAGTACCAGCAGAGGGGAGAACGGGAGGTACCAGAGCGCGTCCGGACCGGTCAGCCGGTCGTAGCACGCGGCGGAGCCGAGGGAGAGCACGAACCCGGCCACCGAGCCGAGCGCGACCCGGCCGATCAGCCAACCCGCCGTCCGCCGCCGGTCGGCCCAGGTGCGGGAGGGCTCGGCGGCGATGTCCTCCTCGCGGTCGGGCACCAGCAGCAGCCGCGCCTGCACCCCCTCCGCCCGCCGAGCCGCCGGGATGAGCGCGAGCGCAGCGAGCAGCACGCAGTCCACCAGTACGCTCGCCGTGAGGATCTCGCCGAGGCCTTTCCGGTACGTCCCCGGATAGATCATCAGCACCACGCCCGCGAAGATCCACCCCACCAGCAGGTGCAGCAGCCGCGCGTACGTGACACCGGCCGCCAGCGGCGCGACGAGCCTGGACACCGCACTTCCCGGCGCGGATCCTCCGGACACCGCGCTCGCGCCCCTCAGCGCTGCGATCTTGGACATTGCGCCATCCTGCCAGGTCGCCCCCGTCCCCGGATCCCGCGCCGGTCGCCCGCGCCCTCCCTCCTGGGAGGGAGGCGGATCCCCGCCCCGGCGGGATCCGCCGCACCGGCCCGCTCCGGTCGAATGGAGCCACCGACCGGGGCAGCGACAGCGGACACCGGCGGAGACCACCGACGACGAGACGAGGGGAGCGGGCCGTGATCGAGATCCAGGGCCTGACCAAGGAGTACGACGGCCGGCGCGTCGTCGACGACCTGACCTTCGAGGTCCGACCCGGCGTGGTGACCGGCTTCCTCGGCCCCAACGGCGCCGGCAAGAGCACCACCATGCGCCTAGTCCTCGGCCTCGACCGGCCGACCGCCGGACACGCCCTGGTCGACGGCCGCCCGTACGCCGAACTCCCCGCCCCGCTGCGGACGGTGGGCGCACTGCTGGACGCCCAGGCGATGCACGGCGGCCGGACCGCGCACGGCCACCTGCGCTGGCTCGCCGCGAGCAACGGGCTGCCGGCCCGCCGGGTCGACGAGGTGCTCGGCCAGGTCGGCCTGGCGGACGCGGCCGGACGGCGGATCCGGGGCTTCTCGCTCGGCATGCGCCAGCGCCTCGGGGTGGCCGCCGCGCTGCTCGGCGACCCGCCGGTGCTGCTGCTGGACGAACCCGTCAACGGCCTGGACCCGGAAGGCATCCGCTGGATCCGCACCCTGCTGCGCGACCTGGCCGCCGAAGGCCGGGCGGTGCTGGTCTCCTCCCACCTGATGACCGAAATGGCGCTCACCGCCGACCACTTGGTGGTGATCGGGCGCGGGCGACTGCTCGCCGACGCCGCCACCTCCGAGTTCATCGACCGCCACGGCCGGACCCGGATCAGGGTCCGCGCCGTCGCCCCCGCCAAGCTCGCCGCCCTGCTCGGCGGCCCCGGCCACGACCACGGCCTCGACGCCACCGAAGTCGACGGCGGCGCCTGGGAGGTGAGCGGCGCCGAACCCGAGCGGATCGCCGCGCTCGCCGCCGCCAACGGGGTGGTGCTGTACGAGATCGCCGTCCAACAGGACTCACTGGAAGAGGCGTTCATGCGGATGACCGCCGACAGCGTCGAGTACCGCGCGGAGGCCTCCGCATGAGCACACCGGTTGCCGGCTCCGCGCACGTCCTGCACGTCCTGCGCGCCGAACGGATCAAGCTCACCACCCTCCGCTCGCTCTGGATCACCCCGCTGCTCGCCCTGCTGCTGACCGCCGGGGTCACCACCGCCATCGGCGCGGCCATCGGCGGCAAGGACCACAGCATCACCGACGACCCGAGCGTCGGGGTCTTCTACGGGCTCAACTTCGGCCAGGCGGCCCTGGCCTGCTTCGGCATCCTGCTGATCGGGCAGGAGTTCAACACCCGCATGATCAACGTGTCGCTCACCGCCGTCCCGCGCCGCAACCGGCTGTACGGCGCCAAGTTGGCGCTCGGCGCGCTCGTCGGCCTCGCCGTCGGCGCCGTCGGCACGGCGGGTGCCTTCGCCGGCTACGCGGCCACCGCCCCGGGCGCCTGGGACGGGCCGGCCCTCCTGCGCAGCGCCGTCGCCGGCGTGCTCTACCAGGCGCTGCTGGTGGTGCTCTGCCTCGGAGCGACCGCGCTGCTGGGCAACCTCACCGCCGCCATGGGACTGCTGGTGCCGACCGTCTTCCTGCTCTCGCCACTGCTCGGCGGAGTACCCGGGGTCCGCCGGGTCGTCCAGTTCCTGCCCGACCGGGCCGGCCAGTACGCCCTGCGGTACGCCGACGACCCGCAGGTCGCGTACGGGCACTGGACCGGGCTGCTGATCATGGCGCTCTGGACGGCGCTGGCGGCCTACGGCGGCCTGCGCGCGCTGCGCCGCATCGGCGCCAAGTGACCTCGGACGAACGGGAAACGAGAGAAAACCATGAGCACGCTCGCCGGCGCCCTGCGCGCCGAACGCGTCAAGTTCACCACCCTGCCCTCGCAGTGGGCGGCCCCGCTGGTCGCCCTGGCGCTGACCGTCGGCGTCACGGCCGCCGTCAGCGCCGCCTACGGGGCGAAGGACCACACGCCCGCCCCGGACCCGGCCAACGGGATCTTCTACGGGCTGCTCTTCGGCCACGTCGCGGTGGCCTGCCTCGGCATCCTGCTGATCGGGCAGGAGTTCAACACCCGCATGATCGGCACCTCGCTCACCGCCGTCCCCCGGCGCGGCCGGCTGTACGGCGCCAAGCTCGCGCTCGGCGCCGGGCTGGGCCTGCTGCTCGGCCTGGCCTCGACGGCGGGCTCGTTCCTGGCCGTCGGCACCACCGTCGGCCTGGACCTCTCCACCCCGGGCCTGGCCCGCAGCTTCCTGGCCGGCGTGCTGTACCACCCGATGATGGTGCTGCTCTGCCTCGGACTGACCGCGATGCTGGGCAACTTCAGCGCCGCGCTCGGCCTGCTGACCCCGATGGTGTTCCTGGGCACCACCTGGCTGGCCGCCATCCCCGGTGTCCGGGAACTCGGCCAGTTCCTGCCCGACCGGGCCGGCCTCTACGCGACGCGCACCCAGACCGAACCGGGCATCCACTACGGCCACTGGACCGGGCTGTTGATCATGGCGCTCTGGACGGCCCTGGCGGCCTATGGCGGGCTGCGGGCGATGCGGCGGTACCGGCACAGCTGACGGACGACAGCCGACAGCAAACGGCGAACAGATGACAGATTTCGAAATCTGTCGTCTGTTCGCTGTTAGCTGTTCGCCGTCGGCTGTCCGCTGTCGCCTGTCAGCCCGTCACCGCAGCGCCGGGTGCTCCGCGATCACCGTGCAGCTCCCGGGCGCGATCTCGGTGAAGCCCGCGTCCTGGACCACCGGCAGCCCGCTGCGGACGAGCTCCTCCCACGCCTCCGGCGAGGCGGTCCGGACCGCGAGCGCGAAGCCGGCCTCGGCCCACTCCTTGCGCTGCGCCTCGTCCAGCCGCCACCACGCGAGCTGGGCGGCGTGCCCGGTCTGCGCCATCGTCTTGCCCGCGCTCATCTCCAGCTCGGGGTTGAGCCACAGCACCGGCAGCCCCGGCTCGGGCGCGCCGACCTCGGCCGTCTCCTCGAGGTCCGTCCCGGACACCTGGAGCTTGGCGAGTTCCTTCGGCCAGCCGTCCAGCGGGACCGGCGGGAACACCCGCACCTCGGCCTCCCGCCCGTGCACCGTGACGCCCGGCAGCTCGCCGGCCCGGCGCCACTCCCCGCCCCGGGCCCGCCGGACCACCTTGCGGATCCGGGCGTCCTCCCAGGCCTCGACCCGCTCCGCCCACTCGCCGCCCGCCTCGGTCACCCGGGGGTCGGCGAGCAGGGTGAGCACCGCCCGCGCCGAAGTCTCCAGCGCGTCCGTCCGGCCCGGCGGAGTGGCCCGCTCCAGCCGGACGACCAGCGGCAGCACGTACTGCGGCCGCTCGTCGCGGTCCTCGCGCGACGGGGCGTCGCCGGGGTCGGCCACCGGAGCGGGGGCCGGGGTAAGGGGAGTCGGGGCGTCGGAAGGAGAAGTCACCCGTCCAGGATGCCAGCCCCGCCCCGACCGACTCGGCCCGCCCCGTCCGCCCCGGTAGTCACTCCGGCACTCGCGCCGTCAGCGCCGGTAGCCGCGCTGCGGGTCCCGCTCCTCCGCGTCCTCGTACATCAGGAACCAGCCCTCCGGGTGGGTGGCCGCGAGCAGCATCTCGGTGCGCTGCTCCGCCGCCAGCTCCGGATCGCCCTCGTCCGGCCCGTAGACCCCGAACAGCTCGTCCTGGCAGCCGTCCCAGTCGTAGTCGTACAGGTCGGCCGGGAGGTCGCCCATCATGTCCGCCACCGACTCGGGTTGCGCACCGAGCAGCGCCCGGGCGTCCACCAGGGCCATCCGCAGCGCGATGTCCTCGGCCAGGCAGCGCGGCAGCGGCCACTCGCCGAGCGCGAGGTCGTCGGCGAGGTCGTCGAAGGCCCGGGCCATCGCGCGGCGCCAGCCCCGGTGCATCCGCCAGGTGCGTTCGGGAAGCCGGGCGAAGACCGTCCAGTCCACGTCATCGCTGTCGGCGACCGCCTCGTCCCCGTGCTCGTCGAGGTCGTCGTACGCGGCGTCGGCCAGGCCGATCAGCTGGGCGTGGAGCAGGCAGGCCGTGCGCGGGGTGAGCGTCCAGTCCGCGCCCGCGCCGCCCTCCTCCTCGTCGCCCTCCAGCGGGAACAGGTCGGCGAAGTCCGGTGTGAAGTCCTCCGTGACGCTGATCTCCAGCGTGCCGCCGATCGCCTCCACCCCGGGGATGGCGGCCACCAGCCGGTCCGGATGCAGCAGCGCGCCGAGCGCCGCGTTGGCGTCCTCGGCTACCTCGCACAGCAGTTCGCGGCGCTGCCCGGCCGGGTCGACGCCCCCGAAGTCCAGCTCCTCGACGGCCCTGATCGCGGCCGCGCGCAGGGCCGGCCAGTCGGTGATCCGCAGGCCCAGCACCACCGTCGCCTCGATTTCCTGCGCGCCGGAGTCCTCCGCCGCGCCCGGCCCCTGTGGATGATCACTTCGCTCGCCCATGGGGCTAACGGTACGGCCTTTCGGTCGCCCGATCACCGGTCCGGACCAGCTTCCGGGAGCCTTCTCGGCCACCGCCCGGCCCCGCCGCTGTCACTCGGACGCAGGAGTTTGGCAGGATGAACCGCATGGCTGACATCAACGAGTACGGCGGCGGGCAGGGCCCGAACGCCGACGTCCTGGTCGTGACCACCAACGACATCCCCGGTTACCGGGTCGACCACGTGATCGGCGAGGTCTTCGGGCTGACCGTCCGCAGCCGCCACGTCGGCAGCCAGATCGGTGCCGGTCTGAAGTCACTGGTCGGCGGCGAGCTGCGCGGTCTGACGAAGACCCTGGTCGAGAGCCGCAACGAGGCGATGCAGCGGCTGATCGAGCAGACCAAGGCGCGCGGCGGCAACGCCGTCCTGATGATGCGCTTCGACGTCACGGAGGCGGCCGCCGTGGGTACCGAGGTCTGCGCCTACGGCACCGCCGCGGTCATCTCCCCGGTCTCCTGACGTTCCTCCTGTGACATTCCCCTCCTGACCGGGGAACACCCGCCGACCCCCCGATGTTTCTCGGGCGTGACTGTTTACGGTGCAACGAACAGCGTTCCGGAACGGGTGGACGTCCTGGTGGTGGGCGCCGGACAGGCAGGTCTGTCCGCCGCCTACCACCTGCACCGCCGCGGCTTCGCCCGTCACCGGACGGGCCTCGACGGCGGCTTCGTCGTCCTCGACGCCAACGCCGTCCCCGGCGGTGCCTGGGCGTACCGCTCGCCGTCCCTGCGGATGGCCACCGTGCACGGCGTCCACGACCTCCCGGACGCCGAACTCCCGCCGCCGGACCCGGACGCCCCCGCGCGCGAGGTGGTGCCGGAGTACTTCGCGGCGTACGAGGCGCAGCACGCGCTCCCGGTCGTACGCCCGGTCGCGGTGCGCGCCATACGCGCTGAGTCCGAGCGCCCGGACTCCCGGCTGCTGGTCGAGACCGACCGCGGCACCTGGTCCACCCGCGCGCTGATCAACGCCACCGGCACCTGGACCCGCCCGTTCCTCCCGCACTACCCGGGCCGCTTCGCGGGCCGCCAGCTGCACTACGCCGAGTACCGCGGCCCCGAGGAGTTCACGGGCAAGCGGGTGCTGGTGGTGGGCGGCGGCGCCTCGGCGGTCCAGGTGCTGTCGGAGGTCGCCGCGGTCGGCGAGACGGTGTGGGTGACCCGTTCCGAGCCCGTCTACCACGACGGGCCGTTCACCCCCGAGTACGGGCGCGCGGTGGTCGCCAAGGTCGAGGAGCGGGTCCGGCAGGGGCTGCCGCCGCGCAGCGTGGTGAGCGTGACCGGGCTCGGCCCGTCCGTCGCCTACCGGCGCGCCGAGGAGCTGGGCGCGCTGCACCGCCGACCGATGTTCGACCGCCTGACCGAGCACGGGGTCGCCTGGGGAGACGAGGAGCTGGCCGTGGACGCGATCGTCTGGGCGACCGGCTTCCGGCCCGAGGTCGGGCACCTCGCTCCGCTCGGGCTGCGCTCCCCCGGCGGCGGCATCGCGCTCACCGGCACCCGGGCCACCGCCGACCCCCGCGTCCACCTGGTCGGCTACGGCCCGTCCGCCAGCACCGTCGGCGCCAACCGAGCCGGGCGGGCGGCCGTCAACGACCTCGTCAAGCTGCTCGGGGACCCTGCGCCCGGGCGGCCGACGATCGCCGACCCGACGGTCGGCAGCCCGACCGTCGGGAGCCCGGCGCCCGGTGACCCGGTCATGGAGCCCGCCACCGTCTGAGGCTCGGCGATCGTGATCCGGTCGGCGGGCGGTGGTGGCCCGCTCAGCGGTCGTAGTCCACGGTCACCCGGTCGGTGAGCGGCCGGGCCTGGCAGGTGAGGACGTAGCCGGCGGCCAGCTCCTTCTCCTCCAGCGCGAAGTTGCGGCGCATCTCCACCTCGCCCTCGGTGACCAGGGCGCGGCAGGTGCCGCACACTCCGCCCTTGCAGGCGAACGGCAGGTCGGGGCGGGAGCGCTGGGCGCCGTCCAGGATCGAGCGGTCGCGCGGGAGGCAGAGCGTGCTGCCGCGGCCGTCGAGGACGACGGTGACCTCGCTCCGCGGGCCCGACACGCCGTCGGCGAAGCCGCCGGACGAGGCGTCCGTCCGGTCCCAGTCCTCGTCGCGCTCCGGGAGCGGCTCGTCCTCGGCGTGGAACAGCTCCTGGTGCACCCGCTCGCCCGGCACCTCCAGCTCGGCGAGCAGGTCCTTCGCGCCCACGACCATGCCGAACGGGCCGCACAGCCACCAGTGCCCGACGCTCCCGACGTCCACCAGCGCCGCCAGCAGCGCGCGTACCCGCTCCGGGTCCAGCCGGCCGCTGAGCAGTTCGGCGTCCCTGGTCTCCCGGGAGAGCACGTGGACCAGCTGGAAGCGGTCGAGGTAGCGGTCCTTCAGGTCGGCCAGCTCGTCCGCGAACATCACGCTGTCACTGCGCCGGTTGCCGTAGAGCAGGGTGACGGTGGAGCTGCGGTCGGCCGCGAGCACGGAGCCAGCGATCGACAGCATCGGGGTGATCCCGGAGCCGGCCGCGAGCAGCACGTGGTCGGCCGGGACGCCGAGCTCGGGGGTGAACAGGCCGGACGGCGTCAGCACCTCCACCTCCTCGCCCGGCTTCGCCTCGCGCACCAGCCAGCGTGAGAACAGCCCGCCGGGCACCTCCCGGACGGCGATCCGCAGCGGCCCGCCGACCGGGGCGCAGATCGAGTACGAGCGGCGCTCGTCGGTGCCGTCCACCAGCTTGCGCAAGGTCAGGGTCTGCCCGGGGCGGAAGGCGTACTCCTCCGCCAGCCCGACCGGCACCGCGAAGGTCACCGCGACGGCGTCCTCGCAGAGCCGCTCGACCCGGTCGATCCGCAGCCGATGGAAGGTCGGGCGGCGGGCGGGGCGGATGCCGGTCCCCTCGGCGTCGGGGGCGGACCCGGCGGCGAAGGAGGCGGGAGCGGCGGAGGAAGCGGCGGGCATTCAGATCTCCTTGACGCGTTCGAACGGCTCGCGGCAGGCCCGGCAGCGCCAGAGCGCCTTGCAGGCGGTGGAACCGAAGCGGGACAGCTCCTCCGTGTCGGCGTCGCCGCAGCGCGGGCACGGCACGGGGGGTGCGGCGGCGGTCCTCGGCGCGGCGGCGGTGGTGGGCGCGGCCAGGGTGGTGGGCGCGGTCGCGGTTCCGGTGCGGGTGGGACCGAGGGTGAGCGCCACCGGTCCGGCCGCGGCGACGGCGGCGGTGGGGCGCGGCGGGGCGATGCCCGCCTCGGCGAGCTTGCGACGGCCCTCGGCGGTGATCAGGTCGGTGGACCACGGCGGGTCCAACCGCAGCCGCACCCGGACGTCCGGGTACCCGGCCGCGCGCAGCCGGCGGTCCACGTCGGCGGCCATCTCGGCAACGGCGGGGCAGCCCGAGTAGGTCGGGGTCAGCCAGGCGGTCACCGTGCCGCTGCCGCCGTCCACCCCGACCTCGGCGAGGACTCCCAGGTCGGCCAGGGTGAGCATGGGCAGCTCCGGGTCCGGCACGGCCGCGGCGACCGCCCAGGCCAGCTCGCGGGCCGTCGGGTCCGCAGTGCCCGTCGCGACCGTCCCGCCCGTCGGCTCCGCGGTGCCCGTCGGCCCCGGGCCCGTCACGACGTCGCCGGTCACCATGTCGCCCCCGGGTGGGCGCGGGCCAGCACCTGGAACTCGGCGAGCAGCAGGCCGAGCGCCTCGGTGTGCACACCGTCCCGGCCGGCCAGGCCGAGGACGGTGGCCAGCGGCGGTACGTCCGGCACGGTCAGCCCGGCCTCGGCGAGGACGGCGCCGAGCGAGCGCAGCACCGGTTCGCGCAGGGCCGCCGGGTCGACGCCCACCCGCCGCTCCACCGGGTGCGCCGTGAACAGCTCCTCCAGCAGCGGCCAGACCGCGTCCAGCCCGGCCTGCATCCGCCCGGAGGAGTACGGCGTGCCGTCGCCCAGGCGCAGGGTCCAGGCGGTGGCGTACTCCCGGTGGTAGGCCAGCTCCTTGACGCCCCGGGCGGCGACCGCGGCCAGCACCGGGTCGGGGTGCGCGCTCAGCGCCTCGTAGAGGGCGCCGCGCGCGGTGGCGAACAGCAGCAGCCGGGCGATCGAGTACGCGAAGTCACCGTTCGGGGCCTCCACCAGGCGGACGTTGCGGAACTCGTGCTCCTCCCGCCAGTACGCCAGGTCGTCCTCGGTGCGGCCGGTGCCGTCCGCCTGGCCGGCCCGGGTGAGCAGCAGGCGGGCCTGGCCGAGCAGGTCGAGGCCCAGGTTGGCGAGCGCGACCTCCTCCTCCAGCTCGGGCGCCCGGGTGCACCACTCGATCAGCCGCTGCGCGAGGACCAGGGCGTCGTCGCCCAGCATCTGGCAGTAGGCGGAGAGGTCGGCGCCGTCCAGACCGGGGGGCAGCGCGGTGTCCACGCCGAGCAGGGGATCGGCGAAGCCCGTCCCGTACGCCCAGCGGCCCTCGCCCTCGGGGCCGGGGGCGGCGTCGGCGAGGCTGAGGTAGACGTGGTCGTCCTGGCCGGTGCCGGCGGTGGAGGTGGTGGAGGTGGTGTGGTCGTGCACGGTGGCTCCCCCGTCAGATGTGCGGGACATCCTCGGGGATGTCGTAGAAGGTCGGGTGGCGGTAGACCTTGTCGCCGCTGGGCTCGAAGAACGGGTCGCGCTCGTCCGGGGTGGAGGCGGTGATCGCGTCCGAGCGGACCACCCAGAGGCTCACGCCCTCGTTGCGGCGGGTGTACAGGTCGCGGGCGGCGAGCAGGGCCATCCGGTCGTCGGCGGCGTGCAGCGAGCCGACGTGGACGTGGTTCAGCCCGCGCCGGGGACGCACGAACACCTCGTACAGCGGCCAGCCGGCCTTGGGACCGGCTTTGGAACCGGCCTCGGGCCCGGCCTTGGGCCCGGACGGGGAGCCAACCTGGGGGTCGGTCACTTTCCGTTCTCCTGTTCGGTCACATTGGTGGCTTCGGAGGCTTCCGTGGGCCCGGCGGCCTCGGCCGCGCGCTTGGCCGCGTAGGCGACGGCCGCCTCGCGCACCCAGGCGCCGTCCTCGTAGGCGGTGCGGCGGCGTTCGACCCGCTGGGCGTTGCAGGGGCCCTGGCCGTGGATGACCCTGGTCAGCTCGGACCAGTCCGGCTCGCCGAAGTCCCAGCCGCCGCGCTCCTCGTTCCAGCGCAGCTCGGGGTCCGGGAGGGTGACGCCCAGGTGCTCGGCCTGCGGGACGGTCATGTCGACGAAGCGCCTGCGCAGCTCGTCGTTGCTGTGCCGCTTGATCCGCCAGGCCATCGAGCGGGCGGTGTTCGGCGAGTCGGCGTCCGAGGGGCCGAACATCATCAGCGACGGCCACCACCAGCGGTCCACCGCGTCCTGGACCATCCGGCGCTGGGCCTCGGTGCCGCGCATCAGCGTCATCAGGAGCTCGTAGCCCTGGCGCTGGTGGAAGGACTCCTCCTTGCAGATCCGCACCATCGCGCGGGCGTACGGACCGTAGCTGCAGCGGCAGAGCGGGACCTGGTTGCAGATCGCGGCGCCGTCCACCAGCCAGCCGATCACGCCGACGTCGGCGAAGGTGAGAGTCGGGTAGTTGAAGATCGAGGAGTACTTCTGGCGGCCGGAGATCAGCTTCTCGGTGAGCTCGGCGCGGTCGACGCCCAGGGTCTCGGCGGCGGCGTAGAGGTAGAGGCCGTGGCCGGCCTCGTCCTGGGCCTTGGCGAGCAGGATGGCCTTGCGGCGCAGGGACGGGGCCCGGGTCAGCCAGTTGCCCTCGGGCTGCATGCCGATGATCTCGGAGTGGGCGTGCTGGGCGATCTGGCGGATCAGGGTGGCCCGGTAGGCGTCGGGCATCCAGTCCCTGGGCTCGATCCGCTGCTCGGCGGCGACGACCGCCTCGAACCGATCCTCCAGCGTCTGCGCGGGGACCGTCTCGGCCACCTCTGCTGTCACCACAGTCCCCTCTCGTGTCCTGCCCGGTCGGTCGCCTGGAGCACCGACCAACCGACTGACCGTTCGGTCGGTACCATTCTGCGCGGAGGGGCGGAGGGATGGCAAGGCGCGCAACAGATAACAGCTGACAGATTCTGAAATCTGTCAGCTGTTATCTGTCGGCTGTCTTCTGTTCTCCGTTCGCTGCTCTACGTCCGCTGCTCTACGTCCGCCGTCCGCCGTCCGCCGTCCGCTGTCCGCCGTTCTACGTTCGCCGCCGCCGACTGCCGGGGGCCGGCGACCGGCGACCGGCTCCCGGCCGTCAGCAGCTCACCGCCGGCTCAGCCCTCCGCGCGGTCGCGCAGTCGCGGCAGCGGCACCGCGAGCAGCGCCGCCAGCAGGGCGATCCGGGGAGCGATCTGGTCGACCCGGATGTGCTCGTGCCGGGCGTGGGCCCCGGCGCCCACCGCGCCGAAGCCGTCCAGGGTCGGAAGCCCGCGCGAGCCCGGCAGGTTGGTGTCCCCCGCCCCGCCCGCCGGAGCTCCGTCCAACTGCTGCCCGAGCACCGCGGCGAGCGAACGCACGTGCCGCAACAGCGGGTTGCCGGTCCGCTCCGGCCAGGCCGGACGGCTGGACAGCACCTCCGTACGGACCCGGGCGCCCGGACGCAGCGCGGTGAGCCGGGCGAGGTTGTCCAGCGTACGGCGCTGCGCCTCGACCGTGGCGAAGCGCAGCCCCAGCTCGGCCTCGGCCCGGCCGGCGACCACGTTGGCGCGCGAACCACCGCTGATCCGACCGGCGTTGAGCTCGGTGCCGGGCTGACCGGCGAGGTCGCGCACCAGCACGAGCTGGTCCACCAGCTCGTCGACCGCGGACACCCCGTCGTGGGCGTCGTTGCCCGCGTGCGCCTCGCGGCCGGTCACGGTGAGCCGCACCCGGGTGCTGCCGCGCCGCGCGGTCTTCAACCGACCGTCGGGGTGCGGCGGTTCGAGGCCCAGGACCGCGGCGGCTCCGCGCAGCTGGCGCTCGACCAGGCGGCGTCCGTCGGGGCTGCCCACCTCCTCGTCGGAGACCACGACCAGGCGGACGGTCCGGTGCGGGCGCTCACCCAGGTCCGCGAGCACCGACAACGCCCCCTCCAGGATGGCGAGTCCGCCCTTCATGTCGACCACGCCGGGCCCGGTGAGCCGGCCGTCCTCCTCCGTCACCGGCCAGTCCGCGAGGGTGCCGACCGGCCACACGGTGTCGTGGTGCCCGACGATCAGCAGGTGCGGCAGGGACTCGTCCCGACCCTCCCACTCCAGTACGAGGTGGTCGCCGGCCGGTCCGGGTTCACGCCGGGCGGTGGCACCGGTGGCACAGAAGCCGGCCGCCAACTCCTCGGCGAGCGCGTCGAGTCTGGGGGCGTCCCCACTGGGCGACTCGATCCGCGCCAGGTCGACGCAGCGACGCCGGACGGCCCCGGCGAGGGTGCGGGCCCGGGTGCTGAGCGCCTGCGGCACACCGGGCAGCGCCGTGGTGACGGCGGCGGCCGGGCCCGTCGCGGGCTTCGCGACGACGTTCTTCGCCACGACGTTCTTCGTCACAGGGCTCTTCGTCACGGGGCTCTTCGCCGCCGCGGCCTTCGCGACGACGGGTTTGGTGAGGGCGGATTTCGTGAGGGCGGACTTGGCGGCTGCGGTCGTGGTGACGGCCACCTTGGCCGCGACGGTCTTCGCGGCACCGGAAGCGGCCGCGGTGGCCTGGACCGAAGCGGCGGGAAGCGCAGGGGCCGAGACCGTAGTGCCCGGGTCCGCAGCGGCAGTTGCGGTGCCGGCGGCGGTGCCGTTGGTGGTGGTAGCGGTGGCTGCGGCGGTAGCGGCGGCGGCGGTCGCAGTGGCCGTGGCGGCGGCAAGGGCCTCACCGTCGGTGGCGGCCGGGACGGCGACCGACGTCGGGGCGGGTTCCGCGGCGGCGCCCGGTGCGGCGGGCGACCCGACGATCTGGGGACTCAACGCTCGCCTCCGCGGCCGCCGCCGGTATACAGCGGCCGTGCCGGCCGACCGCTCCCGCCCGGGTACCAGGCCCGGCCGGACCGCACCGGCCGACCGGGATGATGAGCGGCCCACCGAATCGGCCTGTCTGGCCCAAGTACGGTGGAACGGTTGGGCGGCGTGCTTGGCATGTGCGTCCTCCTCGCTCGATCCGGTGGCCCCGGTCCGCCCGGAGCCCCGTGGACGGCGGCTTCGTGGCGGTGGGCGCAGTGGCCGGACCGCCGCAGGGAAGCCGAGATGTGAGCCTAGAAGAACCGTTCGGTTTCCTGCGAGGTGGCCCTGTTCCCAGCGTGCCGGTACCGGGCCCCGCTTAGGACAACACCCGTCCGCTTTCGGCGCGGGCGCTCGGCGCGCGGGCCTGGATCGGCGCGCGGACGCGGTCGCCGGATCGCGCCCATCTCCACCATGGACCCGCCGCCCGAGTTCGGCAGCGCAAACGGCCAAGGCACGGCATTTCCACGCCGGATGGGTGACAGCGGCTCAGCACGCGATACGAACCGGGAGCACGCGGCGGCTCATGGAAGCCCGCTTCGACGTCCGCCCCGACTCCGGAGGAACGTCCGGGGAACGCCAAGGTGAACACCGGCCGATGCCGTGCCCCGATGTGCCCCACCGAGCCCCACCGAGCCCCACCGAGCCCCGACGTGCTTCGGCTGCAACCCCTGGCACGACAGGGCGGCACCCCGGAACAGCGGGACAGCGCCCGGATATGCGCGTGCGCGAACGTTCGCGAACGTACCCGCGAGTGCACGACCGATCGGCACCCCGGCACCTGGGCACCCGAACCCGGGCCCGGCCGATCCCAGCCGTCCGTCCTCAGCCGCCGTCGCCCATCAGCCCGGCGTCGCGTGCGAGCAGCGCCGCCTGGACCCGGTTGGCGACTCCGAGCCCGGTCAGGATCCGACTGACGTGCGCCTTGACCGTGCTCTCCCGCATCCCGAGCACACCGGCGATCTCGGCATTGGAGAGCCCGTCGGCGAGTTCGCGCAGTACGTCCGTCTCCCGCGGGGTGAGTCCGGCGGCCCGGCTGCGGGCGGCCACCGACCGGGGCGCCCCGACCCGGTGGTAGCGGTCGATCAGCCGCCGAGCGGCCGCCGGGTGCAGCATCCCCTGGCCGCCGGCGACGACATGGACGGCCCGGGCGATCTCCGCGGGCGGGGTGTCCTTCAGCAGGAAGCCGTCCGCCCCGGCCGCGAGCGCCTGGTACACGTACTCGTCCAGGTCGAAGGTGGTGAGGGCGATGACCCGCGGACCGTCGGGGAGTTCGCGCAGCCGCCGGGTGGCGGCGATCCCGTCGAGCCGGGGCATCCGGATGTCCATCAGCGCAACGTCGATCCGCCGACCGGCGGCGAGCTCGACGGCCTGCAGCCCATCGGCGGCCTCGGCGACCACGGTGAGCTCCGGGTCCTGGGCCAGGAGGTCGACCAGGCCGAGACGGACCAGCGCGTCGTCGTCGACCACCATTGTTCGGATCATGCGGCGTCCTTCGGCTGCGGCTTCGGTTCCTGCTCAACGTGCTTCGCCCGCGTCGGTTGCGTCGCTTGCGTCGATTGGTTCGGCTGCGTCGGTTCCTCCGGTCGCTTCGGTTGCTTCGGTGGCTCCGACTGCTTCACTCCTCGCGCCCCCTGCGCCCCTTCCTGCGATTGCCGCGCCCCTGGCGTCCCCTTCCCCCGCTCCGGCCGCGGCGACGCCCGCCCGGGGTGCGCCACCGCGCGCGCCGACTGTGGATCCGGACCGTCGCCACGGAGCCGGGCGGAAGCCTCGTCCGGCACCGCCTGCGGCGGGCGGTCCGGCGCGGGCAACCGGGCGGAGAGCCGGAAGCCGCCGCCACCGTCCGGACCGGCGTCGAAGTGGCCGCCGAGGGCGCCGACCCGTTCGGCCAGCCCCACCAGCCCGTACCCGCCGCTGGTGCCCGGCCCGCCCAACGGCGCCTCGCCCGGGCCGTTGCGGACCTCGACCGTCGTCGCCGGCGCCCCGTAGCCGACCCGGACGGTGACGGGCGCGGCGTGCGCGTGCTTGCGGGCGTTGGTCAGCGCCTCCTGCACCAGCCGGTGCACGGCCAGCCGGTGGGTGGTCGGGATGCTCTCCGGCTCCCCGGAGAGGGTGAGTTCGACCCGTTGGCCGGCCTGGGTCGCCTCGCCGACGAGCTCGGTGAGGTCGCGCAGTGCGGGCGCCGGGACGCGCCCGGCCTCGACGGGCACGGACGGCTCGCCTCCCGTGGCGGGCGGGGCCGACGGGTCGGCCCGCAGCGCGCCCAGGACGTCGCGCAGGTCGTCGAGCGACCGGGCGGCGGTGGTGCGCAGCAGTTCGAGGCGGTGGGTGAGCCGGTCGGGGTCGTCGGCGACGGTGCCGGCCCTGGCCTGGTCGCGCAGCACCCCGGCGTGCAGGACCAGGAGGCTGAGCCGGTGGGCCAGCACGTCGTGCATCTCCCGGGCGATCCGGGCCCGTTCGGCGGACCGGGCCTGCTCGGCGCGCAGCTCGCGCTCGCGGCGCAGCGCGTCGACCTGCTCGTGCAGGGTGCGGATCAGCACCCGTCTGCCCCGCAGCCACAGGCCGACCGCCATGGTGGCGGCCTGGAGCAGGAGTTGGGACCCGGCGGTACCCGCCCGGCCGACCAGTGAGTCCACACCCACCGCACTGGCCACCGCGATGACCGAGCCGCCCGCCATCGCCAGGCCCGGCCGGCCGAGGTAGGCGAGGTGGAAGACGCTGAACAGGCCGGGGACGGCCCGGTTGAACAGCCCGCCCGTGAGCACCGGCAGCACGGCCGAGGCCACGGGGTGGCGGCGGGCGAAGAAGAGCGAGACCGCGGCGAGCGCGGCGACGACCGTGCGCGGCAGGCGCAGCGGACCGTCGGTCTGCGTCCACTGGGCGAGGGCCTCCTCGATGGTCAGGCCGAGCAGGCCGAGCAGCAGCAACGTGTCCGTCCCGGCCCGGTGGTCCGGCCCGTACCAGCCGAGCACACTCCGGCGCATGGTGCTCCTCCTTTCCGCTCTCCTCGGCCCGAAAGCCTTCCGTACGTCCACCCTTGGGCACCTCGGGCTCGATGCTAGGGGCGCTCGGCCGCGGAGCGCCTCTGTCTTCCGGGTAACCGCACCCTCGACTTTCGTCGGGGGTCGGCGCCGCTGACCGGCCGATTCACGGCGGCTCCGCCCTGCCTAGCGTCGACGGCATGACCAACGAACGGCTCCACCACCGTCCGGACTCCCCTTCCCCCCTGTACAGTTCGCCCGTCGGCGGCGACCACCTGCTGTTCCTCGCCGAGGCCCTGCGCACCTTCCACGACACCGGCGCGCTGGCCCCGAGCGGCCCGGAGCTGGTGAACGCCCTGGTGGTACCGGTCACCAGCCGCCCGAACCGTCCGATCTCGGTGCTGGAGGTCGGCGCCGGCACCGGCGTGGTCACCCGCCGACTGGCCCAAGTACTGCGCCCGGGCGACCGGTTGCACGTCGTCGAGGCCAACCCGCGGTTCGCCGAACGGCTGCGGGAGGACCCGGTCCTCGCCGCACGCCACCCCGGGGTCGGCCTGCGACTGTCGGCCTGCCGGGTCGAGGAGCTGCCGGAGTGCCGTCGACCGGCGCCGGAAGGGGCCCGGGCGGAGGACCGCGGGCAGCGGTACGACGTGATCGTGTCCGGGCTGCCGTTCACCAACTTCGAGCCCGCACAGGTGCGCGACATCCTCGACCTCTACCTGCGGCTGCTGGCGCCCGGCGGCGAGCTGACGTACTTCGGGTACCTCGGCACGACGACGGCGCGCAGCCTCACCTCCGGCCCCCGCCGGGGCGCCCGCCACCGGGCGGTGGTCCGGCTGCTGCGGCGGTTCGAGCAGGCGTACGGGCTGGGCGAGCGCACGGTGTGGCGCAATGTGCCGCCCGCCCGCGCCTGCCTGCTGCGGTCGCCGGGCGGCCGCGAGACCTGGGCACCGGCCGGGAGCCCCGCCGTCGAGCCCGCTGTCGGGCCGGCGGTCGAACCAGCACCCCCGGACAAGGCACCGAGCACGACGACCGCCACGGACACAACGTCCGGATCGGCGGGCGGGGCGGCCCCGCTCCCCCGATGATGGACCGGGGCCGGGCCCGGCTCCGACTCTCCCGCAGTGAGGAGCCGCGATGACCATCTCGGTACGTGACGTGGAAGCCCGGAACCGCTTCGAGGCCTGGGAGGACGGCAAGCCGGCGGGCTTCGCCGAGTACCTGCGCAGCGACCAGCTGGTGGTCTATCCGCACACCGTGGTCGAGCCCGCCTTCGAGGGCCGGGGCATCGGCAGCGCGCTGGCCCGCGCCGCCCTGGACGACGCCCGCGCCCGCGGCCTGTCCGTGCTGGCCACCTGCCCCTTCATCAAGGGCTGGATGCTCCGCCACCCCGAGTACACCGACCTCGCGTACGAGAACCGGAGCCGGGTCGCCGACTGATGTCGGCTTCGGCGCGGGCGTCTGCCGCCATGCCGCAGTCGCCCGCCCGCCCGCACGTCCGCCCGCCCGCACGTCCGCACGTCCGCACGTCCGCCCGACCGACCGCATGTCCGCCCGCCCGCCCGTCCGCCGAACAAATGACAGTCGACAGATTTCAACTTTCAGATAACAGACGACAGCGAACAGATTTTGAAATCTGTTCGCTGTCGTGTCACAGTGAGACCCGGGTCACCCTGCTCCTGCCCCTTCCGGCACCGCACCCGCCCCCTTGGAGTCACCCGTGTCCTCCCACACCCGCCCCGCCCGGCGCACCCTCGGCACCACCGGACCGGTCACCTCGGCCCTCGGCCTCGGCTGCATGGGCATGTCCGACCTGTACGGCCCGGCCGACGAGGCCGAGAGCATCACCACCATCCACGCCGCCCTCGACGCCGGGGTCACCCTCCTCGACACCGGCGACTTCTACGGCATGGGCCACAACGAGCTGCTGATCCACGAGGCGCTGCGCGGCCGCGACCGCGAGAGCGTGCAGATCAGCGTGAAGTTCGGCGCCCAGCGCGGCCCCGACGGCCAGTGGCTCGGCTACGACGCGAGCCCCGCCGCCACCAAGACGGCGCTCGCCTACACCCTGCGCCGCCTGCACACCGACCACGTCGACGTCTACCGCCCGGCCCGTCTGGACCCTGGCGTCCCGGTCGAGGAGACCGTCGGCGCCATCGCCGACCTGGTGAAGGCCGGCTACGTCCGCCACATCGGGCTCTCCGAGGTCGGCGCCGACACCCTGCGCCGGGCCGCCGCCGTCCACCCGATCAGCGACCTCCAGATCGAGTACTCGCTGCTCTCCCGCTCGATCGAGGCCGCCGTCCTGCCCGCCGCCCGCGAGCTCGGCATCGGCATCACCGCGTACGGCGTGCTCTCCCGCGGCCTGCTCGGCGGCCACTGGGACCGGGAACGCGCCCTCGCCGGGACCGACTTCCGCAGCCACAGCCCTCGCTTCCAGGGCGAGAACCTGGCCCACAACCTGGCGCTGGTCGAGGCCCTGCGCGAGATCGCCGTCGCACAGGGCGCCACCGTCGCCCAGGTCGCCATCGCCTGGGTGGCCTCCCGCGGTCAGGACGTCGTCCCGCTGGTCGGGGCCCGCCGCCGGGACCGCCTGACCGAGGCCCTCGGCGCCCTCGACGTCGCGCTGACCGAGGCCGACCTCGCCGCCGTCGAGGCCGCCGTACCCGCCGGCTCCGCCGCCGGTGACCGGTACGCTGCCGCACAGATGGCCCACCTGGACAGCGAGCGCTGACCGCACCACCAGCGCCGTCGCCGCACCACCGGCGCCATCGCCGCACGACCCGACCGCACGACCTAAGGACGGACCTCCCCGTGACCACGGACACCACACTCACCGCCGAGCAGATCCTGAGCGCGGCGGAGGACGTCCTCCGGCGGTTCGGCCCGGCCAAGGCCACCGTCGTGGACGTCGCCCGCATCCTCGGCGTCAGCCACAGCAGCGTCTACCGCCACTTCCCCAGCAAGGCCGCGCTGCGCGAGGCGGTCACCCAGCGCTGGCTCGACCAGGCGCACCACGAGCTGTCGACCGTCTCCAACGAGGGCGGCCCCGCCTCCGAGCGGCTGCAGCGGTGGCTGACGGCGCTGTTCACGGCCAAGCGGAAGAAGGCGCTGGACGACCCGGAGCTGTTCGCCACCTACATGGTGCTGGTCGAGGAGAACAGCGGCCTGGTGGACACCCACGTCGACACCCTGGTCGACCAGATCGCGCGGATGGTGGCGGAGGGCATCGAGACCAAGGAGTTCAAGCTCGCCCACATCCGCAACACCGCCCGCGCCGTCTTCGACGCGACCGGCCCCTTCCACGACCCGGCCTACGCCTCCACCTGGTCCACCCCCGACGTCGACGACCGGTTCGACGCCGTCTGGAAGCTCGTCCTCGGTGGCCTGAAGGCGAAGTGACGAACCGTCAGCAGATGTGGCGCCGGCGAGCGGAGGAATAACCGCTCGCCGGCGCCCCGCCCGTCCGGCAGACTGCCGCACACAGTTGATCTCACACGGAGGATGACATGCGTGCGGCCCGCCCGGTCCTGGACAGCCTGGAAGGACTCGCCCTCGGCGACGCCTTCGGCGACCGGTGGTTCTCGGTCCCGCTGGACGAGGCGCCCGCCGCGCTCGCCGCCAGGCTGGTCCGGCCCGCACCCTGGCACTGGACCGACGACACCGCCATGGCACTCGTGCTGGTCCGCCACCTGCTCGACGCGGGCGAGGTCCGACCGGACGCGCTCGCCCGGGAGTTCGCCGCCGAGTACGCCCGCGAGTACGGGCGCAAGTACGGCCCGTCGATGCACCGGGTCCTGCGCGGGATCGGCGCCGGCGGGGACTGGCGCGCCATCACCGCGGCCCAGTTCGAGGGCCAGGGCTCGCACGGGAACGGCGCCGCGATGCGGGTCGCGCCGCTGGGCGCCTGGTTCGCCGAGGACCTCGACACGGTGGTCCGGCAGGCCGAACTGCAGGCGCTCACCACCCACTTCCACCCGGAGGCCGTCGCCGGTGCGGTGGCGGTCGCGCTCGCGGCGGCGCTGGCGGTCCGCAGCCGGGGCGGAAACCCGCCCAGCCGGGCCGAGTTGCTGACCGAGATCGCCGGACGGCTGCCGGACAGCGAGGTCCGCTCCGGGCTCCGGATCGCCGCCCGGATGCCCGAGCACACCAGCGTCCGGCACGCCGCCACCGTGCTCGGCTCGGGAGCGCTGATCTCCGCCGCGGACACCGTGCCGTTCGCCCTCTGGTCCGCGGCCGGGCACCTGGACTCGCTGCCGGAGACCGTCTGGAACACCCTGGAGGGCTGGGGCGACAAGGACACCACCTGCGCCATCGCCGCCGGTGTGGCCGCCGCCCGGACCGGGCTCGCGGACGTGCCGCCCGGGTGGCTCGCCGCGCGCGAGCCGCTCCCGGGCTGGGTCGCCGAGGCGTCCCGGACCGCCGACCGGTAACCGGGCGGTGCCGGGTGCTGACCGCCCGGCTTCAAAGCCCGGCGGTCAGCACCGAACCATCAGCGCCGAGCCATCAGCATCGAGCCGTCAGCACCAGATGGTCAGCGCCGGGCGAGGAAGCGGAGCACCTTGTAGCCGAAGAGCAGGACCATGGCGCCGCCGATCGCCGACACCCAGGTCGTGACGTCGAGGAAGCTCACCTTCACCGTCCCGTGCATCCAGTGCGAGACGATCCAGGTGCCGATGTAGGAGCCGGTGATGCCGATCAGGGTGCTGCCGATCAGGCCGCGCTCCCCCCTCGACATCGCCATCCTGGCCAGTGTCCCCGACACCAGGCCCAGCACGATCCACGCCATCCAGCTCATCCGCCGCCCCTTGCGTCATCGGTGTGGCGACCCCGTCGAGCCCCCGGGTCCCGTTCGGAAGGACGTACGAGGGCCTCGCACCGTTCCAGCACCGGCAAGGACCGGTTCGAACCGGCCATCCGGGCGCCGTCGTACCGGTCGGCGGAACTCCCCTCCCCCGGCACGCCCCGCCGTCTCCCGGACGCCGGGGCCGCACCGAACCATTCCGTCAGCGGCGCGAGTTGCCGAACAGCAGCCGGTAGGCGATCAGCAGCACCAGGGCGCCGCCGATCGCCGACACCCAGGTCGCCGCGTCGAAGAAGTGCGCGGAGATCGAGCGGTGCATGAAGTGCGATGCGATCCAGCCGCCGACGAAGGAGCCGGCGATGCCGATCAGGGTGGTCACGATCAGGCCGCCCGGGTCCTTCCCCGGCAGCAGCAGCTTGGCCAGCGCACCGGCCAGCAGGCCCAGCACGATCCACGCGACGATGCTCATCCGGCATCCCTTCCCGTCCAAGGCGCGACGGCCCCGTCCCGTCCGCTCTGCCCGCAAGGACGCCACCGCCCGCCGCCCGGTTCCGCCACCCGCGTCGGCCGCCCCGGTCGGCCACCCGCGCAGCACCGTCCGAACCCGGCGGACGAACCCAGCGGACGGGACCGGCCGACGACACCGGCCGCCCAGGCCGGACCGCCCGCGCGTGGCGCCCTTCCCGCGCGCCGCCCGCGCCGAAATACTGCGGCCATGCGCATCCTGATCGCCACCGCCGGCTCCCGGGGCGACGTGGCCCCCTTCACCGGGCTCGGCGTCCGGCTGCGGGCGGCCGGGCATCAGGTGGCCGTCGCCACCCACGACACCTTCGCCGAGTCGGTACGGGCCGCCGGGCTGGAGTTCCGCCCACTGCCGGTCGACTCGCGCACCGAACTCGCCTCCGCCGAGGGCCGGCGCCTGCTGCGGGCCGGCAGCGGACCGGGCGCCGTCCTGCAACTCCTGCGGCTCGGCCGGAGGTTCATGCCCGCACTCGGCGACGGCATCGCCGACGCCACGGCGCTCGGGACCGACCTGCTGCTGACCACCAGCACCACCAGCGCACTCGGCCAGGTAGCCGCCGAGGCGGCCGGCATCCCCAGCATCGGGCTGTACCTCCAACCCCTCGCCCCCACCCGGGAGTTCGCGCCCGCCGTCACCGGCACCCGATCGCTCGGCCGGTCCGGCAACCTGCTGGCGGGACACGCCGTCCAGGCCGCGACCGACCAGCTGTTCGTCCCGGCCGTCCGCGGGCTGCGCCGTCGGCTCGGCCTGCCGCCGCTCGGCATCGCCCGGGCCCGCCGCAACCACCCCGTCCTGCACGGCTTCTCGCCACTGGTGGTGCCCCGACCCGCCGACTGGCGCCCCCGACTGGAGGTGGCGGGCTACTGGTGGCCGGCCGACCGGCCGGACTGGCAGCCCCCGGCCCGGCTGCTCGACTTCCTGGCCGCCGGGCCGCCGCCGGTCTTCGTCGGCTTCGGCAGCCTGGTCGTCCCCGACGCCGAGCGGCTGACCGCGACCGTCCTCGCCGCCGCCCGCGCCGCCCGGGTGCGCCTCCTGCTCCAGTCGGGGTGGAGCGGACTGGCCGCCGAGGACTCGGACTCCGTCCTGACCGTCGGCGACACCCCGCACGACTGGCTCTTCCCCCGCACCGCCGCCGTGGTCCACCACGCGGGTGCCGGCACCACGGCCGCCGCCCTCCGCTCCGGGACCCCCGCCGTCCCCGTGCCCGCCCAGCTCGACGCACCGTTCTGGTCCGCCCGACTGGCCCGGCTCGGCGTCTCCCCCGGCCCCGTCCTCCTGCGCGGCCTCACCCCCGCCCGCCTCGCCACCTCCCTCCGCCTGACGCTCGACGACCCCCGCTACCGCACCCGCGCCCGAGCCGTCGCCACCGCCCTGGCCGCCGAGGACGGCGCGGCCAAGGTCCTCGCCGCCGTCGAACGGGTTTCAGCGAACAGCTGACAACTGACAACCGACAACTTTCGAAATCTGTCAGCTGTTCGCTGTCACCCGTCAGTCGTTCGTCCTCCCCCGTCAGCCCTCCCCGGCCTCCCCGCTCCCCCTCCTGAACACCCCGCTCAGCCCCAGGTACACCACGGCCGCCGCCGTCAGCCCGACGGCCCAGCCGTAGTCGGCGAGCGGCTTGAGGACGGGGATCAGGCCGTCCGCCGGGAAGGGGCCCTGCTTCGCACCGTCGGCGTCGACGGTGGAGTACGAGCCGCCGACGGCCAGCACGCCGCCCACCAGCAGCGCCGTCACGGCCCGCCAGTTCCAACCGGCCGCGTACCAGTACGCCCCGCCCGGACGGTACAGCTCGGCGAGCCGGAGGCGGGTGCGGCGCAGGGCCCAGTAGTCGGCGATCAGCACTCCGCCGACCGTGCCGAGCAGCCCGCCGACCACACCGAGCCAGGTGAAGATGTACACGTGCGGGTCGGAGATCAGCCGCCACGGGAGGATCACGATCCCGACCACCCCCGTGATCAGCGCCCCGGTCCGGAAGGTGACGAAGCGGGGCAGCAGGTTGGCGAGGTCGTACGCGGGCGACACCACGTTGGCGGCGATGTTCACCGACAGCGTCGCGACCAGCACGGTCAGCAGCGCGAACAGGATGCCGACCGGGTTCTCCATCTTGGCGGCCAGCTGGATCGGGTCCCACACCGGGGCCCCGTAGACCGCCTCGGAGCCCGAGGTGACCAGCACGGACAGGAACGCGAAGAGCGTCATCGTGGTCGGCAGGCCGAGCGCCTGCCCGCGTATCTGGGCCCGCTGGCTGCCGCCGAAGCGGGTGAAGTCGGGGATGTTCAGCGAGAGGGTGGACCAGAACCCGATCATGCCCATCAGCGCGGGGAAGAAGACCTTCCAGAAGCCGCCGCCCCACCCCAGCCTGGACGGCTGGTCGAGCAGCGGCCCGAGCCCGCCCGCCTTGACGGTGATCCACACCAGCAGCGCGAGCGCGCCGACGATGACGAACGGCGCCGCCCAGTTCTCGAACCGCCGCAGCGCCTCCATCCCCCGCGCGATGATGGCCATCTCGATCAGCCAGAACAGCAGGAACGAGAGCCACTGCGTCCACGGGTAGCCGCCGAACTCACCGGCCGTGCGCCAGGATTCGCCGAACAGCTTGCCCGCCAGCAGGAAGATGCCCTCGCCGCCGATCCAGGTCTGGATGCCGAACCAGGCGCAGGCCACCGCCGCCCGCAGCAGGGCGGGCTGGTTGGCGCCGCGCAGCCCGAAGGCGGCCCGGGCGAAGACCGGGAACGGGATGCCGTACTTGGTGCCGGCGTGCCCGGTGAGCAGCATCGGGACCAGCACGAGGAGGTTGGCGAGCGCGATCGTCAGCACCGCCTGCTTCCAGTCCATGCCGAGCGTGACCAGGCCCGAAGCCAGGGTCCAGGACGGGATGTTGTGGGCCATGCCGACCCAGAGTGCGAGGAAGTTGTACGTGGTCCAGGTACGCCGTGCCACCGGGACCGGCCGCAGGTCGTCGCTGGTGAAGCCGTTGGGAGGCAAGTCCCCGGCGGCCGGGTCGAGTTCGACCCGGCCATCGGGGTGGTGCCACTGTCTGCCGTCACTGGTCGCGGTTCCGGGCATGGGCAACTCCCGTCCGCCGCGGGCGGATCCGCGGCCGAGCTCGGGTGGGGGCGCCGGGCGGGGTCACAGGTGCGGGATGACGTCCGTCCCGTACGCGTCGATGGTGGTCTCGATGGCGTCGTGCATGGCGTAGACGGCGAACTGGTCGACGCCGAGCGAGCGGAGCTCCGCCAGTCGGGCCCGCTGCGCCTCCACCGGGCCGATCAGGCAGAAGCGGTCGATGATCCCGTCCGGGACGAAGGCCGTGTCCGGGTTCCCGGCCCGCCCGTGGTGGCTGTAGTCGTAGCCCTGCCGGTCCTTGATGTAGTCGGTGAGCGCCTCCGGTACCAGGTCGGAGTGCTCGCCGTAGTGGCTGACCAGGTCGGCGACGTGGTTGCCGACCATCCCGCCGAACCAGCGGCACTGCTCCCGGGCGTGGGCGAGCGCCTCGGGCGAGTCGTCGGCGGTGACGTAGGCCGGGGCGGCGACGCAGATGGTGATCGACTCCGGATCCCGGCCGGCCTCGACGGCGGCGGCCCGCACCGCCTTGACCATGAACTCGGTGAGGTAGGGGTCGGCCAACTGCAGGATGAAGCCGTCGGCTTGACGTCCGGTCAGGTTCAACGCCTTCGGCCCGTACGCCCCCATCCAGATCGGCAGGGAGGCGCCGGCGCGGACCCACGGCAGGTGCATCTCGCTGCCGTCCACCTCGGCGGTGCGCCCCTCGGCCAACTCCTTGATGGCGTGCATGGCTTCGGAGAGCCGGGCGAGGGTGGCGGGGCTCCGCCCGGCGACCCGCATGGCGGAGTCGCCGCGGCCGATGCCGCAGACGGTCCGGTTGCCGTACATGTCGTTGAGCGTGGCGAACGTGGAGGCGGTCACCTCCCAGGTGCGGGTGGAGGGGTTGGTGACCATCGGGCCGACGGTCATCCGCTCCGTCTCGGCGAGGATCCGGCTGTAGATGACGAAGGGCTCCTGCCACAGCACGCAGGAGTCGAAGGTCCAGCCGTGGCTGAACCCGGCCCGCTCGGCGCGGATCATCCGGTCGATGAGCAGTCGGGCGGGCGGGTCGGTCTGGAGGACGAGGCCGATGTCCATGAGGGGCTCCAGGTAAGGGTTTTGACCGCCGCCACCCGGCCGTCGACCGGATCGGTCGCACCAGTCGAAGGGCCGGGCCGGCAGCCGGGCGGGCGGGCGGCCGGCAGACCGGGCGGCGGCGGGTGGACGTCGAGGAACGGGAGGAACGGGAGGGGCGGGAATCGGGAGAGGGATCAGACCAGGTACTGGCAGGTGTCCCGGCGCAGGAAGGTGCCGTGGCCGGCCCGGCCGCGCCAGTCGCCGTCGTCCAGCACGACGGTGCCGCGCGACATCACCGTCCGCACCCGGCCGGTGAGTCGACGGCCCTCGTAGGCCGAGTAGTCCACGTTCATGTGGTGGGTCGCGGCGGAGACGGTCTGCACCGCGGTGGGGTCGTAGACCACCAGGTCGGCGTCGGCCCCCGGGGCGATGGTGCCCTTGCGCGGGTGCAGGCCGAACATCCGGGCCGGGGTGGTGCAGGCGATCTCGACCCAGCGGCGCCGGCTGATGTGCCCGTCCACCACGGCCTGGTGGAGCAGGTCCATCCGGTTCTCGACGCCCGGCAGGCCGTTGGGGATCTTCGAGAAGTCGCCCCGGCCCAGCTCCTTCTGGCCGACGAAGCAGAACGGGCAGTGGTCGGTGGAGACCACCTGGAGGTCGTTGGTGCGCAGCCCGCGCCAGAGCGCCTCCTGGTGCTCGCGCGGTCTGAGCGGCGTGCTGCACACGTACTTGGCGCCCTCGAAGCCGTCGGCGCCCTCCTCGGCGAGGTTGTCGGTGGAGAGGAAGAGGTACTGCGGGCAGGTCTCGCCGAAGACGTTGAGGCCGGCGTCCCGGGCCCCGACGATTTCGGCGAGCGCGGCGGCTGCGGAGACGTGCACCACGTAGAGCGGGCTGCCGGCCACCTGGGCGAGCTTGATCGCCCGGTGGGTGGCCTCGGCCTCCAGCAGTTCGCGCCGGACCTCGCCGTGGTAGCGGGGGGCGGTCCTCCCGGCGGCGAGCGCCTGTTCGACCAGGACGTCGATGGCGATGCCGTTCTCCGCGTGCATCATGATCAGCCCGCCGTTGGCGGCGCCGCGCTGCATGGCCCGCAGGATGCGGCCGTCGTCGCTGTAGAAGACGCCGGGGTAGGCCATGAAGAGCTTGAAGGAGGTGGACTCGCCGGAGTCCACGAGGGTGTCCATCTCCTTGAGCACGGCGTCGTTGACGTCGGAGACGATGGTGTGGAAGGCGTAGTCGATCGCGCAGTTGCCCTCGGCCTTGGCGTGCCAGGTGTCCAGGCCCTCGCGCAGCGAGCCGCCGACCGACTGGACGGCGAAGTCCACGATGGTGGTGGTGCCGCCCCAGGCCGCGGCGCGGGTGCCGGTCTCGAAGGTGTCGGAGGCCGCGGTGCCGCCGAACGGCAGCTCCATGTGGGTGTGGGCGTCGACGCCGCCCGGGATGACGTAGTGGCCGGTGGCGTCGATGACGGTGTCGGCGGTCCAGGCCTCGGCGGCGGAGCTGCCGGTGGTGGCCAGGGCGGCGACGCGCTCGCCCTCGATCAGGACGTCGGCGTGGAGTTCCTCGGTGGCGGTGATGACGAGGCCGCCGCGGACGACGGTGCGCTGGTGCGGGTCGCGGGTGGCCCTCACGTCGTTGGTGGTCATCGCGCTGCTCCTCAGGCCTCGGCGAGCGGCCCGTAGGCGTCGGGCCGGCGGTCCCGGTAGAACGCCCACTGCTGGCGGACCTGTTCGATCAGGCCGAGGTCGAGGTCGCGGACGACGAGTTCCTCCTCCTTGTCGGAGGCGACGTCGCCGACGAACTGCCCGCGCGGGTCCACGAAGTAGGACGTGCCGTAGAAGTCGTTGTCGCCGTACTCCTCGGTGCCGACGCGGTTGATCGCGGCGACGAAGTACTCGTTGGCGACGGCGGCGGCGGGCTGTTCGAGCTGCCAGAGGTAGGCGGACAGGCCGCGGCTGGTGGCGGAGGGGTTGTAGACGATCTGCGCGCCGGCCAGGCCCAGGGCGCGCCAGCCCTCGGGGAAGTGGCGGTCGTAGCAGATGTACACGCCGACCTTGCCGACGGCGGTGTCGAACACGGGCCAGCCGAGGTTGCCGGGCTTGAAGTAGTACTTCTCCCAGAAGCCCTTGACCTGCGGGATGTGGTGCTTGCGGTACTTGCCGAGGTAGCTGCCGTCGGCGTCGATGACGGCGGCGGTGTTGTAGTAGACGCCGGCCTGTTCCTCCTCGTAGACCGGGACGACCATCACCAGCCCGAGCTCGCGGGCGAGGTCCCGCATCCGGCGCACGGTCGGGCCGTCGGGGACGGCCTCGGCCCAGCGGTAGTGCTCGGCTTCCTGGACCTGACAGAAGTACGGGGAGTTGAAGACCTCCTGGAAGCCGATGATCTTCGCTCCCTGGGCGGCGGCCTCGCGGGCGTACCGCTCGTGGAGCGCGATCATGCTCTCCTGGTCACCCGTCCAGCGGGTCTGGACGAGCGCGGCCCGGACGATCTGCGACATGGTTACCTCCGCAACTCCGCGGCCCGGCCGTGCGGTCGGGCCCGCGGTCTGAGGGTTGACGGGGCGGGTCTCGCCTGCGGGTCCGCTCGGGGAACCGCAGGGTCTACGTGCGTAGAAAGCGATCTGTAGACGGTAGGCCCGGCCTCGGTGGCCTGACAATACGTCGGTGGAAACGCGTCTGGGGTGATCTTGTTGCGCGGACACGCGGATGGTCCCGGGTGGGATGAAAAGCTGATCTACCCCACGCGTCGCCTTCTTACTCGTTCGAGTGAAACCGGACACCCCGAGTGCGCAATCGGCGATGGTGGGGTAAGACCCGCGTGGACATCGCGGTGGATCACTACGGATCGTCAGTCATCGGTGGTTTCCTACGAGTTCAGCGTCCCGGTCACGGGGGATCGGGGCGGCCAAGCGGGGGGTGACGATGGTGGTGGCGGATTCCGCGACGCAGACGGCGGCGGCGAAGGAAGCGGCGGAGGCGACGGGTACGGCAGGTGGCGCGGGGGGCGGAGGCCCGGCGGCGCGGCCGCCCGCCCTGCCCGCCTGGGCCGGCCTGCTGCTCGCCCTCGGCGCCCTGCTGCCGGTCCTCCTCGGCGGGCTGCTGTTCCGTCATCAGGCGCCGCGCGTACGGAACATCGCCCTCCAGCTCGCCGGTTCCCGCGCGGCCGCCGAGGCCGTGGTCGGCGGCCGCGCCGCCGACCACCTGGCCGCGCTGCGCGCCGACGGCTGGCTGATCGGCGGCTACGGGCTGACGTTGCTCGCCGCCGCACTGCTCGGCGGGTACGTGCTCGGGCCGGCCCGCCGGCGGCTGTCGGCCATCGCGGTCGGCGGCGCCGGGCTGCTCGCGGCCTGCTGCGACCTGGGCGAGGACGCGCTGCTGCGCGCCGGGCTGGACGGCCTCCACCCGGGTGCGGGCGGTTCCGACACCCCCTTCGCCGTCGCCACCGCGCTCGCCACCGTCAAGTGGCTGCTGCTCCTGCCCGCCGGGGTGCTCGCGGCGGGCATCCTGCTGGTGACCGCCACCCGCGCGGTGCGCGGGCTCCGGCCGTCGCGGGCGGGCGCGAAGGCCCGCGGCACCGACTCCCCCGACCGTCCGGCGCTGATCCCGCCCTGGCCGATCGCCGCCCGGCGCGGCGCCACGGCACCCGCCGCCGAAGCGCCGGACGCCCCGAACACGCCCGTCCGGCACGCCCACTGGCGCGACGCCGCCCGGGTGCCGCCCGGCCGCGAACCCGCCGAACTCGGCTTCTGCGCCTCCGGCGGCGGCATCCGCTCCGCCTGCGTCACCCTCGGCGCGCTCCAGTCGCTGCGGCCGTGGCTGAAACGGGCCCGCTACCTGGTCTCCGTCTCGGGCGGCGGCTACACCGTCGGCGCGCTCCAGCTCGCGCTCAGCGACTCCGCGCCCGGCAGCCCGGTGCGCGCCGTCTCGGGCCTGACGGCCGACACCGTGATGGAGCCCGGGTCCCCCGAGGAGGACCACCTCCGCCGGCACGGCAAGTACATCGCCGACGGCGCGGGCGAATGGCTGGTCGCCCTCGGGACGCTGCTGCGCGGGGTGCTGTCCGCCCTCACCCTGCTGCTGGCCGCCGTCCTGACACTCGGCCTCGGGCTCAGCCGCTTCTACCGGGCCGTGCCGCTCACCGACCTGAGCCACCTGGCGGCGGCCGGGCTGCGCCACGCCGGCGCCGTACCGGGGCCGTTGGAGCTCCGGACACCGGCGCTCGCCGCCTTCGGCCTCCTGCTGGCCTCGGCCACCGGGTGCTGGCTGCTCTGGCTGCTGGCCTTCCCCTCGCTCGGCTGGCAGGCGCTGCTGCCACGGGCGCTGCGCAGGGCCAATCTCGGCCTGCTCGCCCTGGCCGCCCTGCTGGCCGTCGGGGTGCTGGTGGTACCGGGCCTGGCCTGGGGCGCGGTGCGGCTCCAGCAGGCGCTGGCGGCGGGGCCGCAGCTCACCGGCGCGGGGCTCGGCCTGACCGTGGCGCTCAGCTACCTGGCGCTGCTGCTCGGCATACTCTGGCGCGACCGCCGGACGCCCGGTCGGGGTGCCACCACGCCGGGCGCGGCGGGCCGGCCCCGTGTCAGCGGCGCCAGCCTCCCGCAGACCCTCGTGGTCTGCTCCGCCCTCCTGGCGCTGACGGCGGGTGCGCTGCTGTCCCTCGGCTGGGCGGTCGCCACCGGCTACGCCTGGCCGACGGCCGTCCAGGTGCTGCTGCCCCTGGTGCTCGGCGCGGTCGGGCTGAACCTCGACCAGACCTGGGTGAGCCTGCACCCGTTCTACCGGTTGCGGCTGGCCTCGGCGTTCGCGGTCCGGCGGGCCACCGAGGGCGGCCGGTCGGTGGCCCGCCCGTACCACTTCTTCCGGGAGCAGACGTGGCTGAGCCACTACGGCGCCCGGCACCCCGACTTCCCCCAGGTGATCTTCTCGGCGGCGGCCAACCTGTCGGGCAACTCCCGTACGCCACCGGGCCGTCCGGCGGCCTCCTTCTCGCTCTCCTACGACTACGTGGGCGGCCCGGACATCGGGTACGCGCGCACCGACCTGCTGGAGCGGCGCACCAGTGCGCACATCGCCCGGGACCTCACCGTGCAGTCGGCGATGGCCGTCTCCGGCGCGGCCTTCTCCTCCGCGATGGGGCGGGAATCCCGCGTCTACCAGCGGCTGTTCGCGGTGACCAACGCCCGCCTCGGGACGTGGCTGCCCAACCCGGCGGTGCTCGGCCCCGACTGGTCCGGTCCGCCGGACTGGCGCCGCCCCGCGCAGCCCGCCGTCCGCCGCCTCCCGTACCAACTGCGGGAGCTGATCGGGCGGTTCCCGGCCGACGACCGCTTCCTGCTCACCACCGACGGCGGCCACTACGAGAACCTCGGGCTGGTCGAGCTGCTGCGGCACCGGGTACGGACGGTGGTCTGCATCGACGCCAGCGGCGACGCGGGGTACGCCACCAACCTGGCCGCCGCGATCACCCTGGCCCGCGAGGAGCTGGGCGTCGCCATCACCCTGCACCAGCCCGAGCTGCTGATCCCGGGCACCGCCACCGACCAGCCTGCCGAGGGTGACGACGCGGACGGCCGCTCGGACGGCCGCGCGGACGACGGCGTGCAGGGCCGCGCGGGCCGCCGACCGCCGCCGCGCGGGCTCGCGGCGCAGCTCTCCGCCCGGCTCTCGGCCCGGGCGGTGGTCACCGGAGACATCCGCTACCCGGATCTGGACGAGGGGCCCGGGGCCGTCCGGCACGGCCGGCTGATCCTCCTCCAGGCGGTACTGACCCCCGGCATGCCGTACGAGCTGCACGCCTACGCGATGGCGAACCGGGCCTTCCCGAACGACCGCACCAGCGACCAGTGGTTCGACCACCAGCAGTTCGACGCCTACCAGACGCTCGGCCGCCATCTGGGAGAACAGGCCGCGCCGCTGATCGAGCAGGCACTGACCGACCAGGCGCGGGCCGAGCAGGCACCGGCCGGACCGGCCCCGGGCCCCACCGGGTCGGTGCCCGCACAGCCGACGCGCGACACCGACCCCGCACCGTCCGCCACGGCTCCCCCGGCACCGCGCCGCCCGGCCGAGGAGTAGCCGGGAGGCGACCGACGGATGCTCGAAGGGGGCTCGGCGAGCGGGCGACGGGTAGCCGACCGGTCCGCCGGTCGCCGGGAACGGACGGCGGCGGACGGTCGGCTCGGCTTGACTTCCTCCGCTTCGCTCGGGAAAGATCCGGCGCATGGACTCCGGCGCCACTCTGGTATGCCGCCTGCACGTCGATCTGCGACGCCAGGCGAGTTCCATCTGTGCCTGTTGACCTTGTTCTCCCCCGCCGGTCCCGCTCTGTGACGTCTGCCAGGGCCCGCGCCGCGCACCCGCACCCGCAGTCCTGACCCCGCACCCGCCCCGGCGCACCCTTGCGTGCCGGGCCGCCCCGTCGGCCCGCGCCCTCCACCGCCGCCGGACATCGGGCGCTTCCCACCGACGTTCCCGCCGCACCCGAGGACGCCCTCATGACTCTGAGCCCGAGCCCGAGCATCAGCCCCGAAACCCAGCCGACCGTAAACCCCGACAACACCCGCCCCGCCACCGCGAGCCCCACGAGCACCCCCGAGCCACCACCGACGCCGCCCGCCGGGGACACCCCCGCGCCGCTCACCCCCAGCACCCTGCGGACCATCGTCCGCGAACTGGCCGAGCGGCCCGAGGAGTGGATCCACCACGTCCGCCTCTCCACCGAGGAGCGCTGGTACCGGCGGCTGGCCGCGGACGACGACCACGAGGTGTGGCTGATCAGCTGGCTGCCCGGCCAGTCCACCGGCTTCCACGACCACGGCGGCTCGCGCGGCGCCTTCGCGGTCGCCCTCGGCGAGTTGGAGGAGCTGTCCCTCGGCGGGCCCGAGCAGGGCCTGCTGATCCGCCGGATCCCGGCCGGCACCGCCCGCGCCTTCGGCCCCGAGTACGTGCACGACGTGCGCAACACCGCCGTCGGCCCCGCCGTCACCCTGCACGCCTACTCGCCGCCGCTGAGTTCGATGGCGCACTACGACCTGCGGGCCGGCGGGCTCGTCCGCACCTCCGAGGAAGGACCTGAACAGTGGTGACCACGATCGACGACCTGGTGGAGCGGGCCCGGGAGGGCGTCCACCGACCGCGCGCCCGCGAGGCGTACCAGGCCCAGCTGGACGGCGCGCTGCTGGTGGACATCCGTCCGGCGGCGCAGCGGGCGGCCGAGGGGGAGATCCCCGGCTCGCTGATCATCGAACGCAACGTGCTGGAGTGGCGGCTCGATCCGACGGGCAGTCACCGGATTCCCGAGGCCTCGGGCTACGACGTCGAGGTGGTCGTGGTCTGCTCCGAGGGCTACGCCTCCAGCCTGGCCGCGGCCTCCCTGCGCGAGCTGGGACTGCACCGGGCGACCGACCTGGACGGCGGTTTCGTCGACTGGGCGGCCGCCGGCCTGCCGACCCGTCAGGGCGGCTGAGCCTGCGGTCGCACCGCGTGCCGGGGCGGTAAATCAGGGACAGGAGATGATGCAGGTCATAGTGTGATCAGAGTTTCCGCTGGTCCAAAGCCGGGCAACCACGCGGGCGGAAGTACGCCCGGGCGCTTGAAACCGCCGCCACCGAACGACCCTGACCGAACGACCGAACGACCCAGGCGCCGCCTTTCCGGGGCGCCCTGACGAGGAAACTCCACGTGATCAGATTCGAGGGCGCGGGAATGCGCCACCCCGACGGCACCATCGCCGTCGAGGGACTGGACCTGGAGGTCCCGACCGGTCGGATAACCGTCCTGGTCGGACCGTCCGGCTGCGGGAAGACCACCCTGCTGCGCATGGTCAACCGGATGGTCGAGCCCACTTCGGGCCGGGTCCTGCTGGACGACACGGACGTCGCGGAGCTGGAACCCGCCAAGCTGCGCCGCGGCATCGGGTACGTGATCCAGCAGGCCGGGCTCTTCCCGCACCGCAAGGTGATCGACAACATCGCCACCGTCCCCTACCTGCTCGGCTGGGACCGGAAGAAGGCCCGCGCCCGCGCCGCCGAACTGCTCGAACTGGTCGGGCTCGCGCCCGAGACCGCCAAGCGGTACCCGTTCCAGCTGTCCGGCGGCCAGCAGCAGCGGGTCGGCGTGGCGCGCGCGCTGGCCGCCGACCCGCCGGTACTGCTGATGGACGAGCCGTTCAGCGCGGTCGACCCGGTGGTGCGGGCCGGGCTCCAGGAGGAGCTGCTGCGGCTCCAGTCCGAGCTGCACAAGACGGTGCTGTTCGTCACCCACGACATCGAGGAGGCCGTCCGGCTCGGCGACCAGGTGGTGGTGCTGCGCGAACACGGCCGGATCGCCCAACTGGCCGACCCGCACACCCTGCTCACCACCCCCGCCGACGAGGGCGTGGCCGCCTTCCTCGGGCGCGACCGGGGCCTGCGCGGCCTCGCCCTGCGCCCCGCGAGCGGCGTCCGGCTCCGCCCGGTGGGCGACGGACTCCGGTACGGCGGCTGGGAGTTGGCCCTGGACGACGGGCACCGCCCGATCGGCTGGATCGACCGCGACGCCGTCACCGCCGAGCTGCACCCGGCGGCCGCCTTCCGCCCGGACGCCGACACCCTGCGCACGGCGCTGGATGCCGCCGTCCTCTCCCCCGCCGGGGTCGCGGTCGCGCTGGACGCCGAGGGCCGGGTCACCGGCACCGCGAGCCGCGAGGCCGTCCTCGCCGCCCTGCGGCCCGACGCCTCCGGTTCGCCGGCCGCCGGTCCGTCTGCCACCGGTTCGCCGGCCGCTGATGCGCCCGTCCGCACCGACAAGCCCCCGGCCGCCGGCGGCCACCCGGACGACACGGGCGGCCCCGGCCGAACGGGCAGCACGGGCAGCACGGACGGAGCCGACGGTGGACGATGAACCGATCGTCCGCTGGTACTGGATCGGCGACCACCTCGGCTACTTGGGCCACCTGCTCGCCGACCACGCCGTGATCGCCCTCGTCCCCGTACTCATCGGCCTGCTGCTGGCCGTCCCGCTCGGCCTGGCCTGCGCCCGCTACCCCCGGCTGTACCAGCCGCTCTCCGCCGTGTTCAACATCGTCTACGCGCTGCCCTCGCTGGCCGTGTTCGTGGTGCTGATCCCGTACACCGGCCTCGCCACCCAGGCGACGGTGATGATCCCGCTCACCTTCTACGCCCTCGCCGTGCTGCTGCCGACCACCGTGGACGGCCTGCGCGCCGTCCCGGACTCCGTCCGGCAGGCCGCCACCGCGATGGGGTACGGGCCGTGGCACCGGCTGACCTCGGTCGAGCTGCCCGCCGCCGTGCCGTACCTGATCGCCGGACTGCGGGTCGCGGCGGTGTCCAGCATCTCGCTGGCCAGCGTCGGCGCGCTGGTCGGTCGCGGCGGGCTCGGCTACCTGTTCGTCGACGGCTTCCAGCGCACCTTCCCGACGCCGATCCTGGCCGGCATCGTGCTGATCGCCGTCCTCGCGCTGGCCGTCGACCTGGTGCTGGTGGCCGCCCGGCGGCTGCTCGCGCCCTGGGCCGTCCGGGAGAAGGGGGCGGGCTCGTGAACTGGCTGAACTGGCTGAGCGACTTCTTCACCGACCCGGACCACCTCAGCGGGCCGGACTCGATCGTGCACCGGGTCTCCGAGCACCTGCTGCTCTCCGGCGCGGCCCTGCTGTTCGCGGCGCTGCTCGCCGTCCCGCTCGGGCTGCTGATCGGCTACACCGGGCGCGGCGTCACCGTGGTGACCGCGCTCGCGGGCGCCGCCCGCGCCCTGCCCACCCTCGGCCTGGTGACGCTGGCGGTGCTGCTCGCCGGGGTCGGCGACACCGCCGTACTGGTCCCGCTGGTCGCGCTCGCCGCGCCGCCGCTGCTGGTGGCCGCCGTCGAGGGGGTGCGCGGCACCGACCCGGACGTCCGGGACGCGGCGCGCGGCATCGGGCTGACCCACCCCCAGGTGCTGTGGCAGGTCTGCCTGCCCTCGGCCGCCCCGACCCTGCTGGCGGGCTTCCGCACCGCGACCGTGCAGGTGATCGCGACCGCCACGGTGGCCGCCTACGTCGGGCTGGGCGGCCTCGGCCGCTACGTCATCGACGGGCTGGCGACCCGCAAGTACGCCGTGACCGTGGGTGGCGCGCTGCTGGTGGTCCTGCTCGCGGTCGTCGCCCAGCTGTTCTTCGCCCTGCTCGCCCGGTTCGCGCTCCCGCCCGGGGTGCGCGCCCAGCAGCGGCCCCGCTGACTCCGTTCCCCTCCCCTCCCGTTCCGGAAGGACATCTGTCACCATGTCGACAATCAACCGAAGCCGCCGCGTCGCCGCCCTCGGCACCCTCGCCGCGCTCACCCTCGGCGCCACCGCCTGCGGCTCCTCCGGCGGCAACCCGCTCGACGGGGGTTCGAGCGCCTCGGCCGCCACGGGCGGGTCCGGCTCGACCGTGGTGGTCGGCTCGGCCAACTTCCCGGAGAACGTCCTGCTCGGGTCGATCTACTCGCAGGCGCTCAAGGCCAAGGGCGTGAAGGTCCAGGAGAAGTTCAACATCGGCAGCCGCGAGGTGCTCTACGGGCAGTTGCAGAGCGGCAACCTCACCGTCCTGCCGGAGTACAACGGCTCGCTGCTCGCCTACCTGGACGCCAAGTCCACCGCTGTCACCACCCAGGACGTGAACGCGGAGCTCGCCAAGACGCTGCCCGCCACGCTGGGCATCCTCGAGTCCTCCCCGGCCGAGGACAAGGACTCGCTCAGCGTCACCCAGGAGACGGCCGACAAGGACAACCTCAAGAGCATCGCCGACCTCGCCGCCAAGGCCGGCGAGTACACCATCGGCGGGCCGCCGGAGTTCAAGAGCCGCCGCGAGCAGCAGCTCAAGGACGTCTACGGGCTGACCTTCAAGGAGTGGAAACCCACCGGCGACGCCACCGCGAACGCGCTCAAGGACGGCAGCATCCAGGTCGGCAACGTGTTCACCACCGACCCGAAGATCGTCCAGTACAAGCTGGTCCCGCTGGCCGACCCGAAGAACATCTTCGGCGCCCAGAACGTCACCCCGCTGGTCAACAAGGCGGGCGTGGACGCGACCGCGACGGCGGCGCTCAACGCGGTGTCGGCCAAGCTCGACACGGCCGGGCTGGTGGCGCTGATGAAGCGCGTGTCGGTGGACAAGGAGGACCCGTCGGCGGTCGCCAAGGACTGGCTGAAGTCCAACGGCCTCGGCTGACGGCGATTCGGCCCGGCGGCCGTGGAGCGTGAACGCGGCGGCCCGGAGGAAGCTCCTCCGGGCCGCCGTCCGCCGTTCCGGAGGCACCGTCCCGGGGCTTTCCGGGTGCGCTCGCGTGTGCGCTCACAGGTGCGCTCACGGGTGCGCTCACGGGTGCGTTCCAGGTGCTTTCCGACCACTGAAGGGACCTTCCCTTCTGCGGCGCGAACATGACAGTCTGGGCGCCATGCGCACTCGTCTCCTCGCCGCCACCCTCACGGCACTCGCCGCGGTGAGCCTCGCTGCCTGCTCCAGCTCCGGATCGGACTCGGGCAAGGCCACCTCCGCGGCCGGCTCCCCCACCGCCCCCGCCGCCTCGGCCACCGCGCCCTCCGACGCCGCCACGCCCTCGGCGACGCCGCCCGCGACCCCCGGGTCCGACCCGGCCGCCCCCACGGCCGACGGCGGCACCGGCGCGCCCGCCCCCGACGCCGGCGCCTCGGGAGCCCCCGCACCGTCCAAGCCCGCGCCGCCCGCCGATGCCGGACTGCCCGCCAAGCCGGGCACCGACGTGACGGCCAAGCTGGTCTCCGCGCTGGACGCGATCGACCCGGCGATCGTCGGCGGCAAGCCGGACCAGGCCGTGGACCGGGCGCGCAACCAGTGCCAGTCGATGTACCAGTTCCCCAAGGACAAGCAGAAGCTGGCGGACCTGGCCAACCAGCGCTTCACCTCCGCCGACCACCCGCAGGGCTTCGGGCCGGACACCGCCACGAAGATCAACGACGCGCTGCTCGCCACGCTCTGCCCGCCGTCCCACTGACCCGCCGATCCGCTTGTCCGCTGGCCCGCTGGTCGGCGACACCATGATCCGCCCGGTGTCCTGAGCGCCGGGCTGCCGTGGCCGCGCCCCTTTCCGGGTGCGCGGCCACGGTCTTCTCGTTTCCGGCGCCCCTCACCGCCGCCCCTCGCCGCCACCCGGAGCGTCCGACACCGTCCTCCCGGCGGGCCCCACCGGCGGCCCACCCGTCCCGACGCCGGTCCGCCCCCCTTCCGTCGCGCGGGCCGTGTGCTGACGAACTGTTAGGACTCTTGACAGACCAGTGGTCTAGTCCAAACATAAGCATGTCGATCCGACCGGGATGCACTGTGGGGGTGTGACCACCGGCGGCTGAGGCACTGCCATGCCCTGCCATGCTCCGCTCCACCCCCGCTCCGTACGGCGCGCGCTTCCGCACGCCGCCCGCGTCCACGCGAGTCGGTGGGCCTTCGCACGCCCGCACACCCCCGCACTTCCCCGTACTCCCGGTTCCGACCCGGTCCCGGGGCCGCCGCCGACCCCACACGGCCGCCCCACCCGGACCGACCGCACCTCCCCAACGTCCTGCCCCACCAAGTCTGTTGGAGAATCCATGCGCCTCCGCCGAACAGTCCAGGCCGTGTTGACGGCCTGCGCCACGCTGGCCGCCTCGGCCGGCCTGGTCGCCGCCGGGACGAGCTCCGCCCAGGCCGCCACCCCGCTCCCCAGCCGGGTCTTCGCCCCCTACTTCGAGTCCTGGACCGGCCAGAGCCCGGCCCAACTGGCCGCGCAGTCCGGCGCCAAGCACCTGACCATGGCGTTCCTCCAGGCCGCCACCAAGGGCTCCTGCACGCCGTACTGGAACGGCGACACCTCCAAGCCGGTGTCCTCCTCCACGTTCGGCGCGGACATCGCGACCATCCGCGCCAACGGCGGGGACGTGATCCCGTCCTTCGGCGGCTACACCGCCGACAACACCGGCACCGAGATCGCCGACAGCTGCACCGACGTCAACCAGATCGCGGCCGCCTTCCAGAACGTGATCACCACCTACGACGTCAGCCGGATCGACCTCGACATCGAGGACAACTCGCTGACCAACACCGCCGGGATCGACCGCCGCAACAAGGCCATCAAGCTCGTGCAGGACTGGGCCGCCGCCAACGGGCGGAGCATCCAGTTCTCCTACACGCTGCCCACCACCACCTCCGGGCTGGCCAGCAGCGGTCTCGCGGTGCTGAAGAACGCGGTCAGCAACAACGCGCGGATCGATGTCGTCAACATGATGACCTTCGACTACTACGACAACGCCGCCCACGACATGGCGGCCGACACCCAGACCTCCGCGCAGGGCCTCTACAACCAGCTCGCCAAGCTCTACCCGTCCAAGACCCCCGCCCAGCTGTGGGGTTCGATCGGGATCACCGAGATGATCGGTGTCGACGACTTCGGTCCGGCCGAGACCTTCACCCTGGCCAACGCCACCACCGTGTACAACTGGGCGGTCTCCAAGGGCATCAACACGCTGTCCTTCTGGGCCCTCCAGCGCGACAACGGCGGCTGCCCGGGCACGGCCGGCAACGACAACTGCTCCGGGATCGCCCAGAACACCTGGGACTTCACCCACGTCTTCGCGCCGTTCACCAGCGGCTCGACGGTGAGCAACGACTTCTCGGTGTCGGCCAGCCCGAACTCCGCCACGGTCGCGGCCGGTTCGTCCACCTCGGCCACCATCGCGACGGCCGTGACGGCGGGCTCCGCGCAGAGCGTCAACCTCACGGTCAGCGGCGCCCCGGCCGGCGTCACCGCCACCGTCACCCCCGGCAGCGTCACCGCCGGCAACAGCGCCACGCTGAACATCAGCACCACCTCCTCGGTGACGCCCGGGAGTTACCCGATCACGGTCACCGGCTCGGCGGCCTCCGGCAGCCACACCAGCACCTTCACCCTGACCGTCACCGGCACCCAGCCCGGCAATGACTTCTCGGTCGCCGTGAACCCGAACTCCGGTACGGTCGCGGCTGGTTCGTCCGTCTCGGCGACCATCTCGACGGCGGTCACGGCCGGCTCGGCGCAGAACCTCAACCTCGCGGTCGTCAGCCAGCCCGTCCCTGGCATCACCGCCACCATCACCCCCGGCAGCGTCACCGCCGGCAACAGCGCCACCCTGAACATCTCCACCAGCTCGGCCGTGACTCCGGGCACCTACCCGCTGGGCATCAGCGCCACCGGGGCCTCCGGCAACCACATCGCGTCCTACACGCTGACCGTCACCGGGACCACGCCGACCACCGGCCTGGTCAACGGCGACCTGGAGAGCGGCAGCCTGGCCCCGTGGACCTGCCAGAGCGGCGGCGCCGTGGTCTCCACCCCGGTCCACTCCGGCACCAAGGCCCTCCAGGCCGCGGCCACCGCCGCCCAGACCGGCGAGTGCGCGCAGACCGTCACGCTGAAGCCCAACACCAGCTACACCCTGAGCGGTTGGGTGCAGGGCAACTACGCCTACATCGGCGTCAACGGCGGCGCCACCGCCAGCGCGTGGGCCAACTCCTCCGGCTGGACCAAGGTGTCCGTCCCCTTCACCACCGGCGCCAACGGCACCGTCTCCGTGTACCTGCACGGCTGGTACGGCCAGGGCAACGTGTACGGGGATGACTTCTCCATCGCCTGAGACCGCCCCGGGCGACGAATGACGGTTGACGAGTAACGGATAACGGATGACAGCTGACAGATTTCAACATCTGTCAGCTGTCATCCGTCTTCTGTTCGTTGTTACCCGTTCGCTGTCATCCGTCCGCCGTCAGTCTTCCGGCCGCGGCCTGCCGCCCGTCTCCTGTCAGCCGCCCGCCGCCGCCCGCATCCGCTCCGGTCGGCACAGCGCCAGGTAGACCACCGTCGCGAGCACCCCGCAGACCAGGACCACCAGCGCCAGCAGCACCGCCGACGGCTGACCGCCGAGGCTGCTCAGCGGCGCGACCACCGCGGCGCACAGGAAGTTGCCCGTCCCGAGCAGCGCCGACGCCGTACCCGCCACCTGCGGCTCGACCAGGCCGAGCGCCTGGGCGGCGGTGTTCGGCAGCAGCACGCCCAGGCTGCCCATCATCACGAACAGCGGCGGGCAGAACCCGGCCAGCCCGAAGTCCCACACCGTGGTCAGCAGCACCAGCGCCACCCCGGCGGCGACCGCCGCCGCGAGGCTGCCCAGCATCAGCACCCGCTGCGTGAAGCGCGGCGCCAGCACGCGCCCGTTCACCTGGGTCATCACCACGATCGCGAACGAGTTCAGCCCGAACAGCAGGCTGTAGGTCTGCGGCGAGACCTGGTACACGTGCTGGAGCACCGTCGACGACCCGCTGATGTAGCCGAACAGCGCCCCGAAGGCGAGGGAGCTGGTCAGCGCCAGCCCGAGGAACGGCAGGTTGCCCAGCAGCCGTCCCATCGTCCGCAGGGTCGCGCCCACGCCGCCGCGGTCCCGGGTCTCCGGCGGCAGCGTCTCGCGCAGCACCCCGAACGAGACCAGGGTGAGCAGCAGCCCGAGCGCCGTCAGCACGCCGAAGGTGCCGCGCCACGAGGTGAACCGCATCAGCTGCGCGCCGATGATCGGCGCGAGGATCGGCGCCAGCCCGGATATCAGGGCGATCGAGGCGAGGAAGCGCAGCAGCGCGACGCCCTGGAAGCGGTCCCGGGAGACGGCGCGTCCGATCACCAGCCCGGCGGACCCGGCCGCGCCCTGGACGAAGCGGGCGGCGATCAGCACGGCCAGGTTCGGCGCGAACACGCACACCACGCTGGACAGGGTGTAGAGGACGAGCCCGGCGAGCAGCGGCACCCGGCGCCCGTAGCGGTCGCTGAGCGGCCCGAAGAGCAGCTGCCCGGCGGCGACCCCGAACATCGAGAAGGTCAGGGTGAGCTGGACGGCGGCCGGCTGGGCGACCAGGTCGTCGGCGATCGCGGGCAGGCCCGGCAGGTAGAGGTCGGTGGTGAGCGGACCGAGCGCGGTGAGGCCGCCGAGGGCGGCGATCACGGCCCAGCCGGGACGGGTCTGGCCGGTGGCGGGTGCGGCGACGGATGCGGGGGCGGTGGTGGCGGCAGCGGTCGACGTGTCGTCGGTGGGGCCGACGGTCGGGCCGGGCATGGTTCTCCTTACGGACGGGCGACGTGGGGTTCGTTCGCGCTCCGTCCTACCGCAGCACGGTCCGGTTCCGACAGCGGGGGTACGTGCTGTCCGGCTGCGGGGGTGCGCCGGGCGGATCGTCCGCCGCCCGTTTCCGGCCCGCACACGGCGACGGCCCGCCCGCACCTTCCGGTGCCCGGCGGGCCGTTCCGTTCCCCGGTCGCGGCGACCAGGAGTGCTCAGAGGTGTTCAGGGGTTCCCGGGAGTGCTCAGGAGTACTCGGGTGCCCGCCGGACTCAGCGCTTGGCGACGTGCTCGGCGCGCAGCGCCGCCTGCACCGCCGCGCCGTCCTGCCACGCGTAGAGCTGGTTGCCGGTCAGCGCCACGTTGTAGTACCCACAGGTGCCGATGACCTTGGTCGCGACGCCCTCGGGGAACCAGCCGGCCTTGAGCGACTCCGGCACCGGGTGCGCGCTCTTGCCCGGCTGCCCGGCGGTGCAGCCGACGGGCAGCCGCTCCTCCGGGAGGGTGGCGCGCAGCAGGCGGTCGTCGCCCCTGGTGGACATCAGGTACTTCACCCCGGAGGCGTTGTCGGGCAGCCAGGTCGGCATCGACCGGCGGTCGGCCTTGGCCTGGGTGCCGGTCTCGTACGAGCCCTGTTGCTGGTGGTGCTCGTCGTACCAGTCGGACACCCGCGGGCCGATTGCCACGGCCGCCACGGCGACGGCCATGCCGGTACCAGCGACTCCCAGCGCGACCTTGCTCACGATGCCCTTCATGCCCGGCTGTCCTCTCCGTGTCGTGACCGGTGCGGCCGTCGCCGACCGCTCGTCTCCGCCGCCGGCGGCCGCTCAGGTCCGCGTCGCCGGCCCGGTCGGCGTGCTCCACCGTCCGGTGCAACCATCGTGGCCCGTCCCGACCCGTCGGATCGTCACCACCAGGTCGCGATCTTGTCTCCAACCCACGGGGTACCTTCTCCACCTTCAGGCGTATGTCCTTCGGCAGGGACCCTGAGGCCCGCAGGTCCGGGGCCCGCGGGCTCGGAGGCGTGCCGCTCCGGCGCCCAGGCCGGCACGCGCGGGTCGAGCGCGGCCCGAGCCCCGGTCGAGCCCCGGTCGAGCCTCGCTCAAGCCCGGCGCCGCCGCAGCCCGGCCTGCTGCACCCGGGGGCACCGGTACCCCCGGATCGCGGACCGCCCGCCGCTCAGACCGCCGCCGGCACCGGCCTGGCCAGCGGGAACGGGCGGCCGTCGAGGGTCCAGTGCGGGTCGATCGGGCGCAGCAGGGAGGCGTACACCTGCGCGGCGACGTCCGGGTGGCGGATCTCGCCGGTGGGCGGGCCGGCCGGGATGCCGTGCCCCGCGCAGGCGACCCAGGCCGTCCGCTCCTCGACCGTACGGCCGCCGTGGCCGCCGGCGTCCACGTGCCCGTGGTCGGTGACGACGATGACCGTCCACTGCTCCTCGGCGTAGGTCGCCCGGCCGCGGACGGCGTCGAGGAGGCGGCCGAGGCGCTCGTCGGCGGTGCGCATGGACGCGCGGTACTCGTCGCCGCAGCCCAGGAAGTGGGCGGTCTCGTCGACGGCGCCGAGGTAGACGAAGGAGGCCTCCGGGTCGGCGGTGCCGAGGACGTGGACGGCCTCCCGGACGACCTCCTCGTCCACCGCCTCCCAGGCCTCGGGGGTGTCCTCGGCGGGGGCCACGTAGGAGAGCCGGCCGGGGGCGCGGAACAGCGGGCCGCCGGACTCGTTGATCATCAGCGGGTCCCAGCCAGCCGCGACGAAGGTGCGGCGCCGGTCGCCCCGGGCGAGGCGGGTGGCGAAGTCGGGGAACACGTCGAGCCGGTTGCCGCCCAGGTGGTTGCCCCAGACCCCGTGCTTGGCGGGCTCGACCCCGGTCACGATGGTGGTCCAGCACGGCCCGGACATGGTGGGCGTGCCGTCCGCGACGGTGACCGGCACCAGGAACCCGGCCTCGGCGACCTCCTCCAGGCGCGGCATCTGCACCTGCGCCAGGTAGTCGTGGCGGACACCGTCGATCCCGACGACGAGAACGCGGGGGCGGGGCCACTGGGCAGCGGACATGGGACGTTCCTTTCGGTCGTGCGCACCCGGCCGCGCCCGCCGAGGGCGCCGCCGACCGCGCCATGCTCCACCGACCGCCGTACCGGTCGGCGTCACCTCACCGAACGCCGGGTGTCCACGAGGTGTCGGAAGAGCGCCGGGGAGCCGCCGGGGCGGTCCGCGGCCGACGGGGGCCGTACGGAACGGGCCGCCCCGCCGACCGTGCCGACGCCGCGGGCTCCGGGCCGCGGGCTCCGGGCGGCGGGGCGGCAGGCGGGGAGGCGGCAGGTCGGCGCTACGGACGGCGGGGCAGGTCGGGGCTGCCGGCGGCGGGGCGGGTCACGACTGCGGGCGGAACTCGTGGACCACCTCGATGCGGCCGACGATGTGCCGGTTGAACTCGGCCAACTCCTCGGCGGGCACCCAGAGTTCGAGGATCGTCCGGCCGCCCGCCCGCTGGACGGGGTAGCGGGCGAGGAAGGCGGTGTCGACCTCGAAGCGGGTGACGTAGCCGACGCCGGAGGCGGGCACGTTCCAGTCCCGGGCGATCCGGATCGCGTAGTCCTCGTTGAGGACGGGGTAGAAGATCGGCTGCTCGGGCAGGCGGGGCGGCCAGGCGCGCCGGTCGGCGGCCTCGACCAGGGCCAGCTCCTCCGGGCCGGTGGGGCGCCAGAGGGTGGTGGTCGGGGGCCGCGTCGGGACGTACTGGCTGGTCATGGCAGGGACGGTAGCCGGGCCGCGACGGGCCCGGCCACCGGTTTTCCCGGGCCGGGAAGGGCGGGCGGCGGCCCGTCAGCGGTAGGCGGACTCGCCGGTGATGGCCTCGCCGAGGACCAGGGTGTGGATCTCACTGGTGCCCTCGTAGGTGAGCACCGACTCCAGGTTGTTGGCGTGCCGCAGCACCGGGTACTCGGTGGTGATGCCATTGGCGCCGAGGACGGTCCGGGCGCTGCGGGCGATCTCCAGCGCGGTGCGGACGTTGTTGAGCTTGCCGAAGCTGATGTGCTGCGGGCGGGCCGCGCCCTGCTCCTTGAGCCGGCCGATCCGCAGCGCGACCAGGTAGGCCTTCTCGACCTCCAGCATCATCTCGACCAGCTTCTGCTGGGTCAGCTGGAAGCCCGCGATCGGGCGGTCGAACTGGATCCGGCTCTTGGCGTAGTCCAGGGCGGCGGTGTAGCAGTCGCGGGCGGCTCCGACGGTGCCCCAGAGGATGCCGTAGCGGGCCTCGTTGAGGGAGGAGAGCGGTCCGCGCAGGCCGACCACCCCGGGCAGCACTGCGTCGGCGGGCAGCACCACCTCGTCGAAGGCCAGCTCGCTGGTGACGGAGGCGCGCAGCGAGAGCTTGCCGTGCACGTCGGTGGCGGTCAGGCCGCGGGTGCCGCGCTCGACCAGGAAGCCGCGCACGCCCTCCTCGGTCTGCGCCCAGACCACGGCGACGTCGGCGATGCTGCCGTTGGTGATCCACATCTTGCTGCCGGACAGCACCCAGTCGCCGCCCTCACCGCCCTTCCGCACCGCCCGGGTCCGCATGTTGGCGGGGTCGGAGCCGAAGTCCGGCTCGGTGAGGCCGAAGCAGCCGATCAGTTCACCGGCGGCCATGCCGGGCAGCCAGCGCTGCTTCTGCTCCTCGGAGCCGAAGGCGTGGATCGAGCGCATGGCGAGCGAGCCCTGGACGGAGACGAAGCTGCGCAGCCCGGAGTCGGCCGCCTCCAGCTCCATGCAGGCCACCCCGTACGCCACCGCGTCGGCGCCCGCGCAGCCGTAGCCGTCGAGGTGCATGCCGAGCACGCCCAGGGCGCCGAGCTCGGGGGCCAGCTCGCGGACCGGGAAGACCCCGCGCTCGAACCAGTCGCCGATGTGCGGGCGGATGTGCTCCTCGGTGAACCGGCGAACGGTGTCGCGGATCAGCCGCTCCTCGTCCGAGAGCAGGTCGCCGACGGCGAGCAGGTCGGACGGGTCGATCCGGGTCGGCTTCGTCATCGAAGCTCCTTGTACTCTCGGCGGAATACCAGCGGAATACCGGCGAGTATCGCGCACCCGGCCGAGCGGTGGGCGGGCGCGAACGAGTGAGGATGGCGACATGTCCGACGGTGCGTACGTGATCGGCGAGGTGACGGCCCAGGAGCTGGACGACTCGGCGGAGGAGTTCGCCGGGCTCCTGGTGGAGACCGTGCACGGCGGCGCCTCGATCGGGTTCCTCGCCCCGCTGGCGCCCGACGAGGCCACGACGTGGTGGCGGGCGCTCGGCCCGGACCTCGCGGCCGGCCGGCTGGTGCTGTGGACCGCCCGGAACCGGGCCGACGGACGGCTGGCCGGCACGGTGCAGCTGCGGCCCGCCACCACCGCGAACGGCCGCCACCGGGGCGAGGTGGCCAAGCTGATGGTGCACCCCGCCGATCGCGGGCACCGGCTGGCGGGACGGCTGCTGGCAGCCCTGGAGGAACGGGCGGTGGAGCTGGGCATCCGGCTACTGGTGCTGGACACCGAGACCGGGAGCCCGGCGGAGCGGCTCTACGAGGGGGCGGGCTGGACCCGGGTCGGTTCGGTGCCGGACTTCGCGGCCGACCCGGCGGGCGTGCTCCGGCCGACCACCATCTTCTTCAAGTCGCCGACGCGCTGACGGGTCGACGGGCCGGGCGGGCGAAGCGGGCCGGGCGGGCCGAGGGACACAGCGGATCGGAACGGAACGGGAGCAGGGCATGGCACGTTGGGCGCTGGTCGTGGAGGAGACGGTGGGCACCGGGCACGACCGGACCTGGGGCAGCAAGGTGCTCGCCGAGGTCGAGGGCAGCCGCGAGGAGGCCGTCGAGGAGCTGAAGCGGCTCGTCCCCTCCTACACCCCGCAGCACCCGTTCAACAGCCGACGGCGGACGCTGCTCCGCGACGGGGACACCTACCTGCTGGTCTCGCAGGGGAGCATGCGCGACTACCACTGCGTGTTCAAGGTGTGGGAGCTGCTGTGGGACAGCGAGCGGCCGGAGGTCCAGGCGGAGCGCCTGGCCGAGGGGGACGCGGAGGACGGGTGACGGAGGGCGGGTGACAGCGAACAGATGACAGCCGACAGATAACAGATAACAGATTTCAAACTCTGTCAGCTGTCAGCCGTCACCCCACCCCGCAGAGCCGCAGCACCGCCGTCGTCGCCGCACCGGCGACCACCACCACCGGGAACGGTGCCCGGCGCAGCGCGAGCACCCCTGCGGCCAGCACGCCCGCCGGGCGGGCCCACCCCGCGAAGCCGTGCCCCTGGGTCAGCGCGCCGGTCGCGACCAGGGCCACGAGCAGCACCGTCGCCGCGACGGCCAGCAGGTGCCGCAGTCGCTCCGAGAGGGCGAGCCGGCCGGCGAGCAGCGGCCCGGCGAGCCGGTAGGCGTACGTTCCGGCCGCGAGCAGCAGAACGGCGTACAGCGGCATCATCGAACCGTCTCCTTCTCGCTCTTCACAGCACTCTCCCCGCCCACCGCGTTCTCCACGTTCTGCTCGTCCGCGGCACTCCGGGCCGCCTCCCCCGCCGCCGGCCGTCCGGCGAACAGCAGCCCGACGAGGGCCAGCAGCACCGGCAGCCCGGCCGGGACGAACGGCGTGGCGGCGACCGCGACCACCGCTCCCACCAGCGCCGCCGTACGGATGCGGCGGCCCACGAGCGAGGGCAGGACGAGGGCGAGCAGCACCGCCGGGAAGGCGGCGTCCAGGCCGAGCGCGTCGGTGTCGCCGATCAGCCCGCCCGCGAGCGCGCCGAGCAGCACCGAGACGTTCCAGACCACGAACAGCGCGATCCCGCAGAGCCAGTACACGGCGTGGCGCCGGCGCGGCTCGTTCTGCTGCAGGGCGAAGGCGGCGGTCTCGTCGGTGAGCAGCTGCGCGCCCAGCAGGCGCCGCCACCAGGGGCCGTCGAGCACGTCGGCCACGGTGAAGCCGAAGGGCAGCAGCCGGGCGTTGAGCACCAGCCCGGTGGCGACCGCGGCGAGGGCGCCGCCGCCGGAGAGCACCACGCCGACCGCCGCGAACTGGGAGCCGCCCGCGAACACCAGGACGGAGAGGGCGACCGGCACCCAGAGCGGCAGACCGCCGGAGACGCTGATCGCGCCGAAGGAGGCGCCGACGAGGGCATCGGCCAGGCAGACCAGAGCGACGTCCCGGAGGGTGGCGCGCTCCAGTGTTCGGAGTAGCGAACGCATGTTCATTAGAGTGAACCGCTCCAGCCTCGTTCGTCAAGGCGAACAGGCGGACCGATCCGGCGAACGATGGCCGACGCGGTCGGTACGGTCGGCACGACCGACCGTGGCAGCATGAACGGCGGAATCGGCCGCACCGGGAGCCGTGGACGTGGAAGGGGCCAGGAGGAAGCGTGAGTGGCGAGCATGAGTGACCAGACCACCCCGGCCACGGGCCCCGACGACGGCACTGGCAACAGCCCCGGCGGCAGCAGCGCCGGCGGCAACGGCAACGGGAACGGCACCGAGCTGATCGGCCAGATCGCCTCCGCGATCCGGCGCGAGCGCGAGCGCAGCGGCCTGTCGATGGCCGAGCTGGCCCGGCGTGCGGGCATCGCCAAGTCCACCCTGTCCCAGCTGGAGTCGGGCGCGGGCAACCCCAGCGTGGAGACGCTCTGGGCGCTCGGGGTCGCGCTGAACGTGCCGTTCAGCCGGCTGGTCGACCCGCCTCGCCCGGTGGTCAAGGTGATCCGGGCCGGCGAGGGCCCGGTGACCCACTCCGAGCGCGCCGACTACGCCGCCACCGTGCTCTCCTCCTGCCCGCCCAACGCCCGGCGCGACATCTACCGGATCGAGGCGCAGCCGGGCGAGACCAGGGCCTCCGACCCGCACATGCCCGGCACCGTCGAGCACGTGCTGATCGGTGCCGGGCGGGCGCTGGTCGGACCGACGGAGGCGCCGGTGGAACTGGGCCCGGGCGACTACGTGAGCTACCCGGGCGACGCTCCGCACGTGTTCCGCGCCCTGGCCCCGGACACCCTCGCGGTGATCGTCATGGAACACATCTGACGACCAGCCAGCATCCCCTTGCGGGCACGGACTACTTCAACAGCCCGTCCAGGAAGGGATTTCCGAACACCCGGTGCGGGTCGTGGCGGTCCAGGACGGCGACCGCCTCGTCCCAGCCGGGCCCGCCGCCGACCCGCAGGCTGTCGGGGATGGCCCGGCCGATCATGTCCGGGTCGGACCAGGCGGCGGCGTCGGTGTAGGCCCAGCCCTTGGACCACTCGACCCGCAGGCCCGCCCGGGTGCCGTCGAAGGTGCGCAGCAGCCACTGCTCCAACTCCCGGGCGAAGCGCTCCAGTCCGGGGGTGCCGGGGAAGGCCAGGACGTCCAGCCAGACCGCCGTGTCCCACTCGGGACGGTCGGCGCGCGGGCGCAGTGCGGACAGCAGCGGGGGCCGGGCGCCGGGGACGCCGGAGGCGGCCGGGTCGTCCAGGCCGGTGACCCGGATCTCCACCGCGCCGTTCACCGGGAACTCACCTCGGGCCTGGTAGGCGGCGAGCAACTCCCGGTAGTAGGCGGCGAATTCGCTCACCACCCACTGGAGGTCGGCGCGCTTGGTGAGGATCGCGTAGCCGTTGGCGGTGACCCGCAGGGTGGTCGGGCGGACGTACTGGAGCAGGGCACGGGAAGGGCCCCAGAGGTCGGAGTGCAGTCCGCCGGCGAGCAGGTGGGTGAGCACCTCGCCGCTGAGCAGCCGGCGCAGCAGGTCGCCGGAGAGCAGGATGTCCGTGATGTCGCCGGTGAGCCCCACCTTCGCGACCAGGTACTGGAGTTGGCCGAACAGCGGGGCCGATGCCCAGGCGCCGGCGACGATCTCCCCGGCGAGCCGGGCGACCGGCTCCGGAATGCTGTCCGAGAAGGGGTAGTTGTAGGGGCGGTCGACGGAGAGGGAGCCGAGCGGCTTGTTCGGGGTGACGCTCCAGGTCTTGAGCCAGGGGTACTCGGTGTAGGCGAACCAGATCGCCTCGACCCGGCCGTCGCGGTCCACGAACTCGGCGAGCGTGCGCGGGCCGCTCCCGCCGCCGAGGACGCCGCCCAGCACTCCCCCGAGCACTCCGCCGAGCCCGCCGCCGGTCCCGGTGCCGCTGCCCGGGCGGGCGAAGAGCTCGCTCGCCGGGATGTCGAGCCGGCTGACGCAGCGCAAGGGGCGGTCGGCGCCGGCCCGCAGCACCACCTCGGTGAGGAAGGCGCGGCCCAGGTGCACCAGGAAGGCGGCGCTGTCGGCCTCGGAGCGGTCGAAGGTGCGCAGCGTGTAGCGGCCGGTGGCCGGGTCGAGGACGACGGCGGTGAGCCGGACGACCTGGTTGCCGACCGAGCCGTAGCCGTGCCCCTCCGGCCGCACCTCCCCGACCGCCGCGGTGGCGGTGCCGTGGCCGCCGATGGCGAGCACGCCGCCGACGGTGAGCTCGCCGGGGGCGGGGCAGGCGGTCAGGCCCAGGCCGCGCTGGGCCAGGTGCGCGAGCAGGGCCTCCATGGTGGCGCCGGTCTGCACCCGGACGGTGCCGGGCGAGTCGGCGCTGATGGCGGTGAGGTACCGGCTGGTGTCCACGAGCAGGACCCGGGCGCTCTCCGGGGTCCCGGCGGCGACGGTGAGCGGCGCCCAGGTGTGCCGGTAGCCGGAGGCGCGCAGCCGCCAGCCGTTGGCGTGCGCCCAGTCGGCGAGGGCCGGGACCTCCTCGGGGGTGCGCGGCGCGCAGGTCCACAGCTGGTCGGTGCGGATCTCGCCGGACCAGTTCTGGAAGACCCGCTGGTAGAGCTCGGTGCCGGCGGGCAGCCCGGGCGGTACGGGCGTGGCGGCCTCGGCGCTGTCCGGGCCGACGGTGCCGCGCAGCAGCCAGGCCGCGCCGCCGAGCACCGCCGACGCGCCCAGCAGCTGTCGGCGGGTGAGGCCGTCGGTGGTGCCCCTCCGCGGGCCCGCCGGGGCCGCCGGGGCCGCCGGGGCCGTCGACGAGGCTCTCGCCGGGGCCTGCGCCCGAGCGCCCGCGGAGGCCTCCGTCGGGGCGTCCGCAGCGGCGTCCACCTGGGCGTTCATGCGGGTATTCATGGGGGTCATCCCCTCCGGTGCCGCCCCGTCACCCGTTCCGCCCCTCGGGCCGTGTCCTGTGGTCATCCGTCCGTCCGCCCCTTCGCGCTGGTCCCCCCGGGCCGAGCTGCGGCGATCCGGGTCCGGCCGGAGTCCGCCCGGCCCGGTCTGGAGCGTAGGGAGGGGCGTACGGCCGTTTGAAGCACCCGCCGGGGATCTCACTCCTTCGAGTGAGATCGGTCCGATCCGCCCCGGGAACCCCGTCCACCTGCACAGCTCCTCGTCCGGACTCTGTTGCCCGGCTCCTCGGCGGGCGCATAGGTTGATCGCGATCACCCCACCCCGCCCGCCGGAGGCCCCGCCGTGCCCTCGTCCGCGAACCCGCCCGTGCCCGCGCGTCCCGTGCCCGGGCCGCTGACGGTCGCCGTCGCCCAGCCCGTCTGCGCCGCCGCCGGCCGTCCGGACACCGTGTCCGAGAACGCGGCCCGGCACGCCGAGGCGGTACGGGAGGCGGGCACCCGGCTGGTGGTGTTCCCCGAGCTGTCGCTGACCGGCTACGACCTGGCCGCACCGGCCGTCGACCCGGCGGACGCCCGGCTCGCACCGCTGGTGGCGGCCTGCGCCGCAGCCGGTGCCGTCGCCCTGATCGGGGCGCCGGTGGTCGAGGCCGACGGGCGCGAGTCCGTCGCCACGCTGGCGGTCACCGGGGAGGGCGCCGAGGTCGTCTACCGGAAGATGCGCCTGCACGGCGCCGAGGTCGAGCGCTTCACCCCGGGCGGGAAGCCCGTCGTCCTGGAGCTGGACGGTCTGCGGCTCGGCCTCGCCGTCTGCGCGGACGCCGCCGATCCGACGCACGCCGAGGAGACCGCCGCGCTCGGCATCGACGCCTACGTCGCCTCCACCCTCTACGGGCCCGGCGCCGCCCAGGCCGAGCGCCGGGACGGCCACGTCCGCGACCGGGCCGCCGCCCACGGGGTGTGGTGCGTGCTCGCGACCTGCGCCGGGGCCACCGGCGAGTACCCGGACAGCTCGGGCGGCTCCGGCGTCTGGGCCCCGGGCGGCGGCCTCGTCGCCCAGGCCGGTACCGCCCCGGGCGAGCTGGTCCGCGCCGAGGTGGCCCGTACCGGCCTGCCCCGGCAGTAGGCGCCGGGCCCGAACCGGGACCAGAACCGGAACCGGGTCACCCCCACCGGAAATACCCGGGCCCCGCTCGCGGCTGTGGTGATCGGAGATCCGTTCCGGGCCCGGTCGGGCCCGTACAGGAGGTGCAGCGCGCGATGGGTGGCCAGCAGGAGAAGCCGCAGGAGTACCGGATCGAGCACGACTCGATGGGCGAGGTCCGGGTGCCGGCCGACGCGAAGTGGCAGGCGCAGACGCAGCGGGCGGTGGAGAACTTCCCGGTGTCCGGTCAGCGGCTGGAGCGGGCGCACATCGCCGCGCTGGCCCGCATCAAGGCGGCAGCCGCCCGGGTGAACGCCCGGCTCGGGGTGCTGGACGAGGAGACGGCGGAGGCGATCGCGGCGGCGGCCGAGGAGGTCGCGGAGGGGCGCTGGGACGACCAGTTCCCGGTGGACGTGTTCCAGACCGGCTCGGGCACCTCGTCCAACATGAACACCAACGAGGTGATCGCGACCCTGGCCGGGGAGCGGCTGGGCCGGCCGGTCCACCCGAACGACCACGTCAACGCCAGCCAGTCGTCCAACGACGTCTTCCCGTCCTCGATCCACATCGCCGCCACCGGCGCCGTCACCCACGACCTGGTCCCGGCGCTGGAGCACCTCGCGGAGGCGTTGGAGCGCAAGGCCGCCGAGTTCGCCCGGGTGGTCAAGTCGGGCCGCACCCACCTGATGGACGCCACGCCCGTCACGCTCGGCCAGGAGTTCGGCGGCTACGCGGCGCAGGTACGGCACGGGCGGGAGCGGCTGCTGGCCACCCTCCCCCGGGTGGCCGAACTCCCGCTCGGCGGCACGGCGGTGGGCACCGGGATCAACACCCCGCCCGGCTTCCCGGAGGCCGTCATCGCGGAGGTCGCCCGCGCCACCGACCTGCCGCTGACCGAGGCCAGGAACCACTTCGAGGCGCAGGGCGCGCGGGACGCCCTGGTCGAACTGAGCGGTCAACTGCGCACGGTGGCGGTCGGGTTCACGAAGATCGCGAACGACCTGCGGTGGATGGGCTCCGGTCCGCGCACCGGGCTCGGCGAGATCAACCTGCCGGACCTCCAGCCGGGTTCGTCGATCATGCCGGGCAAGGTGAACCCGGTGCTGCCCGAGGTGGTGCTGATGGTCGCCGCCCAGGTGGTGGGCAACGACGCGACGGTCACCCTGGCGGGCGCGAGCGGCAACTTCGAGCTGAACGTGATGCTCCCGGTGCTCGCCCGCAACGTGCTGGAGTCAGTGCGGCTGCTCGCCAACAGCGCCCGGCTGCTGGCCGACCGGACGGTGGACGGCATCACCGCCAACGTCGAACGGGCCCGGGAGTACGCGGAGTCCTCGCCCTCGGTGGTGACCCCGCTGAACCGCTACATCGGGTACGAGGAGGCCGCGAAGGTCGCCAAGCAGGCGCTGGCGGAGCGCAAGACGATCCGTCAGGTGGTGCTGGAGCGCGGCTACGTCGAACAGGGCAGGCTCACCGTGGAGCAGCTGGACGAGGCGCTGGACGTGCTGCGGATGACGCACCCCTAGCGGGCCGGGCCGGCCGGCGGCTGTGACACGACTTGGTCCCGGTCGCCGGCCGCGCCTTCGCCGAAGGACGTGCGCCGGGGCGCGGCGGGCGGTTGCGCCCTCCGCGCCCCGGTCACGGGCTGCGGGGAAGATCAGCCCTTGGCGCGACCGGCCCGGCCGCGCCGCATCGATGCTCCGTTCGACGTCATGGTCGCCATCGAGATCGCCGCGAGGCCGAGCAGGAACATCACGGCGCCCACGATGACGCAGGTCACGATGTTCTTGCCGTGCGCGACGGACCCGGAGACGACCCACGGGGAGATGATCGTCCAGGCACCGAGCGCGGCGGCCGCCCAGGCCCGCGCGTGGGTGCGTTCGTAGGCCGACCCGTAGCCGGCCATCAGAGCCGTGTAGGCCAGCCCGACGATCAGGCAGGTCACGGTCAGGGTGTTGTACGCGGTGAAGCCGACGATCCACGGCGATGCCGCCAGGAAGAGGCCGGCCAGGACGGCCAGGGCCTCGATGCCCTGGGCACGGGGGGTCGAGGTGACCCGCTCGTAGCGTTCGCGCAGTTCGACGATGTCCGGATGGTGCTCCATGCCCGTCGTCGGGATATGGGTTGCCACCGATACCACCTCCTGTGGTCGGAACCGGTAAGGCGCTTGCCCCGTACCCATTCTGGCTCTTATCCAACGATTTGCACCCAATCATCCGGAATAACCGATAACCATCGGATCACGCCGGTGACCTGCGTCTCAACCGTCCGGGTCGCCATTGCCTATGCAACTCGTTGCATAGCAGGATGCGGGCCATGGCACTGGAGCACGCGATCCTCGTCTCACTGCTGGAGCAGCCCGGCTCCGGCTACGAGCTGGCCCGGCGCTTCGACCGCTCGATCGGGCGCTTCTGGACCGCCACCCACCAGCAGATCTACCGGGTGCTGCGGCGGATGGAGGCGGACGGCTGGGTGGCCGCGCAGGAGGTCAGCCAGGACGGACGCCCGGACAAGAAGGTCTACTCGGCGGCCGAGGCCGGACGGGCCGCGCTGGCCGGCTGGCTGCGCGAACCGGTCGAACCGGAGACCGTCCGGCACGAGCTCGCGGTCAAGATCCGGGCCGCCGCCTTCGACGACCCGGCCGCACTGATCTCCGAGGTCGAACGGCACCGCGAGGGCCATGCCGCCCTGCTCGCCCGCTACCTGCACGGCGAGCAGCGGGACTTCCCCGACGCCACCGCGCTCGACGCCGGGCAGCAGCTGCAGCACGTGGTGCTGCGCGGCGGCATCGAGTACGAGCGGATGACCCTCGCCTGGCTCGACGACGTGCTCGCCACCCTGCGCCGCCTCTCCTCCGCCGGCTGACGGCGGACCGCCGACGACCGGCGGACGGCGGGCGACGCCCGGTCCCTGCCACCCGCCCCTCCTCACACCCTCGACCCCCGGGAGCCCCTCGATGCTCTTCAACCCGCGCAACTACGACCCCGCACAGTTCGACGAGCCGACCCGCCGGCTGCTGCGCGCGACGGTGGACTGGTTCGAGTCCCGCGGCAAGAAGGCGCTGATCGACACCTACATCGACCGCAGCTGGTACGCCGACTTCCTGGACTTCGCCGCGAAGGAGGGCCTGTTCGCGGAGTTCCTGACCCCCGCCTCGGCCGACCCCGACAAGCGCTGGGACACCGCCCGCATCGCCGAGCTGAACGAGATCCTCGGTTTCTACGGCCTCGGCTACTGGTACACCTGGCAGGTCACCATCCTGGGCCTGGGCCCGGTCTGGCAGAGCGGGAACGAGGCGGTCCGCGCCCGCGCCGCCAAGCTGCTGGCCGAGGGCCACGTGATGGCCTTCGGCCTCTCCGAGCGCACCCACGGCGCGGACATCTACTCCACCGACATGATCCTCACCCCGGACGGCGAGGGCGGCTTCACCGCGACCGGTTCCAAGTACTACATCGGCAACGGCAACGTGGCCGGCCTGGTCTCGGTGTTCGGCCGCCGCTCTGACGTCGAGGGCCCGGAGGGCTACGTCTTCTTCGCCGCCGACAGCCGCCACGACGCGTACCACCTGGTCAAGAACGTGGTGAACGCGCAGATGTACGTCAGCGAGTTCCGCCTGGAGGACTACCCGGTGCGCGCCGAGGACGTGCTGCACACCGGCCAGGCCGCCTTCGACGCCGCGCTCAACACCGTCAACGTCGGCAAGTTCAACCTCTGCACCGCCTCGATCGGCATCTGCGAGCACGCGATGTACGAGGCCGTCACGCACGCCCACAACCGGGTGCTGTACGGCAAGCGGGTCACCGACTTCCCGCACGTCAAGCGGGAGTTGACCGACGCCTACGTCCGCCTGGTGGCGATGAAGCTGTTCAGCGCGCGGGCCGTGGACTACTTCCGCACCGCCTCCCCCGAGGACCGCCGCTACCTGCTGTTCAACCCGATGACCAAGATGAAGGTCACCACCGAGGGCGAGAAGGTCATCGACCTGATGTGGGACGTCATCGCCGCCAAGGGCTTCGAGGCGGACACCTACTTCGACAAGGCCGCGAAGGACATCCGCGGCCTGCCGAAGCTGGAGGGCACCGTCCACGTCAACCTGGCGCTGATCCTCAAGTTCATGGGCAACTACCTGTTCGCCCCGGCCGACTACGCCCCGGTGCCGAGCCGCCTGGACGCCGCCGACGACGACTTCCTGTTCCGGCAGGGCCCGGCCCGCGGCCTCGGCGCGATCCGCTTCCACGACTGGCGCGCCGCCTACGACCGCCACGCCGCGCTGCCCAACGTCGCCCGCTTCCGCGAGCAGGCCGACGGCTTCTGCGCGCTGCTGCTCGAGAACGCGCCGAGCAAGGAGCAGCAGGCCGACCTGGACTTCCTGCTGGAGATCGGCCAGCTGTTCGCGCTGATCGTCTACGGCCAGCTGGTGCTGGAGCAGGCCGAGTTGACCGGCCTGACCGCCTCCGAGGACGGCGGCGACGTGCTGGACCGGATCTTCGACGCGCTGGTCCGCGACTTCTCCGCGCACGCCACCGAGCTGCACGGCAAGGCCTCGGCCACCGAGGAGCAGGCCGCCTGGGCGCTGACGAACGTGCGCCGCCCGGTCGCCGACCCGGCGCGGGACGCGCGGGTGTGGGAGCGGGTCGAGGCCCTCTCCGGTGCGTACGAGATGCGGCCGTAGGGCTGAGCGGCAGGACTCCGGGGGTGCCGGTCGGCGGGCCGGCACCCCCGGTTCACTTCTCCGGCCCACGGCCCGCGTTCACCTTCCCCGTTCGCCCCTCGGATCGCCCCTCCGGTTCACCGCTCCGGTTCACCGCTCCGGGGAGGTCCGGCCGTCGCCGAGGCCCATGTCGCGGGCCCGGGCGACCGCCTCGGCGCGCGTGGCGACGTGCAGCTTCTCGAAGATGTGGGTGATGTGGTTGCGGACGGTCTTCTCCGCGACCACCAGCTCCCGGGCGATCCGCCGGTTGTCCAGCCCGCGCGCGACCAGGCCCAGCACCTCGGCCTCGCGGGCGGTGAGTTCGGGGAAGAGCTGCCCCGCCTCCCGCATCCTCGCCCCGGCCAGCAGGGCGGTGATCCGTCCGGCCACCTCGCCGCCGAACACCGCGCCGCCCGTCGCGACCGTCCGCACCGCGTGCAGCACCTCCTCCCGCCCGGCCCCCTTGACCAGGTAGCCGCGCGCGCCCGCCTGGAGGGCGGCGAGCAGGTTCCCGTCGTCGTCCGACATGGTCAGCATCAGCACCGGCGGCGGCGCCTCCCGGGTGGCGAGCTGCCGGACGGCCTCCAGGCCGGAGCCGTCGGGCAGCGAGAGGTCCATGATCACCACGTCGGGGTGGTGCCGGGCGACCTCCCCCGGAACGTCGGCGACCCGCTCGGCCTCGGCGACCACGAGGACGCCCTCGGCGCTCTCCAGTGCCGCCTTGAGCCCCTCCCGGAACAGGGGGTGGTCGTCGACGATCAGCACACGGACGGGCGGGTCTCCGGCCGGGTCCGCGGGTTCCACCGGCTGTTCTTCATCCACCCGGCCGACACTATCAGCGGCGATCGCGTGACTTTCCGTGACGTGCGCGTGAAGCCCTCCGCGTGTCGGCCCGCCGCCCGCCGCACCCGACGGCGATGGACGGGCGACGGGCGGGCGGACGGATAACAGATGACAGTCGACAGCTGACAGATTTTGAACTCTGTCAGCTGTCGACTGTCATCTCACCGCGGCCTCCCGGCCTCGCACCCTCACCCCTGCGGATCGGCCTGCCCCGAGCGCATGGGCCTGCTGTCCCACTCCGGCCCCAGGGTGGCGCCGGGGGTCCCGACGCGGCCCAGGACGGCGGTGACCGGTCCGCGACGGCCGGCCCGGAGGCCGTACCGCTCCCCCGCCCGGACGTAGACCAAGTCGCCGGGGAGCAGCGGCACTTCACCGAGCTCGCCGAGGAAGGAGGAGGCTCCGGAGAGGACCACCAGGAAGGCGTCGGCGGCCCGGTCCGCATACGGTCCGCAGACACCGACCGGGTCGAGCCGTACGGTGCCCACCTCCACCTGCCGCCAGCTCGGGGCGGGTGCGGAGCCCGACCGCTGGGCCGGGATGGCGGCCCGGGGCGGGGTGGGACGGACGGTGAGCACGGCGGTCGGCGCGCCGCGGACGGCGGTGAGCCGGTAGGAGGTGCCGGGCCGGTGGTGCAGCACCTCGCCCGGGGAGAGGATCCGGCCGGCCGCGAGCAGCCGACCGGAGAGCACCACGGTCACCGATTCGACGGATTCGTAAGGGAGTTGCTCGACCCGAACGCCCGGCGGCAACGCCTCGACGGTGAGTCCGGCGCGGACGGCCGGCCGCTGCTCGGGGTCGATCAGCCGCTGGAACGCGGGTGCGGTGCGGGGGACGGCAGCGGGGACGAGTATCACGAGGGGTCTCCTCGGATCGAGGACTGGCAGGACCCGTCGGAGCCGGTCAGGGCCGGGCGCGGCGGGTGGCTCGGCGGCGGTCCGGGGCGGCCCGGGCGCCGGCGGTGTGCCGGGGGACGGCGAGGGTCAGGCAGAGCAGTTCCGCGCCGAGCGGTCCGGCTTCAAGGTGCAGCGTGCGGCCGCGGTGGGCCATCAGCAGGTCCCCCACGGAGGCCAAGTGGTCGGTCTCGTCGGAGAGTTGCCCGACGACGGCGGCTCCGCGCAGCACGTGCAGGACGGTCTCGGTGTCGGGCCGGCCCGCGAGCACGTGGTGGGCGCCGGGGCTCAGCCGCAGGTGGTCGAAGGTCTCGCAGGCGCTGGCGAGCATCGGGCGCCGGGCGAGGGAGCGGATCCGTACCCGCTCGCCGTTCGGGCCGATGACGACCATGGCCGCGCCGGTGTCGGTGGTGACGATCACCTGGGGTCACCTTCTTCGGAGGAGGGCGGGACGGCGAGGACGGCGTGGAAGTACTCCAGTCCTGCCGTGCCGGCGGCCAGCACGGTCCGCGAGCCGAGCGGCAGCACGATCGCGGTGCCCTCGACCAGCGGCAGGCCGGCCTCGGCACGCTCCGGATGGTCCTGGCGGTCCTGGTGGTCCGGCTGGTTCGGCTGGTTCGGGTGCACGGCGCCCTCGGGCAGTTCGGCGAGACCGGAGCCGGCGGTGACGTAGAGCGCGTGCTCGACGCCGTCGGCGGCCACCTCGGTGCGCCGGCCCGGGTCGAGCCGTCGCAGGCCGACGCCGCGCAGCGGTCCGGCGAGCAGGCGGCCGGGGTCGACGGCGCCTCGGCGGCGCAGGTCGGTGATCACGGTGCCCGACATGACGGGCGCTCCTTCCGGTCGCGGGCGGGCGCTGCGGTCCGCCTCTGTGATCCACCGTGCGCCGCCCGTTGTCCCGACCACACGGGGGTGTCGTCCCGTCCGGCTCCCGACCCGATCCCACCCGGGATCCCGGCCCCGTCCCAGCCGGATCCTGCTCCGGTCCCGCCCCGGTCGCGCCAGGGTCCTGCCCTGCTCCCGCCCTGGTCGCACCCCGGTCGCGCCCCGGTCCGGTCGCGGCTCCCGATCCCGCGCACCGCCCTCCGCACGCACCCCGGGAACCCCGTCCGCGACCGTCCCGAGCCGCCCGGAACGACGTACGGTGGAACCGGAGGCCGTGTCATGCACGTCACCGGAACCCACTTCACCCGCTTCGCCGACCGCACCGAGGCGGGTCGTCGGCTGGCCGCCCGGCTCGGCCACCTGACCGGCCCCGACACCGTGATCGTGGCGCTGCCGAGGGGCGGCGTGCCGGTGGCCGCCGAGGTCGCCGCGGCGCTCGGCGCACCGCTGGACATCTGCGTGATCCGCAAGCTCGGCGTGCCGTACCAGCCCGAGCTGGGCATGGGGGCGATCGGCGAGGACGGCGTCCGGGTGCTGAACGAGCAGGTGATCCGGTTCTCCTCGGTCACGGACGGCCAACTGGCCGAGGTGGAACGGCGCGAGCGCACCGAGCTGGCGCGCCGGGCCCGCCGCTACCGGGGTGACCGGCCGCGCGCCGACCTGCGCGGACGGACGGTGGTCGTGGTGGACGACGGCATCGCCACCGGGTCCACCGCCCGGGCGGCCTGCCGGATCGTCCGGGAGCGCGGCGCGGCCCGGGTGGTGCTCGCGGTGCCGGTCGCGCCCGCGGACTGGGCCGAGCGTCTCGACGAGGTCGCCGACGAGCTGGTCTGCGTCGACACGCCGTCCCCGTTCTACGCGATCGGCGAGTTCTACGCCGACTTCTCGCAGACCGAGGACGAGGAGGTGCTGCGGCTGCTGGCCGAGGCCGCCGCCGACAACCCGCCCGGGGCCTCCGCCGGGGTCGACCGGGAGCTGCTGCTGCCCGTCGCCGGGGTCCGCCTCGCGGGCCGGCTGACCGTCCCGGCCGGCGCGCGCGGGGTCGTCGTCTTCGCGCACGGCAGCGGCAGCGGCCGGCACAGCCCGCGCAACCGGCACGTCGCCGAGTACCTGAACCGCACCGGGCTGGCCACGCTGCTGTTCGACCTGCTCACCGAGGCCGAGGAGCCCGACCGGCGGAACGTGTTCGACGTGGCGCTGCTGGGCGGCCGGCTGACAGCCGTCGCCCGGCGGCTGGGCCCGGCGGAGGGCGGCCCGGACGCCGCCGTGCCCGAGACCCGGGGCCTGCCGCTCGGCCTGTTCGGTGCCAGCACCGGCGCCGCGGCCGCGCTGCACACCGCCGCCGAACTGGGCCCGGCGGTGCGCGCCGTGGTCTCCCGGGGCGGTCGCCCGGACCTCGCCGCGCCCGACACCCTGGCCCGGGTCCGCGCCCCGACGCTGCTCGTCGTCGGGTCGCTGGACCCCACCGTGCTCGACCTCAACCGGCGGGCCCGGAGCCGACTGCGCTGCGAGACCGGGCTCGCGGTGGTGCCGCACGCGAGCCACCTGTTCGAGGAGCCGGGGACCCTGGACCGGGTCGCCGAGCTGGCCGCGGACTGGTTCCTCCGCCACCTCCCGCGCCCCGTCGGCCCCGGGAGCGCGTGACCGTCCCATTGCGCAGACTTCGTGCTTCACCCCCGGTGAGCAGCGCATTTTGCGCAGCTGACAGCGGGAATTTCTGATCAGCTTGTACACATTGAGCAGTCAAAATCCGACCTGTTGCCCAACCACCCCGACAGGAGCAAGCTCTCCGCAACCACACCGCCCACCCGTTCGGTGCGGTCGCGATCCAGCGGAAGCCTCGACGGCGAGGCCCGAAGTGGAGGAACGAGCGATGACCCCGCAGTCCCACGCCCTTGAGTTGACCCCCGAGGAGCGCGAGGCCGGTCTTGACGCCGACCAGCTGCGCCGCCTCGTCGGCCTCGTCGAGCACGACGCCGCCGCCGACCCCTTCCCGGTGACGGCCCAGGACGCGGTCGTCTTCGTGGTCGGCAACGCCACCCAGACGGCGCAGTTCTACCAGGTCGTCTTCGGCATGGAGCTGGTCGCCTACTCCGGCCCGGAGACCGGCCGCCGCGACCGAAAGGCGTACGTGCTCCGCTCCGGCTCCTGCCGCTTCGTGATCAAGGGCGGCGTCCAGCCGGACAGCCCGCTGCTGGACCACCACCGCCGCCACGGCGACGGCGTCGTCGACCTCGCCCTGGAGGTCCCGGACGTCGACAAGTGCATCGAGCACGCCCGCGCGACCGGCGCCACCGTGCTGGAGGAGCCGAACGACGTCTCGGACGAGAACGGCACCGTGCGCCGCGCGGCCATCGCCACCTACGGCGAGACCCGCCACACCCTGATCGACCGCTCCCGCTACCACGGCCCGTACCTGCCGGGCTACGTCGTCGCGGAGAGCCGGGTCACCCACCCGGAGGGCTCGCCCAAGCGCCTCTTCCAGGCCCTCGACCACGCCGTCGGCAACGTCGAACTGGGCCGGATGGACGAGTGGGTGGCGTTCTACAACCGCGTCATGGGCTTCGTGAACATGGCCGAGTTCGTCGGCGACGACATCGCCACCGACTACTCCGCGCTGATGTCCAAGGTCGTCGCCAGCGGCAACCACCGGGTGAAGTTCCCGCTCAACGAGCCAGCCATCGCCAAGAAGAAGTCCCAGATCGACGAGTACCTGGAGTTCTACACCGGCCCCGGCTGCCAGCACATGGCGCTCGCCACCAACGACATCCTCACCACCGTGGACGTGCTGCGGGCACGCGGCGTGGAGTTCCTCTCCACCCCGGACTCCTACTACGACGACCCGGAGCTGCGCGCGCGGATCGGCAAGGTCCGGGTGCCGGTCGAGGAGCTGAAGAAGCGCGGCATCCTGGTCGACCGCGACGAGGACGGCTACCTGCTGCAGATCTTCACCAAGCCGATCGGCGACCGCCCCACCGTCTTCTACGAGTTCATCGAGCGGCACGGTTCGCTCGGCTTCGGCAAGGGCAACTTCAAGGCGCTCTTCGAGTCCATCGAGCGCGAGCAGGACCGACGCGGCAACCTGTGAGCGTCCGAGGGCTCTGACGGGCCCCAACGAGCTCTGCAGAAGCCCGGACGGACCCTGACAAGGGTCTGTCCGGGCCCTGACAGGCTCTGGCAGGCTCTGACGAACGGATCTCTGCCGAACGGTCGAGGAGGACCACGGAGATGGCGTACTACCGGCAGCTGGGAAGCATCCCGCCCAAGCGGCACACCCAGCACCGCACCCCCGAAGGCGGGCTGTACTACGAGGAGTTGATGGGCGAGGAGGGGTTCTCCTCGGACTCCTCGCTGCTCTACCACCGGGGCATCCCCTCGGCGGTGGTCAACGCGGTGCCGTGGGAGCTGCCGGACCAGTCCACGGTGCCCAACCACCCCCTCCTCCCCCGCCACCTCAAGCTGCACGAGCTGTTCGCGGACCAGGACTGGAAGTCCGCGGACGTCGTCGGCAACCGCCGGCTCGTCCTCGGCAACGGCGACGTGCGGATCTCGTACGTCGCCGCCGGGGCCCCGAGCGAGCTCTACCGCAACGGGCTCGGCGACGAGTGCGTGTACGTGGAGTCCGGCTCCGGCACGGTCGAGACGGTGTTCGGCTCGATCGAGGTCGGGCAGGGCGACTACGTGGTCATCCCCCGTGCCACCACCCACCGCTGGGTGCCGGCCGGGGACGAGCCGCTGCGCGCTTACTGCATCGAGGCGAACAGCCACATCACCCCGGTCAAGCGCTACCTGTCCAAGTACGGGCAGCTGCTGGAGCACGCGCCGTACTGCGAGCGGGACTTCCGCGGACCGGTCGGCCCGCTGGTCGTGGACGCCCCCGGGGACGTCGACGTGCTGGTCAAGCACCGCGGCCCGAACGGGATCGCGGGCACCCGATACACCGTGCCGCACCACCCGTTCGACGTGGTCGGCTGGGACGGCTGCCTGTACCCGTACGCGTTCAACATCAAGGACTTCGAGCCGATCACCGGCCGGATCCACCAGCCGCCGCCGGCCCACCAGGTCTTCGAGGGCAACGGCTTCGTGATCTGCAACTTCGTCCCGCGCAAGGTGGACTACCACCCGCTGGCGATCCCGGTGCCGTACTACCACGCCAACGTGGACAGCGACGAGGTCATGTTCTACTGCGGCGGCGACTACGCGGCCCGCAAGGGCTCCGGCATCGGCCAGGGCTCGATCTCGCTGCACCCGGGCGGGCACACCCACGGGCCGCAGCCGGGGGCGTACGAGCGCAGCATCGGCGCGGAGTTCTTCGACGAGCTGGCCGTCATGGTGGACACCTTCCGCCCGCTGGAGCTCGGCGAGGGCGGCCGGGCCACCGAGGACGCCAACTACGCCTGGACCTGGGCCGGTCGGGGGCCCGGGCGATGAACGCGCTGCCTTCGGGGGGTGTGATCCCCGAGCTGTTCCGCGGACTGTTCGACGACGCGGCGGTGTTCCCGCCCGGGAACCTGCCGGTCGCCGAGGCGGTGCCCGCGCACCGGGCGCACCGTGCGGCCTGGTACGCCGAGGCGGTCGGGCCCTTCCTCTGCGGGGCCGGCCGACTGGGCGAGCTCGCCGCGGCGGTCTCGGCCGGCTCGGTTCCGGGCGCCGCGGGGGCGGACGACTCGGTGGTGGCGGGCGACCGGCCGCTCAAGGTCGGGCTGGTGCTGCCGGGGGGCAGCATCGAGCTCGCCCCGGCGCTCGCCGCCGCCGCACCGTTCGAGCTGGCCGGCGTCGAGCTGGCCACCCGGGACGCCGCCGAGGCGGTGGCCGCGCTGGACCGGCTGCTGCCCCCGGACGTCCCCGCCGCCGTCGAACTCCCCCGCGAACTGCTGCGCGGGGACGGGCTGGACGCCGTCCTGGACGTGCTGGTGGACAGCCCGTACCGGGCGAAGTTCCGCACCGGCGGGCTGGTCGCCGAGGCCTTCCCGGACGAGGACGAACTGGCCGCCTTCCTCACCGGCTGCGCGCAGCGCGGACTGCCGTACAAGTGCACCGCCGGACTGCACAACGCCGTCCGGCACACCGATCCGGAGACCGGCTTCGAGCACCACGGCTTCCTGAACGTGCTGCTGGCCGCGCAGGAGACCGACCGGGCCGCCGCGGCGGCGGTGCTGGCGGAACGCGACGGCGAGGTGCTGGCCAAGGCGGCACGCGCACTGACGGACCGTCAGATCGTGGTGATTCGCAACTCGTTCACCGCGTTCGGCACCTGTAGCATCGCCGAGCCCCTGGGTGACCTGGCCGCGCTCGGCCTGCTGTCGTCGCCCAGTCCACTGCACCAGGAGGACCGTTGAGCACCACCCCCAGCAGCTGGCTCGCCAGCGCCCAGGACTCGCCGTTCGGCGTGCACAACCTGCCGTACGGCGTCTTCACCGCCGCCGACCAGCCCGGGCGGCGCCGGATCGGCGTGCGCGTCGGGGACTTCGTGCTGGACGCCGGGGCGGCCGCCCGCGCGGCCGGAGCGCCGTCGGTGCTGCTGGACGCGGACTCGCTCAACCCGCTGATGGCGGCGGGGCGCCCGGTCTGGAGCCGGGTGCGGGCGGACCTCACCACCTGGCTCACCGACGAGTCCTTCCGCGAGGCCCTGTCGCCGGCGCTGCTGCCGGCCGACGAGGTGGAGCTGCACCTGCCGTTCGAGGTCGCCGACTACGTCGACTTCTACGCCTCCGAGCACCACGCCACCAACCTGGGCCGGATCTTCCGCCCGGGCTCGGAGCCGCTCACCCCCAACTGGAAGCACCTGCCGATCGGTTACCACGGGCGGGCGGGCACGGTCGTGGTCTCCGGCACGCCGGTGGTGCGGCCGTCCGGGCAGCGCAAGGCGCCCGCCGACGCCGCACCGACCTTCGGGCCGTCCCGCCGACTCGACATCGAGGCCGAGGTCGGCTTCGTCGTCGGCACGCCGTCGGAGCTGGGCCGGCCGGTCGCGCTGGACGACTTCCGCGAGCACGTGTTCGGCGTCTGCCTGCTCAACGACTGGTCGGCGCGCGACATCCAGGCCTGGGAGTACGTGCCGCTCGGCCCCTTCCTCGGCAAGTCCTTCGCGACCTCCATCTCGCCGTGGATCGTGCCGCTGGACGCCCTGGACCACGCCCGGGTCACGCCGCCGGAGCGCGACGTCGAGCCGCTGGCGTACCTGGACGACCGGGGCGGCGAGCCGTGGGGCCTGGACCTCGCGATGGAGGTCCGGCTGAACGGGCACCAGGTCTCCCGGCCGCCGTTCGCCACCATGTACTGGACGGCGCAGCAGCAGCTGACCCACATGACGGTCAACGGCGCCTCGCTGCGCACCGGCGACCTGTTCGCCTCGGGGACGGTCAGCGGGCCGGAGCGGGACACCCGGGGCGCGCTGATCGAGCTGACCTGGAACGGCGAGGAGCCGCTGAAGCTCCCGGACGGGACGACCCGGACGTTCCTCGAGGACGGCGACGAGGTGACCATCACCGCCACGGCGCCCGGGCCGGACGGCGCCGTGATCGGGTTCGGCGAGGTCACCGGGCGCGTGCGGGGCTGAGGGCTCACGACCGACGGATGACGGATGACAGATGACAGATTTCATCATCTGTCAGCTGTCATCTGTTACCCCACCGCCGGCGGCTCCCGCCTACAGCCGCGAGCCGCCGGTGGCGTCGACCACGCGCCCCGTCATCCACCGCGCGTCGTCCGAGGCGATGAAGGCAACGACGTCCGCGATGTCCTCCGGCGCCCCGACCCGGCCGAGCGCGGCGACCGAGGCCGCCCAGGCCCGCGCCTCCGGATCGCCCAGGAACTCCGCATTGAGGTCGGTGTCGATGATCCCGGGCGCCACGGAGTTGACGGTGATCCCGCGCGGCCCGAGCTGCTGGGCGAGGTTGAGCGAGAAGGTGTCCAGCGCGCCCTTGGTGGCGCCGTAGGCCATGATCTCCGGCATGGCGAGCCGGGCCAGGCCGCTGGAGATGTTGATGATCCGGCCGCCGTCACGCAGTCGCTCCAGCCCGTGCTTGACGATGAAGAACGGTGCGCGGACGTTGACCGCGAAGACCTCGTCGAACTCCTCCTCGGTCAGGCCGGCGAGGTCGGAGCTGCGCCCGATCCCGGCGTTGTTCACGATGATGTCGACGCCCCCGGCCGGCGCGTACTCGCCTATCCGCGCGTCGAAGGCCTCCCACAGCGCGACGGCATCGCCGTGCCGCCCGAGCGCGGCGGGCAGCGCGAAGGCCCGCCCGCCGTCCGCCCGAATGCCCGCCACCACCTCCTCCGCCGCCACCGCATCGCGGGCGTAGCCGACGGCGACGGTGGCGCCGTCCCGCCCGAGCCGGCGGGCGATGGCCCGGCCGATCCCCCTGCTGCCCCCCGTGACCAGTGCCGTCTTGCCCTGAAGCCTGTCCGCGCCCATGTCCGAGCCCCCTCCTGCTTGCACTCAGCGTATTTCTTGAGCGATCGCTCAAGAAATACGCTAGCACACACTTCTTGAGTGAGTGCTCTAAAATTCAGCGCATGACAGAGGCGCACGCGGCGACAACGGCATCCCCGGACGGGCCCACCGGCCCGCCGCGCACTCCCCGTCGCGGACGCCCGCCGGCCTTCGACCGCGCCGAGGCCCTGGCCGCGGCCACCCGGCTGTTCTGGCAGCACGGCTACGAGGCCACCTCCGTCACCGACCTCACCACCGCCATGGGCATCCGCCCCGGCAGCCTGTACGCGGCCTTCGGTGACAAGCGGTCGCTGTTCGAGGAGGTGGTCCGCCAGTACGGCCACTCCCCCGCCGGCGAGTTCGCGGCCATCGCGCTGGCGGAGGAGCCCACCGCGTACGGCGCCTTCGCCCGCATCCTGCGCGAGGCCGCCGCCGTCTACGCCGACCCGTCGCATCCGGCCGGCTGCCTGGTGATCTCCGCCGCCACCAATGTGACCCCGCAGGACGCCGTCATCCAGGACCAGCTGCGCGAGCGACGCAACGGGAACCTGCGCACCTTCGAGGAGCGGCTGCGCCGGGCACAGCAGGACGGCGAACTGCCGCCGGAGGCCGACCCGAAGGGGCTGGCCGGCTACTTCGGTGCGGTCCTCCAGGGCATGTCCCAGCAGGCCCGCGACGGCGCCACCCCCGCCGACCTGGCCCGCACCGCCGAACTCGCCCTGCGCGCCTGGCCGTAGCGCCTCCCGCGCACCGCGGAGCGCCCCTGGAGCGCCCGTCGGAAACATGATCGCCGGGCGAGTGATCACAACGGGCGCCCGCCCCGGTACGGTGGACGGCGGGAATCGGCATCGCCGACGACATCACCGAGGAACGGGAGCGGGCCCGATGAACGCAGAGGTGGCGGAGGTCCAGGCGTTCCTGGACGGCGGCGTCGGACGGCTCGTGCTGAACCGCCCCCGGGCGCTCAACTCGCTGACCCACGGCATGGTCACCGCCCTGCGCGCCACCCTGGACGGCTGGGCCGCGGACGACCGGATACGCGCCGTCGTGCTGACCGGCGCGGGCGAGCGCGGCCTGTGCGCGGGCGGCGACATCCGCGCGATGCACGACGACGCCAAGGCGGGCGGGGCCGGCACCCGGGCGTTCTTCCGCGACGAGTACCGGCTGAACGCGCTGATCGCCCGCTACCCGAAGCCGTACGTCGCGGTCATGGACGGCATCACCATGGGCGGCGGCGTCGGCGTGTCCGCCCACGGCGCGGTGCGGATCGTCACCGAGCGGTCCACCGTCGCGATGCCCGAGACCCGGATCGGGATCGCCCCGGACGTCGGCGGCAGTCGGCTGCTCGCCCACGCCCCGGGCGAGTTGGGCACCCACCTCGGGCTCAGCGCGGCCTCGATGGGCCCGGGCGACGCCCTGCTGTGCGGCTTCGCGGACCACTTCGTGCCCTCGCGGCGCATCCCGGACCTGCTCGACGCCCTGGGCCGGAGCACCGCCACGGCGCCCGACAGCACCACAACCGGCACCACCGCCGTCGCCTCCGCCGTCGCGGCCGTCGTCGCCGCGCACGCCGAGCCCGCGCCGCCCGCCGCACTGGCCGCCCAGCGCCCCTGGATCGACGCCTGCTACGCGGCCGACACGGTCGAGGAGATCGTCGACCGGCTGCTGAACTCCGGTGTCCCGGAGGCCAAGGAGGCCGCCGAGGCCGTCCTGGCGAACTCCCCCACCGCCGTGAAGACCACCCTGGCCGCGCTGCGCCGCGCCCGTACGCTCCCCTCGCTGGAGGCCGTGCTCGACCAGGAGTACCGGATCTCCTGCGCCGCGCTGGAGGGCCACGACATGGTCGAGGGCGTCCGCGCGCAGGTGATCGACAAGGACCGCAACCCCCGCTGGAAGCCTGGCACGCTCGCCGAGGTGACGGAGGCGGACGTCGCCCGCTTCCTCGCCCCGCGCGAGGGCGACGAACTGGGCCTGGCCTGAGCCCCCCTTCCCCACTTTCACGGCACACCTGGAGCCCGCCATGAACCACCCGGTCCCGCCGCCGACCCCGGCCGGGGGCACCGACCCGCTGTCCCGGGTGCCGCTGGGCGAGCAGGTGCGCGGGCTGCTGCTGGAGGGCCTGCTGAACGGCCGCTGGCAGCCCGGGGACCGGATCGTCGAGCGGCGCCTGGCCGCCGAGTTGAACGTCAGCCAGGCGCCGGTCCGCGAGGCGCTGCGCGCGCTCCAGACCCTCGGGCTGCTCGACGCCGAGCCCAACCGGGGCGTGCGGGTGCGCGAGATCGGACCGGCCGAGCTGCGCGAGGTCTACCAGGTGCGAGCCGCGCTGGAGCGGCTGGCCGCCGAGTCGGCGGTGGTCCGGCTGGCCGGGGACACCACCGCGCTGGAGCGGCACGCCGAGCGGATGGCGGCGGCCGCGGCGGCGGGCGACGCCCTCGGCCAGGCCCGGCACGGGGTGGCCTTCCACCGCGAGATCGTCGCCGCCTCCGGCAACGGGACGCTGCTGCGGGCCTGGGAGGGCCTCGGGGTCGAGGTGTGGACGGTGCTGTCGCTGCACCGGGTCCGGCCGGAGCTGCACGAGAACGCCGCCGACCACCGGCCGCTGATCGAGGCCTTCCGGCGGCAGGACCCGGCGGTCGGCCGGCTGCTGGCCGAGCACGTCCTGGAGTACGCCCGGCACTCCGACTGAGCCGCTCGGGCCGGGGTTGCCCTTCCGCATAAAGTTCGCATAGAGATGATCGATCATCGCTCAAACTACCCGCCAGTAGCGGTTGACGGGCCACCCGATCACTCTCTACCGTCCAAATAGTTCCATGGAGAGAAATGCTATTCCGCATCCTGGAATAAGCACCCTGAAGCGCACCGGTAAAGGGGAACCACCCGTGTCCCAGCTCGACCAGCTTCCCGACCACGACCCCGAGGAGATCGCGGAGTGGCGCGCGTCCCTTGACGCCGCCCGCGACTTCGGCGGACCGAACCGCGCCGCCCACCTGCTGCGCCGCCTCGTCGAGCACGCCGAGCTGCAGCGGCTCGACGTCCCTCCGCTGCTGGACACCCCGTACGTCAACACCATCCCCACCGCCGCCGAACCGGAGTTCCCCGGCGACGAGGAGATGGAGCGCCGGATCACCGCCTGGAACCGCTGGAACGCCGCCGCCATGGTGACCAGGGGCAACCACCGCGGCGGCCTGGGCGGGCACATGGCCACCTACGCCTCCGCCGCCTGGCTGTACGAGGTCGGCTTCCAGCACTTCTTCCGCGGCAAGGAGGCCGACGGCTCCGGCGACCAGCTGTACGTGCAGGGCCACGCCGCCCCCGGCGTCTACGCCCGCGCGTTCCTGGAGGGCCGGGTCTCCGAGGCCCAGCTGGACCGCTTCCGCCAGGAGGCCGGCGGCGACGGCCTGCCCTCCTACCCGCACCCGCGCCGGCTGCCCTGGTTCTGGGAGTTCCCGACCGTCTCGATGGGCCTCGGGCCGCTCTCGGCGATCCACCAGGCCCGGTTCAACCGCTACCTGACCGCGCGCGGGATCAAGGACACCTCCGGCTCGCACGTGTGGGCCTTCCTCGGCGACGGCGAGATGGACGAGCCCGAGTCCACCGCCGCGCTCGCGCTGGCCGCCCGGGAGGGCCTGGACAACCTCACCTTCGTCGTCAACTGCAACCTGCAGCGCCTGGACGGGCCGGTGCGCGGCAACGGCAAGATCGTGCAGGAGCTGGAACGCCGCTTCCGCGCGGCCGGGTGGAACGTGGTCAAGTCGCTGTGGGGCGAGGCCTGGGACGAGCTGCTGGCCCGCGACACCACGGGCGCACTGGTCCGCCGGCTCGGCGAGGTGCCGGACGGGCAGTTCCAGACCTACGCCGCCTCGGACGCCGGGTACGTCCGCGAGCACCTCTTCCACAGCTCGCCCGAACTGCGGGCGCTCGCCGACACCGTGGACGACCGGCGGCTGATCGAGACGGTCGCCACCTCCCGGGGCGGCCACGAGCCGCGCAAGGTGTACGCGGCCTACCGCGCGGCGCTGGAACACCGGGGCGCGCCCACCGTGGTGCTGGTGCAGACCGTCAAGGGCTGGACGCTCGGCCCCGGCTTCGAGTCCCGCAACGCCAACCACCAGATGAAGAAGCTCTCCGGAGCCGAGTTCCGGGCCATGCGCGACCTGCTCGAACTCCCCATTCCGGACGCCGCGTTGAACGACCCTCTGCCCCCGTACGCGCACCCCGGCCCGGACTCGCCGGAGGCCCGCTACCTGCGCGAGCGCCGCGCCGCACTGGGCGGGCCGGCGCCCGCCCGCCGGGTGCGCTTCACACCGCTGCCCACCCCGCCCGCGAAGCCCTTCGAGACGCTGTTCAAGGGCTCCGGCAACCAGGAGATCGCCACCACCATGGCCTTCGTCCGGCTGGTCAAGGACCTGCTGCGGGACAAGGCGACCGGCCACCGCTGGGTGCCGATCGTCCCGGACGAGGCGCGCACCTTCGGCATGGAGTCGCTCTTCCCGACCGCCGGGATCTACTCCCCGCTCGGGCAGACCTACGACCCGGTCGACCGCGACCAGCTGCTCCACTACAAGGAGTCGACGACCGGCCAGATCCTCAACGAGGGCATCACCGAAGCCGGTTCGATGGCCTCGCTGACCGCCGCCGCGACCTCGTACGCGACCCACGGCGAGCCGGTCGTCCCGTTCTACATCTTCTACTCGATGTTCGGCTGGCAGCGCACCGCCGACCAGATGTGGGCGATGGCCGACCAGTTGGGCCGCGGCTTCCTGGTCGGCGCCACCGCCGGCCGCACCACCATGACCGGCGAGGGCCTCCAACACGCCGACGGCCACTCCCAGTTGATCGCCTCCACCAACCCGGCCGCGCTCTCCTACGACCCGGCGTTCGGCTACGAGGTGGCCGTGATCGTCCGCGAGGGCCTGCGCCGGATGTACGGCGGCAGCGAGCAACACCCCCACGGCGAGGACGTGTTCTACTACCTCACCGTCTACAACGAGCCGCTGGTGCAGCCCGCGCTCCCGGACGGCGAGGAGGTCGTGGACGGCATCCTGCGCGGCCTCTACCGCTACCGCACGGCGGACGTCGCCGCGTCGTCCGCCACCCCGGCCGTCGACCTGCCCGCCGACCCGCCGCGGCTCCAACTGCTCGCCTCCGGCACCGCCGTGCAGTGGGCCCTGACGGCGCAGCGGCTGCTCGGCGAGGAGTGGGGCGTGGCGGCCGACGTCTGGTCCGCACCCTCCTGGACGGAGCTGCGCCGCGAGGCGCTGGACTGCGACGCGGCCAACCTGGCGCAGGCCGCGGCCGGTACCGGCGCGGCGGCCCGCGTCCCGTACGTGACCAGGGCGCTGGCCGGGGCGCCCGGGCCGGTGCTGGCGGTCAGCGACTGGATGCGCGCGGTGCCGGACCAGATCCGCCCGTGGGTGGAGCAGGACTGGACCTCGCTGGGCACCGACGGCTTCGGCCTCTCGGACAGCCGGGCGGCGGCGCGGCGGCACTTCGGGGTGGACGCCGAGTCGGTGACGGTCGCGGCGCTGGCCGCGCTGGCCCGCCGGGGCGAGGTGAAGGCGGAGACCGTACGGCAGGCGGCGGAGCGCTACGGCGTCCGCTTCTGACCGGCCCGGCGTCCGTCCGGCCGTCACTTCGTCCCGCCGCCGCCTCCGTCCGACCGCCCCGCCGTCGCCTCCGTCGCCTGGTGACCGGCGTCTCGCATACCAAGACTGGCGCGAGGCGGGGCGCGTCGTAGATCGTTGGGTGGTCAGGGCGCGCCCACGGGCGCCGAGCAGCGGAAATGGGAGTCGACGGCGATGACCGAGACCGAGACCTACGAGACGATCCTGGTCGAGCGCAAGGGCCGGGTGGGGCTGATCACGCTCAACCGGCCCAAGGCGCTCAACGCGCTGAACACCCAGCTGATGAACGAGGTGGTCGCCGCCGCGACCGCCTTCGACCGGGATCCGGAGATCGGCTGTCTGGTGATCACCGGCTCGGAGAAGGCCTTCGCGGCCGGCGCCGACATCAAGGAGATGCAGGGCAACCGGTTCCCGGACGTCTACCTGGACGACTGGCTGGGCCCGTGGGACCGGCTCGGCGCCCTGCGCAAGCCGGTGATCGCGGCCGTGGCCGGGTTCGCGCTGGGCGGCGGCTGCGAGTTGGCCATGCTGTGCGACGTCCTGCTGGCGGCGGACACCGCGAAGTTCGGGCAGCCGGAGATCAAGCTCGGCGTCATCCCGGGCATCGGCGGCTCGCAGCGGCTGACCCGGGCGGTCGGCAAGGCGAAGGCCATGGAGCTGTGCCTGACCGGTCGGATGATGGGCGCCGAGGAGGCCGAGCGGGCCGGACTGGTCTCCCGGATCGTCCCCGCCGACCAGCTGCTGTCCGAGGCGCTGGCCACCGCCGAGACGATCGCGGCGATGTCCGCCCCGGCCGCGATCATGATGAAGGAGAGCGTCAACCGCGCCTTCGAGACGACGCTCGCCGAGGGCGTCCGCTTCGAGCGCCGGCTCTTCCACGCGGCCTTCGCCACGGCGGACCAGAAGGAGGGCATGACGGCCTTCGCCGAGAAGCGCCCGCCGGAGTTCCAGAACCGCTGACGGCCGAGGACGGCTGACAACTGACGGCCGACGGATAACAGCTGACAGATTTCAGATGTTGAAATCTGAAATCTGTCAGCTGAACCCCGTCCGAGGACAGCCCCGCTCAGCCCTGCTCCTCCACCGCCACCGTGTTCAGCCGGGCGAGCCCGCTGCGGGTGGCGGCGACCACGATCTGGTCGCCCGGGGCCAGCCGCCGGGTGCGGTCGGGGAAGTTCCACTGCAGCTGTCCGCCGTGGGCGAAGCGCACCGCGATCACCCGGACGCCGCCCGGGTCCTCCAGGTCGTGCCGGTTCAGCCCGATCAGCCCGCTGCCGTCCTCCACCGTCAGCTCGGCGATCAGCAGCACGTGCCGGAGCACCGACAGCGTCCCGCGCACCTCGCGCCCCATCAGCGCCGCCGCGAAGGCGGGCGCGGCCAGGTAGGACACCGACCGGGAGGCCGCGTTGTCCAGCGTCTTGTAGAAGTGACTCGCGAAGTCGTCCTCGAACAGCCGCACCACCACCCGGACCTCGGGATTGCCGTGGCGCGCTTCCAGGGCCGCCTCCAGGTTGGTGGCGTCGTCCCCGCTGACCGCGACCAGCGCCCTGCTGTGCTTCAGCCGGGCCCGGCGCAGCTGCTGTTCGAACGGACCGTCGCCCATCACCACCGGGATCCCCAGTGCCCGTACGGCGGCGATGCCGCGCGCCTGCGGGTCCCGCTCCATGCAGACCACCGGCACGCCCATGGTGTGCAGCTGGGTCGCGACCCGGGTGCCGACGTTGCCGAGGCCGACGACGATCACGTGGTCCCGGGTGCCCGCCCCGGGGTTGCGCGGCTGCCCGCGCCGCCCGGAGCCCAGCACCTCGACCGCGATCGCGGTGGCGACCGGCGCGAAGGTGATCCCGCAGATGGTGATCACCACCTGCGCGACCCGCTGCCAGAACCCGCCGGTGCCCGCCCCCGTCCCGGCGGCGACGTCGGAGAGCTGGTCCGGCTGGGCGGCGCCGGCCAGGTCGAGCAGTGCGATGTAGACGGTCCAGCCGAAGTTCCGGTTGAGGTACCAGAGCACGCCGAAGGCCAGCAGCACCGCCGCGAGGGCGGTGAGCAGCACCAGGCGCATCCGGGCACTGGTGAAGAAGCGCATGGTGTCGAGCAGCCGCCAGCGCAGCCGTCTCATCCAGTCGATCGGTTCCCGGGGCTCGATCCGCAGCACCTGGAGCGCCGCCCGGCCACCCGGCTCCCCCTCCCGGGCGGGGCCGGGCGACGGCACCGGACCGGCCGGCGGCATCGGCCCGGCCGAAGGCTCCGGTTCGGCCGAAGGCTCCGGGTCGGCCGCCGGCGCTGGTTCGGCCGACGGCGCCGGTTCGGGTCGTACGCCACCGGGGCGGATCGGCCCCTGGTCGCCGAACTCGGCGGCGAGCCGGACGAATTCGGCCGAGTCTCCCTGCTGCTCGGGCAGCAGTCGGATCCTGCCGAGGTCCTGCCGGTCGATCTGGTCGGCGACCACGCAGATCCGGTCGGAGGTGATGTCGTCGTCGAACGCGATGTGCAGGTAACGCCCTTCGATCTCCACCGAGTTGGGCCGCCCGAGCGCCGCGGAGGCGAAGGCCGGGGCGGCGGTGGCGGAGCCGGAGAGCGCGGCACCGTTCCTGAGCAGCCGTTCGATGTTCTCGCCGAGCCGCTGGTTGAACATCCGGAACACGATGCGGATGTCCGGGTTGTGGTTCTGCGCGCTGAGCGCGGCGTGGATGTTCTCCTGGTCGCTCCCCTCGACCAGGGCGAGGCCGCGCGCGGTGCCGATGGACACCGCGCGCAGCGCCTCCTCGGTGACGCTGGCGTACTCCACGACCGCCGCCACGCCGGAGAGTTGCTCGATCTGCGGCGCGTGGTCGCGGGTCCGGTCGGCGACCAGGACGACGACCGGCACCTCGTAGTGCTCGACGAGTTCCAGGACCAGTCGGTGTGCCAGCGCGTTGCCCCCGCAGACGATGTAGTGCTGGCTGATCGGCTCGACCGGAGGGGTCCCCCACCCTTCAGAAGTCATACCGACGGATGGTATCGACGGCAAGTGTCCGGAGGGTGACGTTCCGGCGACCGCGGCGAATCCCCCGAACGGCCGTATCCGACGCGCGGTACGGCCGTGGCGCGGAGAGGCTGGGGTTCGTTCCCTGCCCGTCAGCCGGCCGCCCCGGCGTCAGCCCCGAGGAGTACGCCACCGTGGCCCCTCCGATCATCACCCCCGACGGCACCCCGGTCCAGGGTCCGCTCGGACTGCTCGCCAAGGCCGCCTGGCAGGTCCTGCTGGTCGCCGGACTCGCCTCGCTCGCCCTCGGGATCGTGGTCTTCGCCTGGCCCCGGGAGACGCTCCTGGTGGTGGGCGTGCTGTTCGGCCTCTACCTGCTGGTGATCGGCATCGTGCAGCTGATCGCCGCGTTCGGCACCCACTCCACCACCGCGCTGCGGGTGCTGGCCTTCATCAGCGGCGCGATCTGCGTGCTGCTGGGACTGCTCTGCTTCCGCAGTGCGGTGCAGTCGCTGCTGCTGCTCGCGCTCTGGATCGGGATCGGCTGGCTGTTCCGCGGCATCACCCAGCTCGCCGCCGCGATCTCCGACCCGATGATGCCCGCCCGGGGCTGGCAGGCCTTCGCGGGCGTGGCCAACACCCTGGCCGGTGTGCTGCTGATGGTGTGGCCGGTCGGGTCGATCACCGCGCTGGCCGTACTGTCCGGGTGCTGGCTGGTGATCCTGGGCCTGGTCGAGATCGTGACGGCGCTCCAGGTCCGCAGCCGGGCCAAGCAGATCCCGTCCGGGGTCTGACAACAGCCGTCCGGTACACCGAGGCCGCGTCCCGCCGGGGCGCGGCCTCGGCGCTGGGCGGAACGGCTCACGGACGCGGCGCGTAGCCGATCCGGAAGGTCGCGGCCTCCAGCCGTTCCGGGTCGAGCCGGACGTCGGTCAGCCGCTCGGCGAGCGCGAACGCGGCCTCGCCGCACAGGTCGTACGCCTCCGCCTCCAGCTCGAAGCCGCAGGCGGTCAGCAGCTCGGGGATGCCGGGCGCCTCGGCGTCCGTGCCGTCCCGCTGGTCGGGGAAGAGCGGCTCGAAGTGCAGCCGCTGGATGCCGTGCTCCCACCAGTGGAAGTGGTCGGCCCCCAGGGCGTTGCGGTAGTGCGAGACCAGCCGGGTGCCCTCGGCGAGCCGGAGGATCTCCGCGTCCAGGGTGCCGAGGTAGCCGAAGGGCTCCACCGCGAGTGCCCAGCCGTCGAGTTCGGTGACGGCGACGAGCAGCCGGTCCTCGGCGGGGTCGAACAGCTCCCTGGCCTCGGCGTCGGCCCCGTTCGTGTAGGAGCTCCAGCGGGCCACCACCTCCTCCAGCCCGACGGCGCCCGTCCCCGGCAGGGCGTTGAAGCGGCGCAGCAGTTCACCGGCCGCGAGCCCCTGTACCTGGGTGAGGCAGCAGGCCTCACCCAGGACGGGGTAGCGCCGGGGGAACCAGGTGTAGTCCGTGGCGTGTGCGGTCATGACGGCGATGCTGCCAGACGCCTCGGACAGCGCCCGCCCGAGGCCGTCAGAGCCAGACCGGCTCGTCCGTTCCCCAACGCCCCGGCGGGCGCGACCAGTCGGCGGGCGCCCCCTCGTAGCCGATCGGCGGCAGGGCGTGGCGCAGCCGCCCGTACGGGGAGTCGACCTCGGCCAGCCGGCGGGCGGGGTCGTAGGGCTCGGACGGGCCTCCCCGCGGCGTCTCCGGTTCGATGCCGTGCAGCAGCCAGGAGGCCGTGCCGGCGAGGGAGAAGCGCAGGTGGCGGCCGCCGGGGCGGCGGGTGCGCTGGTCGGTGAGGGAGCGCAGCACGGCGGCGGCGACGAGGTAGCCGGTGCCGTGGTCGAGGGCCTGGGCGGGCAGCACGCCGGGGCGGCCGCCGGTGGCGGATCCGGTCTCGGGGGCGGCCTCGTGGGCGGCGATGCCGACACCCGCCTGGACCAGGCTGTCGAAGCCGCGCCGCCCGGCCCAGGGGCCGGTCCAGCCCCAGGCGCAGAGCTGGGCGAGGATCAGGTCCGGGCGACGGGCGAACAGCGCGTCGGGGCCGAGGCCGTGGGCGTCGAGGGAGCCGGGGCGGTACGCGGAGACGACGACGTCGGCGGTGGCGAGCAGGCCGTCGAAGACGGCGCGGTCGGCGGGCTCGGCGAGGTCGAGGCGGGTGGAGCGCTTGCCGAAGCCGGTGTCGGCGTGGGCGTCGTCGGCCTCGGGCAGCCGGGGCGAGTCGACCCGCAGGACGTCGGCGCCGAGCAGGGCGAGGGTACGGGTGGCCACCGGTCCGGCGATCACGCGGCTCAGGTCGAGGACCCGGATCCCGGCGGCGGGCCGGTCCACCGGGGCCTGGCCGAGCGGGCGGACCGGCGCGGTTCCGGCGGCGGCGCCGACCTCCAGGTGCTCCACGAGGGGGTGCACGACGCTGCTCACCGGCACGACGGCCACCGCGAGCGCTCCCGCCGCGTACGCACGCTCCTGGATCCGCTCGGCCGGCAGCCTGCCGAGCACCTCGGCGAGCTGCTCGGGCCCGGCGTCCGCGGCGAGGCCGAGGGCGGAGAGCAGCCGGGTCCGGTGGTGCGGGTAGTTGGCGTGGGTGCGCACCCAGCCGTCGGCGGTGCGCCAGAAGCCGGAGTGCGGGGCGAAGTTGACGGGCGCGCGGCCGTCGACCGTCAGGTGCCGCTCACTGACGAAGGCGGTGGCGACGGCCCCCTGGTCCACCCGGACGGCGGGGACGGACGCGGCCAGGGGCGCCGAGCCTCCGGCGCGGTGGGACGCGAGCTCGGCGGCGGCCAGCGAGCAGACCGCCACGGTGGCCCGGGCGAGCCGGCGCACCGGCAGCCCGGAGGGCAGGACGTCCTCCGGGCCGTGGAAGGTCACCCGCTCCAGCAGCTCGGGCGGCCCGCCGAGAGCCGCCCAGGCGTGGGCGGTCGGGCGGTCGACGGCCCCGGCGGCTGCCGCCGTTCCGGTGGTTCCAGTGGCCGCGGTGGTTCCTTCTGGCAACGGGCGCTCGGTCATGCCCGGCATTGTGCTCCCGTTCTCAGGCGCTCGCTGTGACGCCCGCCACCAGCATCAACAGCACCGCCGAGACCATGGTCATCCGGCGGGCCGCCTGCGGGGTGCCGCCGAACCGGCCGCCGAGCCGCCCACTGGCGTACGCGACCAGCCCGTACACCACCGCGCAGGCCAGCACGTTGAGCGAGCCGAGCGCGAGCACCTGGCCGCCGACCGGCAGGGCGGCGTCCGGGTCGACGAACTGCGGCACCAGGGACAGGTAGAGCAGCAGCCCCTTGGGGTTGAGCAGCGCGGTCAGCATGCTCTGGCGCAGCACCGTCGCGGTGGGCTGCGGCTTGGGCGCGGCGAGGGCGGCGGCGCCCCCGCTCTTGCGCAGCGCCAGCAACATCATGACGGCCAGCACCAGCAGGTACGCGGCGCCGGTGAGGCGCAGCACGGGCAGGGCGGCCGGGACGGCGCGCAGCGCGGCGGCCAGTCCGGCGCTGGAGAACAGCGTGTGGACGGCGTACCCGGCGCAGACCCCGCCGACCGCGATCAGCGCGGCGCGGCGTCCCTGACCGAGGCCGCGGGCGGCGATGTAGAGCCAGTCGGGGCCCGGGGTGCAGACCAGCAGGAGGTCGACTCCGAGGAAGAGGAGGAGGGCGTGGGTGTCCATGGGCGTGGGCGTGGCCTGTCGTGCTCGTCGCGGTGTGGGCCCGGCGGATCGGCCGGGGGTCGTTCCGGCGGGTCGGCCGGAGGTTGTTCCAGCGGCCTGCCGGGGTGCCCCGGGGATCTGCCGGAGTGACCCGGCATCGGGTTCGGTCACTGAAGGTAGCCGGATCGGGCTGGCACGCGATGGCGACTTCGTGCAGGTCGGAGCGGCGTTTTGGCAGAATGTTGCGCCATGGACCGAATCGACCGCAGAATCCTCCGCGAGCTCCAGCAGGACGGGCGCCTGACCAATGCCGAGCTGGCCTCCCGGGTGGACCTCACCCCGTCCCCCTGCCTGCGCCGGGTGCGCCAACTGGAGCAGGACGGTGTGATCCGCGGCTACCGGGCGGTGCTGGACGGCGCGGCGGTCGGGCGCGGGTTCCAGCCCTTCGTGACGATCACCATGCGTCACGAGGACCAGGTGACGGTCGCCGAGTTCGAGCGCCGGGTGGCCGAGCTGCCGGAGGTGGTGGAGGCCCACCGGCTGTTCGGCGAACCCGACTACCTGCTGCGGATCGCGGTGGCCGACATCGCCGCGTACGAACGCTTCATCACCGACGTGCTCTCCGGCCTGCCGGGCATCGCGCAGGTCAACTCGCACCTGACGATGAAGCAGGTGAAGGCCGACCGGGGGCTGCCGGTCGGCGGGTAGGGTGCGAACGGGGGGCCCGCGCGGCCGCCCGTACGGGGGCAGAGCGACGCACTGCGACATGGGGGCTGAATTGCACGTGATCCGCCGTCTCGACCTGGGGTACTTCGTCCGACCGGCCACCGAAGTGGGCGGCCCGGAGCCGCGCGTGGAACCGGTGCTCGCGTACCTGGTCCGACGTCCGGAGGGGCTGCTGCTGTTCGACACCGGGATCGGTGGCGGCGAACCGGAGACCGAGGCGCACTACCGCCCGGTCCGCCGCCCGCTGCCGGAGGCGCTCGCGGCGGCCGGGGTCGCCGTCGCCGACATCGACCTGGTGGTCAACTGCCACCTCCACTTCGACCACTGCGGCGGCAACCCGCTGTTCGCCGGCACGCCCGTCCTGGTCCAGACGGAGGAGCTGGCCACCGCCCGGCGCGGCGGGTACACCATCGACGCGCTGGTCGACTTCCCCGGCGCCGAGTACCGCGAACTCGACGGCGAGGCCGAGGTCTGGCCGGGCGTCCGGGTGCTGCCCACCCCCGGCCACACCGGGGGCCACCAGTCACTGCTGGTGGACCGCCCGGGCGGCGGGCCGGTCCTGCTGGCCGGGCAGGCCTACGACTTCGCCTCCGAGTACGGGCAGGCGGTGCTCGCCCGGCGGGCGGTGCGCGAGGGCGTGGCCCCGCCGTTGCCCGGGTACCGGGCCTGGCTCGACCGGGTGGCCGAGCACGGGCCGCACCGGGTGCTGTTCGCGCACGACAACGCGGTCTGGGAGCCGGCCGAGTAGCCGTCGGAGCCCCGGCCGTCCGGAGGGGACCGGTCGCTCAGGAGGTCCGGGGCGCCCGGGGCCTCCGGGGCGCCCAGGGTGGCCGGGGCAGCCGGGGTGCTCAGGGTGGCCGGGCGGCCGGGGCGCTCAGGAGGCTCAGAAGGTGAAGCGCAGCGAGCGGACCCGGTGGTCGAAGCTGGACGGGACGAGCTGCGGCTCGCCGACCGACCGCGCCTCGGGAAGGCGGGTGAACAGCTCGCGGAACAGCGTCGTCATCTCCTGCCGGGCCAGGTGCGCGCCGAGGCAGTAGTGCGGACCGCCGCCACCGAAGCCGAGGTGGGCGTTGGGCGTGCGGGTGATGTCGAAGACGTCGGGGTCGGGGAAGACCTCCTCGTCGCGGTTGGCCGAGCCGTAGAACAGCGCGACCTTCTCCCCCGCGCGCAGCAGCGGGCCGCCGGAGCCGCCCAGCTCGTGGTCGACGGCGAGGGTCCGGTTGAACTGGATGATCGGCGTGGCGTGGCGGACCATCTCGTCCACCGCGCCGCCGAGCCGTCCGTCGAGGTCCTCGAGCAGCAGGGCGCGCTGCTCGGGGTGGACGGTCAGCAGGTGCAGGCCGTGGGCCAGCGCGTTGCGGGTGGTCTCGACCCCGGCGACCAGCAGCAGGCTGAAGAAGGCGCCCAGCTCGCGTCCGGTGAGCCGGCGGCCGTCCACGTCGGCGGTGACCAGCGCGGAGATCAGGTCCTCCTCCGGCCGGCGACGGCGACGGCGGCCGATCCCGGCGACGATGCCCTGCATCCGGGCGAGCGCCCGCAGCCCGCGCCCCGGCACCCGCAGCCGGCGGCGCAGCGGCCGGGCCACACCGATGTCCTCGGAGGTGCGGTTGACCAGGTCGAGGATGGTGCGGCGCGGCCGCTCCGGGATGCCCATCATGGTGCAGATCACCTGGAACGGGAGTTCGGCGGCGACCGCGGTCACGAAGTCCTCCGGCCGCTCCCGCTCGATCCGGTCGACCAGCTCGGTGCTGATCCGCCGGACGTCCTCCTCGACCCGGTCGAGCAGCCGCGGGGTGAACGCCCGCGAGACGATCCGGCGCAGCTGGGCGTGGCGGGGGTCGTCCAGGTTCACCATCGAGTCGCCGAACAGCAGCCGGACCCAGCGGGCCGGGACGGGGGTGGTCACACCGGGGCCGCTGAGGAAGACGGCGGGGGTGCGGCTGGCCTCGACCACGTCGGCGTGACGGACCAGGGCGTGGAAGCCGCGACCGGTGGCGCGGTCGCCGAAGAACACCGGACCGGGGCGGCGGCGCAGCTCGGCGAAGGCGGCGGCGCGGTCGGGGGCGGGCAGCTGCCAGAAGCCGGGGTCCGCGAGGTCGACGGACGCGGGCAGGGCGGCGGGCTCGGTCGGCTTCGCGGGCTCGGCCGGGGTGGCGGCCTCGGCCGACTCCGCTGCTTCAGCCGGGGTGGCGGGGTCAGCCTCGTCGGCGGGCTCGGTGGATCCGGGTGGGTCGGCCTGCTCTGCGGCCTCGGCCGGTTCAGCGGTTCCGGCCGCCTCCGCGGCTTCGGTCGGCTCTTCGGCTTCGGCCCGCTCCGCGGCTTCGGCTGGTCCGGCGACGTCGGCCGACTCGGCGGCTTCGGCCGGTCCGGCAGCTTCCTCAGCCTTGGCCGACTCCTCTGCTTCATCCGGCTCGACGGCTTCGGCCGGTTCGACAGCTCCGGCCTGCTCGACAGCTCCGGCCGGGGCGGCGGCTTCGGCCGGGGCGGCGGCTTCGGCCTGCTCGCCGAGTTCCTCGGCTTCGACTTCAACCACGGCCGTCGCCTGTTTCCGGCCTGTCGCCTGCTGCGGGACGGTCGGCTCCGTGGGGGCAGCGGACTTGGCATTGTCGGCAATGGGCGCCGAGGTATCCGTCGGGGTCTCCAAGGCCGGACCTCCCTGCTTCTGAACAGCGTCGTCCCGATACGCACCGTACGGGGTGGTGCACATTAAGTGAGCAATGGGGTACGTGCTGTCAAACCGCCCCGATGGTCCTACGAGCCGTTGTTCGGTTCGTCGCGTCGGGTCGGCGGACCGAACCGGGTGGTGATCCGGCGGGCTCCGGGGGCCGGCGGCCGGGCATGGTCTCACGGCACAGAACCGGCCATGACCGGAGGGTGCGCTACGGGCCGGGCAGGGCGGGTGCGACGATGAGTGCCATCGTGATGACCGACCGGATCCGCCTGCTGCGCGCCGTGGTCTTCGCCGCGCTGTGCGTGGCGATGGCCGCCACCGCGCACGTCGCCATGGCCGGATCCGGAGTCTCTCCGACGGTGCTGGCCGGCGGGTTCGGGGCGGTCCTCGGGCTGACCTGGCTGCTCGCCGGGAAGCGGCGCGGACTCGGGGTGATCAGCCTCTGGATGGTCGTGGCGCAGACCGCGCTGCACCAGTTGTTCGAACAGGCCGCGGCGTTCTCCCGAGGGGGCGGCGGCCTCGGCCGGCTCGCCACCACGGACTGGGCCGCCCTCCTGCTCTGCAACCCCGACCGGGCGCCCGGCGGGCTCTCCCCGGTCGAACTGGCGCGGATGGCGGGCATCGACCCGGACGTCCCGCCGGCCACCGGCGGTCTGCGGCCGGCGGCCGGGACGCACCACGGGGGCTCGGGCGCGACCGCCGTGGACGCGGGCCTGCCCGGGATGACCGGGATGCCCGACGGACCGCACATGATGCCCGACGGCGCGTTGCACGGCGGCGGGTCGTACGGCACGGCGCAGGACCTGGTGAGCGCACCGGCGCAAGGACCGGCGCACGACATGGCGCACGGGATGTCCCACGGCATGTCACCGGGGATGGCCGCCGCCCACGTGCTCGCCGCGCTGGCGTGCGCGCTCCTGCTCTGGCGCGGCGACGCGGCGCTGGTCCGGCTCTTCGAGCTGCTCGGTGCGCTCGGCGCGGTGGTCGCGGGCGCGCTCCTGCTCCCGCTGCTGGCGCTGTTCGCGCGCCCCTTCGGCTACCGGGCCCCGGCAGCGCCCCGCCCGGCCGACGACCGGGCCCGGCCGCCCCGGTCGGTGCTGCTGACGCATGCCGTGGTCCGGCGCGGGCCGCCGGCGTTCGCCCTCGCCTGCTGACGCGCCCGCCGCTGCTTCTCCCCGCCCGGCCACCTCCGGCCACCGGGACCCCGCGACGGGCAGGTCGCCCTGCCGTACGGCCGCGCCCCGCGCCGTCGTGCCGTCAGGGTGCGGGCCCGCGTCCGCCGCCGCTCCTCCCCAGGGCCGGCGTGCCGCGCGGCTGCCCATGGACGCCGACGGTGCCGCCCTGCGCGGTGCCGCTCCCCGCCTTCCCCTCGGGACCTTCCCATGCCTGACTTCGACGGCGCACCGGCTCCGGCCGGCGCCACCGTCCCGCCGTTTCCGCTCCCCCGGACGCGCCCGCCCCGCCGGGCACGCCCACCGCGCCTAGCGCTCGACGGACCGCGGTCCGTCCGGAGCACGGCCCTCGGGGCCGCCCTCGCCCAGCCGGGCCAGCAGCCGGGCCGACCACTCGGGCGAGGGCCCGTCGGTGGTGCCCGCCCGCACCCGGCCGTGCAGCTGCTCGGCCCTGGCCAGCCACTCCCGGCAGCCGGCGCAGCGCGCGACGTGCTTGTCCAGCCGTACCTCCGGCAGACCGCTCGGTTCGCCGTCGAGCCGGGCGGACAGAGCGGTACGGAACTGCGCGCATCTCATACGACCATCGTCCCGCATGGCCGTGCCGCCGGGACCGGCCGGGCGGGGGGCCGCCGTGGATGACGAGCAGCTCACCGCACTGGCGCTGACCGCCCGCTCCGGACGGGCGGCCGACGTCGAGGCCTTCGTCCGGGCGACCCAGCGGGACGTCTGGCGCTTCGTCGCCCACCTGACCGACGTGCAATCCGCCGACGACCTCGCCCAGGAGACCTTCCTGCGCGCACTGCGCGGCCTGCCCGCGTTCGCGGGGCGCTCCTCCGCCCGCACCTGGCTGCTGTCGATCGCCCGGCGGACGGTGATCGACCGGTACCGGATGGCCGCCGCCCGGCCGCGCTGCGCGGCCCTGCCGGACTGGCAGGAGGCGGCGGAGCGGCAGGGCGGCGCACCGACGGCCGGGTTCGAGGACGGCGTCGCGCTCGGCGACCTGCTCGACCGGGTGCCCGCCCAGCGGCGCGAGGCCTTCGTGCTGACGCAGGTGGTCGGCCTGAGCTACGCCGAGGCGGCCGAGGTCGCCGGTTGCCCCGTCGGGACCGTCCGCTCCCGGGTCGCCCGGGCGCGGGAGGAGCTGGTGGCACGCCTGCGCGCCGCCGAGGCCGGGGAGCTCGCGACCGCCTGCTGAGCGGCGGGCGGGCGGCTGGCAGCGGGCAGCGGCGGACAACTGACAGCAAACAGATAACAGATTTCGAAATCTGTTATCTGTTCGCTGAAAGCTGTCGTCTGTCATCTGTCCGTTGTCCGCTGCCAGCCGTCAGCTTCCGGCTATCGAGAAGAAATCCCCCAAGTGTTCGGAACCGGAGCCCCCTCGCCACCGACTGCTGTACCGGACCCCGCCGCCGAGGCGGCGTCCGGTACAGCAGTACGGGAGACGGAGGGACTTCATGACGGCGCAACCAACCCCGACCGCCTCATCTCTGACGGAGCATCAGCAACCATCGGCGGACCGCTGGAGCCTGGTCGTCGCCGCCGGACTGCTGTCCTTCGTCGCGATGCTCGACATGAACGTGGTCAACCTCGCACTCACCGACATCTCGGCCGGCCTGCACGTCTCCCCCGGGGTCGCCCAGTGGGCCGTCCTCGGGTACCAACTCCCGCTCGTCGCCCTGCTGTTGCCCGCCGGGCGCTGGCTGGACCAGGTCGGCACCCGCTCGGCCCTGCTGCTCGCGGTCGGCTGCTTCACCCTGTGCAGCGTGCTGGCCGCCTGCGCCCCGTGGGCCGGTTGGCTGATCGCGGCCCGGCTGTTCCAGGGCGCCTTCGGGGCCGTGCTCTTCGTCCTGATGCCGGTGCTCGCCGCGACCTCCGTCCGGCCCGAGCTGCGCGGCCGGGCGATGAGCGTGCCCGCGACGCTCGGTCCGCTCGGCGCCGTCACCGGGCCGGTGATCGGCGGTCTGCTGCTGGACCACCTGGGCTGGCGGGCGATCTTCCTGGTGAAACTGCCGGTCTGCCTGGCCGCCGTGCTGATCGTGCGGCGCCACGCCCCGCGCCGCGGCGGACTGCGGCCGCCCGACCGGTCCTCACTCGGCGACGCCGCGCTGATCGGCGCCGCCGTGGCCGCCGTCCTGCTCGGGCTCACCCTGGCCCCGAAGTCCGCGCTGTGGCTGCTGCTCGTCCTGCCCGCCGTTCCGCTGGTGCTGCTCTGGCTGCGCCGCCCGGGCGGCCGACCGGTGGCCGAGGTGCTGCGGGCCGCCGGGACCGCCGGGGTCAACGCCTCCGTGCTGGCGCTCGCCGCCGGCTTCGCGGCCTGCCACTACCTGCTCGCCCAGCACCTGCGCGGCCCTCGGGGCGAGAGCGCCACGGCCACCGCGCTCACCATGCTGGCGTTCCCGCTCGGCATGGTGCTGGCCGGCCGGGTCGGCGGCCGGCTGGCCGACCGTTGGGGCGCCCGCCCGACCGCGCTCACCGGCGCCGCCGTCACCACCCTCGGCCTGGCCCTGCTCGTCCCGCTGGACACCGGCTGGTCCGCCCCCGAGATCGCCGCGCGACTCGCCCTCGCCGGTGCCGGGATGGGCCTCAACGGCGGCCCCACCCAGGCCCTGGTGATGTCCGCCTCCCCACCCGGGAAGCTCGCCACCGCCGGCTCCGCCGTCCAACTCGCCCGCAGCCTCGGCTTCGCGCTCGGCCCGGCCCTCGCGACCGCCACCGCCCTGGCCGGGGCCCGCGACACCACCGGGACCCGGGCCGGAATCGCCCTGGCCGCCCTCGTCGCGGCCACCGCCGTCGCGCTGCTCGCCCTGCACCGCCGCCCCAGGCCCTGACCACCACCCCACCCCGCACTGCCCCGCACCGAACCGCACCCGCTTCAGCGCACCCCACCACCACCCCCCTCCCCACCGAAGGACCTCCTCAGATGACCGACATGATCCCCGACCCGGCCGCCACCGACGACGCCCCGCGCTGCCCGTACGGGTACGACCGGCTGCCCTCCCCCGTCCCGCTGTACGGTCCGGAGTACAAGCGCGACCCGTACCCGCTCTACCAGCGGATGCGCGAGGCCGGGCCGGTGCACCGGGTGGAGTTCCCCAGCGGCATCCACGCCTGGCTGGTCACCGGCTACCGGGCCGCCCACGCGGCCCTCAACGACCCCCGCTTCGGCAAGAACCACACCCTCGGCAACGACAACTGGCGCCGGCTCGCGTCGATCATGCCCGAGCCCCAGCACTCGCAGCTCCAGGTCCACCTGCTCCACCAGGACCCGCCCAAGCACACCTCGATGCGCCGGCTCGTGCTCGACGCCTTCGCCCCGCGCCGGGTGGAGTCGCTGCGCCCCCGGTTCCAGGAGCTGGCCGACGCCCTGGTGGACGAGCTGCCGGAGTCCGGCGGCGCGGACCTGGTGGCCGGCTTCGCGGCCCACTACCCCTTCCGGGTGCTCGCCGAAGTCATCGGCCTGCCGCCCGAGTTGGCGGACCGCTTCGACCGGGACTGGGGCAAGGTGGTCCAGCCGGTCGGCCCGCAGGACCCCGGCCGCCCGGCGTACGAGGCCCGGCTGCGCGGCCTCCAGACGTACATCGCCGACGTCGTCGCCCGTAAGCGCGCCGACTGCCGGGAGCCCGGTTGGGCGGCGCAGGAGGACCTGCTGGGCCGGCTCGTCGCAGCCCATGACGCGGGCGAGTTGAGCCGCGCGGAGCTGGACTCGATGGTGTTCCAGCTGCTGGTCGCCGGGCAGGAGCCGGTCACCAACCAGATCACCACCATGCTGGTCACGCTGCTGCGCCACCCCGAGCAGCTCGCCCGGCTGCGCGAGGGCGCCGACGAGCCCGGCCGGCTCGCCCGGGCGGTGGAGGAACTGCTGCGCCACGACGCCGCGTTCGAGCTCACCACCTGGCGGTTCTTCGCCGAGGACAGCGACCTGTTCGGCACCACCGTCCCGGCCGGCGACTCGGTGATCGTCTCGCTCTGCGCCGCCAACCGCGACGACGCGCAGTTCCCCGAGCCCGACCGCCTCGACCTCGACCGCACGCCCAACGCCCACCTGGCCTTCGGCCACGGCATCCACTACTGCCCCGGCGCCGCGCTGGCCCGGGCCGAACTCCAGGTCGCCCTCGCCACCCTGCTCACCCGGCTGCCCGGGCTGCGTCCGGCCGAGGCGCCCGGCGACGGCCTGGCGGACCTGGCCTGGGTCCCCGCCGTCCTGGCCCGCGGGGTGAACCGGCTGCCGGTCGCCTACGACCACCGCCGCTGACCCCCGGGCGCACCGCGCCCCGGCTCCGACCGTCCGGCTCCGCCCGCCCGGAGCCCGAAACCCGTACCGCACCACCTTTCGTGGAGGACCCACCATGCCGCCCGTCGGCACCGCCCCTGCCGTCATCACCCCCGACGCCCTCACCACTGCCACCAGCGCCCCCGACACCGGCACCACCGCCGCCGCCCTCGCCGCCCGCGTCCTCGGCCTGCTGCTGCCGCACCGCCGCGCCGCGGACCCGGAGTTCGACGCCCGCCCGGAGCACTTCCCGCTCCAGCTGGCGCAGTTGGCGGACTTCATCGCCGCCGGCGAACCGATCGTCCTGACCCTGCCCGGCTTCCCCTGCAAGTCGCCGAACCCCGCGAAGGTGCTCGGCCACCTGCCCGACGAGGGCGAACGGCTGTCGCTGACCTTCCTCGACGGCCTGTGCGCCGAGATCGGCCGACTGCACGCACCCGGTGCGCGCATCCTGATCTGCTCGGACGGGCACATCTTCGGCGACCTGATCAACGTCCCGGACGACCACATAGACGCCTACTCGGACGCCCTGACCGCCATGATCGCCCGCGAGGGCCTGGCCCACCTCGACACCTTCGACCTGCGGGCCGTCCTCGGCGACCTCCCGTACGACGAGAAGCGCGCCCGGGTGCACGCCCGGTACGCGCCGAGCGTCGAGGAGCTGCGCGAACAGGTGCTGACCGAGGAGGAGACCCTGCGGCTCTACCGGGGCATCACCCGCTTCCTCACCGAGGACACCGTCGGCTTCACCGGCACCCGCTCCGCCCTCCAGCGGGAGTGCCGCCGTCGCGCCTACGGCGTGATCCAGCGCAGCCGCGCCTGGGGCGAGTTGATCGCCGAGCACCACCCGCGCGCCGTCCGGCTCTCCATCCACCCGCAGCCGGCCGGGGCGTCCAAGTTCGGCATCCGACTGCTGGCGGCGGCCGACTCCTGGACCACCCCCTGGCACTCCTCCGTACTCCACCGCGCCGACGGCCGACGGGAGTTGCTGCGCAGCGACGAGGCCGCCCGGCTCGGCCGACTGGTCCTGCGGGACGGCCGGCCGAGCCACTACGAGTCCCGCTAGGCCGCGGTCCCGTACGGGAAGGGACGGAACACCTAGCGCCCCGGCACGGCGGCCTCCGCCGCAGCCGGGGCCGGGGCACGGTGGTCGAAGGCGATCAACGGGTCGCCGGTGAGCGGGTGTTCGACCACCGCGGCCCGCACCCCGAAGACCTCGGCCAGCAGCTCGGCGGTCAGCACCTCGCGCGGCGCCCCGGAGGCCACCAGGGCGCCGCGGTGCAGGACGTGCAGCCGGTCGCAGACCGAGGCGGCGGCATTGAGGTCGTGCAGGGCCACCAGGGTGGTGCGGCGCTGCTCCCGGAGCAGGGCGAGCAGTTCGACCTGGTGCCGGACGTCCAGGTGGTTGGTCGGCTCGTCCAGCACCAGGACGTCCGGCTGCTGGGCGAGCGCCCGGGCCAGCAGCACCCGTTGCCGTTCCCCGCCGGACAGTTGGGCGAACCGGCGGTCGGCGGCCCCGGCCATGCCGACCCGCGCCAGCGCCTCGGCCGTGATCCGGCGGTCCTCGGCGTCGTCGGCCGCGAAGGCCCGCTTGTAGGGCGTGCGGCCCATCGCGACCACCTCGCGGACGCTCAACTCGAAGTCCCCGCCGCGCTCCTGGGGCAGTGCCCCGATGTGCCTGGCGGACTCGGCGGGCCGTAGCTCCGCCAGGTCCCGCCCGGCCAGCAGCACCCGCCCGGCGCTGGGCCGCAGGTGCCGGTAGACGGTGCGCAGCAGGCTGGACTTGCCGCTGCCGTTGGGTCCGACCAGTCCGGCGATCTCCCCCTCCTCGGCGATCAGGTTGGCCCCGGCCAGCACCGTCCGGCCGGCCAGGGCGACACTCAGGTCCTCGACGGCGATCCTCAACTGCGCTCCAGTCGTCGGTCCAGCAGGTAGAGCAGGGTGGGGGCGCCGAGGACGGCGGTGACCACGCCGATCGGCAGTTCCTGGCCGTCCAGGGCGGTGCGGGCCACCGTGTCGACGACGACCAGCAGCAGCGCCCCGGTGAGCGCGGACAGCGGCAGCAGCCGCCGGTGGTCGGCGCCGACCAGCAGCCGGCACACGTGCGGCACCATCAGCCCGACGAAGCCGATCGCCCCGGAGACGGCGACCAGCACCCCGGTGAGCACACTGGTGACGACGAAGACCTCGCGGCGCAGCCGGGCGACGTCCACACCGAGCCCGGCGGCCGTCTCGTCGCCCATCAGCATCGCGTTGAGCCCCCGGGCGCGGGCCTGGAGCAGGGCCAGTCCGAGCGCCACCGCGACGGCCGGGACGGCGAGTTGGGCCCAGACGGCGCCGCCGAGGCTGCCCATCAGCCAGAACAGCACGCCCCTGGTCTGCTGCTCGTCGCGGGTCTGCAGGACCAGGTAGCTGGTGATGCCGCCGAGGAACTGGGCGATGCCGATGCCCGCGAGGACCAGGCGCAGCGGGGAGAAGCCGCCACCGCGCCGGGCCATCAGCCAGACCAGCGAGAACGCGGCGAGCGCGCCGGCGAACGCCGCCAGGGAGACGGTGAGGCCGAGCGCGCTGCCGAAGGAGAGCTGGAGCCCGAGGGTGGTGCCGAGGACGATGGCGGCGACCGCGCCGAGCGAGGCCCCGGAGGAGATGCCGAGCAGGTACGGGTCGGCGAGCGGGTTGCGGACCAGGGCCTGCACGGCGGTGCCGACCAGGCCGAGCCCGGCGCCCACCACGGCCGCCAACAGGGCACGGGGGACGCGCAGTTGCCAGACGATGAGATCACGGGCGCCTGGCTCCGGGGCCCGGCCGGTGAGCCGGCGGGCGACCACCGACCAGACCTCGGCGGCCGGGACGTCCACCGAGCCGAGCGAGACGGCGGCGGTCAGCGCGAGCACCAGGGCGACGACGAGAACGGCGGCCAGCGGCCCGGCCCGCAGGATGCGGGCCGGGCGGACTTCGCCGCGCTCCTTCCGAGCGGTGGCCGACGCCACCGGCTACTGCCCGTTCTTGGCGAGGTCGGGGGCCTTGACGAGGTCAGGGTGGACGGTCGCGGCGATCTGCCGGACGGCGTCGGCGTTGCGCACCCCCGCGATGGTCGTCACCTCGGAGCCGAGCCGGACGAAGTGCCCCTCCTGGACGGCCTTCAGGCCCTGGGTCGCGGGAAAGCCCTTCAGGAAGGCCTCGGCCTCGTCGAAGGCCTTGCGGGTGGCCTCCTCGCTGCCCCGGTTGCGCACGGCCAGCTGGATCCAGTCCGGGTTCTTGGCGACCACGTCCTCCCAGGAGCCGGGCTTGAAGTCGGCGTCGCAGTCGGCGAACACGTTGCGCGCCCCGGCCTGGGTGATCACGGCGTTGGCGACCTGCCGGCCGCAGACCGCCACCGGCTGCTTGGTGCCGGCGTCGAAGTCGAAGACGAAGTAGCTCGGCCGCTGCCCCTCCGGCACGGCGGCGAGCGCGGTGCGGACCGCGCCGAGCTGCTTCTCCATCCCCGCGACCAGCTCCTCCGCCCGCGCGGCCGTGCCGGTGACGGCGCCGAGCCTGCGGACGTCCTCCTCGATCCCGGCCAGGTCGGTGCGCGGCGCCTTGGCGGCCTTCGGCGTCCCGGCGCAGGCGGTGGAGAGCAGGTACACGTGCTGGATGCCGGCCGCCGCGTACTCCTCCTCGCTCGGCCCGGTGGCGCCGCCGCCCATCATCGGCATCGCGCCGAAGGTGTCCACGTAGAGGTCGGCGCCGGAGCCGAGGAGCTTCTCCTTGGGGATGCTCTTGTCCCCGAGCACCGGCACCTTGGCGCCCTGCTCGGCGAGCGCGGCGGGCAGGGTGCCCTTGCCGGGCGGGAAGCCGGTGCCGATCACCCTTTCCCCCGCGCCGAGTCGGAGCAGCAGCTCCAGGCTGGAGGCGTTGCTGGTGACGATCCTGCCGGGCGCCTTGGCGATGGTGGTCTCCTTGCCCGCGCAGTCGGCGACCGTGACGGGGAAGCCACCGCCGGCGTCGGGCCGGACGGTGACGGAGGCGCTCGACCCGCCCCCGGTCCCGCTTCCGCAGGCCGTGGCGAACAGGGCGACGGCGGCCGCGATTCCGCAGACGACACGAGGGCGCATGACAACTCTCCTGGTCGGTGATGGTGCTCGGTGACGGTCCCGGGTGACCGGGCTCGGCCCTGGCACCGGGTGGTCGTACTGAGGGCCCGTGCTGCGGACCCGGACCAGGTAGTCGGACGGCCCGGGCGATGGGTTCCCGGCGGTTGGTCTCCGGCGATGCGCGGCCGGCAGCGGGTTCCCGGCAGTGGGTCCCCGGTGCCGCGCGCGGCCGGTCGCCGTCCGCACGCCCCCTCGCCGGAGGCCGGACGTAGGCTGACCGGATGGCCGACCCCACCGCCCCGCGCGACGACCTCGACCTCCCCGTCCGGCTCGGACCGCGCCCGCCCCGCCGGGTGGTCTCGCTGGTGCCGTCACTGACCGAAGCGGTCGCCGCCACCGCACCCGGCCTGCTGGTCGGTGCCACCGACTGGTGCAGCCACCCCGCCGACCTGTCCGTCACCCGGATCGGCGGCACCAAGAACCCGGACGTCCCACGCATCCTCGCGCTCGCGCCCGACCTCGTCCTCGCCAACGACGAGGAGAACCGGCGCCCCGACCTGGACGCGCTGCGGGCGGCCGGCGTCCCGGTCTGGGTCACCGACATCCGCACCCTGGACGACGCCTTCCGCTCCCTGCACCGGCTGCTGACCACCGCCTGCGGGCTGCCCCGGCCCGCCTGGCTGGACGAGGCGGAGGCCGCCTGGGCCTCCGTCGGGAGCGGCGGCGCGCCCCCGGAGGCCGACGGCCCCCGGACCGTCGTCCCGATCTGGCGCCGCCCGTGGATGGTCCTCGGCCGCGACACCTTCGCCGGGGACCTGCTGCGCCGCCTGGGCCTGCGGCTCGTCCACGCCGACCACCCCGAGCGCTACCCGGCCGTTCCACTGCCCGAACTGCTCGCCTGCCAGCCCGAGTTGGTGGTCCTGCCGGACGAGCCGTACCGCTTCACCGCCGAAGACGGCCCGGAGGCGTTCCCGGGCACACCGGCGGCACTGGTCAGCGGACGGCACCTGACCTGGTACGGACCGTCGCTGGTGACCACCCCGGCCGTACTGCGGCACGCCCTCGACCACCCCCTCGGTCCGGGCGGTCCGGGCAGTCCGGACGCCTCGTAGGACGACCGCCCGTGACACCTGGGGACCGGCGTACGTCGCCACAGGGCGCCCCGGAACACGACAGGGCCCGGGACGCGTGCTCGCGTCCCGGGCCCTCGGCCTGTGTGGCCGTACGTCGTCAGCCGCGCGCGGCGGCCACGGCGGCGCCCAGCGCCTCCTTGATCCGGGGGCCGAGACGGGCGAAGCCCAGCTCCTTCATGGCCGCCCGCAGCAGCTCCTCATCGGTCCGCTCGGCACCGTCGCCGTCCACCCACCGCACGACGGCGAGCAGCTCGTCGGCGGAGTAGGCGGTCACGGGGCGGCCGGGCGTGAAGTCCGGCTTCGCGGGACGGGCGTCGGCCTCGGGCTCGGCGGTGGGCGCCTCGACGGCGGCGACGGGCTCGGGCTCGGCTTCGACGACCGGCTCCTCGGCAGCGGAGACGGGCTCGGGCTCGGGCTCGGGCTCGACGGCGGGCTCCTCGGCGACGGCCTCGGGCTCGACAGCGGGCTCCTCGGCGACGGCCTCGGGCTCGACGGCGGGCTCCTCGGGCTCGGCCACCGGCTCCGCCACCTCTTCGGCCACAGCCTCGGCCTCGGCGACGGGCTCCTCGACAACGCTCTCGGGCTCGGCCTCAACCACAGCCTCGGCCTCGGCCTCGACGGCAGTCACGGCGGCCGGCTCCTCGACGGCGGGCTCCGCCACAACGGCCTCGGCCTCGACCACAGGCTCGACCTCGGCCTCGACCGTAGCCTCAGCGACGACCGCCTCGACCTCAACCGCAGGCTCATCAGCCTCCACGACCGACGCCTCGACAGCGGGCTCCACCGCAACGGCCTCGGGCTCGGCCACAACCTCGGCCTCGACGGAAATCTCAGCGGCCTCGACAACCGGCTCCTCGACCGCGACCGCGGTCTCCTTGACCTCGACGGCCTCGGCGACCGGGGCAGCCTCCGGCTCCGTGTCCGCCGTCGTCTCGTCCGCGGCCGCGGCCTCGGCCAGGGCGGCGGTCGCGGCGGCCACCAGGTCGTCGGCTGCCGGGGAGGGCGCCGGGAGGGAGACCACAGCGGCCGGGGTCTCCTCCTCGGCCTGCGCCGCCGCCGGCTCGTCGTCAGCGGCAACCGCGTCCGATGCCGGTTCGGCCTCGATCTCGACCTCGGCCTTGGTCTCGGTCTCGGTCTCGGTCTCTTCCTTGGTCTCGGCCTCAGCCTCGGCCACCGCAGTCGCAGTCGCCGCAGCGGTCTCCTCGGCGTCCTCCACCGGAGCCGTCACCGCGGCCGGGGCCTCTTCCACGAGCCCGTCCCGCTGTCCGCCGGCCAGCGCCTGCAGGGCAGCCGCCTCGGCGTCGGCCCGGTCGGTCGGCTCCTCGGTCCCGGGCTCCTCGACCGCAGCCTCCTCCGTACCGGTCGCACCATCGATGTCGACAGCGGCATCGGCATAGTCCTCGACCACAGCACCGGCAGCGTCCTCGGCACCCGGCTCCTCGACCGGCGCCGCCTCGACAGCAGCGGCGCTCTTCTCCGCCAGCCCGTCCCGCTGCCCGCTCGCCAGCGCCTGGCGGGCCGTGTACGCGGCCTCGGCGGCGCGGCGGTCGGCCTTGGCGGTGGCGAGTTCGGCGAGCAGGTCGGCGAGGCCGGCCTCCTCGAGTCCGGCGCGCAGGCCGCGGATGGTGGGCAGGCGGTAGAGGGTGCCCTCGTCGGCGGCGAGGCGCTCGACCAGGTCGATCAGCTCGGCGAAGGGCAGCCCGTCGAGGTCGTGGTCGGGCAGCAGGCGGGCGAGGCCGCGCAGGCCGGTGTTGATCGTCTCGAAGGCCTGGGCGGTGCGGTCGACCAGGGCGCCGTCGGTGGGCACTCGCGGGAGGGTGCCGGCCGGGGCGAGCGCGGCCCAGGCGCGGCGCTCGATCTCGGCGGAGGTGAGGGCCTCGTGCAGGTCCTCGCGGCGGATGCGGCGGTCGGTGGCGAGCGCGACGGCCTGCTTGCGCAGCGAGCGGCCGCGCAGCCAGGAGAGCTTGACGCCGTTCTCGCGGCGCCAGGTGCTGTCGGCGGTGGCGGCGGCGAGGGCGCCGAGGTCGGCGTCGTACGCGGCGGGGAAGAGGGCCGCGGAGGTGCGGTGCACCCGCTGGAGCATCTCGACCAGCAGCGCGGTCTTGGCGACGGTGTCGGGCTCGTCCAGCTTGGTGTCGGCGGCGAGGGAGAGGACGGCCTCCCAGGTCTGCTGGAGGTCGCTGCCGCGCAGTTCGGCGAGGGCCGTGGAGGCCGCGCGGGCGTCCTCGGGGGTGGCGACGGTGTCGACGGCCGCGTACCAGGCGTGGGTCTCGGCGGTGAGCGTGAAGGCCCCGAGCTCGGCGTAGCGGCCGAGGTCCTCGCGGAGGTCGGGCTCCGCGGCGGCGTCCTGGGGGTCCTTGACGTCTGCGGCGGCGGCGACGTCCGCCGGGTCGGCTGCGTCGGCGTTGCGCGAGTGAAGCACTGTCATGTGAGGTCCGGTTCTGGGCGTCGACGGCGGGGCTGGCGGCGAGGGGGCGGCGGACCGGGTGCGCGGGGTCGCCCCTGGGGCGGGGCTAGGGGGCGCGCGGTCGGGCTGCCGGTGTGGACGCCCAGAATACGGGTGCCCGTTCGAGCCTTGCACGCACCCACCGCCCGGACGGGCGGGTGTCGTGTGCCATACCGCCCGCCTGGCCGCCACTCGGGCGGTCCGACCGGGTGGTCCGGCGCCGCTCCGGAGCTGGTCCGGAAGTGGCCCGGCATTGGTCCGGACGGGTGTCTCCGCTGCTCACGGCTCCACACCGCCGGCCCTCATCCCGCGCCCTCCCGCCGCTCTCCGCCGGAGGGCCCGGGCCGCCTGTCCAGCCGCATGTCCCGTCGCCTGCCGGGCCGCCGGAACCGCTCCAGCGGCACCTCCCGTACGCCGCGTCCCCGTGCCGGCCCCCGTCGGCCGAGCGGCGGCCGGTACCCGGCCCGGCCGACGGCGTGCAGATCGACCGGAGCGAGGTACTCGCCGAGCGCGGTGCGGTGCCACCACGCGCCGGTTTCCCGCAGTTCGCGCCAATCGGTGAACCGGTAGAGGTAGAGGGTCGCCCGGACGTGGGTCGGCGGGGCGTCCGGGAACGGGTTGTGGCGCAGCAGGCGCAGGGTGGCCCGGTCGCCGGACAGCAGGCGGGTGACGAAGGGCAGGAACCAGGGGCGGGCGTAGGCGGGCGAGATGCCGGCGAACCACATCAGCCAGTCGAGCCGCAGGTGGTAGGGCGCGAACTGGCGCGGGAGCCGGCGGACATCGCCCGGCTTGCCCTTGAAGCCGTACTCGCGCCAGACGGTGTGCGGGGTGAGCACGGCCTCGTCGGTGCCCTCGACCACCACCTCCTGGCGGAGCCGGTTGACGCTGCCGAAGGCGCCGTAGGTGTTGACGAGGTGGAGCCGGTTGAAGGAGCGGTTCATGGCCTGGGCGCGGGAGAGCATGTTGCGCACCGGCCAGTAGCTGAGCACTACGACGATGGTGGTCAACGCGATCACGAGCGCCTCGTACCAGAACGGCGCGCCGGGGTACGCGCGGGCGTGGACGGGCAGGCCCAGGCGGGCCGGCTGCACGGCGGCGAGGACGAGGACGATGGTCAGCCAGTTGAGCCAGGCGAAGTTGCCGGAGGCGACCAGCCAGAACTGGGTGACGAGGACGGCGCAGGCCGCGTAGCTCGCGATCGGTTGCGGCAGCAGCAGGCCCACCGGTACGACGAGTTGGACGAAATGATTGGCAGCGGCCTCCACGCGGTGGACCGGGGCGGGCAGGTGGTGGAAGAACCAGCTGAGCGGTCCGGGCATCGGCTGGGTCTCGTGATGGAACCGGAGACAGGTCAGGTCCCGCCAGCAGCTGTCGCCCCGCAGCTTGATCAGTCCGGCGCCGAACTCGACCCGGAAGACCAGCCAACGCATCAACCACAGCACCAGGGTGGGCGGGGCGGTGTCGGCGTTGCCCAGGAAGGCCGCGAGGAAGCCGGCTTCGAGCAGCAGGGACTCCCAGCCGAAGGAGTACCAGGTCTGCCCGACGTTGACGATGGAGAGGTAGAGGCCCCAGAGCACCGTCCACAGCAGAACGGACGCCCAGAGCGGGACGGCGTCGCCGAGCCCGCCCACCACCGCGGCGGCGAGGGCGGCGCCGCTCCAGGCGACAGCGGCGAAGAACCGGTCGCTGTAGTGGAGGTGGAACAGGCCGGGGGATCGGCGGAACGGGACCCTGGCGGTGAACCGGGGCACCGGCAGCATGCCGTCGGCGCCGATCAGGGCGCGGAACTGCGCGGCGGCGGCCAGGAATCCGATCAGGTAGAGGGCGGCGAGCAGGCGTTGGACGAGCAGCCGGCTCAGCCAGTAGTCGGGGGCGGCGAACCAGTCCATGCGGCCCATGCCTACCACCCGGCACCCCGGGCGCGGGCCCGGTCGGGGCGGCGGAGCGGGGACGGTTCACCCGCTCGGCCCGGCGGAATCCCGGGGGGATCCCGTGGGCATCCCGGCGAACTCCCGATACCCGGACGGCACCGGACGGCGCCGGACTGCGCCGGACGATCTCGGACGGGCCCGGGCGGTACCGCGCCGACACCATCGGCACCGCACCGACACCGTGGCGGGGTCCTCTCCACGGGGGTGAGAGGCGCCCCACCACGGCGGTGGGCGGTCCGCACCGGCCGGGGTTCAGCCGGGCAGGACGGGACCGGCCTCGCCCGCGATGGCCGAGCGTCCGGGCACGGAGCCGCCGCTCTGCTGGAGCCGGTCGACGAGCAGGGCGGCCAGCGTGCCGAGTTCCTCCTCGGTGCGGGACTGGGCGGTGATGTCCATGCCGACGGTGAGGACGCCGTTGATCCGGCCGGTGAGCGCGGCCCGCAGCGGGGTGCAGGTGAAGCTGAAGACCTGCCGGCCGCGCTGGGCGTCCGGGCGGGCGGCCTGCATCCGGACGTTGTCGAGGACGGCGGTGCGACCGGTGCGGTACGCCTCCACGACGGTCTGTTCGAGGCCCGCCGCGCCGAGCTGCGGGTACGCGGCGCCGATCGTCCCGTACGCCGTCGGCGCGCCGAAGGTGTCGGCGTGCTGGGCGTTGGCGTAGCGGATCTCCTGGCCCGGGCCCTCGGTGAGCAGGATGGGGTACGGCGAGCCGTCGAAGGCGGCGAACATCTCCTGGCGCTGGGCGAGCAGGCTGTCGCGCAGCCGGATCTCGGAGAGCAGCGCCTCGGCGAGGTGCTGGATGTCGCGCAGCCGCTCGCGCCCCCACTGCCGGGGTTCCCGGTCGAGCACGCAGACGGTGCCGATGACGGTGTTGGTGTCGTCGACGAGCGGGGCACCGAGGTAGGCGCGGACGCCGAGTTCGTCCACCACCGGGTTCCCCGCGAACCGGGGGTAGGCGAGGATGTCGTCGAGGGCGAGGGGGGAACGCTGGGCGACCACGTGCGGGCAGAAGCCGTGGCTCAGCGGCATCTCGCGGGTGGGAAGGTCGAAGGCGATGCCGCGTTCCGCCCAGGACGATCCGTCCTCGGCCGCGGCGTCGGCCGAACTTGGCGGAATGTAGAGCCCCCGGAACATCTGGCGTTCGTCGTTGATGAAGTTGACCATCGCGATGGGAGCGCGCGTGATACTGGCTGCCAGGTGGGCGAAGCGGTCGAAGGCCTCGTCCGCGGACGGGTCGTTGAGCCCAAGGCCGCGCAGCCTGCGGGTTCGCGCGGACTCCCCGGAGGCACCCGGGAACTGGCCTTGAGTGCTCATCACATCTGTCATGGCGCACATGTAACCAGACATCAGAACGCCCGGGCGGGTCCGATCGACCGTTCTTCAGTCCTGCCGATGTCCTTCCGGAGTCCTTCCGGCGCCCGGCCGGAGCCGCACCGGAGCCTTGCCGATGGCTCGTCAAAACCGCATGTGGACGACCGGTCGACGGACCGTCACGGAAGCGAAGATCGATTCCCGCCCGGCGCCCGGACGAAACCCCTCCCGACGGGGACGGGCCGAATCGCGCCAATCCAAGATCGACTCTGGGATGCCCCGGTACCCCATACAACAATGAGCCCTGCCGAAGACACGGACGGTTCCCGTCACCGGGACACCGCCCGGTGACGCATGCGCCGATCGCACCGGGGCGACCGGCCGACACCCCCGCACACCCACCGCCCCCCGTAGGGGTCGCCGGAGCGGCATCGACGGCACGGACGGAGGCACGGCACCACACGTATCGAGAGGACCGGAGCATGGCGATGGACTACTTCACCGACGACCGTCACGAGGGCCTTCGCGCCGAGGTCCGTGACTTCGCGGAGAAGGAGGTGCGTCCGCGGGTGGCCAGGATGGAGGCCGAGCGGACGATCGAGGTCGAGCTGGCCAGGGAGATCGCCCGGCAGGGCTGGATCGGCGTGACGATTCCCCGGGAGTTCGGCGGCCTCGGACTGGGGCACGTCGCCAAGACCGTGATCATCGAGGAGCTGGCCCGGGTCAGCGGGGCCGCGGGTTCGATCGCGCAGGCCTCCCAGCTGGGCGTGGCCAAGGTCCTCCACTACGGCTCCCAGGCCCAACGCCGCACGTGGCTGCCGAAGTTCGCCTCCGGAGAGTGCCTGCCGACCATCGCCGTCACCGAGCCGGAGTCCGGCGGGCACGTGCTCGGGATGACCGGCACCGCGGTCCGCGACGGCGACGAGTACGTGCTCAACGGCCGCAAGTGGTTCGTCGGCAACTCCCACATCGGGGACGTGCACGGCGTGGTGCTGCGCACCGGCCAGGGCAGCCGGGGCCTGTCCGCCTTCCTGGTCGAGAGCGACCGCCCCGGGTTCCGGACCGGCTCCCCCGGCTCCCAGAGCGGGCTGCACGGCTTCAGCTTCGGCGAGATCATCCTGGAGGACTGCCGCATCCCGGCCGGAAACCGGCTCGGCCGGGAGGGGCGGGGACTGGACGTCGCCTACTCCTCCTCCACCCTCTACGGCCGGATCAACCTCGCCGCCGTCGCGCTCGGCATCCACACCGCGATCGTCGAGGACACCGTCCGGTTCGCCGAGGGGCGCGTCCTGTACGGCCGGCCGATCAACCAACTCCCGAACATCATGCTCAAGTTGGGTGAGATGCAGTCCCGGCTGATGACCGCCAGGCTCGCCGCCTACCACGCCTCCCACCTGCTCGACCACGGCCGCGCCTGCGACGCCGAGCTGATGAACGCCAAGCTCATCAACACCGAGTACGCGCTGGACTCCGCGCGCAACGCCATGGAGATCCACGCCGCCCGCGGCCTCCAGCCCGAGTTCCGTATCGAGCGCTACCTGCGGGACGCCACCCACGTCTACCCGCCGGCCGGCACCTCGGACGTCCAGCGGCTGCGGCTCGGACAGTTCGCCTCGGGCACCTACGGCAAGCAGTGGTCGGCGGAGCTGTCCGAGCTGACCAGCTGGCCCTGGAGCGAACTCGCCGCCCAGCGGGAGGCCCACGTGGAGAAGCCGCCAGGCCTGGGCGGACGGGTGCTGCCGATGCCGCTGGCGGGCTGAGATCCCGCCCGCCGCGGCGCGACTTGACCTGTTCCTGTCGCATCCTTACCGTGGCCGTCCCCGACCTCCGAGGGCCGTCGGCCCGACCCGACCGAGGGCCGTGAGCTGCGGCTTCGCGCCGGCGGAGCGTCCGGCGCGGGCACCGTCGCGAGGCCATCGGCCTTGTGCGCAGAGCCAGTTGATATTGCGCCGACCGCACCACGGGCTGATAGCGTTCCGTGCCGTCGGCGGCCGTGCTGCACCCCGCCGGACCGGTGACACCACGTCACCGGCTCCGACGGATCCCGGCCCCGGCTCCCTGCGACCCGGCCGCGCCGTACGGGTCGGCCCGCCGCTCGGACCCACCGGTCCGAACCGGCGCGCCGGTCCCGCGGCCAGGCCCCACGACCCGGTTCCAGGACCGGGTTCCACGACCCGGCCCCGCGGTCGGGTTCGACGGCCGGGTTCCACGACCCGGCCCCGCGACTCGGCCCTGCAGCAAGGAATCAGATGCCAGGCATACCGGCCCCCCGCACCGGCCACCGCGCCGGGCGGTCCGGCTCGCTCCGCAGCCCGCTCCTCGCCGCCGTGCTGGTCCCCAGCCTGGGCCTCGCCGCCGCCTGGGGCTACGCCGCCTACCTGCTGCGCGACTCCGGCCAGCGCACCGCGCTGCTGGCCGGCAGCGCGGTCGTCGCCGCGGTGGTGCTGATCAGCCTGGTCCGCGGCATCCGGACCGCCTGGGCACTGTCCGCGCGGCTGTCCGAACTGCGGGCCGACACCATGGCGCTCGCCGAGCAGGAGATCCCCGAGGTGGTCGGGCGGCTGCGCGCCGGGGAGCAGGTGCCCGCCCCGGCCGCCTGGACACCCTCCCGACGGACCGGCGACGACGTCCAGCAGGCCTCGGAGGGCCTCGCCGCCGTCCGGCAGGCCGCGGTCGCCGCCATCGTCCACCAGGCCCAGGGCCGCGAGGGGACGAAGAAGGTCTTCCTCAACATCGCCCGGCGCACCCAGATCCTGATCCACCGGCAGATCAGCATGCTGGACGCGCTGGAACGCGAGCACGAGGACCCGGAACTGCTGCGCGAACTGTTCGCGGTCGACCACCTGGCCACCCGGATGCGGCGCAACGCCGAGAACCTCGTCATCCTCGGCGGCGACCTCCCCGCCCGGCGCTGGCGCAACGCCGTACCCGTGGTCAACGTGCTGCGCAGCGCCGTCTCGGAGACCGAGAGCTACTCCCGGGTCGTCGTCCGGGGCGTGCCGCGCGTCTCGCTCGGCGGGCAGGCCGTCGCCGACGTCATCCACCTGGTCGCCGAACTGATCGAGAACGGCACCACCTTCTCCCCGCCGTACACCCAGGTGCAGATCTCCGCGAAGGAGGTGCCCGAGGGCCTGGCGGTCGAGGTCGAGGACCGCGGACTCGGCATGACCGAGACGGAGTACCAGCGCCTCAACGCGTACCTGGCCGACCCGCCCGACCTGGACGTCTCCGCGCTCGGCGACGACCTGCGGCTCGGCCTGTTCGTCGTCGCCCACCTGGCCGCCCGGCACGACGTCCGGGTCACCCTGCACCCGTCCCCGTACGGCGGCACCCGGGCCGCGGTGCTGGTGCCCTCGGCGCTGCTGGAGCAGGCCGCGCAGTCGGCCGCGGTGTCCGGGCTGCCCTCGGGGGCCCGGATCACCCGGGCTCCCGTGACCGACGTGGGGGCAGAAGCGGGGGCGGGGGCGGACGCTGGGGCGGGGGTCGGGGGCGGCTCCGGGTCCGAAGCCCTCGGGCAGGAGCCGCCGGGTGCGACGGCCGCAGGGCACGGCGGGCTGCCGGGCGGGAGCCAGGCGGGCCCGGGACCGTTCGGCGCCCCGGGGGCCCCGGCCGTCCCCTACGGCGCGGACGGCGCCGGGGCGGTTGCCGGGACGGGCGCCGGGACGGGCGCCGCCGGGGTCGGCGGTGCCGAGGCGCCCGCCAACGGAGGCCTGGCCGTCGGCGCCGAGATCCCCGGACTGCCCGGCGCCGTGGTCGTGCCCCGGCCCGTGCTGCCGCGCATGTACGACCTGTCGGGCAGCCCCGCGGTGGACCAGCGCCGCCCGGCACCACGGCCCGACGACGGCTCGGACGGTGCGCCGCACGCCCAAGCGGCCGTGCCGCAACGGGCCCGGGACGCCGGCCCGACCGGGCAACTCGGCCCGGCGACGCCCGTGCACGGGGCGCAACACCCCGCGCCGTCCGCCCTGTCCGCCCCTTCCGCCCCGCAGCGGGTCTCTGCGGACTCCCCCACCGTCCGGGAGGCCGAGGAGTGGCGGTGACGCTGCTTCGACCTGCGCTTCGACCGCCCGGCGCTGGACGTGGTCAAGGTGCTGCCGGACGATCCGGGCCGGGCGGACCGCTTCCGTGGGCGGCCCGCCTCGGTCTCAGCCGTCGGTGCGGGGCTCAGGCGTTGGCGTGGACCGGGTGGAGTTCGGCGAGCGACCCGACCAGCGGGGCCAGCTCCGGGACCTCGGTGGCCTCGGCCAGCGTCGCCTCCAGGGCGGCGTCGTGCACCGGGCGAGCCGCCGTCAGCAGGTCGCGGCCTTCGGGCGTCAGCTCGGTGTAGATGCCGCGCCGGTCGTCCGCGCAGAGGAACCGGCCGAGCAGGCCCCGGTCCTCCAGGCGGCTCACCAGCCGGGTGGTCGCACTGCTGCTCAGCGCCGCCGCGCGGGCCAGCTGCTGCATCCGCATGTGCCAGCCGTCCTGGCGGGAGAGCGCCTCCAGCACCGTGTACTCGACCACCGAGAGCTTGAACTCGGCCTGGAGCGCCTTCTCCAGCGCGGTGTCGATCATGCCGTGCAGCGCGGCGAGCGTCCGCCAGCCGCGGGCCCGGATCTCGGCCGCATCGTCGCGGATTCCCATGACGCCTACCCTTCCCTCGCGCTGCTCGTACCGTGTGCCGGACGCGGCCCCGCGTGAGGTCTCTCGTCCGGGGTCTCGTACGAGGTTTCGTCCCGTGTCTTCCTGTGACAAGTATGCCATTTGGCGCGGAATATCGGACTGTGCAAATAGTTCGGCTTATACCCCCGTCGGTTCCCCGTCGAGGGCCTCCGCTCCGGGCCGTCAGCCGCCGCGACGGCGGGGCGGAGGCCGTCCTGCGGTGAGCGACCGGACCCCGCACGAGGGTCCGGCCCGCCCGCCGCCCGGGGCGTCGAAGGACACCACGGGGCCGCACACGACCGGCTCCTCACCCCTCCCCGGACCAGGCCGAGGCGCACAGCGCCGTGGCCAGTTCCTCGGTGTAGGAGGCCGCGGTCAGCCAGGCGGTGGCGAAATCCTCGTGGTCGTCGGTGACGATCCGGCCGAAGACGTCGCGCTGCTGGTTGGCGGCGGAGGCCCGCAGGCCGTCGAGGAGTTCGGCGGCGGTGGCCAGCCCGGCGGCGCGCAGCAGACCGCGGTCGGCCGCCGCCGAGGCCTCGCTCGGGGCGAGGGCGTGCCGACCGGTGGTGACCGTCTGCTCGACCCGGCGGCCGAGCACGTGGACGGGCGGGCCGTACGGCGCCGGGGCAGTCGATCCGTCCGCCGGCTCCTCCGCCGACCCGTCCGCCGGCTCGCCGACCGTGGCGGAGGCCGTCGCGGACGCGGCGAGGTCGGCGGTCTGGAGGCGTTCGAGGCCGAGGTTGACCCGACCCGCCCGGTCCGCGGACAGGGCGAGCGGGTCGGGGGCGGCCGGGGGCGTACCGATCGCGAGCAGACGCAGCTCCGGACGGTCCGCCCGCTCCAGCCGACCGATCACCCGCAGCCGCAGGCCGGGGGCGGTGGCGAGCAGCGCGAGGTTCGCCCGGAACGGCAGGTCGGGGTGCTCGTGCGCCGGGCGCAGGACGATCACCGGACCGCCCTGCGCACCGCTCGCCGTGCAGCGCGCCAGCAGTTGCGGTGCACCGCCCGGGCCGGGGGCCGTACCCAGCAGGGTGACGTCCAGGAAGAGCAGGTCGCTCCCGGCCGGGCGGCTCTCGTACGGCAGTTCCTGCGCCGCGAGTGCCCGGGCCACCTGGGCGGAGGCCGGTTCCGACCAGAGCCGGGCGGCCGGCTCCGCCGTCCATGCCGCGCCCGTCGCCCGCACCGCCCGGACCGAGGCCCCGGCGCCCAGCCGACCACCACCGGACCTGGTCGCACCCTGGACGGCCAGCCCGGCTCGGCTGAACTCGCGGTGGCTGAGCGCGGCGTCGCCCAACCGGACCGTCCGGTTGCCCGCCCCGACCGCCTGTGGGGCGGCGGCCGCCGCGTCGTCGTGCGGCATCACCTCGGCGATCGTGCTGAGGCGCCCGTCGGCGTCCACCGCCCAGCTGACCGCACCGGCATGGGTGGCCGTCAGCACCGGCTCGGCGAACAGGCCGTAGAGCCGCAGACCGCCCTCCTCCCGGTAGGCCTGGCGCGCGGTGCCGCGCAGCTCGGCGACCGGGGCGGTGCCGGTGGCCAGGGCGGTGGTGAGGCCGAGGAGTTCGCGCAGGCCCGCGACCAGGTCCGCCAGGCGGTGGTCGGGCGCGCCGGAGCGCGCCGCCCGGACCCTGGTCGCGACGGTGACGGCCGCCGCGGCCGGGCGGTGCAGGCCCGCGAGGCGCGCCCGGTGGGCGGCGCGCAGCAGTTCGGCCTGGGAGACGGCACCCGCCCCGCTCACCCCGGCGGCCAGGACGGCGGCCGCGGCCCGGTGGAGGTGGCGGACGGCGGCGAGTTCGACGGCGGTGAGCGGGTCGCCGACGATCGGGTCGGCGGCCGGCCGGCCGTTCGGCTCCCCTGGCGCGCCGTGCGTGTCACTCCTGGGCTCGGGCTCCTGCTCGGGCTCCGGCCCCGGCTCGGCCCCGGCCCCGGCCAGCGGGCAGAGGGTGACCGCCGCGGCCCGGTGCACGCAGGCCGGGGCGAGCAGGCAGCCGCAGCGGACGCCGGCCTCCGCCGCGACCACCCCGCCCGGTGCGTGCAGCACGAGCACCGTCTCCTCGTCCACCTCCACCCGCCACTCGTCGCCCTCCCGGGCCACCGGCCGCTCCGCCAGCTTCGCCGCCGCGCCGTCCAGCCGCTTCTGCAGCCGGGCACTCAGCCCGGCCACCACCTCGGCGACCACCTCGGGCCGCACGCCCGGCCAGTCGCTCGTCCGCGCCGTCACGCTCATCGCACCTTCTCCCCCACCCAGCGGGCCAGTTCCAGCGGGCTCAACGCCGCCACGGGCATTCCGGCCGCGACCAGTTGGCCAGCGACCGCCTTCGAGTAGCGGGCCGTCCCGGTGTCGTCCAGCGCCGCGCAGCCGAGCAGGTGCACGCCGGAGTCCACCAGGGCCCGGGTCTGGGCCAGCAGCCCGCCGACCGGCCCGCCCTCCTCGAAGTCGCTGACCACCGCGACCAGCGTGCGGGACGGCACCGTCACCAGCTCCCGCGCGTAGCGCAGCCCGCTCGCGATGCTGGTGCCGCCGCCGACGCTCACCTCCAGCAGCAGGCCCAGCGGATCGTCCACCCGCTCCGTGAGGTCCAGGACCTCGGTGGAGAAGGCGACGAAGTGGGTGCTCAGGGAGGGCACCCCGGCCAGGATCGAGGCCGTCAGCGCGGCCCACACCGTGGAGGCTTCCATCGACCCGGAGACGTCCACGACCAGGATCAGCCGCCAGTCGTTGGCCTGCCGCGCCCTGGTCCGGAAGACCGGGCGCTCGGGCACGATCAGGGTGCCGCCGTCCGGCGCGGGGCGGGCGGTGGCCAGGTTGGCCCGGATGGTCCGGTCGAGGTCCAGCCCGCCGCCCGGGCGGCGGGACGGGCGCGGCACGGCGATCCCGGTCAGGGCCGGGCGCAGCCGGGTGGCCAGCTCCCGGCTCAGTTCGTCCACCAGGCGCCGCACCAGCGGGCGCAGCCGGGCCACCCGGGCCTCGGGCAGACCGCCCGCGTGGTCCAGCACGGTGCGCAGCAACTCGACGGACGGGCGGACGGCGGACGGGTCGATCGTCTCCAGGACGTCGGTACGGCCGTGGGCGACGGCGGCGGCCAGCACCTCCTCGCGCACGCCGGGGCCGAACAGCGACTCCAGTTCCTCGGCCCACTCCCGCACACCGGGGTACGGGGCCTCGCGGCCGCCCTTGCCGCCCCGGCTGTCCAGGCCCGGGCCGGAGCCCTCGCCGTGGCCGCCGCCGTACAACTCGTCCAGGGCGGTGGCGAGTCGGGCACCGCGACCGGTCAGGCCGCCGCTGCCGGGGCGGCCGAGGAGCAGCCGCCAACGCTCGGCGGGGGCGAGGGTACGGGCGGGGTCGGGGTCGGGAACGGGAACCGGGTCGGAGGCAGGCGGCGGGGCCGCGGGCGACGGTGCAACGGCCGCGGGCTGCGCGGGCGTTGCGGGCAGGAGGCCGCGACGGACGAGCGCCGCACGCGCCGCGAGGTCCGCGCGCACCCAGCCGGCGAGCACAGCGGGGCCGGCCTCCTCGGGCAGGGTGGCGAGCCGGGCGCCCAGACGCTCCTCGACCAGGGCCAGCAGCCGGTCCCGGGCGGCCGGGCTGAGCGTGTCGAACCCGCCGCGCAGCGCGGGCAGCCGGTCCAGGAAGGCGTCGTCGGGCAGCGAGGTGACCCGCTCCAGCAGCGGTTCCAGTGCCTGCGGCGCGGAGTCGAACAGCCCCTCCGCGGCCGTCAGCAGGCCGACCAGCGCCCGCCCGAGCGCCTGTCGCGCCTCCGGAGCGGTCGCGCCGTCCACCCACGAGGCGGCCCGGCCGCCCAGCACCTCGGCCGGCTCCTGGCCGAGCAGCACCCGCACCGCGCCGGCCGCGCCCCGCACCAGCGGGCTCCCCTGCTCGGCGAGTCCGGCCAGCACGTACGCCAGCCGCACCCCGCCGAGCCGGTCCGCCCGCCGTACCAGCTCCACCAGTGCCCGCGCGTCCTGCGGGTCGTCCGACCCGCCCAGGCCCTCCAACTGCCGCACGGCGGCGACGGTGAGCACCTCCCCGGCCGCGACGAGCACGGGCGGGCCGGCCACGGGGGCGCCGGCCACGGGCGTGCCGTCGTCTGCGACGACGGGGCCTTCCTCCGCTCCCGCCGGGGTGTGGCCGGGGAAGTGGCCCGCGGTCAGGCGGTCGAGGAGGGCGAGGGCGTCGAGGAGGTCGGGGAGGGTGGCGGAGGCGGGGAGGAGGGTGGTGAGTTGGGTGAGACGGGCCTCGGTGAGGGCGGGGAGGGCGCAGGAGGCGGCGGCGGCAAGGCCGTCGATGATCTCGCGCGGGGTCGGCTGGTCGGTGAGGCGGGCGCGCAGGGCGCCTTCGGCGGCCTGGGCGGGGGTGACGCCGCGGGTGCCGGCGACAGTGAGCATGGCGGCGGTGGCGGGCGTCCAGTGCAGGCGCCAGCGGGTGCCGAGGGTTTCGGTGCCGCCGGCGCCGGTGGTGGCGACGGGCTCGCCGTAGGGGACCTCGCAGGCGGTGAGGCGGTGCAGGAGGGTCTCGCGGCGGCGGTCGAGGCCGCTGCGCAGCGGGTCGAGGCGCAGGTCGCGCGGGCCGGGGTCGCCGGGGCCGGGGAGGCCGAGGTCGGCGAGGAGGGTCTCGACGGCGGGGGCGAGTCCGCTGCGCGGGGCGGCGGGGGTCGGGCGGCCGGTGCGGGTGCCGACCAGGACCTGTTCGAGGGCGCGGGCGACGGCCCGGCCGCGGCCGAGGGGCTCGCCCTGGGCGAGGACGGTCTGCACCGCTTCGACGAGTTCGCCGCGGCCGGGGGCGGCGTGGCCGCGCAACCGGGCGAGGTCGCCGGCCAGCCGGACGATCTCGCGGGCGTCGGCCGGGCCGCTGGGGTGGTCCTGGGCGCGCAGGGCCGCGCAGATCCGGACGGCGGTGGTGGTGAGCGCCTCGGCGAGGCGTTCCGGGTCCCCGCCGGCGTCGAGGACGGTGTGCTGCCACTCCGGGTCGCGGATGCCCGCCGGGTAGCCGGAGCGGGCGTCGAGCAGCGGGTAGGTGTACGGGATCAGGGACAGGACGTGCCCGGGGTCGTCCGGGTGCGGCGGCTCCTCGGTGGCGAGGGGACCGCCGAGCAGGGCGGGGGCGTGGAAGGCGCCGATCACGGCGGCGACCCGGCGCCCGCCGGCCGCGGCGGCCTGGATGCGGGACCGCATCCAGGCCTCGCGGCGCAGGTCGTACGGGTCGACGCCGGGGCCGGTCTCGGCGTCCCGGCGCAGCGCCCAGCCGACCAGCAGGGCGGCGCGCCGGACGGCCTCCGGGGTGGAGCCGGGGGCGGCCGTCTCGACCAGGCGGTCCCACAGGTCCTCGTCGGAGTCCCGGCCGGTGAGGCGGTGGCGCAGCGCGTCGGCGACGCCGGGTGCGTCCGGGATCCGATCGGTGCGCCCGCGCTCCGCCGTGCGGGCGGCGCGGTGGGCGAGCGGGAGGTCGCAGGCGACGGCCTCCACCCCGTTGCGCCGGGCCCAGCGCAGGGCGGCGAGCTCCGGGGAGAAGTCGGCGAACGGGTAGAAGGCGGGCCCGGCCGCCTCCTCGGGCCCGGCCGGGGCCGCCGCGAGGGCGACCGGGGCCCGGGTGGCCTCGTCGGCGAGCGGGCCGAGCCAGGGCTGGAACTCGGCGGGCAGCTCGACCAGGACGACGTCCGGCCGGGCGGCGTCGAGCAGCGCGGGGACCACCGCGCTGAGGGACGGCGCGTGGTGGCGCACGCCGATCAGGTAGGGGCCGGGGCGACCGGTGCCGGCCGCGGCCAGCCGGTCGGCCTCGGCCCGGACCGCCTGGTCCGGGTGCTCCGCCTGGTCCGCGTCGTCCGGGCGGGTGGTCTCCGCGCTGCTCATCGGATCAGGCCTCCAGCGCCGGACGGAGGTCCCACAGGGTGCGCCAGGTGGCGGCGCCCTGCTCGGCGCGACGGCGGACCGGGCCGTCCCAGTAGCCGAGCAGCCGGGCCGCGTCGGACGGCTCGTCCTTGCGGACCACGCCGAGGAGCTGGCCGGGCAGCCGGCCGAGCAGGTCCCCGCCGTCGGGCAGGTAGGCGGCGCTGACGCCGAGCGCGGTGGCGACGGAGACCGCCTCGGCGGTGCTCATCACGGTGGACGGGCGTTCGACGTCCCAGCCTTCGGTGGACCGGCCGCTGCGCAAGTCCCGGAAGGCCGTGACCAGGGCCTCCAGGACGGCGTCGTCCACCGCGTAGGCGGCGCCGGCCCGGGCCACGGCGGCGGTGGACTGGCGGCGGACCAGGTCGACCTCGGCCGCGAGGCTGCCGATCGGGCCGACCGTCTCGAAGTTGAACCGCCGCTTGAGCGCCGCGGACATCTCGCTGACGCCCTTGTCCCGCAGGTTGGCGGTGGCGATCAAGGTGAAGCCGGCCGCGGCGTGCAGTTGGCCGTCCGGGGTGCCGGCCAGTTCGGGGACGGCGATGCGCCGCTCCGAGAGCAGCGAGACCAGCGCGTCCTGCACCTCGGGCAGGCAGCGGGTGACCTCCTCGACCCGGGCGACCGCGCCGGTGGTCATCGCGGTGAGCACCGGCGAGGGCACGAGGGCCTCGCGGCTGGGCCCCTTGGCGAGCAGCAGGGCGTAGTTCCAGCCGTACTTGAGCTGGTCCTCGGTGGTGCCGGCGGTGCCCTGGACGGTGAGCGCGCTGCTGCCGCAGACGGCGGCGGCGAGCAGCTCGGAGAGCATGGACTTGGCGGTGCCGGGCTCGCCGACGAGCAGCAGGCCGCGCTCCCCGGCGAGGGTGACGACGCAGCGTTCGACCAGGGCGCGCTCGCCGACGAACTTCGGCTCGATGACCAGGCCCTTGCGCCCGGCCTTGAGCTTCTCGCCGCCGCTGCCCATCACGAAGGTGACCACGGCGCGCGGGGTCAGGAGCCAGCCGGGCGGGCGCGGGCCGCTGTCGTGGGCGGCCAGGAACTCCAGTTCGGCGGCGTACTTCTCCTCGGGCGGGACGGTCTGCCGGTCGGCCGCGGCGGGGGCGGCGGCGCCCTTGGTGGTCTCGGTGGCGGTCATCGGCGGGCCTTCCTGCGCTTGCCGGTCTGGAGCTCTTCGTATCCGGGGGCGTCGCCGTCGACGGTCCGCTGCCAGGCCCGGGCGAACAGCTCGGGGACGGGCAGGGGGACCAGCGCGGGCCGGTGGGTGGGCAGTTCGTAGAGGGCGGCCTTCCACGTCTCGGCGGGCAGGGCGGGCGACTTGGCCTCCTGCCAGCCGCCGGGCAGGAAGAGGCCGCGGCCGGCCCGGGAGCGCTTGGCCTCCAGCACCAGGCCGCTGGCGGCGAGTTCGGCGCGGGCCTTCTTCAGCCGGGCGGGCTTCCAGCCCGTCCAGCGGGCGGCGTTGCGATCGGTCGGGTCGGGCAGGGCGAGCAGTTGGAGGTAGAGCGTGGCCGCGTCCTCGCCCAGGCCGTGGGTGCGGGACACCTCGGCGACCAGCTCGGGGACGGACAGCAGCGGGTTCTGCAGCCAGGCCGGGCCCTCGCCGGGGGCCGGCACCGAGGCGGCGGAGGCGGCCAGTTGCTCCGGCTCGCCGCGCAGCACGGCTTCGATGGCGCCCCGCTCGGCGGAGAACCAGTAGCTGCTGGAGAGCCCGTCGAGCAGTTCGAGCAGTGGGTCGTCCGGGCCGGTGAGGGCGGCCGGGCGCAGCCAGATCCGCTCGTAGTCCTCGTGGTACGGCGTCAGGACGAGCGCCGGGCCGCAGTGGACCAGGCCGTCCCGGTCGGCCCCGCCCTCGGCGGGCAGGCCGAAGTGGGTGCGCAGGACGGCGGCCAGCGAGGCGCCCTTGACGGTGCGCACCAGGTCGAGGTCGAGCAGCAGCTCCGGGTCGGCGAGGCGGTCGCGCAGCGCGGCGGCGGCGGTGGGCAGCAGCGGGCGCAGCGGGCTGTCGGCGGGCAGGTGGTAGGCGAGCCAGCGCAGCGCGGCGATGGTGGAGCCGAGCGCGCCGGTCTCGGGGACGGCGGACTCGTCCTCGGGCGTCAGCCGCTGGCCGACCCCGTCCACCTCGGTGAACCGGAAGCCGGTGCGGCCGGCCAGCCACGGGGTGTGGGCGGGGTTGAGCACCGCCTCGACGGTGTCGATGGACACGCCCTGGACGGTGGCCAGGGCCTCCTCGGGGAGGGTGACGAGCCGTCCGAAGCGCCGGATCCACTCCTCGGCGCCGGCGGCGATGTCGGGGCCCTCGGTCCACAGGGTCTTCGGGTCGGCGGGCAGCAGGGCACCCCAGACGGCGGCGAGGCCGTTGTGGTCGTGCCCGCGCAGCCAGGCCCGGGCGGCCTTGAACTCGGCAGCCTTGAGGCCGAGTTCGGTGGGCGCGGAGATGTCCGTCCAGTACAGCAGGCCGGACGGCGGGCTGAGCAGCAGGGCGGAGCGGGCGGTGCCGATGCCGGTGAGCTCGTTGAAGGCCTCCGCCCTGGCCGCGTCCCGGGGGACGAATCCGTGCAGCGCGGCGACCCTCCAGAACTTGGCGACCCAGGCGGCGTCGACCAGTTCCTCGGTGCCGCGCTCCTCGAGGGTGGTGAAGTGCGCGACGGGGCCGAACTCCCCGCTCGGGTCGTGGTCGACGGCGAGCCAGTGCACCCAGCCGTCGGCGACCTGGCGCTGGTGGCCGATGATGACGACGGTGCGCCCGCCGTGCCGCAGCACCTCGCCCTCGCGGGGCGTGACCGGCCGGGGGCCGGTGGCGTTCGGGGCCGGCGGCACCTGCTCGGCGAGGACGATCTCGCGCAGGGTGGCGCCGCGGTCGGCCAGCGGGCCCCTGGTCAGCTCACCGAGCAGCAGGACCAGCGAGGAGCGGTGGGCGGACTCGGTGAACGGCGAGGCCACCGCGTAGGCCAGCGCGTGGATCCGGCCGAGCAGTTGGAGCCAGCCGTAACTGACGCTGCCGTTGTGCAGGGTGACGGTGGCGGGGCTGGTCCAGCCCTCGCCCTCGGCGGCGGGCGGGGCGGCCAGCACGGCGGTGACGGCGCGCAGGTTGTTGAGCACCCGGCAGCGCTCCTCGGAGCCCCAGTTGTTGCCGAAGCCGCCGATCTCGGGCAGCACGGCGCGCACGGCGTCGCGCAGTTCGTGGTCGCGGCCGTGGTCGGGCCGCCACTCGGCGTTCTTCGCCTTGCCGGGACGCTCGGCCTCCGGCTGCGGGACGAACCGGGCGACCCGGTCCAGCAGGTCGGCGGCGGTACGGGCGAGCCCGGCGACGCCGGCCAGCAGCCGCGGGTGGGCGATGCCGGGCAGGATCGCGCCGACCTCCGGGACGGGCAGGGTGCGCGAGGTGCGCCGGGCGAGCGGGCGGCGCACGCCCTGGACGGTGAGCCAGCACTGTTCGCCGGCCGGGACCGGTTCGGTGTCGACCGGCCAGGCGGCGTCGACCAGCCGGGCGGCCTGCTCGGCGGTGACGGCGCGCAGTGCCTCCGAGCCCGCTTCGTCACGCGGGCGCAGGGCGTGCCAGTGCGGGTAGGGCGGGATGAGCGGGGTGCCTGCGGCGGAGAGCTCACCGGAGCGGCCGGGGCGCAGGTCGACGGTGCGGTCGGCCTGGCCGGTGAGGTCGGGCAGGTTGAGCGAGAAGTGCTCGCCGGAGGTGTGGCTGACCACCGGGGCGGCCGCGCCGGGCAGGGCGAGCCGGGCCACCGGGACGGTGTCCGTCCGGTGACCGGCCAGCGGCAGCTCGATGCGGTGACCGTCGGCCGTGAAGGTGGTGACGGCCTTGCCGGGCTCCGTCCTGACCCAGTTGCCGAGCACGGTGCCGTCGGTACCGAGCGGGGTCCGCTCCAGGCCGGGCTGGAGCGGCAGCAGCCAGGTGCTGCGCTGGACCAGCCGGCCGGCGTGGGCGGTGGCGGCGATCACCGGCGGTTCGGCGGTGCGCCCCAGGGTGCCGGTGGCCGGGTCGAGTTCGCGCAGGACGGCCTCGCCCTCGGTGGTGCGGCGCATCGTCCAGTAGCCGGTGCCGTCGCCGAGGACGGGGTGCTCGTGGGGCATCCGGGTGTCGCCGGCGTGCAGCGGGCGCTCGCCGGTGGTGCGGCCGCCGCCGGGCAGTTGGAGGGAGGGCGCCTCGGGCTCGCGGTCGCGGTAGTAGTAGCCGGCGATGGTCTCGCCCTCCAGCTCGAACCGCTCGTCCGGGCGGCTGGACCAGTACGCGAGCTGCTTGCCCTCCTCGGACCAGACGACCAGCAGTTCGCCGTCGACGAAGCGCAGCCTGGTCCGGTTGCGCTCGTGCGACGGCCGCTCGGGCAGCCGCAGGGTGTGCGCCAGCACGATGCCCTGCGGGCCGACCACGACGGCCCGGTCGAGGCGGGCGAGGATCAGGTGCGGCCAGGCGTCCTCGATGAGCAGGTCGCTCAGGCCGGCGCCGGCCAGGCTGGGGACGGGGTGCTGCGGGGCGTCGTCGGCGGGCGGGTCGGCGAGTTTGCCGAGCGCCTCCTCCAGGGCGGGCCAGCCGAGTTCGTCCAGGATTCCGGCCCGGAGGGCGTCGGTGAGCAGCGCGGTGACGTCGAGGGCGGCGATCCGCTCGGCGACGACCGGGGCGACCGTCCGGATGGCGGCGTGGTACTGGCCGATCGACCGGACCAGGTCGGCGGCGCCGGCCAGGCCGCGGGCGGCGGTCAGCTCCTCGGCGCGCTCCTCGGCCCACTCCGCGAACAGCTCGTTCAGCAGCGGCACGGCGGGCGCCTGGCGCCGGACGGCCGTCTCCCAGGCGGGCGGGGTGGCCCGGCGCAGCAGCGGCCGGTAGCGCTCGTCGGCGCCGACGGCGGTGAGGGCGGAGCTGTCGGGGCCGCTCTGCGCCGCCCAGTCGCGCAGGTCGAAGCCGAGGCCGCCGGGCGGGTCGGCCACCGGCACGCCCGCGGCCAGCAGCAGGTCCAGCAGGTCGATCCGGGTGTGGCTGGCGCGGATGCCGGTGTGGAGGTCCACCGGGACGGCGTCGGCCTTCAGCCGCTCGACCATCCGGCCGGCCAGCGCGAGGGTGGCCGGGCAGCTGGGCCGGTTGCGCCAGCCGCGGCCGTGGTGGTGGCACCAGCGCTGGAGCCAGGCGGCGGCGGGCTCGGCGCCCTCGGCGCGGGGGCCGGTGAGCAGTTCCTCGGCGCCGGTCTCGGCGAGCACCGCCAGCCAGGCGGTGTCGTGCGGGGCCGGGTCGGCGGAGGCCGGGTCGGGCAGCAGTTCCAGCAGTCGGGTGCGGACCGCCGTGTCGTCGCGGCCGAGCTCGACCAGCGCGCCGTGCCAGGACTTCCAGAACGCGGCGGGCGCCCGGTTGACCGCCGGGGAGTCCAGCAGCTCGGCGAGCAGCGCCCGTTCGTGCTCGGTGCGGTCCAGTCCGGCGGCCTTGACCAGGGCGCGGGCGTCCTCGGCGATCCCGGCGTACGGGGCCATGCCGGCCGCGGAGCGCTCGGTGCACAGCTGGCGGAAGCGCTGCCAGGCGGTCAGCGGGTCGAGCCGCTGGGCGAGCTCCTTGACGTACTGGCGCAGCGACTTGACGGTGAGCGCGCCGGCCAGGGCGAACTCCAGGAAGACGGCGCGCAGCCGCTCCTCGTCCACCGTCAGGCCGTGGGTGCGCTCGGCCTCGCGGGCCTTGCCGAACCAGGCGGCGGCGTAGGTCTGGTTGCCGTGGCCGAGGAAGATCCGGCCGACCTCCTCGCAGAAGGTGGGCAGGAAGTGCGGGACGGCGCGGCCGAGGCGGGTGGCGAGCTCGTCGAAGCCGTCCTTGGCGGCGCCGGGCTTGGAGGCGGCCTGGCGGGCGATCCGCTCCAGCTCCTTGACCAGGGCGAGCGCGTGGTGGCCGTTGGCCGGGTCGTGGACCAGTGCCCAGGCGGGGAAGCCGAGCGCCTCCTGGCGGACCTGGCCGACCTCGGCGGCCCCGGCCTCCGGCGCCAGGCCGAGGAAGTCGAGGGCGAGGTCCTCGGCCGGGCCGAGCGCGCCGGGGACGAGCCGGACGATCCGGCGGCCGTCGAGCGCGGGGTGGGTGTAGGTGCGGGCGGTGAGCACGTCGGCGGCGCTGTCGGGGCGGCCGGCGTCGGGCAGGGTGCCGGACGGGAGCACGGCCCCGGCGTCGAGCAGTTCCTCGGGCGTCGCGGCGCGGTCGGCGCCGTTGCCGCCCGGGCCGGTGGTGGTGGTGGTCGTGGTCAGGCCGGTGGCGGTCATGCGGCTTCCTCCCCCTGGATCGTGCGGCCGGCGTACAGGGCGGCGGCCATCCGCATGCCCTCGGACCAGGCGACCGGTCCGACCTCGGTGAGCGGCAGGGCCCGGCCGTCCGGGCCGGCCCAGCTGAGCGCGCCCGTTTCGCACGCGTCGTACTCGTAGTAGTCGCCGACCCAGACCCGGGCCTCGACGGTGCGCCCGCCCTCGGTGACCGACTGGACGGCGGAGCCGCCGCGGACCCGGCAGCCGAGCCGGTTGCAGCGCCCGACCAGCTCGCGCAGCTCCCGGTAGCGGCCGCCGGCGTAGGTGGTGACCTCGGTGCCGGCCGACCCGTCGGCGGGCCGGTGCCAGACCTCGCGGTAGAGCTGCTGGACGCGCTGGGAGACACCGAGCTCGACGGCGAACTCGCGCAGCTCGTCGAGGTCTTCGAGCAGGACGGGGTGCGGTATCAGCACCTCGCCGTCGGTGAGGCGCACGGTGTCGCCGTCCAGGTCGACCAGGCCGAGGCCGCGCTCGGCGTCGGCGCCGCGCAGGAAGCCGACCACGGAGCCGTCCACGGCGGTGACCACGAGGTCCTTCAGGACGCCCTGCCAGGCCTCGTCCGGCCACACGGCGGTGAGCACCGCGGCGGGCACCGGCAGCGAGCGGACCATCCAGCGCTCGACGTCCTCCAGGCAGCCCCGCTCGTGCGCGGCCAGCCACTCGGCGAGCTGCTTGAGCTGGACGACCGCGCGGTCGTCACCGAGCTTCGACGGCAGGGACTTGAGGTCTCGGCCCGCCGCGTTGCGGCACGCCACCCTGCCCTCCCCGTCGAGCGCCACGCGGTACCCTCCCGCGTCCGTCTCCACCCATGCCACGGCCGTACTCCTCCCACCGGGAAACACCTGTCGATCGCCTGCTGACCAGCGATGCGAGGAACGTAGCGAGGCCCACTGACAATGCGACGGGCGGGGTGAACTCCGGCCGTGACATGCAGACTTCAAACCACTCGAACGGGTGATCGAAGAGACGAAAAAGGCGGGGCGGCTGCCCCCACGCAGCCGCCCCGCCCGTCCTTCCGCCCCGCCCGTCCCCCGGCCCCGGCGACCCCCTCCGTCCCGGCGACCCGACGACCCCTCGGCCCCCGCCCCGTCAGCCCAGCGGCGCCCGGGGCACGATGACCGGCGCGCCGTCGCCCGGTGCCGCGAGCACATGGCTGTCGATGTCGTACAGCGCCCGCACCAGCGGAGCGTCCACCACCTCGCGCGGCGGCCCGCAGGCCACCACCGCGCCGTCCCGCAGCGCGACCAGCAGGTCCGCGTACCGGGCGGCGGCCGCGAGGTCGTGCAGCACCATGACCACCGTCCGCCCGCCCGCCGCGACCCGGCGGACCAGCTCCAGCACCTCCACCGCGTGCCCGAGGTCGAGTGCGCTGGTCGGCTCGTCGAGCAGCACCACCGGGGTGTCCTGGGCGAGCACCATGGCCAGCCAGCAGCGCTGGCGCTGGCCGCCGGAGAGCCGGTCGAGCCGGCGGTCGGCCAGCTCCGCCACGCCGGTGGCGCGCAGGGCCTCGGCGGTCAGCCGCTCGTCCTCCGCCGACCACTGCCGGAAGAGCCCCTGGTGCGGGTGGCGGCCGTAGCGGACGAGTCCGGCGACGGTCACCGCCTCCGGGGCCTGCGGGCTCTGCGGCAGCAGCGCGACCCGGTGGGCGGCCTGGCGCGGGCGCAGCCGCCACACGTCCTCGCCGCCGACCAGGACCCGCCCGCCGTCCGGCCGGTGCAGCCGCGCGACGGACCGCAGCAGGGTGGACTTCCCGCAGCCGTTCGGCCCGACCACCGCCACCACCCGGCCGGCCGGGACGGTGAGGTCGACGCCGCCGAGCACCGGGCGCCCCGGCCCATAGCCGGCGCTGAGTCCCTGGATCGTCAACTCCATGGCAGCTCCCCCTCGACCGGCGCCCGCTCAGCTGCCGCCGAGCGCCTTGGCGAGGTCGCCGATGACGACGTCCGCGGCGAGCGGGCCGCCCCGGGTGGACCAGACCGAGCCGTCCACGGTGACGGCGTGGTTGTTCTTCACCGCGCCCAGCTCCTGGTACGCGGGCTTGGACTGGACGTCCTTGAGCGCGGTCTTGCCGTCGTCGGTCAGGGTGGAGAGGAACAGCCAGTCGCCGTCGATCTCGTTGAGCTTCTCCAGGCTGAGCGCCGGGCTGTGGGCGTTGCCGTCCTTGTCCTGCGCGGCCGGGCGGGTCAGGCCCATGTCCAGGGCGACGCCGCTGGCGAACTGCTTCTTCTCCATCCAGCTCGGGCCGGTGGGGTTCCAGCGGACGATGGAGACGGCGGCGCCCTTGTTCTTGCCGAGCTCGCCGCCCGCCTTGGCGGCCTTGGCCTCGTAGTCGCCGATCACCTTGTTGGCCTGGTCGAGCTTGTTGACGGCGTTGCCGATGCCCCGGAAGGCGAGCTTCCAGTCGTCGGTGGGCGCCATGGTGACCAGCGTGGCGGGGGTGATCTCGCGCAGCTGCTTGAGCACCTGCTCGTCCTGCATGTCGCCGGCCAGGATCAGGTCGGGCTTGGCCGCGATCACCTTGTCCATCACGGGCTGGAGCAGGTTCCCGACCACCGGGACGCCCTGCACCTTGTCCTTGAGGTACGCGGGCGGCTCGGCCAGCCCCTGGCCGTTGGTGATGCCGGCCGGCTTGACGCCGAGGGCGAGCACCGCGTCCAGGTCCTCCTGGGTGAGGGTGACGATCCGCTTGGGCTCGGCGGGGACCTCGACGGCCTTGCCGGTGGCGTCCTTGACGGTGCGCTTGCCGGTGTCGCCGCCCTTTCCGCCGCCCGCCGCGTCGGCCGCCGGGGAGGCGGCCGTGGACGAACCCGAGGAGGAGCCGGAGGAGCCGCAGCCGGTGAGCAGGAGCGCGGCCGCCCCGGTGACGGCCAGCGCCTGGGCCGCACGGCGGCGGACGGGGCTGAGCGGGCGACGGGCGAACGGCATGGGTGCCTCCGGGCAACGGTGGTACGGGAGTTGAGCAGCGTCCGGGTCGTTCGGCGGGGCGGAGGGGCCCCGTGGGACGGACTCGACCATTAGGTTAGCCTTACCTTATGACATTGTCGCAAGCCGGCGTCACCAAGGCGCCCCCCGCCACCGCGCCGGAGCCCCGACGGCCCGGGGGCCGCCCGGAGGGGCCCGGGGGCCGCCCGGAGGGCACCCGCCCCACCTGGCCGGCCGTCACGGCGGCGGTGGTGCTCCTGCTCGCCCTGGCCGCGCTCTCGCTGTCGGTCGGCGCCGGCGAGGTCGGCCCCGGCCGGGTGCTGGACTACCTGCTCAACCACGACGGCGCCCGCGCCGACGGCCGACTGGCCCTGGTCGTCGGCGACCTGCGACTGCCGCGCACCCTCACCGCGCTGCTGGTCGGCGCGGCGCTCGGCGTCGCCGGGGCGCAGCTGCAGTCCGTCACCCGCAACCCGCTGGCCGAGACCGGCCTGCTCGGCGTCAACGCCGGCGCCTCGCTGGGCGTCGTGCTCGGCATCGCCGTACTCGGCGTCCAGAGCTCCTACGGCTACCTCGCCTTCGCCTTCGGCGGCGCCGTGCTCGCCAGCGCGCTGGTGCTGCTGATCGCGGGCAGCCGGGGCGGCGGCTCGCCGATGCGGCTGGTGCTGGGCGGCTCCGCGGTCGGCGCCACCTTCGGCGGGCTCACCGGTGTGCTGATCGTCAACTCACCAGAGGCCTACGACCGTTACCGGGTCTGGGTGCTCGGCTCACTGGCCGGGGTGGAGGGCTGGAGCACACTCGCCCGGCTCACCCCCGTCCTCGGCGCCGGCTTCCTGCTCGCCGCGCTCACCACCCGGCCGCTCACCGCCCTGGCGCTCGGCGACGACCTGGCCCGCGGCCTCGGCCACCGCCCCGGCGCCACCCGGGCCGCGGTCGCCGTCGCGGTCACCCTGTTGACCGCCTCCGCGGTCGCCCTGGCCGGGCCGGTGTCCTTCCTCGGCCTGCTGGCCGGCTTCCTCGCCCGGTCCCTCGCCGGTCCGCGGATCGGCCGACTCACCCTGCTCGCCGGACTGTTCGGCGCGGCCGTGCTGACCGGCGCCGACGTGCTGGCCCGGGTGGTGGCCAGGCCGTACGAGGCGCCGGTGTCGGTGATCGTCGCCCTCGTCGGCGCCCCGGCCCTGATCGCCATCGTCCGCTCCCGGCGCTCCGCCGCGCTCGCCCTCAGCGCCCCGGCCGAGGCCACCCCGCCGGCCGGACGGCGGGCCGAACCGCCCGCCCCGAAGCCTGACCTGGCACTGCGGTACGGCGCCTGGTCGCTGCTGCTCCCCCACCGGGCGCTGGCCGCCTCGCTCGGCCTGGCCGCCGCCCTGCTCGCCGCCGTGGTGGTCGCCGCCCACGCCGGGCAGAGCGAACTCGACCTCGGCCGCACCTTCCAGGCCGTGTTCGGCTACGGCGACCGCCTCGACGTGCTGCTGGTGCAGAAGTTCCGACTCGGCCGGATCGTCGCCGCCCTCGCCGCCGGGGCCGCGCTCGGCCTGGCCGGCTGCCTGACCCAGACCCTCGCCCGCAACCGCCTGGCCACCCCCGAACTCCTCGGCGTCAACGACGGCGCGACCGCGGCCGTGCTGATCTCGGCCACCGCCTCCGGCACCTTCGGCGCTTGGTGGGCCGGACCGCTCGGCGCGCTGGCCGCCGTCCTGGTGGTCACCCTGGTCTCCGGCGGGCTCGGCGCGCGCGGCTACCGGGTGCTGGTCGTCGGCCTCGCGATGTCCGCGCTGGCCTCGGCGGTGATCCAGGTCGCGCTGGCCCGCCGCTCGCTCAACTCGGCCGGATCGCTGTACGTTTGGACCTCCGGCAGCCTCAACGGCCGGGACCTCGCGATCGCCACGCCCGTCCTGGTCGGGCTGGCCGTACTGGTGCCGCTCGCCCTGGTGGCGGCCCGGCGCCTGGCGGTGCTGCGCTTCGACGACAGCGTCGCCTCGGCGCTCGGCGTCGACCCGGGCCGGGTGCGGCTCGCCTGCCTGCTGCTGGCCGTCGCCCTGGCCGGACTGGCGGTCGGCGTCTGCGGGCCGGTCGGCTTCGTGGCACTGGCCGCGCCGGTGGTCGCCGGGCGGCTGGCCGGACCCGCACGGGTGCCGGTGCTCGGCTCGGCCCTCACCGGCGCCCTGCTCGTCGTCCTCGCGGACACCCTGGGACGGGTGCTGCTCGGCGGGGTGGAGATCCCCGTCGGCATCGTCACCACCGTCCTCGGCGGCCCGTTCCTGCTCTGGGTGCTGCTCAGCCGCAAGGGCAGCCCCGCGTGACCACCTCTGGAGAACCCACCGTGGAAGCCCCGCCCGTCGTCGCCCTCGACCCCGACGACCCCGCCTACCGCCTGGTCACCTTCACCCACCGGGAGGCCGACTGCGACGGCGTGCTCGCCCTGCTGCACACCGTCACCGACAAGGACCGCCACGCCGGGGACCTGACACCGCACCTGATGGAGCGTCAGGCCGATGGAAGCTGGTCGATCACCTACCGGCTGCGCGAGGACCACCGCGCCTCCTACCAGCTGTACCCCTTCCGGGGCGAGGCCCCCGGCACCACCCGCGCCGACTGGCTGCGCGTCCTGGACCGGGCCCGCCCCGACCCGTACGACACCGAACCCCGGCTGCCCGCCCGCGACGGCCGGCACCCCTCCTCCGTGCTCAGCCTGCCCGCCGCGCCCGCGCAGCCGTACGTGGCGCGGCGCGAGGGCGTGCCGCGCGGGCGGACCGTCGCGCACACGGCGGCCGGCCGGCGGGTGGACGTCCACCTCCCGGCCGGGCACCGCGCGGACGGCGGACCGTACCCGGTCGCGGTGCTGCTGGACGGCGAGATGTGGGGCGGGGTGCTGTCCGTCGGCGACACCCTCGACAACCTGGCGGCGGACGGTGCGATCCCGCCGACCATCGCCCTGCTCGTGCACACCATGGGCCCGCAGCGGCCGGACGACCTGAGCTGCAACCCGGCCTTCGTCGACCTCCTCGCCGACCGCCTCCTCCCCTGGGCCGCAACGGAGTTCGGCGCGAGCACCGACCCCGCCGACACCGTGGTCGCGGGCCAGAGCGCGGGCGGCCTCACCGCCGCCTACGCGGCCTACCGCCGCCCGGAGCGCTTCGGCAACGCGCTCTCCCAGTCCGGCTCCTTCTGGTGGCCCGACGAAACCGAGTTCGACGTCGGCAGCGAGTGGCTGACCCGCCGCCTCGCCGCCGAACAGCGGCGCCCGGCCCGCTTCTGGATCGAGGTCGGGCTCCAGGAGTGGATGCTGCTCCCCCAGAACCGCCACCTGCGCGACGTCCTCACCGCCCGCGGCTACGACCTCGCCTACCGCGAGTTCAACGGCGGCCACGACTACGCCTGTTGGCGCGGTGGCCTGGCCGACGGGCTCGCCCACCTGCTGGGCGGCCGGTGACCTGCGGACCAGCCGGTCCGCGGGCGGTCGGCGGCGATCGGGGACCTCACCCCTGATCGCCGCCGGCGGTCGCGGTCGGGATCCGGGAACGGCGTCACCGTCTTCCTCAGGGGTCCACGACCGGGTAGAGCGGGAAGCCCATCCGCGGGTAGTCGCGGATGGGCTTCCCGCTCGAGTCGTTGTCGGGGTCGGTCGGCGGGACGATCCGGCACGGTGGCGTTGCTCCCGTGCCCGGTGCGGTGGTCGTCCGCCGGGCCGCACGACGCAGGCGGGCGGACGACCACCACCTGCGGGCTCAGTCCTCCGGCGGCGGGCCCGGGGCGTCGACCGGGAGGCGGACGGCCAGGAGGGCGCCGGCGGCGACCAGGGCCGCCGTGAGCCCGAGGGCGAGCCGGTAGGGCCCGGCGCCCGCGCCGTCGCCGAACGCGCCGATGAGGGCCGCGGTGGCGGCGATGCCGAGGGCGCCGCCGAGGGTGCGCAGAATGGTGAACAGGCCCATCGCGCGGCCCATCGCGGGCGGCGGGACGTCGGCGAAGCCGGCGATCTGGACGGTGAGCACGGCGGTGCCCAGCACCAGTCCGGCGGCGAACATCAACGCCCGTACGGCCCACGGGTTCTCCGCGAAGCCGAGCGCGGCCAGCACGGCCGCCGCCAGCAGCAGCCCGGGCACGGCCAGCCGGCGCGGGCCGAGGCGGGGCAGCAGGCGGTCCACCACCTGCGAGGCGGCCATCAGGCCGATGGCTTCCGGGAAGACGCTCAGCCCGGCGTCCAGGGCGGTGGCGCCGCGCGCCGCCTGGTAGAGCAGCGGCAGCACGAACAGGGCGCCCATCAACCCGGCCGAGGTCAGCAGGGCCAGCCAGCTCGCCGTGCCGAAGGTGCGGTCGGCGAGCAGCCGCAGGTCCACCAGGGGTTCGGCGGTGCGCAGTTGGTGCCGTACGGCGGCGCCCAGCAGGACCAGGCCGAGCAGTCCGCCGAGGGCCACCCCCGGGGAGGTCCAGCCGTGCGCCGGGCCGAAGCCGAGGGCGTAGGTGAGCAGCCCCAGGCCGGGGGTGGCGAGCAGGAAGCCGGTGGTGTCGAAGCGGCCGGCCGGGGGCTCCTGTTCACCGCGCAGGCCGATCAGCCCGATCAGCACGGCGGCCGCGCCGATCGGCACGTTGACCAGGAACAGCCAGTGCCAGGAGAGGTGTTCGGTGAGGAAGCCGCCGAGCGGCGGCCCGAGGGCGGGCATCAGCGCGGTCGGGACGATCAGGATGCGGCCCAGGCCGGCCCGCTCGTGCGGGGCGAAGGCCCGGAACAGCAGGGTCATCCCGACCGGTGTGAGCAGCCCGCCGGCCACGCCCTGGACGGCCCGGGCGGCGGACAGCGTGCCCAGGCCGGGCGCCGCCGCACAGAGCGCGGAGGCGAGGGTGAAGGCGGCGAGCGAGCCGAGGAAGACCCGCTTGACGCCGTACCGGTCGCCGAGCCAGCCGGCCACCGGCAGCCCGAGGGCGAGGCCGACCAGGAAGGCGGTCTCCACGGCGTTCGCCGCCGAGACCGGGCGGCCGAAGTCCTCGGCGATGCTGAACAGCGCCGGGTTGACGATGGTCGAGTCCAGGCCGTTCATGCACATCGCGGCCGTGTAGACGACCACCACCGCGGCGCGCCCCGCGAGCAGGGGGCGCGCCGGGGCCTGGACCGCCGGAGGGGTTGCCGGAGGGGTCACAGCGTGGTCCAGTGCGCGGTGATCCACTCCAGGGCGGCTGGCCGCTCGCAGGGGCCGTGGGCGACGGTCCAACCGGCCGGGACGGCGGCGAAGGCGGGCCACAGGGAGTGCTGTCCCTCGGCGTTGACGAGCGCGAGGAACTCGCCGTCGGCGTCGAAGGGGTTGGCGGGGGCGTCACTCATCGGTGGTCTTCTCCATCGTCGGTCTTCTTGTCGGACTGCTTGTCGGACTGCTTGAGGTGGTCGGCGATCACGCTCGCGATGTGCGCGATCGGCTCGGGCAGGGTCATGTCCTTGTGGGAACAGGCCACGTCCGTGTTGGCGATCCGGCCGGACACGTACGGCGTCCACAGCTCGGGCACCAGGGTGTCGTCGATGGTGTCGACGGTGGCGCGGAAGAACAGCACGTCGCCGTCGAAGCGGCGGTGGTCGTAGCCGCGCACCAGGTGGTTGGTGTTGAGGTAGATCCGGTTCAGCGCGGCCACGGTGCTCTCGTCCAGCCCGGCGAGCGGGCTGCCCTCGCGGCGCAACAGCGCGGTGACGGCGCCGAGTTCGAGCGGCAGGCCGTCGAGGTCCTCCGGTCCGAAGCCGCCCATGGTGAGCAGCGCCTCCAGCGCCTCGGCCTGGTCGGGGACGGGCAGCTCGCGGAAGCCCTCGGCCGGGTAGGCGTCCAGGATGGCGAGCAACTCGACCTCATGGCCCAGCTCCTGGAGCCGGACGGCCACCGCGTGCGCGATGATCCCGCCGGTGGACCAGCCGAGCAGCCGGTACGGGCCCTCCGGCTGGACCTCGCGCAGCCGGTCGGCGTAGTGCGCGGCCAGCTCCTCCAGCGTTTCCGGCAGCGGGAGTTCGGCGGTGGCGGCACCGACGCCCTGGGCCTGGAGGCCGTAGATCGGCACCTCGCCGGGCAGGTTGCGGATCAGGCCGGTGTAGCACCAGCTGAGGCCGCCGGCCGGGTGGACGGCGAACAGCGGGCGCTGCCGGCCGGGGGCGACGGGCCGCAGCGGCAGCAGCACGTCCAGGGCGTCGGCGCCGGGCGCGCCCGCCGCGAGGGCGGCGTCCAGGGCGGCCACGGTCGACGCCTGGAACAGCGCGCCGATGCCGACCTCCAGTCCGAGCACCTCGCGGATCCGCCCGGCGAGCCGCACGACCAGCAGCGAGTGCCCGCCGAGTGCGAAGAAATCGTCCTCGACGCCGACCGAGGCCACGCCCAGCACCTCGGCGAACAGTTCGCACAGCTGCTGCTCGCGCGGGGTGCGCGGCGGGCGGCCGGCGCCTGCGGCGGGGGCCTCGGGGGCGGGCAGGGCGCGGCGGTCGAGCTTGCCGTTGGCGGTCAGCGGGAGGCGGTCGAGCAGGACGACGGCGGAGGGCACCATGTGGGCGGGCAGTTCGGCGGCGGCGTGGGCGCGCAGCTCGTCCGGGGTGGCGGTGCCGAGCGGTCCCACGGCGCCGACCGGGGAGACCGCGTAGCCGACCAGCCGCTTGTCCCCCGGCACGTCCTCCCGCACCACCACGGCGGCGTCGGCGACGGCCGGGTGGGCGGCCAGCACGGCCTCGATCTCGCCGAGTTCGATCCGGAAGCCGCGCAGCTTGACCTGCTGGTCGGCCCGGCCGAAGTACTCCAGGACGCCGTCGGCGCGGCGCCGGGCGAGGTCCCCCGAGCGGTACATCCGGGTGCCGCGCTCGCCGAACAGCGCGGCGTACGGGTCGGCGACGAAGCGGGTGGCGGACAGCTCGGGGCGGCCGAGGTAGCCGCGGGCCAGGCCCGCCCCGGCCACGTACATCTCGCCGGTGACACCGGGCGGGACGGGCTGGAGGTGCTGGTCGAGGACGTAGACCCGCAGGTCGGGGATGTTGACGCCGATGGTGCTGCTGCTCCCGGCGGCGGCGCTCGCCCGGTCCAGGGCGATGTACGAGACGTGCACGGTGGTCTCGGTGATGCCGTACATGTTGACCAGCGTGGGCGCGTCCTCGGCGTGCCGGTCGTACCAGTCGTCCAGCCGGGCGAGTTCGAGCGCCTCGCCGCCGAACACCACGTAGCGCAGGGCGAGTTCGCTGCCGGGGCGGTCCCGGTCGGCGGCGCTGAGCTGGTAGAAGGCGGACGGCGTCTGGTTGAGCACGGTGACCCGCTCGCGGGCGAGCAGGTCCAGGAAGGCCGCCGGGTCGCGGCTGACCAGGTGCGGGACGACGACCAGTCGGCCGCCGTGCAGCAGGGCGCCCCACAGCTCCCAGACCGAGAAGTCGAAGGCGTAGGAGTGGAACAGCGTCCACACGTCCTCGGCGCCGAAGCCGAACCAGTGGTCGGTGGCGCCGAACAGCCGGACCACGTTGCGGTGGGTGACCGGCACGCCCTTGGGCCGGCCGGTGGAACCGGAGGTGTAGATGACGTACGCGGTGTCCTCGGCGCGCAGCGGGCGGGTGCGCTCGTGCTGCTCCAGCGGGACGGCCGGGAAGGCGGCGGACTCCGGCCCGTCGACCAGGAGTTGCCGCACCTCGTGGGCGGGCAGCCGGGGCGCGGTGGCGCGGTCGGTGAGCAGGGCGGCCGGGGTGGCGTCGGCCAGCATGTAGGCGAGTCGGTCGGCCGGGTAGTCGGGGTCGAGCGGCAGGTAGGCGGCGCCGGACTTGGCCACCGCCAGCAGGGCGACGACGAGTTCGAGCGAGCGCGGCAGGGCGAGCGCGACGATGGTGCCGGGACCGATGCCTTCGGCGGCCAGCAGCCGGGCCAACCGGTCCGCACGGGCGGCGAGTTCGGTGTAGTCGAGCTGCTCGTCCCGGTAGCCCACCGCCACGGCGTGCGGATGGGCGGCGGCGGCCGCCTCGAAGAGCTCGGGCAGGGTGGCGTCCGAAGACGTGTCCACCGACGGGCCGTTCCACTCGACCAGGGCGCGCCGCCGCTCCTCCTCGCTGATCAGCGGCAGCAGGCCGATCGGGGTGTCGGGGGCGCTCGCGGCGGCGGTGAGCAGCCGGGTCAGGCGCTCCCCGAGGGCGGCCACGGTGGCGCCGTCGAAGAGGTCGGTGCGGTACTCCAGGAAGCCGCCGATGCCGCCGCCGGGCAGTTCCCCGGCGTTCAGGGTGAGGTCGAACTTGGCGGTGCCGCTGGGGATCGCGGCGATGTCGGCGGTGAGGCCGCCACCCAGGGCGGTCCGCTCGTCCGGGCGGCTCTGCCAGGCCAGCATCACCTGGAACAGCGGGTGGCGGGCGAGCGAGCGGGCCGGGTTGAGCTCCTCGACCAGGCGGTCGAAGGGCAGTTCGGCGTGCTCGTGCGCGGCGAGCACGGTGCCGCGGACCCGGGCCAGCAGCTCGCGGAAGGTCGGGTCGCCGGACGTGTCGGTGCGCAGCACCACCGAGTTGACGAAGTAGCCGACCAGTGCGGCGGTCTCCTCGTCCTCCCGGCCGGCCACCGGGGTGCCGACCGGGATGTCGGTGCCGGCGCCGTGCCGGGTGAGCAGGGCGGCGAGCCCGGCCTGGACGGCCATGAAGACGGTGCTGTCGGCGGCCCGGGCGAGCCCGGCCAGGGCGGTGTGCGCCTCGGCGCCGAGCGCGAAGGGCACGGTGGCCCCCTGGTGGCCGGCGACGGCCGGACGGGGGCGGTCGAGCGGAAGCTCCAGCTGGTCGGGCAGTCCGGCGAGCGCGGCGCGCCAGTGCTCCACCTGCCGGGCGGCGAGCGGGCTGGGCGCGTCGGCGGTGCCGAGCCGCTCCCGCTGCCAGGCCGCGTGGTCGGCGAACTGGACGGCGAGTTCCGGCAGTTCCGGATCCCGACCGGCACTCCGGGCGCCGTAGGCGACGGCCAGGTCGCGCAGCAGCGGGGTGGTGGAGGCGCCGTCGCCCGCGATGTGGTGGAGCAGCAGGAGCAGGGTGTGCCGCTCGGGGCCGTCGGTGAACAGGCTCGCGCGCAGCGGCGGTTCGGCGGTCAGGTCGAAGGCGTACCGGACTTCATCGCCCAGCTCTCCGGTGCTCCCGTGAAGTTCGGGCCGGAACTCGGAGAGGATGCGCTGGTACGGCGTGCCGTCCGGCTCCTCCCCGTAGACGGTGCGCAGGACTTCGTGCCGGGCGACGAGGTCGCCGAGCGCGAGACTGAGGGCGTGCCGGTCGAGCGGGCCGGTGAGGGTGAGCGCCAGCGGGATGTTGTAGGTGGGGCTGGGGCCTTCGAGGCGGTGCAGGAACCAGAGCCCGCGCTGGGCGGGCGAGAGCGGCATCCGCCCGGTGCGCGGCACGGGCACCAGGGCGGGGCGGTGCTCGGGCTCCGCCGGGTCGAACAGGACGGCCTGGTCGAGCAGTTCGACGAGGCCGACCGGGGTCGGCTGCCGGAACACGTCGGCGAAGCCGACCGGGGCGGCGAAGGTCTCGCGCAGCCGGGCGGCGAGGCGGCCGGCGAGCAGCGAGTGGCCGCCGAGGTCGAAGAAGGAGGCCTCCCGGCCGGGTGCCTGCGGCAGGCCGAGGACCTCGGCGAACAGGCCGCAGACCAGCTCCTCCCGGGGCGTGGCCGCCGCGGTGCCCTCGGTGGCCGCGGCGGGCTCGGGCAGGGCCCGGTGGTCGAGCTTGTCGTGGGCGGTGCGCGGCAGTTCGTCCAGCAGCAGGACGGCCGCCGGGACCATGTGCGCGGGCAGCCGGGCGGCGAGCGCGGCGCGCAGCCCGTCCGGATCGGGCGTGCTGCCGCTCTCCGGGACGGCGTAGCCGAGCAGGCGCTTGCCCTGCGGGCCGGGGCGGGCGATCACCACGGCCTGGGCGACGCCCGGGAGTTCGGCGAGGACGGCGGCGATCTCGCCGGGCTCGATCCGGAAGCCGCGGATCTTCACCTGGTCGTCGGCCCGGCCGAGGAACTCCAGGGTGTTGTCGGGGCGGCGCCGGGCGAGGTCGCCGGTGCGGTACATCCGGCTGCCGGGCGGGCCGAAGGGGTCGGCGAGGAAGCGTTCGGCGGTGAGGTCGGGGCGGCCGAGGTAGCCGCGGGCCAGGCAGGCGCCGGCCACGTACAGCTCGCCGGTGACGCCGTCGGGCACGGGGCGCAGCGAGCCGTCCAGGACGTAGGCGCGGGAGCCGCGCACCACCCGGCCGCGCGGGGCGCCGTCCGGGCCCGGGGTCCAGGCGTAGGCGTCGACGGTGGTCTCGGTCGGGCCGTAGAGGTCGACCGGGTGCAGGCCAGGGACGGCGGCCAGGCGCTGCCAGAGGGCGGGCGGGGTGGCCTCGCCGCCGACCACGAGGACGGACGGGCGGTGCCGGCCCTCGTCCAGGATGCCTTCGGCGATCAGGACTTCGAGGTAGGAGGGGGTGAGGTCGAGGTAGTCGACGCGCTCGCGGTCGAGGTGGGCGGCGAGCGCGGCCGGGTCGCGGTAGGTGGCGTCGTCCAGCAGGTGGAGCTCGTGGCCGTGGACCATCCAGAGCACCGGGTCCCAGGAGGCGTCGAAGGCGAACGAGGCGCTGTGGGCGACGCGCAGCCGGTCCCGGCCGGCGCGGCGCAGGGCGGGGGCGACGTGGTCCTCGCCGAGGCCGGCGTGCAGGTTGGCCAGCGAGGCGTGGGTGACCACCACCCCCTTGGGGCGGCCGGTGGAGCCCGAGGTGTGCAACACGTAGGCGGGCTGGCCGAGTCGGGGCGCGGGCGGGGCGGTGTCGGGCTCGCCGGCCGCGTCCTGCGGGCGGACGACGGGCAGGCCGGCGGGCAGGCCGAGCCCGGCGAGGGCCTCGGCGGTGCCGATCGCGCAGACCGGGCGGGCGTCGGCCAGCACGGCGGCGAGGCGCCGCTCGGGGTGGGCGAGGTCGAGGGAGACGCAGGCGCCGCCCGCCTTGAGGACGGCGAACATCGCCACCAGGGTGTCGGTGCCGCGCGGCAGGGCGATCGCGACCGGTGCGCCGTCCTTGACGCCGAGGGCGGTCAGCCGGTGGGCGAGCCGGTTGGCGGCGGCGTCGAGCTGCCGGTAGGTCAGCGCGGCCGCGCCGGAGCGGACGGCGACGGCCTCCGGGGTGCGGGCGGCCTGGGCGGCGAACAGCTCGGGCACGGTCCGCTCGACCGGGGGCTCGGTACGGCCTTCGGTGGCGCGGCGCAGGCCGTCCTGGTCGAGCAGGTCGATCCGGGCGACGGGCGTCCGGGGGTCGGTGAGCAGCAGGTCGGCGAGGGCGTCGAGGTAGCGCAGCAGGCCGTCGCGGTGGGCGGCGAGGGAGGCGGCCCCATAGCGGGCCGGGTCGGCGTCGATGACCAGGCGCAGCGCGCCGTCCGGGCCGGGCGAGACGTTCAGGGCGAGGTCGTCGACCGGACCGGCGGCCAGGTTGCGGACGGTGCCGGGCAGACCGGCCAGGTCGAGGTCGCTCTCGAAGGCCTTGATGTTGACCATCGGGCCGAACAGGGCGCGGCGGTCGCCGGTGCGGCCGAGGTCGCGGCGCAACTCCTCCAGCGGGTAGCGCTGGTGGCGGCGGACGGCGCGCAGTTCGCGGACCACGGCGCGCAGCAGGGCCTCGGCGCTGTCGGCGGGGCGGACGGCGAGGCGCAGCGGGAGCACGTTGGCGGCGGCGACGGGGGTGCGCAGGGCGGCCGGGCCGCGGCGGTTGGCGAGCGGCAGGCCGAGGACGACGTCCTGGGTGCCGGTCAGGCGGTGCAGGTAGCCGGCCGCGGCGGCGAGGAGCAGTTCGGCCCAGGTGGCGCGGACGGCGTCGGCGGCGCGCTCCAGGCGGTCGCGGGTGCCGGCGGGCAGCTCGGCGGTGAGGCGGATCGATGCGCCGGACGCGCCGGGATCGGGGGACGTGCCGTGCCCGGGGGACGCGCCGGGATCGGGGGACGCGCCGGGATCGGGGGTGCCCGGGAGGGTGGCCGGGGTGTCGGCGTCGGCCATCCGGGCCGACCAGTGGGCTCGGTCGGCCCCGTACTGCGCGCTCTCCCGGTAGGCGGCCTCCTCGGCGGCGGCCTCGGCGAGGTCGGCGAAGGGGTTCGGCGCGGGTTCGGTGCCGGCGGTGCGGGCGGTGTAGAGGGCCGCGACCCGGTCGCCGAGGAGGGTCAACGCGTAGGCGTCGACGGCGAGGTGGTGGATGCGGCGGTACCAGAGCCGGCGGTCCCCGGTGAGCCGGATGAGCGCGTGGGTGAACAGCGGGCCCTCGGCGAGATCGGCCGGGCGGGCGAGGTCGGCGCGCATCCAGGCCTCGGCCTCGGCGGCCGGGTCGGCGGCGGTGCGCAGGTCCAGGCGGTGCAGCGGCCAGTGACGGCCGGGGCTCAGCCGCTGGCGGGGCGTGCCGTCCGGGCCGGTGACGATGACGGCGCTCAGCGCCTGGGCCTCCTCCACCGCCTGCCGCAGCGCCTGCTCGAACCGTTCCTCGTCGAGCGGGCCGGTGATCTCGACGGCGTCTCCGGTGTTGTAGACCGGGCTGTCGGGGTCGAGGGCCTGGGCGTACCAGATGGCGGCCTGGGCGGCGAGCAGGGGGACGTCGGCGGCCTGACCGTCGACGGTCCGGCTGTGGCCGGCCCGACTGTCGGCGATCTGGCTGTCGACGGTCTGACTGTCGGCGATCTGGGTTTCGACGGCAGGCATGGGGTGGAGAGCTCCTCGGGGGATCCGGAACGCCTTACTTAGGTTAGCCTAATCTAAGTTCATATGATCTGGTCAACGGCCCCGCAGGGTCGGGCCCCTGACACCCCGGAGATGCCACCCGTGCCCCAGACCGAACCGCTGCCGCAGGGCGCCGAAGCCACCGAACCAACCGGGCCCGCCGAACCAACCGGGCCCGCCGAACCAACCGGGCCCGCCGAACCCACCGGACCCAGCGCCGCCAAGCGGGCCGTGCGCGAGCGCGTCCTCGCCCTGCGGGCGGAACTCCTCGCGCTCAGCCACCGCATCCACGCCCACCCCGAGACCGCCTTCGAGGAGCACCTGGCCGCCGCCTGGTGCTCCGAACTGCTGCGCGCGCACGGCTACTCGGTCACCGCGCCCGCCCACGGCCTGGCCACCGCCTTCGACGCACGCCTCGGCAGCGGGCCGGTCACCGTCGCGCTGGTCTGCGAGTACGACGCCCTGCCCGGACTCGGCCACGCCTGCGGGCACAACCTGATCGCCGCCGCCGGGATCGGCGCGGCGCTCGGGCTCGCCCCGTACGCGGACGAACTCGGGCTCACCGTACGGGTGATCGGCGCGCCGGCCGAGGAACGCGGGGCGGGCAAGGCCCTGCTGCTGGAGGCCGGGGCGTTCGACGGGGTGGACGCGGCGATGATGGTCCACCCCTGCCCCGTCGAGGTCGCCGACTTCCGCTCCTTCGCCCTCGGCACGCTCTCCGTCCGCTACACCGGGCACGCCGCCCACCCGAGCCTCGACCCGCACCGGGGGCGCAACGCCGCCGACGCGCTCACCGTCGCCCAGGTCGCGATCGGGCTGCTGCGCCAGCACCTCCCGCCGCAGTGGCGGGTGCACGGCATCACCACGGCGGCCGGCACGGCGCCGAACCTGATCCCGGACAGCGCGAGCGCCGAGTACGAGATCCGGGCCTCGGCGGCCGAGGACCTCGCCGAACTGCGCTCCCGGGTCGAGGACTGCTTCCGCGCCGGGGCACTCGCCACCGGCTGCGAGGTGGAACTGACCCGCCCCGAGCCGGACTACCTGGACATGCGCTCCGACCCCCGGCTGCTGACGCTGTGGCGGGCCAACGCGGCGGCGCTCGGCCGGCCGGAACCGGTCGAGAGCGGACCCTTCGCCTGTACGGACATGGGGAACGTGTCGCACGCGGTGCCGTCGATCCATCCGGTGCTGGACATCACCGGCGGCGCCTGCGCCCCGCACGAGGCGGCGTTCGCCGAGGCGGCACTGGGCGCGGAGGCGGAGCGGGCGGTGCTGGACGGCGCGGTGGCGATGGCGTGGACGGCGGCGGACCTGGCGGCGGATCTTGCGGCGGAGTCGGCGGAGTCGGCGGCGGCGACGAACGAATGACGGCCGACAACTTTCAGCGAACAGATAACGAAATCTGTTCGCTGAAAGTTGTCATCTGTCATCTGTCATCTGTTACCCGTCGACCGTCTTCCGTCAGCCGTCGCCCCCCGGCACCCGGATCCCGCTCACCCCCCGAGCAGCACCCCGGGTGCCACCCGCACCGCCGTCACGCCCAACTCCCGCACCAGCGCCCCGACCTCGCCCTCCTGCCACGGGTCGGCGAGCACCACGGCGGCGCCGGTCCGCAGCGGCCACAGGTACTCCCAGAGCGGCAGGCCCAGCTGTAGCACCCGGTCGCCCGGCCCGAGCGGGTGGGCCGCCTGGAGCTCGCGCACCCGGCGGTCCGCCTCGGCGTGGGTGAGCCGGACGGCGCTCGGGCGCCCGCCCGGGCCGTACCCGACGCAGAGCAGATGGTGCGGGGTCAGCGCCCGGGGCGGGTCGGTGGGCAGCTCGCCCTCCGTCTCCAGCCCGGCCAGCGCCCCCGGCACCCCCTCCCCCAGCACGCAGACCGGAGCGTTCTCCGCGAGCAGCCGCTCGCGCCGCCCGGGCGTGTCCGACGGGTCCAGCGGAAGGTACGCCGCACCCGACTTCGCCACCGCCAGCAGCGCCGTCACCAGCTCCGCCGGACGGCGGAACGCCGCCAGGCCGACCACCGCACCCGGACGGGCCCCACGGGCGGCCAGGGCGCGCGCCAGCCGGTTGGCCGAGGCGTTCAACTCCCGGTAGCCGACGGTCTCCCCGCCCGCGAGCACCAGCGCCGGCGCGTCCGGCGTCCGCGCCGCCTGCGCCTCGACCGGCCCCACCGCGGTGGTGGCCGGGTAGCGCACCGTCCGACGCGGCAGCGGAGGCAGTTCGGGCACCTCGGGCAGCACCGCCCCGCGGGCCGAATCCCGGGCTCCAGCCCGAACCGGCTCCCGGAGCGGATCCCGCACGGGGTCCCGCAGCGCCTCGCCCACCCCCGCCGCCATCACGCCGCGCCCAGCAGCTCGGCCCAGGCCTCGATCGCCGGGCGCTCCGCGAGCTGGACGAACGCCACCTCGGCGCCTGCCTCCTGCCAGCGCCCGGCGAGGGTCATCAGCCGGATGGAGTCCAGCCCCCAGTCGACCAGGTTCTCGTCCAGCGGGATCTCCGCCGGGTCCTCGCCGAGCAGGTCGGCGACCTCGACCCGGATCCGCTCCACCGTGAAGCCCGTACCCGTCACTTGCCGCCCACCCCTTCGAGCACGTCGACGCCTGCGGCGTCCAAGCCGGCCGTGGCGTCCAGGCCGGCCGCCGCTGCGGCCGGAGCCATCGCCCCGAGCACGGTCTCCGCCGTGGCGACCATCCCGCAGCGCCCGGCCACCCAGGCCAGCGCACCGCGGTGCTCCGCCGGGCCGAAGTCGGCGACCGCGTCGGCCACCACGAAGGCCTGCACGTCCCGCATCCAGGCGTCGCAGGCGGTCACCTGCACCCCGATGTGCGCGTACACGCCGGTGATCACCAGCTGGTCCCGCCCCTGCTCGCGCAGCAGCTGCTCCAACTCGGTGCGCACGAAGGCGCTGTACTTCCACTTGGTCAGCACGGTGTCGCCCGACGCGGGAGCGACGGCGTCGGCGATCGCGGTGGCCCGCGGGTCGGCCGGGATGCCCGGGCCCCAGAAGTCCTGCTGCAGCCCGCGCTCGGCCGGGCTCTGTCCGCCGAGCTGCGCCGAGTACACGACGGGCACGCTGGCGGCACGCGCGGCCTCCGCCAACGCCTGGACGTTGCCGAGGAGTTCGGGCAGCGGTTCGGCCTCGGCGTCGAAGGCGTCCAGGAAGTGGTTCTGCAGGTCATGCACCAGCAGGACGGCGCGCGCCGGGTCGACCGCCCAGGAGACCCGGTTGGCGGGCAGCTCCTCGGCGGCGGGCATGGGATAGCGGGGAATGCGGGGCAGGCCCACGGTGGTGTTCCTTAGCTAGATGTGGCGAGGTGGCGACGAAGGACGGAGGCGTCAGCCGGTGGTCAGCGAGGCCGCGATCGCGGCCCGCAGCTCCTTCTTGCTGACCTTCCCGATCCCGGTGGCCGGGAAGGCGGCGACGAACTCGACCCGGTCCGGCACCTTGTACTCGGCGAGCCCGCGCTGTCGCACAAACCGCTTCAACTCGACGCTCTTCGGGGGCTGTTCACGACTCTCGGCGCGCAGCACCACGTACGCGCAGGTGCGCTCGCCCAGGTACGGGTCGGGCATCGACACCACCGCCGCGTCGTGCACCGCGGGGTGCGCGAGCAGGTGGTTCTCGATCTCCTCGGCGGCGACCTTCTCCCCGCCCCGGTTGATCTGGTCCTTGGCCCGTCCCTCGACCACCAGGTGGCCGGTGGGGGTGCGCCGGACCAGGTCCCCGGTGCGGTAGAAGCCGTCCGCCGTGAAGGAGTCGGCGTTGTGCCCGGGCGCGTTCCAGTAGCCGCGGATGGTGTACGGGCCGCGCGTGAGCAGGTGGCCGGTGGCGCCGTCGGGCAGGTCCCGGTCCTGGTCGTCAACGACCCGGACCTCGTCGTCGGGCGAGATCGGCCGGCCCTGGGTGGTGGTGACCAGCTCCTCCGGGTCGTCCAGCCGGGTGTAGTTGACCAGACCCTCGGCCATCCCGAACACCTGCTGGAGCGTGCAGCCCAGCACCGGGCGCACCCTCCGGGCCGCCTCCTCGCTGAACTTGGCGCCGCCGACCAGCAGCACCTCCAGGCTCTCGTAGCCGCGGACACCGCGCTCGGCGGCGTCCAGCCAGAGCAGCGCGAGCGGCGGCACCAGCCCGGTGATGGTCACGCCCTCGCGCTCGATCAGCGGGAAGGCCGTCTCGGGGGCGGGCTGCGGGCAGAGCACCACCCGACCGCCGGCGTACAGCGTGCCGAGCGAACCCGGCGAGCTGAGCGGGAAGTTGTGGGCGGCGGGCAGCACGCACAGGTACACGCTGTCCGGGTCCTGGCCGCACAGCTCGACCGAGCCGCGCAGCGAGTAGATGTAGTCGTCGTGGGTGCGCGGGATCAGCTTCGGCACTCCGGTGCTGCCGCCGGAGAGCTGGAGGAAGGCGACATCCTCGGGCCCGGGCTCCCCGCCGAAGGCCTCCGGGCCGGGCCCGTCGCAGGGCACGTCCGCGAGCCGGACGTGCTCCCCCGGGTCCTCGCCGGCCACCAGCACCAGCCGCAGCGCGGGGTTCTCCGCCCGTACCCGGCTGGCGAGTTCGCGGTAGTCGAAGCCGCTCTCGACGGCGGGCACCACGTACGCCGCCGCCCCGGTGAAGGAGCAGAAGTACCCGATCTCGGCGTACCGGTGGGCGGGCAGCGCGAAGACCGGCAGCGCGCCGATCCGGAACAGCGCGAACACGACCTCGAAGAACTCGGCGGCGTTGGGCAGTTGGACCACCACCCGGTCCCCGGCCCGGATGCCCCGGGCGAGCAGTCCGGCGGCCATCCGGTCGGCCCGGCGGTCGAGTTCGGCGTACGTCCAGCGCCGCTCGGTCGCCGCCACGCCGTGGCCGCCCGGGTCGACGACGGCGGTGCGCCCGCCGTGCTCGGCGGCGCGCTCGCGCAGCATCCGCCCGAAGGTCTCGCCGCGCCAGTACCCGGCGGCCCGGTAGCGCTCGGCGAACTCGGCGGGGTACGGGGTGAAGCCCGCCCGGGCCGTCTCCAGCGGCGTCACCGGGCCACCCCCGCGGCGTCCAGGAAGGTGCGGAACTTGGCGCTGGTCTCGGCGAGTTCGGCCTCCGGCCGGGACTGCTCGACCACGCCGGCGCCGGCGTACACCCGCAGCGTCCGCCCCTCCGCCTCGGCGCAGCGGATGGTGACCACCCACTCGCCGTCGCCGGTCGCGTCCTCCCAGCCGACCATGCCGGTGTAGAGGCCGCGGTCGAAGGGCTCGACCTCGCCGATCACCCGGCGGGCGACGTCCGTCGGCGTGCCGCAGACCGCCGGGGTGGGGTGCAGCGCGCAGGCCAGTTCGAGGGCGGAGACCGCCGGGTCGGCCAGCTCGCCGCGGATCGTGGTGGCCAGGTGCCACATCGCGGCCGTCCGTACCAGGGTGGGCCGTTCGGGCACCTCCAGGGTGCGGCAGTACGGCGCCAGCGCCTCGCGGATGGCGTCCACCACGACGGCGTGCTCGTGCAGGTCCTTGGGCGACTCCAGCAGCGCGGCGGCGCGCCGGACGTCCTCGCCGAGGTCCTCGCTGCGCGGAACGGAGCCGGCCAGCGGGTTGGCCAGCACGGCCGTTCCCCGCCGGGAGAGCAGGAGTTCGGGGCTGGCGCCGACCAGGGTGCGGCCGCCGCCGGACGGGACGGCGAAGGTGTAGCCGCCCGGGTCGCGGCGGGCCAGCCGCTGCAGGATGGCGGGCAGGTCGAGCGGCCGCGCGGCGCTCAGCTCCAGCGTCCTGGCCAGCACCACCTTGCTCAACTCCCCGCCGCGCAGCCGCTCGACGGCGGCCGCGACGCCCGCGCCGTACGCCTCGGGCGCGGGCACCGGGTCGATCCGCCAGTCGGCCTGCTCGGCCGGCGGCGCGGGCAGGGCGATCAGCGGGTCGTCGCGCAGCGCCCCGGCGGTGCGGACCCGGGCGGGGACGGCGAGTTCGACCCGGCTGTCCCGGTCGAACGCCACCGCGCCGACCACCAGCGGCCGTTCGACGCCGGAGCGGCCCGCCTCGGCCAGCGTCTCGGCGACCCGCACCGACAGCGGCCGCCCGTCCTGCGGCACCCGGGCGTGCACCCCGGAGCCGAGCAGGGTGCGGGTCGGCGAGGCGAAGAACGCCTCGTCGGAGCCGGCCCGGTACTGGCCGAGCAGTCCGCTGGCCGCGCCGATGACGGCGTGGTCCTGGCCCTCGGCGAGGGCGGTCGCCGGGGCGTCGGGCCCGGCGGGTATCGGCCCGGCGGGGGCGTGGTGCACCGTGGTCACGGCGGTTTCTCCAGTCTGGGACGGTTCTTCGGGGGGTGGGAGGAGGACCGGCGGCGTTCCGCTCAGGCGCGCAGGGTCGCGCCGCCGTCGACGTACAGGTCGTGCATGGTGATGTGCCGCGCCCGGTCGGAGGCCAGGAACACCACGGCCTCCGCGATGTCGGCGGGCGCGGCGATCCGCCCGAGCGGGATGCCGACCCTCCAGGCGCCCAGGTCGCCCTCGATCACCCGGCGTTCGGCCGCCTCGGCGTCCTCGCCCCACAGCGCGCGCTGCATCGCGGTGTCGGTCGAGCCGGGCGACACCACGTTGCACCGCACCCCGGACCGGGCGAGTTCCAGCCCCAGGCAGCGGGTGAACATGGTGGCCGCCGCCTTGGACGCCGCGTAGGCGGCCATCCCGGCGCGCGGCACCCCGGCGGCGTTGGAGCCGACGGTCACGACCGCCCCGCGTCCGCGGTCCGCCATCCGGCGGCCGACGGCGCGGCTGGTGTGGAAGACGCCGGTGGTGTTGACGGCGAAGGTGTCCGCCCAGTCCCCGTCGGTGAGTTCGACGACCGGGGCGGTGCGCAGGATTCCCGCGACGTTGACCAGCACGCCGATCGGTCCGAGCCGGCTCTCGATCGACTCCACGGTGCTGTCGACCGCCTGGGCGTCCGAGACGTCCAGCGCGTAGGGACGCACGGACGGCAGCTCGGCCGCCAGCGCGTCGATCCCGCCGGGATCGCGGTCCACCGCCGCGACGACGGCTCCCTCGGCCACCAGCGCCCGCACCACGGCCGCGCCGATGCCCTGCCCGGCCCCGGTGACCATCGCGACGACACCGGCGAATTCGGACTGTTGCTGCACAGGACATCCCCTCCGACCAGCAAGATTAGGCAAGCCTAACCTAACACAGCTGTTCGCCTGTGCCGAGCGCCTGTACGAATTCCGCTGCTTCGCCGTCAACTCGCTCCGGACGCACGGAGGCCGTCCGCCCCGGACGATCCGGCGGCCCCGGTCTCCTTCCGGCACCGAAGAGCCGGCACCGAGAAGCGGGCATCGAAGAGCGGGTGCCAAAAGGCCGGCACCGAAAAGCCGGCACCGAAAAACGGGTGCCGCCCACCCGTGGATGAAGCAGCATGAGCCGTATGTCTGATACCTCAGTACTCACCCGGGCCGAGGCCGTCGAGCGCCACCACCTGCTCGACGTCCGCACCGTCCGCCTCGACCTCGACCTGACCCGCGGTCGGGAGGTCTTCGGCTCCACCACGGTGATCCGCTTCGGCTGCACCACCCCGGGCGCCGGGACCTACGTGGACGTCAAACCGGCCGCGCTCCGCCGGGTGGTGCTGAACGGCCGCGAACTGGACGTCGCCGCGCTGCGCGCCGGGCGCTTCCCGCTGACCGGCCTGGCGGCCGACAACGAGCTCACCGTCGAGGCCGACATGGCCTACTCGCACACCGGCGAGGGCATGCACCGCTTCACCGACCCGGCCGACGGCGAGGACTACGTCTACACCCAGTCCTTCCTCGACGACGGCCCGCGGGTGTTCGCGTCCTTCGACCAGCCCGACCTCAAGGCGCGGTACACGGTGTCCGTCACCGCGCCGCGGCAGTGGACCGTGGTCGGCAACGGCGTGGGCCGCCAGGTCACGCCCGGGCGCTGGGAGTTCGCGCCCACCCCGGCGATCAGCAGCTACCTGGTCTCCGTGGTGGCCGGCCCGCTGCACTCGGTGCGCGCCGAGCACGACGGGATCCCGCTCGGCCTGCACTGCCGCCGCTCGCTCGCCGCCCACCTGGACGCCGACGCCCCTGAGCTGCTGGAGGTCACCCGGCAGGGCTTCGACCACTACCACCGGGTCTTCCGGCACCGCTACCCCTTCGACAGCTACGACCAGTGCTTCGTCCCGGAGTTCAACGCCGGCGCGATGGAGAACCCGGGCTGCGTCACACTGCGCGACGAGTTCGTGTTCCGCTCCGCCGTGGACGACACCAGGCGCGAGGAGCGCGCCCTGGTGGTGGTGCACGAGATGGCGCACATGTGGTTCGGCGACCTGGTCACCATGAAGTGGTGGGACGACCTGTGGCTGAACGAGTCCTTCGCCGAGTACATGGCCTACAGCGTCACCGCCTCCTCCACCCGCTTCACCAGTGCCTGGACCGGCTTCGCCGCCAACCGCAAGACCTGGGGCTACGACGCCGACCAGCGCCCCTCCACCCACCCGGTGGCACCCGGCACGGTGGACGACACCGCCCAGGCGCTGCAGAACTTCGACGGCATCTCCTACGCCAAGGGCGCCGCCGCGCTGCGCCAGCTGGTCGCCTGGCTCGGCGAGGAGGCCTTCCTGGCCGGCGTCAACGACTACTTCGACGAGCACGCCTTCGGCAACGCCACCCTCGACGACCTGCTCCGTGCCCTGGCCGCGACCAGCGGCCGCGACGTCCACGGCTGGGCCGACCGCTGGCTGCGCACCACCGGCGTGGACACCCTGCGGCTGACCGACGGCCGGATCGAGCACACCTCGGCCGACGGCGGGCCGCGCCCGCACCAGCTGACCGTGGGCCACTACCGGCGCACCCCCGAGGGCGCCCTGGAGCTGGCCGACCGCGTGCCGCTGGACCTGGCGGCCGACAGCACCGCGGCGGTGAAGGCCGACGCCGAGCTGACCCTGCTCAACGACACCGACCTCAGCTTCGTCAAGATCCGTCTCGACCCCGGCTCCTGGCGGACCGTGCGCTCCTCGCTCGGCGCCGTGCCCGAGGAGCTGGCCCGGGCCGTGCTCTGGAGCGCCGCCCGGGACCAGGTGCGCGACGGGGAGCTGGCGCCCGGCGAGTACCTGGAGCTGGTCGCCGCCCACCTGCCCGGCGAGACCTCGGTGCACCTGGTCGACGCGGTGCTCTCCTTCGCCCGCGACTTCGTGGTGGACTGCGCCGTGCCGCCGACCGCACGGCCGGCGGCGCTGGCCGTCCTGAACGAGGTCTGCCGCACCCTGCTGCGCCGCACCGAGGACGAAACGGACCGCACCGGGCTGCGCCTGGTGGCCGCGCGCGGCGTGATCGGCACCGCCGCCGGCGAGGCGCAGGCCGCCGAGCTGCGCGACTGGCTGGCGGCCGGCACCGTGCCCGGCGGGCCGGTGCTCGACCCGGACCTGCGCTGGCAGCTGCTGCTGCGGCTGTGCGTGCTCGGCGCGGCGGGTGAGCCGGAGATCGCCGCCGAACTCGCCGCCGACCCCAGCGACACCAGCGAGAAGGGCGCCGCCCGCTGCCGCGCCGCGCTGCCCGACCCGGGGGCCAAGGAGGCCGCCTGGCAGGCGCTGTTCCACGGCGAGCTCTCCAACTACCTGGCCGCCGCCACCGCCAGGGGCCTGTGGCAGCCCGAGCAGGCCGAGCTGCTGGACGGGCTGACCGCCCGCTACTTCGAGGAGCTGGGGTCGGCCGCCGCCCGCCGCGGCCCCGCACTGGCCCGGGTGCTCGCCACCACGGGCTTCCCCGCCTTCGCCGCCACCGAACGGACGGTACGGGCGGCCGAGGCCTGCCTGGCCGACCCGGAGCTCACCGCGGCGACCCGGCGCGGACTGGTGGACCAGCTGGACACCCTGCGCCGCGCCGTCCGGGCACGGGCGCGGGCCGAGCGGTAGCACCCCCCGGCGGGCGGTAGGCGGCGGCGTGGCCCGGGTGGTCGCGCCGCCGTCTCGTGCTGTCCCGTGCCGCCGCACCGCGACGCCGCGCCCTGGTCCGGCAGGGCCCGTCCTCCGGCAAGGCCCGTCCGGCAGGGTTTGTCCGGCAAGGCCCGCAGGACGTATCCGGGCCGGTCGACCGGACCCTAGCGCGGCGCGGCGGGGGTCGTCGGAGCCTTCGCGGGAGCCGTCGAGGACTTCCCGGGAGCCGTGGAGGCGGGGGCCGTCGGGGCGGTGGGGGCCGTCGCGGGGGTGCCGGGGGCGCCCGGGGCGGCGGGCGCCGGGGAGAGGCCGGTGCAGCCGCGCAGACCGTCGCGGCGCTTGAGGGCGGCCTCGGCGGCGGCGCCGGTGACCGGCTCCGGGATGCCCTTGTCGTCGATGGTGGCCGGGGTGAAGGCCTCCCCGGTCACCTTCCCGTCGGCGGTGAGGGTGAGGGTGGTGACGCCGGTCTCGTTGGAGTTGGCGTAGTTCGAGGTGCCGTACCAGAGGAAGTTGCCGAAGCCGTACCCGATGTAGGTGTCGCCGAGCATGCCCGAGCCGACCATGGTGTGCGCGTGGGTGCCGACCACGGCGGTGGCTCCGGCGGTGGCGAGCTTCTTGGCGATGGTGGTCTGCGGACCGGTCGGGCAGGCCTTGCCCTCGTCGCCCCAGTGCAGGTAGACGAGCACCACCGGGGCCTGCTGCTTCGCCGTCTCCACCGCCTTGACCAGCGCCGGGACGTCCAGCGCCGAGGCGATGCCCGGCTTGCTCGCGCCGGCCCGCCACTTCTGGTTGGTGAGGTCCTCGACCTGGCTGGCGGCGACCACCGCGACCTTCACCCCGCGCACGGTGGTGACGTACGGGGCGTACGCCTCCTTGGCGTTGCGCCCGACGCCGACCACCGGGATCGGCGAGGAGTCCTTGGCGGCGAGGGTGTCGGTGAGGCCGTCGGCGCCGAAGTCCACGGCGTGGTTGTTGGCCATCGAGACGACGTCGACGCCCGAGTCCTTGAGCACCGACAGCGCCTTGGGCGAGGTGCGGAAGGTGTACGTCTTCGGCTCCGGGGCGCCGCGCCCGGTGATCGCGGTCTCCAGGTTGAGGACGGACAGGTCGGCGTCGGCGAGGGTGCGGGAGATCGGGCCGAGCGCAGGCTCGGGCGGCTTGACCGCCAGCCGGGCCTCGGTGCGGCCCTCGAAGTGGACGTCCCCGGCGAAGGCGACGGTGATGGTGCCGTCGGACCGGGGCGGGGCGCTCTTGCCCGGGGCCGTGCCGGAGGGCGAGCCGCCCGGCGCCGAGGACTCGCCCGGCGGGACGGGGGCGGCGGAGGCCGGGGCCGGGGCGGGGTCGTCCGGCCCGCAGGCGGTGACGGCGGTCAGTCCGGCGAACAGCGCGACGGCGGCCGCGGCACGGCGCATGAGTGGATCCCCCCGAGGATGATGCGAGAACGATCAGCGTACGCCACCGAATCACCACCGCTCGGACCCGAGCCCGCAACATTCCGGCCACAAAAGGGCACGGCGCGGCGGCCCCGACCGGGCGCCGACGGCCGCTCCCCGGACGGCGCACCCGGCCCGCCTGGACGACCCGTCCCAACCGCCCACCCGACCGGGCCACCACGTCCCTGGCGCGGAGGCAGGCGGGGCGCGCAGCGTGGTGTGGAGGGGACGAGTGCGGGGGGAGCCCGTGCAGGGGAGCGCGCGTAGGGGGGCGAGTCCCGCACCGAAGGCCCGGAGGTGTGACGTGATGGGCAGCAATCAGCTCTCCTCCGCGGGTGACGTCTCCCCCGCGGGCGGCGGCCGCGCCTCCCCCGCCCGGGAGCGCCGGATCGTGGTCGGGATCGACGGCTCCCCGCCGTCGAAGGCGGCCCTGCGCTGGGCGGTCGGCCAGGCCGTGCTCACCGGGGCGACGGTGCACGCGGTGGCGGCCTGGGAGTACCCCTCGCTGTACGGGTGGTTCGCGCCGATGGTGGACGACGGCTTCGAACGGATCGCCCGCCGGACGCTGAGCGCCGAGATCAACGAGGTCCTCGGCCCGGACCGCCCGGTGGACGTCCGGGAGAGCCTGGTGCTGGGCCACGCCGCCGAGGTGCTGCTGGAGGCCGCCGAGGGGGCCGACCTGCTGGTGCTGGGCAGTCGCGGCCGGGGCACCTTCGCCCGGACCCTGCTCGGCTCGGTGTCCACCCGGTGCGCGGTGCACGGGGTCTGTCCGGTGGTGATCGTCCGCGCCGACGGGACGGCCTCCCCCGCGGCCACCGCCCTCGGGGTCGAACAGCCGGCGCCCGGGGCCGTGCGCACCAAGGACTGGCAGCTCAGCCTGCACGTGGTCGAGGACGAGGACACCACCCGGGTGCACGCCGTGCTGGACGCCGACGGCAACGTGCTGCACAGCGACACCCGCTCCCGCCGCAACCCGCGCGACGCCCCGGCCCCGGCGGTCGGCGACGAGTTCGCGGTCGGCCGCGCCCTGGTGGACCTCGGCCACCAGCTGCTGCGCGCCGGCGTCCACGGCGCCACCGGGACCACGGAGGAGTGAACAACCCGGCCGGGGGTGGGAACCGGGCCGTGGCGTGAGCAGCGAGCGGCCGGGTACGCCATGCTGAATCACCGCTGAACCGCCGTACCCCCGTCCCTCCCCGACCCGATCCTCCCCGCCCCGACCGGAAGAGAGCCGCTCCCCGCCATGGACACCACGCCAGCCTCCGCGGCCCCCACCCCGGAGGCCACCCCGGACTTCTCCCCCGACGAGCGCGCCCGGGGCCGGGCACTGCGCCGCGCCCAGCTGCCGTGGGCGCTGGGCGGGCGGCTGGCAGGCCTGGCGCTCACCCTGCTGCTCGGCCTCACCCCGGCCGGCGCCGCCGTGGTGACCGCCGTCGGCGGCTGGTTCGGCGGCTCCCGGACGGCCGGGGTGCTGGCCGGAGCGGCAGCCCTGGTGCTGCTCGGCCAGGCGCTGCAGCTGCCGTTCGGCGCCGGGGCGCGGACCGTCCGGGCCCGGTACGGGCTGGTGACCCAGGGCTGGGCCGGGTGGGCGTTGGACGCCGTACGCGGCCTCGCGCTCACCCTCGTCCTCGTCCTCCCGCTCGCGCTCGGGCTGTTCGCGCTGACCGCCTGGTCGCCGCAGCGCTGGTGGCTGCCGGGGGCGGGCGCGGCGGCGCTGCTGACGGTGGCGCTCTCCTTCCTCCATCCGCTGCTGATCGAGCCGGTGTTCAACCGCTTCTCCCCGATGCCCCCGGGGGAGCTGCGCACCGCGCTGCTGGCGCTGGCCGAGCGGGACGGCGTCCGGGTGCGGGACGTCCTGGTCGCGGACGCCTCCCGCCGCACCACCGCGCTCAACGCGTACGTCTCCGGGTTCGGGGCGACCCGCCGGATCGTCGCGTACGACACCCTGCTGACCACCGCCGAGCCGCGCGAGGTGGAACTGGTGGTCGCGCACGAGCTGGGCCACGTCAAGCACCGGGACGTGCCGGTGGGTACCGCGCTGGGCGCGGTCGGTGCGGCCGTCGCGGTGGCCGTCCTCGGCCTGCTCGCCACCTGGCGGCCGCTGCTGGACGCCGCCGGGGCGACGGACGCGGCGGACCCCCGGGCGCTGCCGCTGCTGGCGGCACTGGCGGCGCTGCTGGGCGCGCTGTCGGGGCCGGCGCAGTGTGCGGTGAGCCGTCGGATCGAGGCCAGGGCAGACCGGCACGCGCTCGAACTGACCGGGGACGTCGAGCAGTTCGTGGCGATGCAGCGCAGACTGGCCGTGGCGAACGTCTCCGATGTCGACCCGCCGAGGGTGCTTGAGCTACTGTTCGCCACTCACCCGAGTGCGACCAGCCGGATCGCCGCCGCCCGCGCCTGGCAGGCCGCACCGGAACGGCGGGCGCCGGAGCGGGGCGCGATCCCGGGCACATCTGTTGTATAGTGCAACAAATATCGAGGAGATAGGAACGCCGTGCCCGGCCGCCAGTCGTCCATCGAGACCATCCAGCGCGAGCTGACCGCCTTCGCCCGCCGCGCCCGGCACAAGGCCTCCCAGCTGCACCCCGACCTCTCGCTGGTCACCTACAGCATCCTCGACCTGATCACCGAGCGCGGCGGCTGCCGGGCCGCCGACGTGGCCGCGTACTTCATGCTCGACAAGTCCACCGTCAGCCGCCAGGTCACCGCCCTGGAGAAGCTCGGCCTGCTGGCCCGCGAGACCGACCCGGACGACCAGCGCGGCCAGATCCTGCGCGCCACCGAGGCGGGGCTCACCCTGCTGCGGGACGCCAACGAGCAGCGTCGGCTCTCCTTCACCGCGCGCTTCACCGACTGGTCCGACGAGGACGTCGCCCGCTTCGCCGACTACCTGGCCCGCTACGGCCAGGAGGGCTGACCGGGCACCGCAGGGGAGCGGGCGGAGCCCTGCCGGGAGGCGTGAGCCGAGCGCTGGCGGGGGTCAGGAACCGAACGCTGCCGGGGAGTGAGCCCGGCCGCTCCGGGTGCGCCCCGGCACCCCCACGGTGTACAGAGGAGGAGTGCCCCTCCGGCAGCGCCCCGATGCGCCGCACCCGCCGCCCGCGCCGCATCCCCCCGACCGCCGCCGCGCCTGGCGGCCCGACCGCCGGGTGCTGACGGCGCTCACGCTCGCGCTGATCGTGCTGATCACCGTCGTCGACATCGTCTCCCCGCCGGACGTCCACCTCGGCCCACTGCTGATCGTCGCCCCCGCCCTCACCGCCTCCTTCGCCGGCCCCCGGGCCACCGCCGGGGTCGCCACGCTCGCGTTCGCCGCGCTGACCGTCATCGGCGCCGTCCGGGACGGCCTGACCAGCGCGAACATCGAGACCCAGCTCAGCGCGCAGCTGATCGTCTCGGCACTGATCGTCGGCCTGCGGGTGCTGCGCGAACGGCACGAGCGCGAACTGGCCCGGGTGCGCTCGGTGTCCGAGGCCGCCCAGCGGGTGCTGCTGCGCCCGCTGCCGGAGCGGATCGGACCACTCCACCTGGCCTCCGTCTACCTGGCCGCCGAGGCCGAGGCGCAGGTCGGCGGCGACCTGTACGCGGCCGCCCGCACCGCCACCGGCACCCGGCTGCTGGTCGGCGACGTGCGCGGCAAGGGCCTCTCCTCGCTCGGCGACGCGGCCCTGCTGCTCGGCGCCTTCCGCGCCGCCGCCCACCTGCACGCCGAACTGCCCGACCTGGCCGCCTACCTGGACGGCAGCGTCAGCTGGGACCTCGCCCAGCTCGCCGAACAGTCCCGGCGGGACCGGTGGGAGCGGCGCGAGCGGCAGGCGCTCTCCGCACTGCCCTTCCCCCCGCCCGAGGAACCCCCGGAGGAGAGCGGCGACTCCGGCGAGTCCTTCATCACCGCCGTGCTGCTCGACATCCCCGACGACGGCTCCCCGGTGCGCCTGATCGACTGCGGCCACCCTCCCCCGCTGCTGCTGCACCCCGACGGCATCACCGCCCTCGCCGCCCGCCAACCCTCCCCGCCGCTGGGCCTCGGCGAGCTCGCGCCGACGCGGTACGAGACGGAGACCTTCCCGTTCCGGCCCGGCGACCGGCTGCTGATCTACACCGACGGCGTGATCGAGGCCCGCGACGCCCAGCGGCGCTTCTACCCGCTCACCGAACGCGTCACCGCCTGGCGTGCCGAACACCCCGCCGCCCTGCTCCACCACCTGCGCCGCGACCTGCTCGCCCACGTCGGCGGCCGACTGAACGACGACGCGGCCATGGTCGTGGTCGAGCGGCTGCCGTGAGGGCGGCCGGCGAGCGCCCCGTGACGAGCGTCCTCGGAACGACGGCAGGCGGCCCTGTCGGATTGCCTTGTCACGACCCTCGTCGGGCCGGCCGCGGTGCCTCGGGCACGGCTCCCGGCCTGATCGCCTCCGGGCGCGTACGAGCCCGAGGCCGAAGCCCAGGCCGAGGAGGGCGGGCACGGCAACCGTCGCGGCGAGGGCGCGCGGGTGGCGGAGGTCGAACATGCCGGGGCTCCTTCCCGGGGCCCGGACGGCCCCGCTCGTGGTGCCCCAACGATGACCCCGGCCACCCCTCCCGCACATGTACCGAACGGCACATCCTGAGCAGCGGCACCCCCACGTCCCCCTGCCGATCGGCAGGGGCACACCGGCCGCGTCCACACGGTGGGAAGGAATCTCCCCACCCGTACCCGTACCCGCGCGCCCCCGGCAGGCCCTACGGCTGGCGGACGTACGGGGTCGTCGTGCTCACCCAGGCGAAGCCGAGGCGCTGCAGGATCGGCCGGCTCTGATCGCTCGCGTCGACCTGGAGGTACTCGTAGCCGAGCTCGGCCGCGAGGCGGGCGCGGTGGGCGATGAGGGCGCGGTAGATGCCCCGGCCGCGCCAGTCGGGTGCGGTGCCGCCGCCCCAGAGTCCGGCGAACCCGGTCCCCGGGATCAGCTCCATCCTGGCGCCGCTGACCGGGCGGTCGCCGGCCATCGCGACGACCATGCTGACCGTCCCGACGCCGTGCCGCAGGTGGTCGAGCAGCCGCTCGCGCAGACGGGGGTTCTCGGCGCCGAAGGCCTGTGTGTGGGCGTCCATCAGCAGGTCCACCCCGGCCGGGTCGGTCACCGGGAGCAGCCGGACGCCCTCGGGCAGGGCGGCCTCGGCGGGCAGGTCCGCGATCCGGGCGAGCATCAGCGCCTCGTCCGGCTCCGGGGTGAAACCGGCCGCCAGCAGGCGGGCGCCGAGGTCGGCGGGGCGGTCGTGGGAGTAGGCCTTCCACTCGAACTCCAGCCCCAGTCCGGCGAAGTGGCGCACCTGCGCGGCGATCGCCGCGTCCGCCCCGGCCTCGTCCAGCCCGGACCAGACCACGCCGTTCCAGCTGTGCTCCGAGCCCACCTGCCGGACCACCGCACCGTCGCGCTCGACGCGGCAGCCGGGATCGGGCGGCGTGTTGCGCCGGATCCGGTCGTCGAACAGGGCAAGCATGTCGTCATGATCCATCCGCTCACTCCAGCACGGTCCGCGAGCGCGCACCATCGAGTTTCCGCGCCACCGGCTGCGGGTAGCGCCCCCCGGTCGGCTCCGGGCGGCGCTCCCCGTCCTGCCGCGGGCGACGGCCACCGGTCTGCTCACGCTCCCCGTCCTGCTGTGGGCGACGGCCACCGGTCTGCTCACGCTCCCCGTCCTGCCGGCAGTCCGCCGCCCGGAGCCGGCCGGACCGGATCGCCTCGCTCGGCGCCTCCGCACCCATGATGGCGTCCAACAGGCTTCGCGCTTCGGCGAGTTCGTCCATCTGCCGGGTGATCCGGGCGCGTTCCCGGGCCAGACCGTCGAGCAGTTCGGGGCAGGTCGGGCCGGGAGGGCGCTGCCCCGGGCCCGGCAGGCCGCGGAGGATCTCGGCGATCACGGCGCTGTTGAGGCCGGCCGCGAGCAGGGTGCGGATCCCGCGGACGGTGTCGACGTCCGGCTCTCCGTACTCGCGGTAGCCGCTGGGACGGCGCTCGGGCGCGAGCAGCCCCTGCTCCTCGTAGTAGCGCAGCGCGCGCGGGGTGGCCCCGGTGCGCCGGGCGAGCTCTCCGATCCGCATCGCGGACACCTCCTCGACGGACCGTCCACCGAGGCTCTCCACCGAAGCCCCCGTGACGTTCCGCCGTGCCCCTCCGCCTTGACTCTGCCGTCGGCGTGAAGGTCTAGCGTAACCGCCATGCCGAACGAACGATCTTCCTCAACCTCCCCTGCCCGCACCGCCGTTGCCGTGCTGGGCCTGGGTCCGATGGGCCGGGCGCTGGCCGGGGCGCTGCTGGCCGCCGGCCATCCGGTCACCGTGTGGAACCGCACGCCGGGCCGGGACGCCGAACCGCTCGCCCTCGGCGCGCGGTCGGCCGCGAGCCCCGCCGAGGCGGTGACGGGCTCCACCGAAGGAGCCACGGGCTCCGCCGAGGCCGGCGCCCCGCTCGTCCTGCTCTGCGTCCGCGACCAGCCGGCCGCCCGGGCCGTACTGGAGGCCGCCGGGGCGGCACTGCGCGGCCGGACCGTCGTCAACGCCACCTCGACCGCGCCGGGCGACGCGCGGGCGAACGCCGCCGACGCCGAGGCCCGGGGCTACCGCCTCCTGAACGCCGCGGTCCTCACCCCCACCCCGACCATCGGCCGCCCGGAGGGCACCGTCCTGCTGAGCGGCGACGCCGAGATCTTCGCCGCCCACGAGGCGACGCTGCGGACGCTGGGCACCGTACGCCACGTCGGCGCGGACCCGGGCCGGGCGGCGGCCTTCGACGCGGCCCTGCTCGACCTGTTCTGGACCACCGTGCACGGCTGCCTGCACGCCCTCGCGCTGGCCCGCGCCGAGGGCATCAGCGGCGCCGAACTCGCGCCGTACGCCCAGGGGTTGCCGCGCCTGCTGCCGCCGCTGATCGACCGCTTCGCGCAGCGCGCGGACGACCGCCGGCATCCGGGCGACCACAGCAGCCTCGCCTCCGCCGAGGCCGGGCTGGCGCACGTCGCGCACACCGCCCGGGCGCGCGGCCTGGACACCTCCGTCCTGGACGCGGCGCTCGCCGTCACCCGGCGGGCGGTCGGGGCCGGGCACGGGTCGGACGGGGTGTCCGCCCTGGTCGACCTGCTCGCCGGATAGCCGAGCAGCCGGGCAGCTTGGCAGCCAGGTAACCGAACAACCGAGCAGCCGGGAACCGGGCAGCCGGACACCCCGCCGACCGGGCCCGCTACTGCGCCAGGTACCCGCCGTCCACCGGCAGCACGACCCCGGTGACGAAGGACGCGTCGTCGGAGGCGAGGAAGAGGACGGCCGCCGCGACCTCGGCCGGGTCGCCGAGCCGCCCCATCGGGTGCAGCTTCTCGATCGCCCCGAGGTACTCGGTGCCGCCGGGCTCGTCGTACAGCCGGGCGACCCGTTCGGTGGTGATGGTGCCGGGGGCGACGGCGTTGACCCGGATGCCGCGGTCGGCCCATTCGACGGCGAGGTGCTTGGTCAGGCCGGAGGCGACGAACTTGGCGGGCCCGTACACCGCCTGGCCGCGCTGGCCGGCCTCGCCGGAGATGGAGGAGAGGCAGACGATCGAGCCGCCGGGCCGGTCCTGCGCGGTCATCGCCTCGATCGCGTACTTGCAGGTGAGGAACATGCCGCGGCCGTCCACCGCCATCACGTGGTCCCAGTCCTCGGCGGTGGCCTCGGTGATCTCCATCAGCGGGATGATCCCGGCGTTGGCCACCAGCACGTCCAGCCGCCCGTGCCGCTCGACGGCGGCGGCCACCAGCCGGCGCGCGTCCTCGTCCCGGGCCACGTCGCCGACCACCGTGCTGACGGCGTCCGGGAACCGCTCGGCCAGCCGGTCCAGCCCGGCCTCGTCCACGTCGAAGGCGACCACCGACGCGCCCTCCCGGACGAAGCGTTCGGCGACGGCCCGTCCGATACCACTGGCCGCACCCGTCACCGCACAGGAGCGGCCGGCCAGCCGCCCGCCCGCGGGGCTCCCCGCGTTCTCAGTCACCATGGCGCGACTCTACCCAGCGGGCGGCCACGCGTCGGGCGCCTTCGGCCGGTCCGCCGGATCCGGCCGGTCGGCGGCTCAAAAGCGGCCCGGAGCGGGCCCGGGGGGCCGGAGCGGAGAGAAGCAGGAGCCGACAGAAGGCCACCGACGACAGCGGCGGCCGGGACCGTCGGTACGGTCCCGGCCGCCGCGCCGGCTCGACGGCGGGTACTACACCCGCGCGTCCGTCGCCAGGGCCTCCGCCACCGGAAGGTTGGGCTGCGGGTGGGTCAGCAGGTGCACCCCCGCCGCCAGCGCGCCGCCGACCAGCGGGGCGAGCAGGAACAGCCACAGCTGCGACAGCGCGTCGCCGCCCGCGAACAGCGCCGGGCCGAGGCTGCGCGCCGGGTTGACCGAGGTGCCGGTGAGCGGGATGCCGACCAGGTGGACGACCACCAGCGCGAGGCCGATCGGCAGCCCGTCGAAGCCGACCGCGGCCAGCCGGTGGGTGACCGCCAGGACGACGTACACCAGCAGGAAGGTGAGGATGACCTCGGTCAGGAACGCGCCGCCGGCGTTGATGTGCATCTGGGAGCGCTCGCCCCAGCCGTTGGTGCCGAGCTTGCCGTGGGTCTCGAGCCCCGGTATCTGCTTCGCCAGCAGCAGGACGAGCCCCGCCCCCGCGATGCCACCGAGCAGCTGCGCCACCCAGTACGACACCGCCGTGCGCCCGTCGATCCGGCGGGCCAGCAGGAAGCCGAGCGTCACCGCCGGGTTGACGTGGCAGCCGGAGATCGGGCCGAGCGCGTACGCGAGCGCCAGCAGCACGAAGCCGAACGCGAACGCGATGCCCACCGGACCGATCGCCACCCCCGCGAGCACCGCAGCACCCACTGCCAGCAGCACCAGCAGCAGGGTCCCGAGGAACTCGCCGATCACCGCCCGCCTGTCCGTTCCACCCATGCGCCTGGTCCTCCTGACCGTCAGGGCAGGCGGTCCGGTGCCGCCCACGTCCGGCCAACCCTGGTCGACCGTTCGAGGGACCGCATGTCGGCCGGACGGCGTAGCGCCGTGTTTACGGCGCGTCCGCCTGCCGAATTACTCCGAACGGATGAAACCGTACGGAAATGGCGCAGCCAATGCAAAACGGAAGCAAAACGGGCAGACAGGGACAGGGCGGGCGCCGTGTGCCTGTCAGACCGTCAGCACGATCTTGCCGCGCAGGTGCCCGCCCTCACTGACCCGCTGCGCCTCGGCCGCCTCCGCCAGCGGGAACACCCGGTGCAGCGGCAGCCGCAGGGTGCCCGCCTCGTGCAGGGCCAGCGCGGCCGCGTAGGCGCTCGTGTAGTAGGGCTCGACGCCCTCGGCGCCACCGGTGAACCGGACGCCGTGCTCCTGCGCGCCCTGGACGTCGGCGATCGTCAGCACCCGGTCCGCGCCGCCCACCAGCTCGATCGACAGCGGCAGCACCCCGCGCCCGGCCGCGTCCAGCACCCGGTCCACCCCGCCCGGGGCGGCGGCCCGCACCCGCTCGGCCAGGCCCTCGCCGTACGTCACCGGGATCGCGCCGAGCTCGCGCAGGTGGTCGTGGTTCGACTCGCTCGCGGTGCCGACCACGGTGATCCCACGGGCCCGGGCGAACTGGAGCAGCACGGTGCCCACCCCGCCGGCCGCACCGTGCACCAGCAGGGTCTCGCCGGGCCGCACGCCCAGGACGGCGAGGGCGCGCTCGGACGTCTCGGCCGCCGTCGGGATCGCGGCGGCCTCCGCCCAGCCCAGGGTGGCGGGCTTGTGGGCCAGCATCGCCGCGTCCACCAGCGCCCGCTCCGCGTAGCCGCCGCCCATCAGGGCGCCGAACACCTCGTCGCCGGGGGCGAAGCCGCGCACCTCGGCGCCGACGGCCTCCACCACGCCGGACACCTCGAAGCCCGGAACGTAGGGGAAGGAGACCGGGAAGAACCCGGCCAGCTCACCGGTGCGCAGCTTGTGGTCCAGCGGGTTGACGCCCACCGCGCGGACCGCGACCCGCACCTGGCCGGGGCCCGGGGCGGGAAGTTCGATGTCGATCGGGCGCAGCACGTCCGCGCCGCCGAACTCGGGGAAGGCGATCGCCTTGGTCATGGGAAGGTCCTTCGGTTCCAGGGGAGTTGTTGCCTCCGACGTCTTCCATCCTGCGACCGGGGCAACGGCAGCCCAGCCAGTCCTTCGGACGGTTCGACCTGTCCGAACGGCCAGGCGGGCCCGGCGGCGCCCGAACTAGGCTGGACCGCATGGACACCACTGAGCCGCCCGGAACCGCCACGGGCACGGGCGGGACGGGCACGCGCACGCGCACGGACGGGACGGGCACGGGCGATCCGCGCACGGACGGGACGGGCGCGGACGGGACCTGGCGCGACCGCTGGGGCCGCCCCGAGGACGCGCTCGCACGGGCCGTCGAGGTGCTGCGCGCTCCCCGGCCGGACCTCCTGCTGCGCCTGTCCGACGTGCTCGGCACCCTCGTCCCGCACACGGCGCTCGCGCAGCTCAGCGGCGTCTGCACGTTCAACCCCTCCCACAGCTACGGCCCGCCCGAACTCACCGCCGCCATCAGCACGCTGGACCTGTCCCGGCTGGCCGAACAGGCGGCCGCGACCACCTCCGCCGGCCGTCCCTGGCAGGGCGAGTCCGAACTCGCCGGACAATCCCGGCCGGTCGTCGTCGTCACGACCACGCCGGGCAACGACAGCGGCGCCGTCCTCGTCCTCGTCCGGGCGGGCACCGAACCGGTCGCCCCCGGGGCACTCGCCGTCCTGCAACAGCTGTGGGACCTGGTCATCGCCCACTCCGACCACCGCGCCACCGACGCCGCCCCCACCCAGACCGCCGCCTCCCGCGCCTCCGCCAACGCCCGCGCCCGCGCCATCGCCGAGTTCACCGGCACCCACAGCGCCGCGCTCACCGCGATCCTGGCCCCGCTGCGCTCGACCGGCCTGGACGACGCCACCGCCCGCCGCAACGCCACCGAACTGGCCGTCACCGCCCTGCTCGACCTGCGCCAGGGCGCCGAACTCGACCGCACCCTCAGCGAGGAACCCGCCGACGCCGCCTTCGCCCGACTCGTCCGCGAACTGCGCCCGCTGCTGCGGCACACCCGGGTCCACCTCGACGTCGCACCCCCGCCGGAAGCCGACCGCTCCGTCCCGGCCGACGCCGCCCACACCGCCCGCGACGCCGTCCGGGTGGCCGTCCTGCTGATGCTGGAACAGGAGAAGCCGACCCGGCTGCACGTCAGCTGGCAGCTCACCGCCGACGGCCAACTGCGCGCCGTCGTACGCGGCGACGGCCTCGGCCTGCTCACCGCCGACGCCCTCACCGTCCACCGCACCGCCGACCGCATCACCGCCCTCGGCGGACGCCACGGCGTCGAAGCCGTCCCCGGCTGGGGCACCACCGTGACCGTCGACCTCCCGCTCGCCCTGCCCGAACCCGCCCTCGCCACCGACCCCCTCGACGGCCTCCAACCGCGCGAACTCGAGGTCCTCGACCAGCTCGCGCGGGGCCGCCGCAACCGGGACATCGCGGCGGCACTCCACATCAGCGAGTCGACGGTGAAGTTCCACGTCGCCAACATCCTCGCCAAACTCGACGTCTCCTCCCGCGGCGAAGCCGCCGCCCTGGCCCACCGCGCCGGACTGCCCCGCGGCCCGGTCGGGCTGCACGCGGCATCCTGAACACCCCTCCCCCACCTGAGGAATGGCCGACATGACCGACCCCACCACCCCGGGCCCGACCACCTGGGACCCGACCACCCCCGGGCTCCTGCGCCTGCCCTCCGGCCGCCTCCTGCGCGGCCGCGGCCTCAGCAAGCCCCTGCCGCCCGGCCCCCGACCCGACTTCGGCCTCTACCTGTTGGGCCGCCCGCCGCACGTCGACTGGCCCAGCCGCTGGGTACGCTGGCCCGACTTCCGCCTCCCCACCGACCGCACGGACGCCACCGACGCCTTCCGCGAAGCCTGGGAACGCTCCGCCACCCAACGCGTCGAACTCGCCTGCGCCGGCGGCCGGGGCCGCACAGGCACCGCACTCGCCTGCATCGCCGTCCTGGACGGCGTCCCGGCCGCGGAGGCGGTGGCGTACGTGCGGGAGCACTACAGCCGGCACGCCGTCGAAACACCGTGGCAGCGCAAGTTCGTGGAGCGGCTGGCCTAGGTCGGGTGGGTAGCGTTCCAAGGATCTCGACCGCCAATCAGGTCACGGGCGGAACCGTCAACGGCGACGTGTACCAGGCTGGAACGATCAACCTGATCAAGGCCTCAGCACCCAAGGTCACTGCGGGCGCCTGAAGCCCCTCAGAGGTGCCAGGTGCGGGCCGCCGCCCAGGTCTCCAGGGGCTGCCAGTCGATGGTGGGGTGTTCGGCGTGCAGGGCGGCGGTGTCGATGGTGAGGCCGGGGTCCTGGAGGTAGCGGAACATCGTGGCGAGGTCCTCGGAGTGGGCCGCCACGACCGAGAGCGGCACCTGTTCGAAGCGGATGGGGCGGCCGCTGGCGGCGCTGATCGCGGCGGCGATCTGCTCGCCGGTGCGCCACTGGGAGGCGATGTCGATGCGGCGGCCCGTGTAGGCGTCAGGCCTGGCCAGGACGTGGGCGGCGAAGGTGCCGATGGTGTCGGCGGCGATCACGGGGAGTGGGACGCCGGGGGGCATGGGGAGGTGGAAGACGCCGTCGCGGAGGGACTGGAGGGTCCAGTCGTTGGCGTAGTTCTCCATGAAGGCGGCCGGGCCGAGGACGGTCCAGGGCAGGCCGAGGCCGGCCAGGTGCTGTTCGATGCGGTGCTTGCTGTCGAAGTGCGGGATGCCGGTGGAGCGGTCGGCGTTCGCGGCCGAGGTGAAGACGACGTGCCGGACGCTTCCGACTGCCCGGGCGGCGTCCAGCAGGGCGGTGGCCTGGCGGACTTCGACACCGAGGTCGGTGCCGAACGGGGTGGACATCGCGAACAGTGCGCCGGCGCCGTCGAGGGCGGTGGCGAGCGAGGCCGGGTCGTCGAAGTCGGCGCGGGCCAGTTCGGCACCGAGTGCGGCGAGCTGGGTGGCGGCGGGCGAGCCGGGGTTCCGGGTGAGGGCGCGGACGGGGCGGCCGGCGCGGAGGAGGGCGCGGGCGGTGGCGCCGCCCTGGGCGCCGGTGGCGCCGGTGACGGCGACGGGGAGGAGGCGGGCACGGGAGGCTGCGGACTCAGTTATCTGCGTCATGCAGACAACATAGAGAAAGATTTCTGCGTGGCGCAAACAATTATCGGGCAGCCGGTTACCCTTCCCCCATGACGACGACCCGCGACGAACTGATGGCCCGGCTGTGGCCGGTCTCGCGCCGCTACCTGGCCTCGTACGTGCTGTTCAACCAGGCCGTCGCCGACCACCTGGGCATGCACCCGACCGACGTCCAGTGCCTCAACCTGCTCACCCTGGAGGACGGGCCGGTCACCACCGGCCGGATCGCCGAACTCACCGGGCTGACCAGCGGCTCGGCCACCCGGCTGGTCGACCGGCTGGAGAAGGCCGGGCTGGTCGCCCGGCAGCGGGACCAGGCCGACCGCCGACGGGTGCTGGTCGCGGTCCTCCCCGAGGCGCTGGAGCGCTTCGGGGAGGTGTGGCGCGAGCTGTCCACCGACTGGGCGGCCGTCTTCGCCGAGGACAGCGAAGCCGAACTCGCCTTCCTCCTGCGGCACATGAACCGCACCGTCGAGCTCAGCCACCGCCAGGTCGCCCGCCTGGCGACCATGGAACCGGGCGGGCCGGGCGGGACGGGCCGCCCCTGAACCCGCCTGGTCAGGCCGACGGCGGCGCCGGCAGGGCGCCCAGCGCGAGAACGCCGCCCGGGCCGCCCCGGTAGACGGTCCCACCAGCGGCGGCCAGCGAGATCCGGCCGACCTCCTCCGAATCGTCCTGCCAGCGCATCCCGCCCGTCGACGGATCGAACGCCCACAGCCGGCCGTCCCCCGACCAGGCGTAGACGCCGTCCTCGGTGGCGACCATGGCAGGGGTCCCGCCCTTCCGACCGGCGAAGGTGTTGGCCTTCCAGACCCAGTCACCGGTCGTCGTGTCCAACCCGAACAGACGGTCCCCGCCGCCCATGTAGACGGTCCGACCGGCAGCCGACACAGGGCAGCTCAGCTCCCCGTGCTGGACGGACGCCCAGAGCTGCGCGCCGGTCGCCGGGTCCAGCGCGGCGACGATCGTGGAGGCCATCGTCTCCGGGGGCGAGGAGACCAGCAGGGCGTCCCGGTGGACGGTCAGTGGGCCGCTGACGACGAGGTCGCGCTCCCAGCGGCGCTCACCGGTGCGGGCGTCCAGCGCCAGGAGCCCCCTCGGCCTCCCCGCCGCGTACACGGTGCCGCCGCCGAGGGCCAGAGCGGCCGAGACGCCCGCCGGGCCGGTCCAGCGCGGCGCGCCGGTGGCCAGGTCGTAGCAGCGCACCGAGCTTCCGTACACCGCGAACACGCTGCCGCCGCCGACAGCGGGGCCTTGCCGCCACCCGCCCTCGGACCAGTCGGGCAGGGCGGCCTCCCAGCGCTGTTCCCCCGACGCCGCGTCCAGGACCCGCAGACGGGTGTCGGTGGCCACGCACACCACACCGTCCCCGGCGACCAACGGCCAGCCGCCCGGGGCAGCGGCGGCGTCGGGTGTGCTGACCGTACGGCTCCAGCGGATCTCGCCGGTGCGCGGATCGAGGGCGCGCACGCAGCCGTCGAAGCCGGAGGCGTAGAGGCCCTGTCGGCGGTCGGCGGACAGCACGAGCCGCCCGCTCGCGGCGGTCGTCCGCCAGAGTCGCGGGCCGTGGGAGCTCTTTCGGCGGGCCCACTCGTTGACGCCGGCGGCGGCCGCGAGGGCGCCCAGGGCGGCGGCGCCCGTCAGCAGCCGCCGGCGGTTGACCAGGCGCCGGGCCGGTGGCGTCGGAACACCGTCCGGTGCGGCTTCCCGCACGTCCTCCGGCACCGCATCGCGCACGTCATCCGGCACCGCATCGCGGGCCACGTCCGGCGCCGTCTCGCGCGCCTCGTCCGGCACCTTCTTGCCCACCTCGTCCGGCACGGCGTCCCGTCTCGCATCGTCGTTCACGCCAGACAGGACCGCGCACCCGACCCCGGGGTTGTGCCGGATCCGGAAGAAGATCACGACCGGCGGCGCCGGCCGACGGCCCTACGTCTTCCGCAGCTCCGGCGCCGGCACCCCGATCAGCAGCCGCCGGACCGCGTCCCAGGCCGCGCGCAGGGCGGCGGCGCAGGCCCGGGTGTCGGAGCCGAGCAGTCGCAGCCAGGCACCGCTGTCCTGCGGCAGCACGCTGACCCCGTAGAGCAGTTCGCCGTACTCCTGGCCGCAGCCGACCACCGCCTCGTGCAGGACGTCCGCGATCCGGGCCGCCGGGGCGAGCGGGCTGAGGACGTACAGGCTGGACATCACGTCGTGCCCGGCCAGCACCGCCGGCCCGGTGACCCCGGCGCCCCTACCGCCCCCTCCGCCTCCACCCGGCGAGGGCTCCAGTCGCACGGTGTCCAGTGCCACCAATTCACCACCTGGGCGCCGCACTTCGAGGTCCGAGGCGAACACCCGGTAGGCGTTGCGCTCGCCCCGGGCGAGGCGGCCGGCCAGGACGGTCTCGCCCGCCAGTACGGTCGCCTCCGGGTCGACGGTGAGGACGGTCCGCTGGTAGAGGCGCGAGTCGACGAAGGGGATCACCGGCTCGGGCAGGTACTCGACGTAGGCGTGCGGCCCGGCCGTCAGGTTGACCAGTTGCGTCGCGTAGTCGTGCTCCATCCGGTAGACCTTGGTGGCTGCCTGGGTGGTCAGGTGGACCGCCGTGTCGGCGCCGCAGTGCAGGTCGGTGCGGAGCCGGTCGGCCTGGAGGATGCCGCCGCCGGTGGACATCAGGAAGGTGACGGCGAGGTCGGGGCGGGCCGGGTCGAAGTAGAGCGGGCGCATGATCTGCAGCGGCGACTTCTGGTAGTGGCCGGTGAGTTCGGTGCGCCCGCCGACCCGCTCGAAGGCCAGCTCCAGCAGCCCGACCTTGCCGGGACGTCCGACCGCGAGGGTGTCGGGCGTCCCGGCGTGGCGGCGGACCTCGTACGGGACGCGGGCCGGCTCGTAGTGCCGGGGGTCGAGCCGGGGCACCGCCGCAGCCGGGGAGGCTGTCACGCCGGGACCTTGCGGAAGGTCTCCAGGAAGGTCGCGATCTCCTCCAGCCCCTCCCCCGTCAGGCAGTTGGTGAGCACCACCGGCCCGCCCTCGCGCACCCGGTGGGCGTCGGACTCCATCACCCCGAGGTCGGCGCGGACGTACTGGGCGATGTCGATCTTGTTGATGACCAGCAGGTCCGACTCGGTGATGCCCGGGCCGCGCTTGCGGGGCATCTTCTCGCCCTCGGCGGTGTCGAGGACGAAGAGGAAGAGGTCGACCAGCACCGGGCTGAAGGTCAGCGTGAGGTTGTCGCCGCCGGACTCGTACAGCAGGGTGTCGACGTCCGGGAAGCGTTCCAGCATCTCGGCGCCGGCCGCGAGGTTCATCGTCGGGTCGTCCCGTACGGCGGTGTGCGGGCAGGCGCCGGTCTCCACGCCGACGACCCGCTCGGGGTCCAGCATCCCGGCCAGGGTGCGCCGCACGTGCTGGGCGTCCTCCTGGGTGTAGATGTCGTTGGTGATGACCGCCGGGCGGTGGCCGCGGGCGATCAGCACCGGGACGAGCGCCTCGATCAGCGCCGTCTTGCCGGAGCCCACCGGTCCGCCGATGCCCACGCGGAGCACGTTCTCGGTCAACTCTCCTCCTTCTGTCGGTCGTTCTTCTGTGGCGCACGTTCGCATCGGGCGGTCAGCTCATGAACAGCCGGGCCTCCGCCCGCTCGTGCCGCCCGGACATGGCGTCCGCGACCGGCACGCAGCCGCCGAGGTCAGCCAAGTCCCGTTCCAGGGCGGCGGATACGACCTCCCGGATCACCGGGGAGGCCGCCCGCAGCACCACCTGCGCCTTGCGGTGGTCGGTCAGCCGGAGCCTCAGCGCCGCGCCGACGAAGCTGGTGCAGAACGCGAACAGGTCGCTGGCGACGGCCTGTTGGACCGGGACGCCGGCCGAGGCGTACGCCACCCCGGCCGCCACCGCCTGGCAGCCGGGGGCCCGCTTCTCCGCGACCAGCGCGGCGTACCGCTCCAGCGGCTCGCCGCCCACCGACTCCCGGGCGATGTCCAGGAGTTGGCGACCGGTCCGGGTGGCGGCCAGGCGCAGCTCGCGGTTGAGCCTGGTGGCGTGCAGCCGCTGGTCGGTCTCGGCGAGCAGCTCCCAGTCGCCCGCCGTGGCCGCCCGGTGGGCCAGGACCAGGGCCGTGGCGTCGGACGGCCCGACGCCGTGCCGCAGCAGGTCGGCGAGCAGCCCGGGCAGGGTGTCCGGGGTGACGGCCTTGGCCTGGGCGTAGCCCTCCAGCCCGTGCGAGAGGGTGTAGAAGCCGCTGGGGAAGGCCGAGTCGGTCAGCTGGAGGCAGACCAGCAGGGCGTCCAGGCCGTCCAGGGCGTCCAAATCCCCCAGGCCGTCCACAGCGTCCAGGCCGCCCATGGCATCCAGGCCCGGCCGCGTCTCGGTGACGGGGCTCACGCGAGGTAGAACAGGTGGTTGAGCGGCAGCTCGCGGGCCGGTTCGATGGTGGCGGGCTCGCCGTCCAGGGTGACCTTGTACGTCTCCGGGTCGACCGCGATCTTCGGCAGCGCGTCGTTGCGCACCATGTGCTGCTTGCCGACCGTACGGCACCGCCGCACCGGCAGCACCCGGCTCTCCAGGCCGAGTTGGGCCGGAACCCCGAGGTCGACGGCGGCCTGCGACATGAAGGACACCCGGGTGGCCTGCTTCGCCCGCCCGTACTGGCCGAACATCGGGCGGTAGTAGACCGGTTGGGGGGTGGGCAGCGAGGCGTTCGGGTCGCCCATCAGCGCCCAGTTGATCACGCCGCCCTTGATGACCATCTTCGGCTTGGCGGCGAAGGAGTTGATCGGCCAGAGCACGATGTCGGCGAGCTTGCCGGGCTCCAGCGAGCCGATGTGGTCGGCGGTGCCGGAGGCGACGGCGGGGTTGATGGTGAGCTTGGCGAGGTAGCGCAGGACGCGGGCGTTGTCGTTGCGCTCGCTGTCGCCGGCCAGCTTGCCGCGCTGGTCCTTGCAGTGGTGGGCGGTCTGGAAGGCCCGGGTGAAGGACTCGCCGATCCGGCCCATCGCCTGCGAGTCGGAGGAGAAGATCGAGATGACGCCCTCGTCGTGCAGCACGGTCTCGGCGGCGATGGTCTCGGCGCGGACCCGGGAGTCGGCGAAGGAGACGTCCTCGGGGATGTTGTGGCTGAGGTGGTGGCAGACCATCACCATGTCCAGCAGCTCATCCACCGAGTTGACGGTGTAGGGCAGCGTCGGGTTGGTGGAGGACGGCAGCACGTTGGGCTCGCCGGCGATCCGCATGATGTCGGGGGCGTGGCCGCCGCCCGCGCCCTCGGTGTGGAAGGTGTGGATGGTGCGGCCGTCGATCGCGGACAGGGTGTCCTCGAAGTAGCCGGACTCGTTGAGGGTGTCGGTGTGGATGGCCACCTGCACGTCGTACTCGTCGGCGACGCTCAGCGCGCTGTCGATCGCGGCCGGGGTGCTGCCCCAGTCCTCGTGCACCTTGAGGCCGCACACGCCCGCCTCGACCTGCTCGCGCAGCGCGCCGGGCAGCGAGCCGTTGCCCTTGCCCAGCAGGCCGACGTTGACCGGCAGGTCCTCGACGGCCTGGTACATCCGGTGGATGTTCCACGGGCCGGGGGTGCAGGTGGTGCCGTTGGTGCCGTCGGAGGGGCCGGTGCCGCCGCCGATCAGGGTGGTGATGCCGTTGCTCAGCGCCTCCTGCACCTGCTGCGGGGCGATGAAGTGGATGTGGGTGTCGATGCCGCCGGCGGTGGCGATCAGGTGCTCGCCGGAGATCACCTCGGTGCCGGGGCCGATCACCAGGCGCGGGTGCACGCCGCTCTGGGTGTGCGGGTTGCCCGCCTTGCCGACCGCGACGATCAGGCCGTCCTTGACGCCGATGTCGCCCTTGACCACGCCGAGCACCGCGTCCATGACGACCACGTTGGTGATGACCAGGTCGAGGGCGCCCTGGAGGGAGGTCGCGGCCGGGTCCTGGGCCATCCCGTCGCGGATGCCCTTGCCGCCGCCGTAGACGGCCTCGTCGCCGTAGTGGCCCTGGTTGAAGTCCTGTTCGACCTCGACCAGGAGGTTGGTGTCGGCGAGGTGGAAGCGGTCGCCGACAGTGGGGCCGAAGAGGTCGGTGTACTGCCTGCGGGAGAGGATGGCCATCAGCGGTCGCCTTCCGGGTGGGTCTCCGTGTGGAAGTCCCGGGGCCGGTCTTCCTTGTGGTCGAGGTTGGTGCCCTTGAAGCCGAGGGCGATGGCCCGGTCGACGGCGCGGGCGCGGGTGGCGGGGGCGGTGATGCCGCCGTCCACGAGGTTGGCGAAGCCGACCAGGCGGCGGTGGCCGCCGAACTCGGCGAGCGTGACGTCCTTGGTGTCACCCGGCTCGAACCGGACGGCGGTGCCGGCCGGGATGTCCAGGTGTTTGCCGAAGGCGGCGTTGCGGTCGAAGTCGAGGGCGCGGTTGGCCTCGAAGAAGTGGTAGTGGGATCCGACCTGGATCGCCCGGTCACCGGTGTTGCTGACCGTGACGGTGGCCTTGGCGCGGCCGGCGTTGATCTCCACCGGGTCGTCGCCGTACAGGTACGCGGCGCCACCAGACATGGCTGGCCTTCCTCTCTGCCGGGTCAGTGGGGGGTGTGTGCGGGTTCGTGGGTGTGGCTGGGGTGGTGCGGGTGGGGAGCATCGCCGTGCTGGTGCCCGCCCGGCGCGTGGCCGTGGCTCTGCCCGCCCGGCGCATGGCCGTGCTGGTGCCCGCCCGGCCCGTGGCTGTGACCGTGGCTCTGCTCCCCCGGCCCGTGGCTGTGCGCGTAGCCGTGCCCGTGCTCGGCGTCGAGGCCGGCCAGGATGCCGTCCTCCCCGTGCCCGAGCAGGTGCAGCGCCGCCGCCGTCCGGGCCGCGACCACCCCGGCGACGGCGGACGGCCGCAGCAGCGGGCCGCCGTCCCGTACGCCGGGCAGCGCGGTGCGCAGGGCCGGCCCGAAGGAGGCCGGAACGGCCGTCACCTCGCGGGCGCCGAGCAGCCGGCAGCGTTCGGCGCCCTCGGCCGGGTCCGGGTCGCCGCCGTCGAAGGCGACCTCGACCCACCGGTGCCGCCCGTACTGGCGGGCGAGGCGGGCGATCCGGAACAGTTCGGCGTCCTCGAAGGGGCCGGCCGCCGGGGCGGTGACCAGCACCGCGCCGTCGGGGGCGGTGCCGGCGGCGGCGCGCAGCCAGCCGATCAGGTGGTCAGCGGCGCCGAACGGCGCGGTCAGGGCGAGCCGTCCGCGGCCCTCCCCGGCGGCCAGCCAGCGCAGCGCCCGGGCGGTGTCGGCGACGAGCTTCGGGTCGCGGCCGAGCGTCATCGGTACGACGCACACCGGCCCGTCGTCCGCCGCGGCGAGCGCGGACCGGACGGCCTCGGTGAGCGGACGGCCCGCGGGGGCCGCGGCGTGCACGGTGGACTCGCGGGCCGCCAGCGCCGCGAGGTCCCGGCCGCCGTCGCTCTCGTGGCCGCCGGCCAGCACCACGGTGGCGGCGGCATGGGACCGGGTCATCACTCAGGCACCCACCGGGTCGTGGCAGGAGACCAGCTTGGTCCCGTCCACGAACGCCGCCTCGACCTGGAGCAGCGGGAGCATCTCGCGCACGCCCGGCATGACGTCCTCGCCGCCGACGACCTGCTTGCCGATCTCCATGCACTCGGCGACGGTGCGGCCGTCCCGGGCACCCTCCATGATCGCCTCGCTGATCAGCGCGCAGGCCTCGCTGTAGTTCAGCTTGACGCCGCGGTCCCGGCGTTTGCGGGCCAGATCGGCGACGACGTAGATGTACAGCTTGTCGATCTCACGCGGCGAGAGATTCACGGGTATCACTCTTCCTTTCCGAGAATCCGATGGAATGCAGAAAGATGCTCAAGGGGCTTCGGTGAGCCCGGGGTTCTCGACATCAGATGAATTCGGCGGCGCCGGACGCGGAATCAAGTCCGGCGCAGGCGCGGGACGGCCGGCACCGCCGCCAGGAACAGCAGTGTGGTCAGGACGAACGGCCAGGTGAAGGCGTGACCGCCGAAGGGCGCGGAGGCCGCGCCGAGCGCCGGCGTGAGCACGGTCGCGCCGGCCGCACCGACCAGGGCGTACGCCGCGCTCCAGGCGTCGGGCGCCAGGAACACCCCGCACAGCGCGAGGGCGACCAGGACGCCGCTGTACCCGAGCAGGCCCTGCCCGACCGCCTCGCCGGGGGCGCCGAACGCCCAGGCCGTGAGCAGCCCGGTGGCGCTCCCCGCGCAGGCCATCAGGCCCGCGAGCCGGCTCGCCGCGAACAGCCCGGCCAGGAACAGCAGTCCGACGTACCACTGCGGCATGAAGAAGATCTGACCGATGTTCGCGAAGAACCCGTGCCAGAGCTGGTCCCAGCTCAGCCCGGTCGGCCCGGCGGCCGGGACGGGCAGCGCGGCGGGTGCGCCCGCGCCCTGCCACAGTCGCCGGAAGCCGGGGGCGGCCGCCGTGACGGCCGTCGCGACCAGGCAGAACGGCGCGGTCAGCGCGGGCAGCCGCCAGGTGGCGAGCAGCGCCCCGAGCCCCGCCGTGACCACCACGGCGACGGCGGACCCGAGGGCCGCCACCGCGACCGTCGCCGGGTGCCCGGCGCCCAGGAAGACGGCGCAACTCAGCGCCACCAGGCAGCCGTTGTACCCGTGCAGCCCCGCCCCGACGGTCTCCCGGTCGAGCCCGAGCCCGTACGCGACGGCGGTGGAGACAGCGCTGCCGAGCAGTCCGTAGAGGCCGTACCGCCAGTCGGCGGCGAACAGTGCGGCCACGAAGAAGAGTCCGCAGACGACGGACGGCATGAAATCGACCTGCGCGACGCCGCGCAGGACCTCCGCGACCACCCTGGCGGATATCGGACGAGTCGCCACCGAGGCGCTCTCCCCACCCTGTTGCAAACCCATGCTGCGCACCAATTTTCCGGTACGGCCGGCCTGCCTGAATGTCGGCCCCGGCGATTCCTCCGGAACCGTACTCCTATGGTTTGCGAAGTCCAGGGGGTACGGGGTGTTATGCCAAATCCACGAAGGGTGACCATCGGGCCGCTGAGCTGCAACAATCTGTTGAAGTCGCGGCCCGTCGGGTTCGTTGCAGGGAGAAATCCTTTGCGAAGTTTTACTGACGGTTGGCATCGGCTATGCCGGGGCCGCGCTCGCTCCCGCCCGGATCAGATGCCGCGCCAGGAACCGTTCCGACGACTCCAGTTCGGGCTCCGGCACCTCCAGGTGGCCCCCGGGGTTGGCGTGCAGCGTCTTCTCCCGCGAGCCCAGCGCGCCGAACAGCGCCAGCGCCCCCTCGCGCGGGACCAGCGCGTCGTCCCACTGGAGGAGGAACTCCACCGGCACGCCGACCCGCCCCGCCGCCTCCGTCTGCGACGCGTGCCCCGTCAGCCCGAACACCGCGACGGCGACGCGCGGTTCGGCCGCCGCCAGCGGGATGCCGATCGCGCTCCCCAGCGACAACCCCCAGTACCCGACCGGCCCGAGGCCCTCCGCGTGTCCGGGGTCCTCCACCCGACCGGGGCGCTCCGTCTGTCCGGGGCCCTCAGCCCGACCGGGGCGCTCCGCCTCGCCGCTCAGCGCGTCCAGCACCACCACCCACTCCGGCACCGCCCGCTCCGCGAGCGCCGCCGTGTGCCGCGCCACCCAGGCGCTGACCGGCCGGCCCGCCGCGATCAACTCCCCGATCTCGGTGGCGAACCGCTCGTCCTGGGCGCTGCGCGTCCGCTCCCCGTGCCCCGGCGCGTCCAGCGCCACCGCCGCGAACCCGTGCCGCCGCACGAACCGCCGGGCCCGGTCCACCAGTCCCGGACCCAGCTTGTGCTGGCCACCGCCGTGCCCCAGCAGCACCAACGGCCGCCCGCCGAGGGGCGATCCGTCCGGCTGCCAGAGCACTCCGGGCGCGCCGTCGAGGGTGAAGTGGCGCTGCGTCACGCCGTCCGCGCTGGATTCCGTGGTGAAGTGCACCCCGTCATCATGGCTCCCGACACACGTTCGGGTCCGGGCTTTCCCTCGACGGGCTGCCCCACGACGGGCTCACCGCCGTCGCCACCGCACGGCTCGCCGTTACCGCGCGGCCGGGCCGTCCTCGTGGAGGAAGGCGAGCAGCAGGGCGGTGGTCTCGGCCGGGCGCTCCAGGCTGGGGAGGTGGCCGGCCCAGCGGAGCTCCTGGTGGCGGGCGTCGGGGAGGAGAGCGGGGAGGGCGGCGGCGATGTCCCGGAAGTCCGGGAAGTCGTGGGCGCCGGACACGGCCAGGGTGGGGGCGGTGATCCGGCCGAGGTCGACGTCCTCGCGGTCGGAGCCGACCGTCGCCGTCATCTGGACGTCGAAGGCGTGGCGCTGCATCCGGCGGACGTGCGCGCGGGTCCGCTCGTCGGCCTCCGGGCCGAGCCAGGACTCGACGTTCAGCTCGACGGCCTCGTCGATCCGCCCGGCCTCGATCAGCTCGTCCTCGCGCCCGCCGAAGGCGCGCAGGGTGTCGCTGGGCTGGTGTCCGGGCATGCCCGCGCCGAGCAGGGCCAGCCTGGTGACCGCCTCGGGGCGCAGCGCGGCCGCCGTCAGGGCGATCCGGCCGCCGTAGGAGGCGCCGACCAGGGCGGCGGTCCCGATGCCCAGGTGGTCGAGCAGGGCCAGGACGTCCCCGGCGTCGCTGTACGGGGCGTCCGCGAGCGGCGTGTCGCCGAAGCCGCGGAAGTCGCAGCGGACCACCCGGTGTCCGGCGTCGACCAGCGGCTGCCACTGCGCGTCCCACATCCGCCGGTCGCACACCGAGGAGTGCAGCAGCACCACGGCGGGCCCGCTGCCCGCTACGTCATGAGAAATGATCATTCGGCGGATCGTAGTGTCCCCACCACCGTTCCCCAAGCGATTTGAATCTGAAGCCGCCGCGGCCGCAGGTAAGCGCTTTCGACCGCCCCCGGGCTCTGGACGGGTGAAGGAGGTGCTCGGAGGTGCTCATGGGAGAAGCGAAAGACGATCGGGACGACGGGTTCCAGGCGTTCATCGTCACGGTCTGGCCGCGCCTGGTACGGACGGCGTACCTGCTGGCCGGCGAGCAGTACGCGGCCGAGGACCTGGTGCAGTCGGCCGCCGAGAAGTCCTGCGCGGCCTGGTCGAAGGTGCGCCGGGCCGACGATCCGTACGCCTATGTGCGGCGGATCCTGGTCAACCAGCACGCCCGCCGCTGGCGCCGCCGGGCGCCGGAGCTGCTGGTGGACGCGGTGCCGGACGCGGCGGGGGTGGAGGACGGCTACGCCCGCTCCGACCAGCGCGGGGCCCTGCTGGCCGCGCTGGCCACCCTGCCGCCGCGCCAGCGCGAGGCGGTGGTGCTGCGGCACTGGGAGGACCTGAGCGACAGCCAGACGGCGGCCGCCATGGGGTGCTCGGTGGGCGCGGTGCGCAGCCACGCGGCGAAGGGCATCGCGCGGCTGCGGCAGGTCACGGCACTGGTGGGACTCAAGGACACGACGCACATCGGAGGAGCGGCATGAGGGGCGGCATGGACCGGGAACCGGACGGGGTGGGCGTGGACGACGGCACGGACCTGTGGGTGGGGCTCGGCCTCGCCGAGGCGGCGGCCGGCGCGCGGATCGGCCCGGCGCCGGTGACGGACATCCTGGCGGGGGGCCGCCGGCTGCGGCACCGCCGCCGTACGGTGGTCGGCGCGGCGGCGCTGGCCGCCGCGGTGGCGCTGACCGGCGGGGCGCTGGCGCAGCTGCGCCCGGGCCCGGCGCCCGCCCACGGGATCGGTCCGGCCGGCGTCGGCGCCGCGCCCACGCCCACGCTCACGGTGGCGAACACCCCCGGGCTGGGCACCCCCCTCCCGCCGAACGGGACCGCCCCGGCCTTCCGCAACCCGCTGACCCCGGTCCGGGTGCTGCTCGGCCAGGGCCTGACCCCGGACGGCAAGCAGTGGCAGCTGTGGGAGGCGCTGTGGCCGGAGGCCCCCCGGGAGCGGGCGTTCGAGCAGGCGACGGCGGTGTGGGAGGAGCGCAGCAGGTACGACTCGGAGATCTCCAAGCCGACGGAGGAGTACGTCCAGCGGTACTGGCAGCCGGACTGCGACGTCACCAACGTCTACTTCACGGTGGACGGGGTGCGGCTCAGCCATGACTCCGACGGCGCCCAGGCCGCCCCGGGCAAGGTCGACCCGCGCAACCGGACCGTCTTCGGCGGCGGCCTGGTCGGCCACCGGGGCAAGGGCGACACCGTGGCCCCGCTGGACGTGGTGCTGCTCTCGATCGGACCGGACGTCGGCCGGGTGGTGGTGACCTGGGCGGACGGCAGCACCACGGAGCCGACGCCCGTCACCGTGGCCGACTCCCCGATCCGCGAGCTGGTGGTGGCCCGCCCGGGGACGATGCGGGCGAAGTCCTGGCAGTTCTTCGACAAGGACGGCAACAAGCTCCCGGACGCCGGTGCCAAGTACCTGACCGAACCGGCCTCCTGAGCCCGGGGCAGGCGCGGGACGTCGGCCGGGCCGACTTCCCGCGCCCCTGTCCCCCTCAGCCGAGCAGCAGCTTCGCGGCGGCCGTCGCACCGTCCGTGCGGACCCGGGCCGAGAGGGCGGCGGCGCGCTCCCGGGTGGCGGGCGCGAGGGCCCGGCGCAGGGCGGCGGCGAGGGACGCGGTGGTCGGGGTCGGGCCGTCGTGGGCGGCGCCGATGCCCAACTCCGCCACCCGCGCGGCCCAGTACGGCTGGTCCACCATCTGCGGGACCAGCACCTGGGGCACCCCGGCCCGGGCGGCCGTGGCGGTGGTGCCCGCGCCGCCGTGGTGGACGACGGCGGCCACCTTCGGGAACAGCGCCTGCTGGTTGACCTCGCCGACCGCGAAGCAGTCCTCGGCCCCGTCCACCTCCGCCAGTCGGGCCCAGCCGCGGCCGAGCAGCACCCGGCGGCCCTGCGCCCGGACCGCCTCGACGGCGACCCGGGCGGCGCCCGCCGGGTCGCGCAGCGGCATGCTGCCGAAGCCGACGTACACCGGCGCCTCGCCGGCCGCCAGGAAGGCCGACAGGTCGGCGGGCAGCGGGCGTTCGTCCGGCAGGATCCACGCGCCGGTCTGCACCGCCTCGGGCCAGGCCGCGTCCGCCTCCGCGGGCCGCGGCCACGGGTCGAGCAGCGGGTCGGTGGCCAGCCACGGCCGGCCGGTGAGGACGTGGTCCCGGACGTTGTCGGCCTCGGGCAGTCCGACCGCCGCCCGGCGGGAGTTGACCGCGTCGCCGAACAGCGCGTTCATCGTCCCGATGTTGAGCTCCCACAGCTCCCGGGGGTCGGTCGCCTCCGGCGGGTAGGGCAGCATCGGGTACTCGAACGGCCGGTGGTGCGGGGAGGGCAGCACGGTCGGCTGGAGGGCCACGTACACGAAGCGGGCGCCCAGCTGCTCGGCCGCCGCCTGTGCGCCGGCCGCCGCCGGGAACAGCCCGGTGGCCAGCACCGCACCGCCCGGCTCGGCCGCCGCGAGCACCGCCGCGTGGAACCGCTCGACCAGCCGGGCGGCGCGCGCGGGCAGGTCCCCGGGCTTCGGCGGCGGCCCGCTGACCAGCGCGCGCACCGACTGACCGACCGGCACCGGCTCGACTCCGGCCTCGGCCAGCCGCGCCGAGAACTCCTCGTCCGGCGGCGCGCAGACCCGCACCTCGGCGCCGAGTTCCCTCAGCCGCACCGCCAGCGCGGCCATCGGCTCGACGTCCCCGCGCGACCCGTACGTCGACAACACCACTCGCACTTCGTGACTCCCCGTTTCGCGGATCTGCTTCCGTGCTTCGCGGACCGGCGTCCTCGAAGCGGTGATTCTGCGTCACCACCGGGGCCTTGCGGCAAGGCCCCCCGTGCGCTGTACGTTGAGAGTGGCGAGGAGTGGGTACGCCTCCGCGGACGCCAGCACCGCACCGGAAATTCCCGGGCGGACACCGCTTCTCCTGCCAGAATCTCCTTCATGCGCGCGATCATCGAGGACATGGCCGGTCAACTCGCCCGTGTGCCGGGCGTGGTGGGAGTGATGCTCGGCGGGAGCCGGGCGCGGGGCGAGGAGCGGCCGGAGTCGGACTGGGACCTCGGGGTGTACTACCGGGGCGGCCCCGACCTCGACGCGCTGCGGGCGCTCGCCGGGCCGGAGACCGAGGTGGCCGGCCCGGGCGGCTGGGGCCCGTGGGTCAACGGCGGGGCGTGGCTGCGGGTCGACGGCGTCGCCGTGGACTGGATCCTGCGGGACCTCGACCGGGTCGGACGGGTGTGGGCGGACTGCCGCGCGGGCCGCTACGAGGTGGGGACGCAGGCCGGCCACCCGCTCGGCTTCTGGTCGCCCTGCTACCCGGGCGAGGTCGCCCTCGGGCAACCGTTGGCCGACCCCACCGGGGAGTTGACGCGGCTCAAGCGGCAGACCGCCGACTACCCGGAGCCGCTGCGCGGGGCCCTCACCGCGGCCACCTGGGAGGCGGGCTTCCTGCTCGACACCGCCGCGAAGAGCGCCGTCCGCGCCGACGCCCTGCACGTCTCGCTCTGCCTGTCGCACGCCGTCGGCATCCTGGTCCAGGCCCTGTTCGCCCACCACCGCCGCTGGTGCCTGAACGAGAAGGGCGCGCTGGCCGTAGCCGGTCGACTGCCGGACGCCCCACCGTACTTCGGCAGGCGCGCGCACGGCCTGCTCGCCGAGCCCGGCGGGTCGGCGGCGGAGCTGACGGCCACCGTCGCCCGGGCGCGGGAGCTGACCAGGGAGACCGTGGCCGCACTGAACCGCTGAGCCGCCGAACGACTGATCGCCAACCGCCCGGCGGGCGAGGCGCGTTCAGCCCCGGTGCCAGGAGGTGGCGTTCCGGTGGTCGGGCGCCGACGCCACCTCGACGGCCGCCGCCCTCATCTCCCGCTCCCAGTCCCGCGTCACCTCGACCGGCCACGTGTCGACGCAGCCCGGGCAGCAGACCTGGTCGACCAGCTCCGCGAGCCGCCGCTCCGCCCCGGTCGTGCGCTCGTCGATCCGGGACCAGAGCGCGGCGACGGCCTCAACCGGCGTGATCTCCCCGGACACCAGCCGGGCCGCGGTGTGGTGCAGGAGGCTGCGCTGGACGAAGCCGTCGTCCGGCACCGGCAGGCCCAGCTCCGCCATCGCCTGCCACAGCAGCTCCGTCAGCTCGACCGGGGGCTCGCCCCGGCCCGGCCGCCCCGCGAGGTCGCAGAGCGCGGGCGAGTCCCCGCCGATGCCCGCCGCCAGCAGCCCGGCGGCGGCCATCGGCAGGTCCTCGGGGAAGACCAGTCCGGCGGAATGCTGCCAGGCCAGGGTGAATGCGTCGTCCATGGCGCCATCCTGACAAAGCGGCCACGCCAGCCGCCACCGGATTCTCCGCCCCTGCGGAAAACCACAGGGTGCGGCGGTACGGAAAACCACAGGGCGTTCGCCGGAAACCCGCATACCGGCGCTGACCTGCGGTTCCTAGCGTGGAGGGCAGAGCCGGGCGCACCAGGCGCCGGCACCGCGACCACCCTGGAGCCCGCATGCCGCACACCGTCCTCGCCATCGCCCAGCAGCCCGCCGACGGCTTCGCCGGCTGGGCGGCCGACCTGGTCGACACCCTGGGCGGCCCCGGGGCCGGCCTGGCGATCGCGCTGGAGAACCTGTTCCCGCCGCTGCCCAGCGAGGTGATCCTGCCGCTGACGGGCTTCGCCGCCGGGCAGGGCGTGATCAGCCTCGCCTCCGCGCTGACCTGGACGACCCTCGGCTCGGTCGCCGGGGCCGTCGTCCTCTACTGGCTGGGCGCCCTGTTCGGCCGGGAGCGGATGCACGCGATCTGGGCCCGGCTGCCGCTGGTCAAGGCCTCCGACCTGGAGCGCACCGAGGCCTGGTTCGCCCGGCACGGGACGAAGGCGGTGCTGCTGGGCCGGATGGTGCCGATCTTCCGCAGCCTGATCTCCGTTCCGGCCGGGGTCGAGCGGATGCCGCTGCCCGCGTTCGTCATGCTGACCACGATCGGCAGCCTGGTGTGGAACAGCGTGCTGGTGATGGCCGGGTTCCTGCTCGGGGACCGCTGGGACACGGTGGAGACGTACGTCGGCCTCTTCTCCAAGGCGGTCCTGGTGGTGGTCGCGGTGGCCGTGGCCGGGTACGTCGTGATGCGCTGGCGCGGGCGCAACAGTGCCGCCCAGCACCGCCGCGCCCGGTGACCGGCCCGGCCGGACCCACCGGCCCCACCGGCCCCGAAGGCCCCGAACACCCCACCGCCCCCGCAGGCCCGGCCCGCCCCGTAAGCTCGGACCCCGTGCAGGGGGATGCAGCGGACGCCACGTCATGGCCGCGCCGGGCCACCGGAGTTCTGCTCGGCTGCCCGAGCGCCGCGCTCTCCGCGCTGTACCTCCTCCTCGCGGCCGTCGTCCTCGGCCCGTTCCTGCTCTGGCCGCGCACCCGCCCGTACGCGGTGCCGGGCCTGCTGTCCGGGGTGCGCCGGCTGGCCGCCCTGGAGCGGGCCCGGCGCAGCGCCTTCTTCGGCGACCGCTTCCCCCACCAGTACCGGGCGGACGACCGCCGGGTGCTGCGCTACCTGGCGGTGCGCAGCGGCGGCGGGCTGGTCGCCGGGGTGGTGCTGGGGCTGCTGGGCTTCGGGCTGGCGCTGGCCGTCCTGCTGGTCGGCGGGGTGCTGCGCGGCTCGCTGGGCTGGGAGGAGCTGGCGACCCAGGTGCTGCTCGGCGGGGTGCTGCTCTTCCTGGCCGTGCAGGGCCTGTTCTCGCTGGCCGCGCTGGACGCCCGGACCGCCCGGGAGTGCTTCGGGCCGTCCGAGGCCGAGCTGCTGCGCCGCCGGATCACCGAACTCGCCGACAGCCGGGCCGCGGTGGTGCAGGCCGTGGACGCCGAGCGGCGGCGGATCGAGCGGGATCTGCACGACGGCGTGCAGCAGCGGGTGGTCGCGTTGGCGATGCTGATCGGCCGGGCGCGGCGCGGCCTGGACCGCCACCAGGACCCGGAGCGGACGGAGGCGCTGCTGCACCAGGCGCACCGGGAGGCGCAGGGCGTGCTGACCGAGCTGCGCGAGGTGGCCTGGCGGGCGTACCCGTCGGCGCTGGACACCCTGGGCCTGGAGGAGGCGCTGGGCGGGGTGGCCGAGCGGTGCGCCGTCCCGTTGCGGCTCCGCTACGAGGTGGCCGGCCCGCTGCCCGAACCCGTCCGGACCGCCGCCTACTTCGTGGTGTCGGAGTGCGTCACCAACGCGGCCAAGCACTCCGCCGCCTCGGCGGTCTCGGCCCTGGTCGAGCGGACCGCCGGCGTGCTCACCGTACGGGTCGAGGACGACGGGAGCGGCGGCGCGGACCCGGCGGGCAGCGGCCTGACCGGCCTGCGCGGGCGGGTCGCCGCGCTGGACGGTACCCTCCACGTCCACAGCCCCGCCGGGGGCCCGACCGTCATCACCGCGGAGCTGCCATGCGCGTGACCCTCGCCGAGGACTCGACCCTGCTGCGGGAGGGCCTGGTCCGGCTGCTCGCCGAGGAGGGGCACGAGGTGCTGGCCGCGGTCGGCGACGCGGCGGCGCTGACGGCGGCGGTGGCGGAACGGCCGCCGGACGTCGTGGTGGTGGACATCCGGATGCCGCCGACCCACACCGACGAGGGGCTGCGGGCGGCGGTGGAGATCCGCGAGCGCTGGCCGGAGGTGGGCGTGCTGGTGCTCTCCCAGCACATCGAACGCGGGTACGCGGCCCGGCTGTTGGACGCGGGCGCGGAGCGGGTCGGCTACCTGCTGAAGGACCGGGTGGCGGAGGTCGACGAGTTCCTGGACGCCCTGGTGCGGGTCGCGGCGGGCGGCGCGGTGATCGACCCGGAGGTGGTGCGCCAACTGGTGGTGCGCACCACCCGCACCGACCCGCTGGCCCGGCTCACCCCGCGTGAGCGCAGCGTCCTGGAGGCGCTCGCCCAGGGCTGGACCAACGCCGCCATCGCGCAGCGGCTGCACGTCTCGATGAGCGCGGTGGAGAAGAACCTCAACGCCGTCTTCGACAAGCTGGACCTGCCCCGCACCACCGACTACAACCGCCGCATCCTGGCCGTTCTGCACTACCTCGGCGCGTAGCCGCCGCGCCGTCGACTCAGGGCTTCCGCGGCTCCCGGCCGCGCAACGCGTCGACCGGGCTGGCGTCCGGGCGGCTGTCCGGACCGGCGGCCGGCCCGGCGGTGTCCGGCGGCCGGAGGGTGAGGACGCGGTCGGCGAGGGGCAGCAGCGCCCGGTCGTGGGTGATCAGGACGGTGGTGCGCCCGGTCATCAGGCGGCGCAGCGCGGGGACGAACTGCTCGACGGTGTGCGGGTCCAGCCCGGTGGTGGGTTCGTCCAGGACCAGCACGGGGGTGTCCCGCAGGAAGGCGCGGGCGATGGCGACGCGCTGGCTCTGGCCGCCGGAGAGCTGGAAGCCGTCGGCGCCGATCACCGTGCGGTAGCCGTCCGGGAGCGCGGTGACGAAGTCGTGGGCGCCGGCGTTGCGGGCGGCGCGTTCGATGGCGGCGGGCGGGGCGTCGGGGCGGCCGTAGGCGATGTTGTCGGCGATGGTCGCGCGGAACAGCGGGGCCTGCTGGGGCAGCAGCGTGACGGCCTGGCGCAGCGAGACGAGGGTGAGGTCGCGCAGGTCCTGGCCGTCGAGGCGGACGGTGCCGGCCTGCGGGTCGAGGAAGCGGACGAGGAGCTTGGCGAGGGTGGACTTGCCGCTGCCGCTGGGCCCGACGAGGGCCAGGGTCTCGCCGGGGAGCAGGTCGAGGTCCAGGTCGGTGAGGACGGGCGGCCCGGGGGTCCCGGTGGCGCCGGGGTAGCCGGCCCGGACGCCCTGGAGGGTGACCCGGCCCTGGACCGGGCCGGTGTCGCGGGCGGTGGGGCGTTCGCGCACCGGGCTGGTGAGGTCGTGCAGTTCCAGGACGCGTTCGCCCGAGGCGCAGGCCGTGCCGGCCAGCGGGACGAGGGCGGCGAGCTGCTGGGCGGGCTCGAACAGCTGGGCCATGAAGGCGGCGAAGGCGAGCAGGCCGCCGAGGCTGAGCTGCCCGTGGATGACCTCCAGCGCGCCGACGCCCACCACCGTGAGCCCGGCCAGCAGTTGCAGCACGCCGAGGAAGGGCTGGTAGAGGTCGGCGACCCGGGCGGCGGAGAGTTCGGCGTCGAGCAGGGCCTTTCCCTCCCGGTGGACCCGTTCGACCTCGCGGCTCTCCTGGCCGCAGGTCCGGGTGACGGTGGCGTTGCGCAGGGACTCCTCCAGCAGCGCGGTGACGCCGCCCGCGCGGCGCTGGACCTGCCGTTCCCGGCGCCGGATGCGGCGCCCGAACAGGCTGGTGGAGAGGACGAACAGCGGGGCGGCCAGCAGCGCGGCCACGGTGAGCGGCCAGCTCAGGTAGAAGGCGGCTCCGGTGAACAGCAGCAGGCTGACCGCGGCCACGGCGCCCTCGACCAGTCCGGTGGCCACCATCTGCTCGATCTCGGCGATGTCGAAGGTGAGCCGTGCCACCAGGTCGCCGCGCCAGCGGGTCTCCAGGGTGTCGGGCGGCAGGGTGTGCAGGTGGGCGAGGGTGTCGGTGCGCAGCCGCAGCATGTAGCGCTCGGCGGTCCTGGTGCTGGTGTAGGTGCCGCCGTAGGTGAACAGCGCGGCGGCCACGGACGCGCCGAGCATGAGGGCGGCGAGCAGCCAGAAGTCGGCGAAGTGCCGGGGCACCAGGACGTCGTCGATCAGGTCCTTGAACAGCCAGACGGAGACGACCTCGCCGAAGGCGCCGAGGACGAGCAGGACCGCGCTCACCGGGAGCCAGCGCACGTCGGGGCGCACCCACGGCCAGAACCGGCGCATCAGCTCCCGCAGCGGGACGACGGGCGGGTCCGTCACCGGCCCCGGGTCGTCGTCGTCCCGCGCCGCCCGGTCGCCCGGGGGCGTCACTTCGCGCATGGCCACGACCCGTTGCTCTCGGAGACGTCGTTCCGGTGTCCGGAAACGACCTTTCGGGGTCCGGATCCGCCGTTTCCGAGGTGGGGACCCGTCATCCGGGGCCCCGTCGTCCGGGCCCCGTCGTCCGGGACGCGTCACCCTCCGCGTGGCGGCGGTGCCGGCCCCAGGGTGAGGGGCCGGCGGTGGTACCGCCGGCCCCTGTGATGGCGCTAGTCGGGACTGTTGTGCGCAGTCCTAGCCGAAATCACCGTCACCACATGCCGAAACGGCGACGGTGGTTTCCACGACGGTTGCGGCCACGATCACGATCACGCCCACGACCACGGTCACGGTCACGGCCGTAACCACCGCCTCTGTCTCCTCCACGGCCGAAGTAACTCATCACGGCTTCTCTCTCTCGTTGCGTCGGCGCTCCTGGCGCCCGCCGAGACCTGCACCGGCGGCGCGGTCCCGGGGACCTGGAGGCCGTTGCCCGTGGTCGGACCGTTCCGGCGGCCTGTCGGCGACGCCCGGTCCGATCCGTCCCACTCCTCCAGTATCCGCCCACCGAGCGTGTTCGCAGCTCCAGAGCCGTACGGACTTCGCGACGACCGGCCGCCACCGTGGAGGGTGTCCCGCCCGTCACGTTCGGCGACTCCCGGTACGTCATCGGAACGGCGGCTCCCACGGAGGGCGTCCGCGGCCGTGTGCCGGGTAGGCTGACCGTGGTACGCGAGTCCTCAGAGAACCTGACAAATGGGCCGGATGGCCGCCCTCCACGCCCTCCCCCTCGCCGGACGGGCCGCCACGCGGCCGGAGGGGCGGATCCGGGCCGGGCGGTGGCCCGGCGGGCGTGCCGAGCGGGTCCCGGCGGGGCGTCACACAGTTTTCACACCCCGGCCATCCGTCGGCCGCGCGCCTCGTTGACACTGTGTCGGGCGAGTCCGGAAGGGCCTGCTCCGCATACGGACGGTCAACGAATGAATGACATTGTGTCCGCTCCGTGTGCAAGCACAGCCCAGGCAGCGAACGGGTTTTCACTCTAATCACACGGTATGACTAGTATCGCTTCGTCAAAAAACCGTGCCCGGACGGCCCGCCCCTCACCGGCCGGCCGCCAGCCCCAAGGAGTCAGCTCTGCGCGCGCGTGCGAATCGGCGGCCCCCGACGCCGAAGGGCCCCCGCAGGCGTCCACGCCTGTCCCTGCGGACGGCGCTGCTCGTCCTGGCCGTCGTCCCCAGCATCGCCCTGGTCGCCCTCTGGGCCGTGACCAGCGGTGAGACCATCGCCGACTTCCAGCGGCTGGCCGACCAGGCCACCATCGCCCAGAAGGCCGGCCAACCGTCCAACATCGTCTACTACAACCTCCAGGAGGAGCGCCGGCTCAGCGCCGAGGCGCTCGCCCGGCCCGGCTCCAACGCCGACCAGCTGCGCCACCAGCGCCAGCTGACCGACGACGCGGTGCGGCAGTTCCAGACCCTCTCCGGCGCGACCGCCGACAACGCCCCCGGCGAGATCCGGTCCGCCGTCGTCGAGGCCCGCCAGGCCATGGGCAAGCTGGCCGAGCAGCGCTCCGCCGTCGACCGCGGCACCACCGACCAGCAGAGCGTCTTCGCCTACTACACCGACCTGATCAGCGTCGACCTGCGGCTGTTCACCGCGCTCAGCCGGGTCGACACCGGCGAGGTCACCTGGCTGTCCAAGACCCTGGTCAACTCCTTCTGGGCCAAGGAGATGCTCTCCCGCGAGGACGCCGTCCTGGCCCGCGGCTGGCCCACCGGGCGACTGTCGGCCACCGACTACCAGCAGGTCCAGCAGCTGATCGGCGCGCAGGACCACCTGCTCAACGTCCAGGTCCTGCCGTACATCCCGGACGCCGAGGCACCGGCCTGGCACGAGCTGGTCAACAGCCCGTCCTGGCAGGCCAAGGCCGCCGTCGAGCAGGCCCTGCTCAAGCCCACCGCCGCCGACGCCAACGGCACCGTCAAGCTCCCGGCGACCCAGGACCAGTGGCGCCAGGCCCTCGACGGGCTCAACCCGCCGCTGGTCAAGGCGATCGAGGACCGCACCAACGGCATCATCGAGGTCGCCAAGAGCGCCATCGTCGGCATGCTCACCCGGGTCGTGCTGACCACCGTCGTCGGGCTGATCACGGTCGTCGCGGTGATCATCGCTTCCTGGCGGCTCAGCCGCTCGCTGCGCCGCCGCATCAAGGACCTGCACACCCAGGCCGAGGAGATGCAGCGCACCCTGCCCGAGGTGGTCGACCGCCTCGGCCGCGGCGAGCAGGTGGACGTCGAGGCCGAGACCCGCACCATCACGGACGGCCCCCACGGCAACGGCACCGACGAGCTGGCCCGGCTCGGCCAGGCGCTCAACCTGGCCCGCTCCGCCGCCCTGGAGTCCGCCGTCGGCCAGGCCGAGCAGCACCGCGGCTTCGAGCGGCTGCTCCAGCGCATCGCCCGCCGCACCCAGCTGCTGATCGGCCGCCAGCTGCGCAAGCTGGACGAGCTGGAGCGCAAGCACGACGACCCGGAGGTCCTGGAGGGCCTCTTCGACCTCGACCACCTCACCGCCCGCCTGCGCCGCTACGAGGAGAACCTCGTCATCATGGCCGGCGGCCAGCCGCAGCGGCGCTGGCGCAAGCCCGTCCCGCTGCTGGACGTGCTGCGCGCCGCGCAGGGCGAGGTGCAGGACTACCGGCGGATCTCGATCGACATCGAGGGCGACCCCTGGCTCTCCGAGCGGGCCGTCGGCCCGGTGGCGCACGTGCTCGCCGAGCTGATGGAGAACGCCACCACCTTCTCCAAGCCGCCCACGCCGGTCGAGGTGCGCGCCGCCGTGGTCGGCCGCGGGCTCGCGATCGAGATCGAGGACCGGGGCCTCGGCATGGACCCGGAGCAGTACGACGCGGCCAACGAGCTGATGAGCCGCCCGCCGCGCACCGACGTGCTGGCCCGGGCCGACGACATCCGCCTCGGCTTCCACGTGGTCTCCCGGCTGGCCGCCCTGCACGGGCTGCGGATCGAGTTCCGCCCGTCCGCCTTCGGTGGCACCCGGGCGGTCGTGCTCGTTCCCGACGAGCTGGTCCTGGAGGGCGACACCGGGCTGCCGGACGGCGCCGGCGGCACGGCCACCGAGCCGATCCCGCTGGTGCGCCGCTCGCGCCGGGCCGTCCGCTCGGCCTCCGACGAGACGCCCGTCCCGGTGCCGGCCGGTCCGCCGGTCGCGCCGGTGGACTCCTTCACGCAGGGCGACCACGCCCCGCACGGGGCCCCGGTGCCGCTGCCCCCGGTGGAGGCCGGGACGTGGCCGGGACCGGACGCGGGACCGGCGGCGGGGTGGGGCGCGGCACCGGAGGCCACGCTCCAGGAGGTCCCGCTGCCCGCGGCCCCGTTCCAGCCGGCGGTCGTCCAGCCGCTGCCGTCGGGCCCGGACGCCCCGGCCGTCCTCCCGGCGGCTCCGTTCGAGGCGGAGTGGCCCGAGCAGCCGTACCAGGCCGAGCAGCCGTTCCAGGCCGGGCAGGCGTACCCGGCGGAGCAGCCGTACCCGTCCGGGCAGCCCTTCGGATCGGAGCCGTCGTACGACGCTGAACCGTCCACCGGCCCCGTGCCGTCGTACGGAGTGGAGCAGCCCGCCACGGCTGCCCGGCCCGACCACCAGCCGGAGCAGCCGATCGAGCACACCTCCCCGGCCGACCCGGCGCCCGCCCAGGACGCCCCGGCCTACCCGGACATCGCCTACGCCCGGGTCACCGAGGCCGAGGCCCCGTACGCCGACGAGCAGTACCGCCCGGCCGACCACTACCGGCTGGCCGAGCGGCGCCAGCCCCGCGAGTACCGGACCTCGGTGCCGTTCAGCCCGGCCCAGGCCGGCCAGCCCCCGCTGCCGCAGCGCGTCCGGCAGGCCAGCCTGGCGGCCGAGCTGCGGGTGCCCCCGCCGGCCCAGCCGCAGTGGGTCGAGCGGCCCGCCGCGGACACCCCGCCCACGGGACCGTTCCAGCGCACCGAGCGCCCGGTACGGCGCTCGGGTGCGGCGATCGGCGCCTTCCAGCGGCAGTCCCGCGCCGCCCGGGCCCAGGACAGCGGCGAGCACCGCCTGCCCGCCACCCCGCCGGAGCCCTCCCCCGCCCCCGCGCCCGCCCCCTGGGCCCTTCCGGCCGCGGACCCCCGAACCACACGAACGGATGAGCAGTGATGAACCGCACGATCGCCACCCACCAGGACCTGGACTGGCTGCTGGACGGACTCGTCGACTCGGTGCCCGGGACCAGGAACGCCGTCCTGCTCTCCGACGACGGTCTCGTGGTCAGCCACTCCCGCACCATCGAGCGGGCCGACGCCGAGCGCCTGGCCGCCGTCGCCACCGGCCAGCAGAGCCTGGCCCGCGGGGTCGGGGCGCTGTTCGACGGCGGCCCGGTGCACCAGGTGATCGTCGAGCTCGCCGAGTGCTGGCTGTTCGTCATCGCCGCCGCCCAGGGCACCCACCTGGCCGTGGTCGCCTCCCAGGAGGTGGACGCCGAGGTGATGTCCGTCGCGATGCACACCCTGGTGCAGCAGGTCGGCCAGAAGCTCACCACCCCGGTCCGCCACGAGGAGGCCCCCGGCGCCCCCGCCGCCCCGGCCTCCTTCGACGCCTTCGCCGCCCGGAACCGGGGCTGACCAGGGTGGAACCGTACGGGAACGACGCCTGGGGGGACGGCCGCGACGACGGCCGGCAGGCCGACCCGCGGCCCGGTCCGGCCTCCGGTTCGCCGTCCGGCCCGCAGCCCGGCTCTCCGTCCGGCCCGGCCTCGGGCCGGCAGTCCGGCTGGGACGACTCCTGGCGGCGCGGCACCGTGCCGCACTGGAGCGAGCTGGAGGACGACGCGGAGGAGGAGACGGGCAGCATGGTGCGCCCGTACACGATCACCCGCGGCCGGACCGCGCCCGAGCGCGACGACCTCACCCTCATCACCGTGCTCACCACGGTCGAGGAGGAGGCCGACGCCGCCCTGGCACGGGGCAGCCGCGCCGGTGCCCGCGGCCTCCAGCCCGAACACCGGCTGATCCTCGAACGCTGCCGGCGCCCGATCGCCGTCGCCGAGGTGTCGGCGGGCCTGGACCTCCCGGTCTCGGTCACCAAGATCCTGCTGGGCGACCTGGTCGCCCAGGGCCTGCTGAAGGCCCGGGCGCCGCTGTCGGTGGCCCGGGCCGCCGGCGGCGTGGACCTCGGCCTGCTCACGGCCGTACGCGAAGGACTCCGGAGACTCTGAACATGGCAACCCCCCACTCCGCCACCGACGCCCCCGCCGCCCCGGCCGCCGTCAAGATCCTGATCGCGGGCGGCTTCGGCGTGGGCAAGACCACCCTGGTCGGCTCGGTCAGCGAGGTCGCCCCGCTGCGCACCGAGGAGTACCTGACCCGGGCCAGCGTCGGCGTCGACGACCTGGCCGGCGTCGACCAGAAGACCACCACCACCGTCGCCCTCGACTTCGGCCGGATCACGGTCAGCCCCGAGCTGGTCGTCTACCTGTTCGGCACGCCCGGCCAGGAGCGCTTCTGGTTCATGTGGAACGACCTGGTCAACGGCGCCCTCGGCGGGATCGTCATCGCCGACACCCGCCGGCTGGAGACCAGCTTCGCCTCCATCGACTTCTTCGAGAGCCGGGGCATCCCGTTCGTGGTCGCGATCAACTGCTTCCACAACACCAACACCCGCACCCCCGACGAGATCCGGGCCGCGCTCGACCTCGACCCGCAGGTGCCGATGCTGCTCGGGGACGTGCGCGAGCGCGCCTTCGGGCGGGACCTGCTGCTCGCCCTGGTCGACCACCTGATGGAGCTCGCCGCCACACCCGTCGGCTGAACCGGCCCCGGCCGGACCGACATCCCGGCCGACCCTTCCCCTCGACCGCCGTGCCCGCTCGGCCGGACCGGCTCCGGCCGGGCCCCGCACCGCCCCCGCACCCCCGCACCTCCTGTGAACTTCCTTTCGGAGCCCCCTCATGAACAGACCCCTGCGCGTCCTCGTCAACGGCGGCGGCATCGGCGGCCTCACCCTCGCGACCGCCCTCGCCGAGCGCGGCCACCAGGTCGACGTCGCCGAGCTGCGCGAGCAGTTGGAGGCCCTCGGCGTCGGCATCATCCAGCCGTCCAACGCCCTGCACGTGATGCGCGAGATCGGCGTCCTGGACGACTGCCTCGCCGCCGGCTTCGAGTGGGAGGTGCTGACCATCTGCGACCCGGCCGGCGCCACCCTCGCGAAGATCCCGCAGCCCCGGATGGGCGACGCCCCCTCCAACAACGGCATCCCGCGCCCCGCGCTGGCCCGCGTCCTCGCCAACGCCGCCGTCAAGGCGGGCGCCACCCTCCGCTTCGGCACCACCATCGGCACCCTGCGCGAGGACGCCCACGGCATCGAGGCCGCCCTCACCGACGGGCAGGTCGGCCGCTACGACCTGGTCGTCGGCTTCGACGGCATCGGCTCGCCGCTGCGCCGCCACCTGTACGGCGAGAAGTACGCCCCCGAGTACACCGGCTTCGCCAACTGGCGTGTGACCGTCCCGCGTTCGCCCGAGGTGCGGGGCGTGGTGATGTCCTCCGGCAACCTGAACGCGAAGGCGCTGCTCACCCCGATCAGCGCGGAGCAGATGTACCTGGGCTCGGTCTTCGCCGAAGCCGAGGACTTCCGCCCCGACCCGGAACGCGCCCACGAGCAGCTGCGCGAGCGGCTGGCCGGCTTCGGCGGCCCGATCGCCGAGGCGCTGGCGCAGATCACCGACCCGGCCGCCGTGGTCTACTCGCGGATCTCCCAGGTCACCGTCGAGGAGCCCTGGCACGTCGGCCGGATCGTCCTGGCCGGCGACGCCGCCCACGCCTCCACCCCGCACCTCGCCCAGGGCGCCGCGATGGCCGTCGAGGACGCGCTCGTGCTCGCCCAGAGCCTGGACGCGGAGGACACCGTCCCGGCCGCCCTCACCGCCTGGGAGGCCCGCCGCCGCCCGCGCGCCATGTGGGTCCAGGCCCTGTCCCGGGCCGTCCTCAAGCAGGAGACGGGCACCGCGACCACGCCGGAGGAGGACGAGCTGCTCAAGGTCGGCATCCCCGGCGCGGCGCACGTCCTCGTGCAGCCGTACTGACGGCCCGCGGATTCAGCGGCGCGCTTCGGCGCGCCGCTGGGTCTGCCAGGTACTGACGCGGTGGATGGTGTGGACGATGATCGCTCCGGCGACCACGTCGAGCACCGCGCTGGTGGTGGACAGGGTCACGAGCCGGCGCAGGTCGTCGACCGTGTCGACCTCGTCCTTGAGCAGGTTCACGTACCCGTTGCCCACGTAGGTTCCGACCAGCAGCGCTCCCCACCACACGGCGAGCCGCGCCCGGGGAGCCGACCGCCCGGGCGCACTCGCCTTCCAGACGTCCGAGACGACCTGGTACGGCACCCAGAGGTTCGCCACCGGGGTGATCCAGCCCGCGAGCACCCAGGCCCGCGCCCGGCGCTGGCTGCCCGGGCCGCCCAGCGCCTCGGCGTTGAGCCGGGCCCGCCACATCCACACGGCGAACACCGCGTAGACCGGGACGAGCAACAGGAACCACCGCGGCCCCCTGACGGAGTCCCAGAAGTCGGCGGCCGCCGTGAACTCCGCCTCCGTCGCCCTGCCCGCGAGGGCGTCCTGGACGACCAGGTAGACGCGCCAGTCGGCCGCGGCGAGCAGTATGTCCCCCGCCACCATCGCGAGGATCAGCAGCGACGCCGCGGCACCCCATCCGACCACGGCCCTGTGCTGCTTCGACCTGTCCATGCTTCCCCCTCTTCCTGTCGGCTCACCGATTCACCACAGACCGGCCAGCTGCAGCACCCGGTAGCCGAGCCAGCCCGGCAGGGTCAGCGCGACGGCCAACCCCACGCCCGTCAAGTCCGCCTTCCTCGTCGCGAGTTGGGCTCGCCAGGTCATCGTCCGCCGGGGCCGCCACCCGGTGGCCGCCAGGGCCGTCCGGATGGCGTGGGCCAGGTGCACCGTGGGCGTCTGCGGCGTGGTGAGGCCCACCCGCTCCATCCACGCCCACGGCCCCTTGCGTTCCACCACCGGGAACACCCGGGGCGTCCAGTGGCCGTCGAAGGCGATCACGGCGCCGATCCAGTGCTCACCCGTGACCGCCTCCCTCGGCAGCACCGGGGTGGGCAGGCCCTCGTTCAACTGGTCGGCCAGCTCGGACAGTCCGCGCGGGGCCAGCAGGACGAGCTTCCCCGGCGGCTGGGTGGCCCGCGCCTCGCCGATCTCCCAGCGCAGCCCCTCGCCCTTCCCCAGGCGCAGGACGATCAGCTGGGACAGGTCCATCAGCTGCCGCACGGTGCCCTGCCAGTCGTCGAGCGGCAGGTAGAACCGGGCCGCGCCCAGGAGGGGCAGGGGTTCCCCCGGCCGCCCCACCGCGATCACCGGTCCGACGGCGCCCAGCGCGGCGGCGAACTGCTCCTCCCGGCTGTGGAGGTTGATCTCCGCCCCGTCGTCCACCCGGGCGGCGGTCGCGTCGTCGTCGAAGCTGCGCAGGTAGAGCACCGGCCTGCGCCCGTCCCGCAACAGGGCCTGGGCCGCCCCGCGGGCGGCGAGCGGGCGGGTGCGGCGCAGGATCAGCAGTCCCGCCGCCCCGGCCGCCACTCCGCCGACCAGCACCCCGAACGACACCGTCAGGCCCATGCCCTCGCCCCGCTCCGAGACGGCGACGGCAGCGGTGCCGCCCCCGAACAGCAGGTACCCGGCGCCGTTGGCGATCCGGACGGCCCGCCGCCACCGTGGCTGTCGCGCGCCGAAGCGGTCGACGAGCCCGACGAGTTCGGCGACCCCGGACCGGCGCCGGTGCCGCAGCCACAGGGCGGGCCCGAGCAAAGCCAGGGCGATCGCCCCGCACCAGAGGGCACCGGCCCTGCTGGCCTCGACATCCACCCCCGTGCCGACGTTGACCAGCAGGTGCAGCGCGACGTAGGCCGCGGCGACGGCGGTCGCCGTGACCCACCGGGCGAGTATGCGTAGACGGGACGACACTTCAGCCCACCCCCGACCGCTTGAGCAGGACGCCTCAATCGGATACCGCAACCGACCGATCATCATGCGCGCACGATCGGTTACGGTTTGGCGCCGAACACCAGAACGGGGGCGGTCCGAAGCCCGACCGGGAGCGTGGCGAACGCACCGGCCACGCGGGGCCGGTACGGATCAACCCGCCGAGCGGAGCGGCGCAGGACCGGCCGAGGACACCGGACGGGCCACCGGCGCCGGGCGGCTGATCTGGTCCCGGCGGTCCCACACCGCCTTGGAGACGCGGGCGAGCAGGCGGGCCGCCGGGTCGGTGCGGTCCGTGCCGTCGGCGAGCGGGCCGGTGTAGCAGACGGCGATCAGGTAGGGCGGGCAGTCGGCCGGCTGGACGAGGCCGACGCCGAGCCGGGCACCGGGGACCCAGCCGTTCTTGAAGGCGATCCGGGTGTTGGAGGGGAGGCCTGCGGCCAGGTCCACCCGGAACTCGTTGCACTCGAGGAGGGCGAGGAGTTCGGGCTCCCCGGCGAGCGAGCGCAGCAGCCGGACCAGGTCGCGGGCCGTCACCCGGTTGTGCACGCCCTGGGCGCGCGCCGCGTAGTCCTCGATCCCGCGCGGGGTGGAGCTGTGGGTGGCACCGGCGCGGCGCCACACCTCGGTGACGGCCTGCTGGGTGGTGCGGGCCAGGCAGATGTTGGTGGCCAGGTTGGAGGAGTGGGTGATCATCCGCTCGGCGAGCAGCCGGAGCGGCACGTGGGTGCCGACCAGCTCCCAGGGCAGCGGATCGCTGTCCCAGTCCGGGTCGTTGCCGAACTCGCCGCCCACGACGGACTCGAAGCGGTTCACCACCGGCACCTCGGCGTCGAGGTTCGCCCCGCCGCGGCAGAGCGCGGCGAGCACCGCGACCTTCATCGTGCTGGCGGCGTCGTGAAGTTCGTCCGGATTGTGGACGAACACCGGCTCCGCTTTTCCCGCCCAGGGGGCGACCACCACAGAGAGCATGGAGGAAGGGTAGGGGAGGTCGGGGCCGGAGCTCGACGGTTGCGGCGTACGACACGAAACCGCCTCCGCCGCCATGACGGACCGTCAGTCACCGGGTGGCAGGGCCAGGGGCTTCCTGAGCAGCCACTGTCCGGCCGTCCGCCGGGGCCGGCGCACGACCACGCGGCCGTGGCGCTTCCTGCCGACCAGTTCGATCCGCAGCGTGACCGGCGCACCGTGGTCCGGCGCCCGGCGGTTCCTGATCCGGCTGAACTCCAGGGCCAGGCCGTCGGCGTCGACCACGATGCCCGGCCCGGTGATCAGGGTCAGGGTCTTGCCCTCCATGTCCAGGTCGATCTGCAGGGTGTCCTGCGTGATCACCGCCTCGGTGAAGTCGAGCGTCACGTCGCACCACTCCACGAAGAGCTCCAGGCGGCGCGGCACCACCCAGCGCCCCTCCCGCCTGACCCGGCTCCACCGCTGGTCGATCGTCAGGACGTCCTTGACCTCCGCCACCACCCCGCCGGGGGCGAGCGAGACGGGCGGCAGGTCGGTGGTGAGTCCGGCCAGGTCGCCGATCGTCCGCGCGGACAGGGCGGCCTCCAGGCGCTCGTCCAGCTCCTCCGAGGTCAGCCGGCCGTCGCCCGCCGCGATGCGCAGCAGCTCGGCCACCCGGTCCCGGTCGGCGTGGGAGGCCCGCATCGCGGACTCCTGGCCGCGGGCGGCCTGCTTCCCTGCGGCGGGCACGATCTCTCCCGGCATACTTCCCGTCCTGAACTCGGCTATGGTCTTCGCGCGTTGGGGTCAGCGGCGCGGACAGGAACTCACGATATATCGCGATAGGGTTTCCCGCCAGACCGGTTCCGCGGGGCCGTTCAGCGGGGCCCGTTCAGCGGGCGGGCTCGCCCGCCGCGGCCCGCGGCTCGACCAGCATGCGGATGTCGTCGGCGGCCCAGAGCACGAACCGCTCGACCGGGACCACCCGGTGGCCCGGCTCCGGCCGGAGGCGCAGCCGCTTGAGCAGCACGGCCAGCAGCACCTGGGCCTCCACCACAGCCAGGCCCTCCCCCTCGCAGGCGCGCGGCCCCAGGCCGAACGGGATCCAGGCCAGCCGGGGCCGCCCCGCCGACTCCTCGGGGGTGAACCGCTCGGGCCGGAACCGCTCCGGCTCGGGCCAGTACGCGGGGTTCAGGTGGACGGCCCGGATCGGGAGGAAGACCACCGCCCCGGCGGGGACGACGTACCCGCCGACGGCCAGCGGCCCGGTGGTCAGCCGGGCGCCGTACGGGCCGGGCGGGTACCGGCGCAGGGACTCGCGCAGGACCATCCCCAGGTACGGCAGCCGGCGCAGGTCGGCGTGGTCGGGCACCGGGCGGTCGCCGAGGACGCGGTCGAGCTCCCCGGTGACGCGCGCGACCGCCGCCGGGTGGGCGGCGAGCAGGTGCAGGGTCCAGGAGACGGCGACGCCCGTGGTGTGGTGGGCGGCCAGCATCACCGCGAGGACGGTGTCGCGGATCCGCGCGGGGCTCTCCCCTGCCTCGACGAGGGCGCCGATCAGGTCGCTGCGGTCCCCACCGCTGCCGCCCCCACCGCTGCCGTCCCCGCCGCTCCGGCCGCCGAGGTGGCCCCGGTGGTGCGCGGCGATCACCCGGTCGACCGTCGCCCGCAGTCGGGCGAGCGCCCGGGCGGCCCGTTCGGCGCGCTGCTCCGGGGGCTGCTCGGACGGCACCCGGTAGAGGCGCTCCAACTGGTCGGTGAGCACCGCCTCGAAGGCCTCGACCACACCCTCCGGGTCCTCGATCCCCCCGTCCGGGTCCTCCGTCCCGCCGTCCAGGGCGTAGCCGCAGATCATCCGGAGCGAGAGCCCGGTGAGTTCCCGCTGGAGCTCGACGGCCTGACCGGCGGGCAGGGCGGCCCAGCGGTCGGCGAGCCCGGTCGCCAGGGCGGTGAAGCGGGCGAAGTGCCGTTCGTGCGAGGGCCGTCCGGCGAGGACGGTGAGCAGCAGCCGGCGCCACGGGCCGTGCTCCCCGGCCGGGAGCACCTGGAGGTTGCCCGCCTCGAACAGCGGGTCCAGGAACGAGAACAGCCCCGGCGGGCGCTCGTCGAGGTGGGCCACGGCCTCCAGCAGCACCGGGTCGGCGATCGACACCGCGGTCTCGGCCCCCGGCAGTTGGAACCGCACGACGGGCCCGTACTCGGCGTGCAGCCACAGCTGGTAGTCGTGCAACCCGCCCGCCCGCGCGATGGCGCCCACCCCGCCGTCCGCTCTCGGCTCGGGACCGGGGATCTGCATCGGACCTCCTGGGGTGCCTTCCGGGGATCGTTCCGCGGTGCCTTTGTACGAACCGGGGCCTTCCCGTGCCACGGGACGGCCGGGGCGGTGTTCCGTACGGAGCACCGCCCCGGCCCCTTTCCGTCGCGCGGCCGGCGGGCCGGCCTCAGTTGACGAGGTGCCTCAGTTGACGAAGTAGCTGAACCCGACCGTCGCCGCGGTCATCCCGGCTGCCACCTCCCGCGTCACCGTCCCCTGACAGTTCGGCGCGGAATACACGTCGACCGTCACGTTCGTGAGGTTCTCGACGACCACCGGCGACACGGTCGGGTAGCACCCCCGCGCCGGATTCTGGTGCGTCACACCGTTCACCACCAGAACCCCCGTAGCCGCCTGTGCGGGCACGGCGAGTGCGAGCACTCCGGCGGCGGCCAGCATCCCGACCGCGGCAATCCGACGACGCATGACTGTTCTCCCTTCCGAGGGCGCACATCGGTTACGGCACCCTTCCGGGCCATGAATTCCCCCACCGCCCTGTCCATGTCAGAAATCCCGCCGCAAATCCCCCGAACCGAGGACAATGCCTGGCGCGGCATTCGCCCGCGGTCCGCCGGGAGTGGAAAGTCGGACCCGCCGACTTTCCGCGTCCTTCCACGCTCTTCCGCAAAGGACGGGACGACCGCATGGCGGGGGGTTACAGCTGCTCGGGGAGCCCGCTTCCGGCGGTCGGCAGCGCCCGGACGGCGTCGGCGATCTCGGCGCGCAGCCCGTCGAGGGTGTGGTCGGGGCCGAGGATCATGCGGCGGAGCTGGGGCATGGCGAGGCTCCAGCCGACCATGCCGAGCATGAGGAACAGCCGCGCGCGGGCGTCGTCGCCGTCACCGCCGCTGTCGCCGTCGTCGCCGCTGCCCGCGGGCCGCGCCGCCCGGATCTTGTCCTGGTAGTGGCGGGTCCGGTCCGCTTCCCCCGGAACGGGCTCGTCGCCGAGTTCGAGGGCCTCCCAGAGCAGCAGCCGCAGGGCCTCCGGGTGGTCGCGGTGGTAGTCGAAGAGCCGCTCGGCGTACGCCGCCAGGTCCTCGTCGCCGGGCGGGACGGCCTGGGCGAGGTCGGCCATGAGGCGCTCCAGGACGGCGGCGAAGAGCCTGTTCTTGTCGCCGAAGTAGTCGTAGATCGCCCGCTTGTTGGCCTGGGCCTGGGCGGCGATGCGGTCCACGCGGGCGCCGGCCACGCCGTACGCGGCGAATTCGGTGGCCGCCGCCGTGAGGATCCGCTCTTTGGTTGCCGTCGAGTCGTACGCCATGGGCCGATGGTAACGAACCGGTTCGTTTGACGATCCCGCGGCGGTCTGGCACGCTCACGGCGAGCATTCGAACCATCTAGTTCGTTCGGTTGGAGTCATGATGCCCCGGATCGATCCGGCTGTCCTGCCCGAGCCCGAGCCACCCACGGCCCTCGCGCCGCCCGGGCCCACACCGCCCGCGACGACGCCACCGGACCCCGTGCCCCGGCCCGCCGCCACGGGCCGGCGGCTGCCCCTGGTGATGGCGCTGGCCTGCGGCGTCAGCGTGGCCAACGTCTACTTCCCGCAGGCCCTCACCCCGCTCGTCGCCGACGGCCTCGGCATCGCACCGGGCACCGCGGCGAACCTCGCCACGGTCACCCAACTCGGCTACGCCGCAGGGATCTTCCTGCTGGTCCCGCTCGGCGACCGGCTCCCCCGCCGCCCGCTGATCACCGTGCTCCTGGTCGTGACGGCCTGCGCGCTGCTGGCCGCCGGGCTCGCCCCGGCCGCCGGCCCGCTGGTCGCGGCCGGCGCGGTCGTCGGCCTCGCCACGGTGGTCCCCCAGCTGCTCATCCCGCTGGCCGCCGGCCTGGTCGCACCCGACCGGCGCGGCGCCGTGATCGGCACCCTCCAGGGCGGCCTGATCGGCGGCATCCTGCTGGCCCGCACCTTCGGCGGCGTCCTCGGCGAACAGCTCGGCTGGCGCGCCCCCTACCTGGCCGCCGCCGCCCTCACCGCGCTGCTCGCCCTCGCCCTCGGCCTGGCCCTGCCCGCCACCCCGCCCGCCGTCCGCGACCGGTACCCGGCCCTGCTCGCCGACACCGTCCGGCTGCTGCGCACCGAACCCGCCCTGCGCCGCTCCGCACTCGGACAGGCCGCACTCTTCGGCGGCTTCAGCGCCACCTGGACCGCGCTCGCCCTGCTGCTCACCGGCCCGCCCTACCGGCTCGGCGCCCAGGCCCTCGGCCTGCTGGCCCTGATCGGGGCGGCGAGCATGTTCTGCGCCCCGGCCGCCGGCCGCCGGGTCGACCGGCACGGCCCGGACCGGGTCAACGCCTGGTGCACCGGCGCCACCCTCGCCGCGGCCGCGGTACTCGCCGCCGGCGGCACCGGCGGCGCGACGGGCCTCGTCGCGCTGGCCGCCGGCCTCCTGCTGCTGGACCTGGCCGTGCAGTGCGGCCAGGTCGCCAACCAGGCCCGGATCTTCGCACTGCGCCCGGAGGCCCGCAGCCGGCTGAACACCGCCTACATGACCTGCTCGTTCCTCGGCGGCAGCGCCGGCTCCTGGCTCGGCATCCGCCTCCACGCCCAGCTCGGCTGGCCGGGGGTGTGCGGCCTCGTCGCGCTCACCGCGGCCGCCGCCCTGGCCGCCCTGCGGACCGGGGTCAGGACCGGGGCCGGTCGCTGAGCCGCTTCAAACCGCTGTAACCGCTGTAACCGCTTCAACCAAACCACCACGTCACCGCATCACCACATCCCGAAGGAGTTCCCATGACGTTCCCGGCCATGCCGCCCGCCGTCCTCCAGTTCTTCCGCGCCTCCCAGGAAGGCGACGCCGACGCCTGGGCGGGGTCCTTCGCCGAGGACGGCGTCTTCCACGACCCGGTCGGCGCGCCGCCGATCACCGGCCGCCCCGCGATCCACGCCTTCATCTCCTCCGTCCTGCCCGGCTTCCGCCCCTTCCTCGGGCTGACGCCGCTGGAGGCGCACACCGTCGGCAGCCACGTCGCCGTCTCCTGGCGGGGCGCGGCCGTGGCCCTGGACGGCAAACCGGTCAACTGGTCCGGCATCAACGTCTACGAGCTGGACGACACCGGCCTCATCCGCGAGGCCCGGGCGTACTTCAACAGCGCCGTCTTCCAGGCCCAGCTCACCGGCTGACCGACCGGGGCGGACCTGATCGTGGGCCGGCCCGCGATCAGGTCCGCCCCGGGAGGCCGTCCAGCCAGCGACGCGCCACCGGGCCCAGCGGCGGCTCGTCCGGGTCGTCCAGCGCGCCCTGCGCCACCCACGCGGTGAACCGCCGCAGCACCCGCGGGCGGGCATCCCGGCGCCTGGCCGGTGAGGAACGGCGGGACGAGGCCCTCGGGTTCGGTCCATCCGCCCACGAGAACCAGGCCCGCCTCGGCGAGAGCGGTCCGGGGGTCTGCCGTCCACGGGTTCGTCCGCCCCACCCGGCCTCAGTCGCCGAGCAGGCGCAGGGCCTGGCGCAGGTTGTGCTCGGCGATGGCGGCCATCGCCTCGCGGGCCGGGAAGGGCCCGTCGAGCAGGCGCAGCGGTCCCGCCGTCAGCGAGAGGCGCTGGGCCAGTGCGTAGAGGGCGAGCCGGTCCTCGTCCAGGCCGTCCGCCGCCAGCGGCCGGTAGTCGGCCCGGGGCAGGCGGATCCGCAGGAAGACGTGCTCCCACTCGACGTCGAAGTACATCGTGCCCTCGATGTCGATCAGCACCGGGCGGCCGTCCGCGTCCACCAGCACGTGGTCGGGCCCGAGTTCGCCGTGCACCACCGGGTACTCGGCGCGCGGGCGCACCGCCGCTGCCAGGGCCCGCAGCCGGTCCGCGCACCGGTCCCGGGCTTCCGAGATCCGGGGGTCGCGCGCGGCCGCCTCGGCGAGGTCGCGCAGCGCGCGGTCCAGCACGACGCCCTCGCACGACGGCCCGTGCGACGCTCCTCCCCCGTCGACCACCGCCACCTTCCCGTAGCGGGGCGCCCGGTGGCCGCGCATGGCGCCCAGTGCCTCGCCGAGCCGGGCCAGGACCGGGGCGGCGGCGTGCGGGTCGCGGGCGAGCAGCTTCTCCAGGCTCTCGCCGGGGACGTCCTCGACGATCGCGAGGTCGGCCGTGCGGTCGGCCGTGCGGTCGGCCGGGTCGTCGGCCGCGGGAGCAGCCGTGCCCGGGGCACTCCCGCCGTCCCGGTCCGTGGCGCGCTCGACGAACCGGAGCGCCGGGACCCGGACGCCGAGCGCGTCCAGCCGCGCGTGCGCGGCCTCGAACAGGTCGAGTCCGAGGCCGGGCGAGAACGGGTCGGCGAGGTCGTCGTCGCCCTCGGACGCCGGCCAGTAGTTCTCGGTCCGGTCCCAGCGGTAGGCGATCGCCGTCGTCCCGTCGTCCATCCGCAGGCGGTAGACGCCCTTCTTACTGCCGCCCGCCAGCCGCTCGACCGCTTCCAGCCGCCGCCCGCCGCCCAGCGCGGCCCGCGCCGCACCCGCCAACCGCTCCCGCACCACTGGCCCGCCCCTCCTCGTCCCGGTCGGCGGCACCCTACCGCCGCAGGTGGCGGCTCACGTCGCCGACCAGGGTGATCCGCACCCGCCGCTCGGCGAACCGCCACCGCCCGTCCTCCCCGCGCGCGAAGCGGTCGTGGTACCGGCCCCCGGCGATGGCCTGCAGCGGAAGCCCGGGCAGTGCCTGCAGCACGGTGACGTAGGAGCGGGCGACCGCCGTCCCCGCCGGCTCGTCGACCTCGACCGCCACGTTGGTGGTGACGTGCTGGGTCCGCGGTGTCCCGTCGGCGTGGATGATCACCGTCTCCCGGAACATCGCCTCGATCGCCTCGCCGCCGCGCACCGGCGCGCCGCTGCCGACGAAGACGGCGTCGGCGAGCAAGGCGCCGAGGCCCACGAAGTCGCCGTCGTCCACGAGTTCGGCGTAGCGCGCGATCAGGTTCTCGATCGCCCGGTGGCTCGGCACCGGATCGACGGGCGCGGACATGGTCTCCCCCGGGGCCGGACGGCGGTCATCTCCCCTGATGTTCCCACGCCTTGATCGGGCGTCGGGTCCCGATGGGGCACGGCGGCGGCGACCACGGGAAGCACCCGGCAGGCTCGCCGTGCCCGAGTGGCGAGCGGCGTCCGGCGACTACCGGACGGGTGCCTCGACCAGGCGGGAGATCTCGGCGGCGACGGCCTCCGGTTCGGCGGCGACGGTGACGCGGGCGACGCCGTCCAGGCCCGGGTGGCCGCCGACCCGGACGGAGTGCCGCGCGTTGCGCAGCAGGTCGAGGTCGTTGATGTCGTTGCCGAAGGCGTTGTAGGCGTCGATCCCCAGCGAGGTCAGCGCCTCCCACTTGTTGGTGGTGCCCGGGGCGAAGTCGATGATCGCCTCGTCGAGGTGGTGGTTGACGGTCATCCCGAGCGCGCGGCCGGCCTCGGCGAGGGCCGCCAGGTCGGTCGCGTCGACGACCAGGAACTTGACGACGGCGGGGAGTTCGGCGAGCTCGACCCGGCGGGCGAGGCCGCCCTGGTCGACCCGGCCGCGGATCGGGTGGTCGGCCGGTCCGGTGTAGGCGTAGTCCCACGGGCCGTCGGCGAGGTAGCCGGCCCGGAAGCGTTCGACCTCGGCCAGCAGCCGCCCGAGCTCACCGGCTTCGAACGCGGCCCGCGCCCGCACCTGCCCGTCGACGGAGACCAGGCTGCCGTTCCCGCCGATCAGCGTGGCGGTGGGGAAGGCCCCGTCGAGGACGGGCAGGAGGTCGCGGACCGGCCGGGCGGAGGCGAAGACCAGCTGGTGGCCCGCCCGCTCGCAGGCGTCGAGGGCGGCGAGGATCCGGCTGTCGATCGTCCGCCCGTCGAAGCAGAGCGTGCCGTCGATGTCGAAGACCGTGGTGCGGGCGCTGGAGGAGATCATAAGACGATGCTATCCAGCCGGTGCCGTACACGATCCACCACCGGTCCCGCCCGGAAACGCCCCCACGAGCCGGGCCCCTACTGGTAGTCGTCCATCAGCTCGCGGTCCACCGTCATGGCGGCCCGGTCCAGGGCCGGCAGGCCCAGGTGCTCGCAGATCAGCGCGGTGAGCCGCTGCTCGTGGTCCGGGCTCTCGGCGAACTCGCCCCCGATGCCCAGCCCGGCCGCCGTGACGAGGGGGGCCAGCGCGTTGGGCCAGCGCTCCCCGACGTGCTCGGCGCCCTCGTAGTCGACGCACGAGGAGATCCGGCCGTCCCGGTAGTGGTACGCCTTGGGGCCGTGGGCCTTGACGATGCAGGGGTTGGGCACGAACACCACCAGTTCGGCGCCCTCGGGGCAGAGCCCGCGGTAGTCGATGTCGTCGTAGTCGTTGCGGGACGGGTTGAGCATGGGGTGCACGATCACGCCCCACTCGCCGGGCGCCGGCTCCTCGCCCCGGGCGAAGGGCGGACGGTGCCGCGCGGTCAGCCCGTCGGCCACGGCGGCCCGGGTGGTTCCCCGGAAGTACACCAGGACGGTCTCGTCCTCTCCGTAGCCCTGTCCTTCCAGCCAGTCGATGGGGCCCCGGTGGATCCAGTCGTAGTCGGTCATGATCGACACCGTAGCCCTCGGCACCGACACGGCCGCCGGGGCAGTCGGAACAGGAAGTCGGCCCGGCCGACTTCCTGCTCCCGAGGCCGGGAAGGTCACGCGCGGGCCGTGCCGTTCGCCGGCCGCGCCGCGCGGCGGTGCCGGCGGACGGCGTCGCGGTTGGCGCAGCGCTGGGTGCAGTAGCGCTTGCGGCCGGTCCGGGTGGTGTCGGCGAAGACGGTGGCGCACTCGGCGACGGCGCACCGGCCGAGCCGGCGCATGCCGCGGCCCACCAGGTGGAAGGCGGTGCCGACGGCGATCAGGGTGGACAGCACGGCGCCGAACGACTGGTGGTCGTCGCGGTAGTGGAGGTGCCAGCCGCCCGTGTGGTCGGTCAGCCGGGGGTGGGCGGCGTCGGCGGCGAGCATCCGGTTGAGCCGCTCGGCCCGTTCGCGTTCGTCGGCCGCGTCGACCACCGACTCCCAGGTGTCCAGCAGGGCCAGGATGCACGCCAGGTCCGCCGGCCGGACCGGCCCGTCGACCACCAGCCCGGCCGCGCGGCAGCGGTCCGCCAGTTCCTCGGCGGTCCCGGGGCGCCGGTTGGCCAGGGCCGCGGCCAGGTGCACGGCGCTCTCGCCGTAAGGGTTGAGGTGCATAAGACCATGACAGCAGGCTGCTGGGCATGCGTCAGCACACCGACACCGGAAAGCCTTCCGCACCGACGACTTCCACATCCCCGACTTCCGATCCGACGACTTCCGCACCGGCGGCTCCCGGGGACACCGCCCGCCCGCTCCGGTACCGCTGGGTGGTCCTGGCCGTCGCCACCGTCACCCAGGCCGCCTCCGGCTTCTTCGTCCAGGGCATCGGGGCGATGGCCGTCCCCCTGCAGCACGCGCTGGACCTCAGCACCAGCCAACTCGGCCTGCTCCTGTCGGCCTCCCAACTGGTGCCGCTGGTCGGCCTGTTGGTGGCCGGCGAGCTGCTGGACCGGTACAACGAGCGCTGGGTCGTCGGCCTCGGCGCCGCCGTGGTCGCCGCGGCCCTGCTCCTCGGCAGCCTGGCGCAGGGGTACGCCTCCCTGCTGGCCGTCCTGCTGGCCGTCGGCGCCGGGTACAGCACCGTTCAGCCCGGCGGCAGCAAGTCGGTGGCCTCCTGGTTCGACCCGACCCAGCGGGGGCTGGCCATGGGCGTCCGCCAGGCCGGACTGCCGCTGGGCGGGGCGCTCGCCGCCGCCGTACTGCCGCTGGTGGCCGTGGCGTACGGGTGGCGGGCGGCACTGGTGGTCGGCGGGCTGGTCGCGCTCCTGGGCGCCGGGCTCTTCGCGGCCCTCTACCGGCGCCCGCCGACCGCCCCGCCGGTACGCTCCACTCCCGCCCCGGCTCGCGGCCTTACCCCGGGCCCCGTGGCACCGACGGCCTCCGTCCGCGCCCGGCTGCGGATCCTCCGCGAACCGGCCATGGCCAGGCTCCTGTTCTCCGGCCTGGCCCTGGTCTCGGTGCACAGCGGCATCGGCGTGCTCGGCGCCCTGTACCTCCACGATGTGACGGCCCTCGGCCCCGGCGCCGGCGCCGCCGTCCTGGTGGCGGTCCAGGTCGCGGGGGCGGTCGGCCGGATCGCACTGGCGGCCTGGAGCGACCGGAGCCGCGCCGGGCGGTACCGGCCCGTCCTGGTCTGCCTGGCCGCGGTGGTGGCCGGGCTGGTGGTCCTGACGACGCCGGCTGGCCGGTCCCCCGCCGCGGCCGCCGTCCTGTTCACCTGGCTCGGCTTCTTCGGGATCGGCTGGTACGGCCCCTGGGTGGCCCACCTGGCGGAGTCGGCGCCGCCGGGACGGACCGGCTTCGCCCTCGGCCTGGTCATGGCGGTCAACCAGGTGGCCGTCGTCGTGGTCCCGCCCGCCCTCGGGCTGCTCCGCGACACCACCCACGGCTTCACCGCCGCCTGGGCGGCCCTCGCCGCGACCACGGCCGTGACCCTCGCGGCCACCGCCCGCCGGGGTGCCGGCGGGCGCGGCACCCCTCCCCGGCCCAGGCGGCACACCGCCGGGTAGCGTACGGCCGTGAACAACGAGTCGCCTCCCGGGTGGTACCCGGTCCCCGGCCCGGACGGCGCCCCGGGCCACGAGCGCTGGTGGGACGGCAACGCCTGGACCGGCGACGTCCGGCCGGCCCAGGGCGCCTACGGCTACCCGGGCCAGGAGGCGTACCCGGCGCAGCAGGCGTACCCGGCCTACCCGGCTCACCCGTCCCGGCAGGCCTACCCCGGCGCGGGCTACGGACAGCCCGGCCCCGGCTACCCGCCCCCGGCCCCGACTCCCAAGCGGGTCAAGCCCGGCGTGCTCATCAGCATCGCGGTCGGCGTCCTGGCGATCGGCGGCAGCGTCGCCGGGATCGCGCTCAGCAACGGCGGCGACCCGGCGGCGGACCCGACCACCGACCCCACCGTCCCCGTCACCAGCAGCACCGGCCCGACGACCAGCCCCACCCCCGCCCCGAAGCCGTCCACGCCCAAGCCCGCGCCGGTCCTCCGGAGCACCGTCGCGGACAAGCAGCACTCGATCACCCTGCCGGTGTTCGAGGGCTGGGAGGTCTCCGCGACCGACACCCCGCAGTGGTCGGTCTACCTCGGCAGCGGCCGCTACACCTGCGCGAACGGCAAGGCGTGCATCCGCGGCCGGTTCTCGGTGGAGAAGAACACCGTCCAGGGCGACACCCCCAAAGCCGCCGCCGACGCCGCCATGCCGACGGTCGCCAAGCAGATCTTCAGCGGCATGGCCTCGCAGACCGACTACGGCTCGGGCACCATCACCGTGGCCGGCGTGGCCGGGTACGCGACCCGCTGGCACATCACCAACACCGACGGCACCCAGGGCTTCGTCCTGCTGGCCGCCCTCCCCGCCAAGGGCGGCGGCTACGTGGTCTTCGACGGCGGCGTGGACGAGGACCCGGCCGCCCCGGACGTCTCGGTGCTCGACCAGATCCTCCTGGGCGTCAAGAAGGACGACACCCCGACCAGCGGCACCTGACGCACCGCTCCTGGGTGCCGCCGGCCGCCCGGTTCCACGGCGGCGGGGCGCTCCGGGAGCCACGACACGCCCCCACCACGGCGGACGCCACAGGACCAACCCGGCGAGGGCACCCGTCTCCGGCTACGCCGGTTGGTCGCCCGGGAGTTGGTCCGGGGCCGAGGGCGGCGGGAGGGGGCGCGGGCGGGCGGTGGGGCGGTCGCTGCGGCGCAGGACGAAGACCACCGGCAGGGCGATCAGGCTGGGCCCGGCGAGCAGGCCGGCCAGCCACTGGCGGCCGTCGAGGCCGACGAGCACCGAGCCGACGAGCATCCCGGCGGCGAGCACGAAGCCGGCCACCAGGCCGCCGACGTAGAGCTGGTGGGCGCGCTGGTCGCGGCGTTCCCGGGCCGCGATCCGGGCGCGCTCGGTCGCGTGCTCCTCCTTGAGGCGGACCGTTTCGAGGGACGCCCGGTGGCGCTCCCTTGCCGTCTCCCTGGCGTGCTCTCGCTGGAGTTCCAGTTCGAGGTGTTCCAGGGCCACCCGCAGGTGCTCGGGCGGGAGTTGGGCCCACTGGGTGGCGATCTCCAGGGCCGTCGGGCGGCGGAGGCGGCCTTCCTCGGGGGTGGTCACCGGTCGTCACCTCGGGGTGCGGGGGCGGACTGGTCGGGGCCGTGGGCGGCGCCCGGCGGCGGGCCGAGGCGGAGGAACAGCCGCTCCAGGCCCGTGGCGACGGTCTCGGCGGCCGCCGGGGTCAGCGGGTCCTGGGCGTACTCGTGCAGGGGACGGTACCGGGAGGCGGCACCGCTCCCGACGATCACCAGGTCGTCGTCCCGCTCGGTGGAGTCGATCCGATCCGGGAGGACGGCGCTTCCGGCGACCGGGCCCTTGACGACCGGCGGGCCGGCCGGGTCCCCCATCTCCCAGACCACCGAACTCTCCGGCAGCGAGGCCGCCCGGCCGGGCGCCGGCCCGGCCGCGGAGCGGGGTGCGCCCCACGCGGCGACATCCCCTCCCCGCCCGGCCCCGCTCCCCCGCCGCCGCGGCCACAGGACCGCCAGCAGCACCAGCACGGCCGGCCCCGCCGGTACGGCCGCCCACCAGCCGATCCCGGTGGCGGCGTACAGCGTCAGCGACACCGCCCACACCAGGGCGACCGAAACGCCGTAGGCCACCTGTCTGTTCCGCATCCCGCCCCCGCACCCCCTCCGACCGGTTCGAACTCAGGCCCGAGCTTCGACCCGAGCCTACCCACGACGAGGGCCCCTCGACCGGACAACCCGGTTGAGGGGCCCACGAAGTGACGTCGGATCAGCTGTGCTGCGGCGCGGGCAGCGTCGCCGATCCCCCGAGCAGCGGCCACTCCCGGTGGAAGGGCGGCAGCGGCAGCTTGCCCTCGATGATCGGGGTGCCGAAGACCTTCAGGTGGGCGAGCAGCGAGCCGTTCAGGTCGACGCCGCCGACCAGTGACCAACTGCCCTGCACCTGCGGCGGGTTGCCGGAGGAGTCGGCGACCAGCGAGCCCTCGGCCTGGGCGCGCAGGTAGGGGGCGACGGTGGCCTCCACGCCGACGGTGTCGTACAGGCCGAGGCTGATCTCGGCGCCGAGCGCGGCCCGCACGCCCGCCTTGCCGTTGAGCCGCACGTGCACCGGGGTGACCTTGGTGTCGGCGTTGGTGACCGGGGTCCAGCCCTTGCCGCCGGTGTAGTCGGCGCGGACCGCCCAGGTGCCGGTGGCGTCCTGCTCCGCCTCCAGGTGGACCTGGCCGTCGGCGCTGACCTCCAGGTAGCAGGTGAGGCCGAGGTTGACGACCACCGGCAGGCCGGCGACCGTCAGCACCGGGCTGGCCTGCAGCTTGGCGAAGGGCACCCGGATGGGCGCCGCGCCGGTGCTGCGGGCGGCGTCGCCGGTGACCTTCCACTGCGCGTGGGCGCCGAGGTCGAAGCCGATCGAGGCGGTGCGCGGACTGCCGGCCGCGGCGCCGTGGTAGGCGAAGTGGACGGCCGGGTGGAGCTGGAGCGAGCCGGAGGCGTCGAGGCTGGCGCCGTCGGGCAGCGGGACGGGGGCCTTGAGGTTCACCTCCAGGGTGCCGGAGGCGTCGGCCTGGACGCCGTTGCCGGTCAGGCCGGCGGTGGCCTTGAGGTCCTTGACCAGCGGGGTCACCGTGATGCCGTGCGGGTCGACGGGGACGTTGCCGTCGGCCTCGGTGCCGCCGAGGAGTTCGGCCAGGGTGGCCGGGCGGGTGGTCAGGGCGAGTGTGTTGCCCGCGCCGGGGCGGACGCCGGTGACGGCGACCAGTGCGCCCTGCGGTGCGGCGGCGGTGGGCGGGCTGGCGATCAGCTGCCCGGGCTGGACGGCGGCGGCGGCCGCACTGGGGGCGGCACTGGGAGCGGTGCTCGGCACGGCGCTGGGAGAGGCAGCAGGAGCGGTGCCGGGGGCGGCACTTGGCGAGGTCGGGGCCGTGGCGCCCGGCCCCGTCGCCGACAGCACCGCCGTCCCGCCCGCCGGGTCGTACGCCGTCAGCTGGAGGTTCTTCGTCGCCGCCGTGACGGCGCCACCGTCCTTGCCGGGGCTGCCGATCGCGGCCTGCTGGTCGCCGGCGGGCGCGGCGGTGACGGGCGCCTTGCCCGGGGTCGGACGGCCGGTGGCGGGACTGGCCGCTCTGGCGTGCGGGGTGGCACCGGCGGGCCGGGCGGCGGCCGGGCTGCCCCCGGCGGCGGTCGCGGCCGGGTCGGCGACGGTGGCGGCGGCCGATTCGGCACCGGCCTGGGTGGCGCCGGGGTCGGTCGGGCCGCACGCGGTGGCCCCGGCGAGGATGAGGGTGAGGGTGAGGACGGCGGGGCCGGAGGCCCTGCCTATGGAACTTTTGAACACGCGGCGTCATGTTACTGACGAGGAATAAGTTTGTCGAAGACAGGCCAAAAAAGCCAGCCCGATCAGGTTTAACCGCAGGTCAGCGGAGGTGTGCCGATTCTCCCAGCCGCGCCGCCGGCAGCGGCGCCCCGTCCGGGACCACAGCGGAAGCCCCGCCCCCGCCCGACAGCTCCGCGAGGTACCGCGAGCGCGCCATCGGCTCGGCCCCGAGGCTCCGCACGTGCGGCCCGTCCCACTGGGCGTCGAGCAGCCGCCCGCCCGCCGCGCCGAACCGCGCCCCGAGGTCGGCGACGGCGACCCGGGCGGCGTCCGGGCGGCGGCGGAACATCGAGTCCAGGCTCAGCACCGGCCCGACCGCGATCCCGAACACCCCGCCGATCAGCTCCTCCCCCTCCCACACCTCCCCGCTGTGCGCCGCCCCCAGCTCGTGCAGCCGCACCAGCACCGCCGCCAACTCCTCGGTGAGCCAAGCCGGTTGACGGCCCTCGGCGCACGCCGCCAGCACCCGTCCGAAGGCCCGGTCCGCGCTCGTCCACCACGTGGACCGGTTGCGCAGCCGCCGCGCCAGCCCGCTCCCGAGCCGGACGCCGTCGGGCGCGATCACCGGCCGGGGGTCGGGCGACCACCAGGCCAGCGCGTACGGGTCCGCCCCGCCGGGCAGCAGCGCCACCTCGCCCGCCTCGACGGCGTCCCCGTACACCGCCTCGTTGTACGCGCTCGCGTAGACGTCCGCCGCCGGCAGCGGGAACAACCCGCGCCGGTACGCCGCCAGCAGCCCGCCGGGGCCGAGCGCGCCGAGCGACCCGCCGAAGGCCACCGGGCCGTCGCCGGGCCCGCGCCGCACGTCCAGCGCGCCGAGCACATCCAGTGCTTCGAGCGCCTCGGAGGGGCTCACGGCGACGCCGCCCGCAGGAAGCCCTCCCGCTCCAGCCCCGCCAGGTAGTGGTCGATCAACCCCGCCTCCACCGGCGGCAGTTCGATCCCGCTCCCGGCCAGCGCCGCGTCCGCGTTCGCCCGCTCGAACAGTGGGAACGTCGGCCGGAAGTACATCTCGCTGACCGACAGCTCCGACCCCGGCGCGCGGTCCACGAACAGCGGGACGAACGGCGCGATCGGGTGCGTCGGGTTCCCGGCGGCGAACCGGACCAGCCGCCGCACCCAGTCCCCGTACGGCAGCGGGGCGATCCGGTGGCCGCGCGCCCGCAGCCGCTCGGCGAGGTCGGCGAGGGTGCCCGGGCGCGGGGAGGTGAGGTGGTAGACCTCGCCGGCGGCGGGTGCGTGGGCGGCGATGTGCGCGACGGCCCGGGCGAAGCGGTCGGCGGGGACGAAGTCGAGCAGCAGCCGCACGTCCGGGTAGGTCCCGCTGTCGGCCACGTAGGCGATCAGCGCGCACAGTTCGGTGCCGGTGTTCATCGCCCCGGACGCGAGGTCCCCGGTGACGTCGTTGGTGCGCAGCACGGTGACGGGCAGCCCGGCGACGGCCGCGTTGTGCAGCAGCTGTTCGGCGACCCACTTGCTCTCGACGTAGCCGACGCCGAGCCGTTCGGGGTGGGCGAGCGGGGTGCGCTCGGTTATCTTCGGGACGCCGGCCGCGCCGAAGCCGGCCAGCACGGCGAGGGTGGAGAGGTAGTGCACGGGGATGCCCCGGCTGTGCCCGGCGAGCCGGACGACCTCCCGGGTGCCGCCGACGTTGGCGCCACGCAACTGGTGGTACGGGTAGAGGAAGTTGACCTGTCCGCCGAGGTGGTGGATCGCGTCCAGGTTCCCTGCCAGCCAGTCGAATTGACGGTCCGTCAGGCCGAGCTTCGGCCGGGTGAGGTCGCCGACCAGCGGCACCACCCGCCGGTCGGCGAGGTCCTGCCGCAGGAAGCGCTGCCGGGCCGCCCGCAGCCGTTCCAGCGCGTGTTCCTCGTCGGGCGCGCGGACCAGGCAGTGGATGCGCGCCCGGGTGGTGGCGAGCAGCGCGTGCAGCAGGTGGGCGCCGCAGAAGCCGGTGGCGCCGGTGAGCAGGATCTCGGCGGGTTCGGCGCGGGAGGGCGCCGGGCTCCAGGACTGCCGGAGGTCCTCGGTGAGCCGGGCCTCCGCGAACCAGTCGACCGCGGCGTCCCGTACGGCCCCGGCGGGGGTGTCCGCGCGCACCGCCGACAGCGCCGCCGCGAAGGCGCGCAGGACGGGCTCGCGCAGCAGTGCCCGGGTGAGCGTGCGCACCTGCCCGACGTCGATGCCGAGCAGGATCCGGGCCCGCGCCAGCATCTCCATCGCGAGCAGCGAGGTGCCGCCGAGCGCGAAGAAGTCGCCGTCCGGGCCGATGTGTTCGACGCCGAGCAGCTCCGCCCACAGCTGTCCGACGGCCGCCTCCAGCGCCCCGTCTCCGGCGGGGCCGGGCGCGGGGGCCGGCGAAGGGGTCGACGGGGGAACGGGAGCCGACGCCGGGGAGCGCACCGGCGCGTGCGGCAGCCGCCGCCGGTCGATCTTCCCCGCCGCCGTGAGCGGCATCGCCTCCAGCGGCACGAACTCGGCCGGCACCAGGTACTCGGGCAGCCGGTCGGCCAGGAACGCCCGAAGCCCCGGCGCCCCGACGGCCGTCCCGGAGGCGGGCGTGTAGTACGCGGTGAGCGTGCGGCTGCCGTCGGCCGCCTCGCCGTCGGCCGCGACCCGGGCCTGTCGGACGTCGGGGTGCGCGGCCAGGACGGCCTCGACCTCGGCCGGGTCCACCCGGTGCCCGCGCACCTTCACCTGGTCGTCGAAGCGGCCGAGGATCTCCAGCTGCCCGTCCGCCCGCCAGCGCCCGGCGTCGCCGGTGCGGTACATCCGCTCGCCGGGCAGCGGCGCGTACGGGTCGGGCAGGAAGGACTCGGCGGTGAGCCCGGCCTGCCGCCAGTAGCCCCGGGCCAGGCCGGGCCCGCCGAGGTGGATCTGCCCCTTCTCCCCGGGCCGGACGGGGCGCAGCCGGGCGTCCAGCACGTGCACCCGCACCCCGGGCAGCGGCCGTCCGATCGGCACGGGCGCGGCCGGGGTGCCGGCCGCCCCCGCGGAGCTTCCACCGCCCCCGTCGAGCAGCTCCGCCGTGACCTCGCAGAGCGTCGAGGTGACGGCCGCCTCGGTGACCCCGTACGCGTTGAGCAGCCGGGCGCCCGGCAGCCGCTCCAGGCAGTGCCGGCTGTCGGCGGCGTGCACGGCGTCCCCGCCGACCACCACCAGGCGCAGCCCCTGGGGGCCGGGCCCGCCGGGCGGGAGCAGGTCGAGCAGGTGGTGCCAGTAGGCGGGGGTGAGGTCGGCGACGGCCAGGCCCAGCCCGGGCAGCCGGCCGGCCAGCTCGGTGGGCGCCCAGGTGCCGCCCGCGCCGCCGCCCCCGCCGAGCACCACCGTCGCGCCCGCGAGCAGCGCGCCGAACGCCTGCTCCAGCGCGGTGTCGGAGCCCAGCGCGGCCAGGTGCAGGACGCGTTCGCCGGGGCGCAGCCGGTAGGCGTGGACGATCCGGTCGAGGGTGAACAGCAGTGCGCGGTGGGTGACGGGGACGCCCTTGGGGCGGCCGGTGGTGCCGGAGGTGTAGATCAGGTAGGCGAGGTCGTCGGGGACGGCGCCGTCGTCCCCGGCGAAGAACGCCCCGGGGTTCAGGGGCTCCCCGCCGTCCTCCGGCCCGGGCGCGGACACCCCGAGCACGGACACCCCGGGCGCCTCCGGGAACCCGTCACCGTCCGCGACCACCACCCGCGCCCCGCAGTCCTCGACCAGCCGGGCCAGCCGCCGCGGCGGGTGGGCCGGGTCCAGCGGCAGGAAGGCCCCGCCGGCCTTGAGCACGGCCAGCCAGGCGGTGACCAGACCCGCCCCGCGGTCCAGGCAGACCGGCACCACCTGCTCCGGGCCGGTCCCGCGCGCCCGCAGCGCGGCGGCCAACCGGTCGCTGCGCAGGTCGAGTTCGCGGTAGCTCAGCGTGGCGTCCGCGGCGATGACGGCGACCGCGTCCGGGTCGTGCGCCGCCCGCGCGCGGAACAGCCCGTGCACCGTGTCCGCGAATCCGGCGACGGTGTGCGGGAATCCGGCCGACGGGTCCGCCGATCCGGCCGACGGGTCGGCGATTCCGCCCGCCGCCCGCCGTACCGGGGCGCCGTCGGGGAAGCCCAGCCCGGCCGGGCGCCACTCGCGCTCCACCCAGTCCCGGCAGTCGGCCCGCCCGGCCGGCCCGTGGACCTGCTGCCAGCCGGCCGGGACGGTCAAGTCGCCCGGCCAGATCGCATACTGACCGTTGCCGTTGCGGACCACGGCGTGACGGCCGGAGCTCGCATCCGTTCGTACGCCCTGTGCGCTGTCTACTGCGTCGTCCACCGGCTTGACCTCATGCTGTGGCGGCAGAATGCTGGGGAGTGCGACATTTCCGACTATACGCACTCCTGCCCCGTCGAGGACGTCCGGTCGCACCCCCCACCGGACGCCTCGCTGCTGCGCGAAAGCGCTCATCCGCCCCACCCGGACCGGCTCCTACGCCCGGCCCGTCCCGTCCTCACCCGAACTCCCCCGCCCGACCGGCGGGGTGATGTCGTGGAGGAGGTAGCCTCGTTGACTCGCCGGCGACAACACCTGATGGTCTGTTACCTGCTCTGGATGGTGCTGTTCACCGGCATCTACTACGCGAATCCCGGCCAGCGGATCATCTGGTGGACCGGCATCGGCCTCGGCGGCGTCGCCGCCATCGTGGTCGGCGTCCGCCTCAACCGTCCCGCGCACGCGCGCTACTGGTACGTGCTGGCGCTCGCCAACCTCAGCTTCACGGTGGGCGAGGTGGTGCAGGCCGTCCAGCTGGACATCCTGCACGTGCCCAACCCGTTCCCGTCCGTCGCGGACGGCTTCTACCTCGCCGAGTACGTGCTGTACGCGGTCGGCGTGCTGGGCTTCATCCGCTGGCGCACAGCTCGTCAGGACCGCGCCGGGCTGCTCGACGCCCTCGTCCCCACCATGGGGCTGGCCCTGCTCGCCTGGATCTACCTGATCCTCCCGTACGCCCGGAACCCGGACCTCGACTGGTTCCAGAAGGCCGTCTCGATCGCCTACCCGCTCGGCGACGTGGTCGTGCTCGCCCTGCTGCTGCGGCTGCTGACCCCGCGCGGCGGCAACTCCCGCTCCCTGCAGCTGCTCGCCGTCGGCTCGCTCGGCATCATGGTCTCCGACGTGCTGTACGGGCTGATCCAGCTGCACGGCACCTGGCACATCGGCACGCCCGTCGAACTCGGCTGGGCCGCCTTCTACACCGCCTGGGGCGCGGCGGCGCTGCACCCGTCGATGGTCGAGCTGACCCGTCCGGTGCCCACCCAGCAGCCGGACCTGAGCACCGCCCGGCTGGTACTGCTCACCCTGGCCTCGCTGATCGCCCCGGCGATCCTGATCATCGAGGCGCTGGCCGGCAACACCAGCAACGCGGGCGTGATCGGCGCCTTCTCGGCGGTGCTCTACCTGCTGGTGCTGGCCCGGCTGGCGGTGGTCGTCTCCGCCCGCAGGCAGGCCGTGGCCCGCGAGCGGGCGCTGCGCGAGGCGGGCGCCCGGCTGACCGCGGCCGTCACGGTGGGGGAGGTCGCGGACGCCGTCCAGTCCGCCGCCTCCACCCTGATGCCGGCCGAGGCCGGGCACGTCGCCCTGCTCTCCGTCGCCGAGGCCGGGGTGCTGCACGTCCGGCACGCCGGGAGCGACACCCCCCGGCCCACGCCCGGGGACACCGCGCAGTCCGACCGGGTGCTGGAGCTCGCCACCGCCCGGGAGACCGTGCTGCTGCCCGTCGGCTCCCTCGGCCTGGACCCGGCCGCCACCCCGGCCGACGGCGGCCTCCTCGCCCGCCTCGGCGGCATGCCGTACGCCCTGGTCTGTCCGCTCACCCTCGCCGAGCGCCCCTCCGGCGACCCGCTGATCGGCGCGCTCGTCGTCACCGGGACGGAGCAGGAGCTGGCCGGCCTCTGGAGCTCGCTGGAGATCCTCGCCGCGCAGGCGGCCCTCGCGGTCGAGCGGGTGGTGCTGAGCCGCGAGGTCACCCAGCGCAACAGCGAGCTGTACTTCCGCACCCTGGTGCAGAACGCCAGCGACGTCATCCTGATCCTCGACGCCGACGACGGCGTGCGCTACGCCTCCCCGTCCGCCGCGACGGTGCTCGGCCGCCCCGACCTGGCCGGCACCCCGCTGACCGACCTGGTCCCGCCCGAGGACAGCCGGGAGGTCGGCAAGGCGCTGGCCCGGATGCGCGGGACCGCCGAGCCGCCCCGGGGCGAGCAGCCGCGCGAGCACTGGCGGCTGCTGCGCCAGGACCGCACCCCGATCGAGGCCGAGGTCCGCTCCGACGACCTGCGCGCGGACCCGACCGTCGGCGCCCTGGTGCTCACCCTGCGCGACGTGACCGAGCAGCGGCAGATGGAGCGCGAGCTGACCCACCGGGCCTTCCACGACTCGCTGACCGGCCTGGCCAACCGGGTGCTGTTCCAGGACCGGGTCGGGCACGCGCTCTCCCGGGGCGAGCGCAGCGGGGCCGTCACCGGGGTGCTCTTCATCGACCTGGACGACTTCAAGGTGGTCAACGACACCCAAGGGCACGCGGTCGGCGACGAGCTGCTGGTCGCCGTCTCGCTGCGGATCTCCACCGCGCTGCGCGCCTCGGACACCGCCGCCCGGCTCGGCGGCGACGAGTTCGCCGTCCTGGTGGAGGACGCGAGACGGCCCGCCGACGTGGACACCATCGCGTCCGGGGTGCTGGCGGTGTTCGCCGAACCGTTCAAGCTCACGTCGGGCACGGTGCGGGTGACGGCCAGCATCGGTGTGGCGACCACCGAGGACAGCGTGGACGCGACCGAGCTGCTCACCCACGCCGACCTCGCGCTCTACTCCGCCAAGGCGGCCGGCCGCCGCCAGTGGCGCCACTACCGGCCGGCCCTCCAGACCGGCATGGTGGAGCGGCACGAGCTGAACGAGCACCTCGACTCGGCGATCGCCGAATCGGCCTTCCAGCTGTACTACCAGCCGATCGTCGACCTGCGCTCGGGCGATCTGGTCGCCTTCGAGGCGCTGGTCCGCTGGCCGCACGACCGGCGCGGCATGGTGCTGCCCGACGAGTTCATCGCCCTCGCCGAGGAGAGCGGCCAGATCGTCCCGCTCGGCGCCTGGGTGCTGGAACGCGCCGCCCAGGAGGTCGCCGCCTGGCACGCCGCGAGCTCGGCGGCGCGGACGGCCGCCGGCCGGCCGCCACTGCGGGTCAACGTCAACGTCTCGGCCCGCCAGTTCCGCGACGCCGGCTTCGTGGACGTGGTCCGCCGGGCGCTGGCCGCCACCGGCATCGACCCCCACACCCTCGTCCTGGAGCTCACCGAGTCGGTGCTGATGCGCCGCGACGACCGCGTCCACGCCGACATGGCCACGCTGTCCGGACTCGGTGTCGGCATCGCCATCGACGACTTCGGGACCGGCTACTCCTCGCTGTCCTACCTGCGCGAGTTCCCGATCTCCCTGCTCAAGATCGACAAGTCCTTCATCGACGGCCTCGGCCACTCGCCCCAGCAGTACGCCCTGGTCGAGGGCATCACCCGGATCGCCGACACCCTCGGGGTCCAGGTCATCGCCGAGGGCATCGAGCACCCCGACCAGCGCGACCTGCTCGCCGCCATGGGCTGCCCGCTCGGCCAGGGGTACCTCTTCGCCCACCCCATGGACTCCCCCGACGCCCGCGCCCTGGTCCGCCGGACCTCCTACGAGCCGGTCTGAAGACCTCCCCGGCTACACCTTCCGCAGGGCGCGCGACAGCACCGTGAGCAGCGCCAGCGTCGGCCTCGCGTGCCCCGCCTCGACGGCCCGGACATCGGCCTCGGGGAGGCCCGTGCGAACCGCGAGGTCGGGGAGGGTGAGACCGAGGGCGGTGCGGCGGGCCCGGACGGCGCGGGCCAGGGCGTCGGCGGGGTCGCCGTCCGGGTGGGCGGGGAAATCCTCGATCAGGGGGCGCGCCAGATCCACCGAACTCTCCTCATCGGCCTGCGGGGCGCACAGTTTGACACGCCGTCAGCCCTGGACGGCCCCAAGCGGAGGTCAAGGTTCCTTGACCTCCGCTTGGGCCTCCCCCGCCGTCAGGAGTCGGCGCGGACCAGGTCGAGCAGCCCCGGAAAGCGCTGGTCGAGGTCCTCGCGGCGCAGCGTGGCGGCCCGGCTGTTGCCGCGGTCGACCTGGCGGATCAGGCCGGACTCGCGCAGCACCCGGAAGTGGTGGGTGAGGGTGGACTTGGAGACCGGGAGGTTGAACGAGGCGCAGGTGCGCGCCGCCCCCTCGCCCTCCCGCAGCAGGGCCGCGACCACGCCGTAGCGCAGCGGGTCGGCGAGCGCGCCCAGGACGGTGCGCAGGTCCATCTCCCCGGTCGAGGGGTGGCCTTCGGCGTCGGGCATCGGTTCCTCCTCCGCAAGGTATGGGTTGCATCGTACCTCGACGCCATGACAGCTTTAGGTTCGATCAAATCCGTACCTGGCCACCCCGTGGCCGGTTCAAGCCTGGAGTCACGCCCCCTTGAGCACGCAGCCCACACAGGCCGCACAGCCGACGCAGGCCATGCAAGCCGCGCCGTCCGGCGCCCCCGACCAGCGGCGACACCCCGCCCGCACCTCCGTCCTCGCCGCCGTCCTCCTCGCGGTCCTCGTCGTCCCGATGTCCATCTCCGGCACCGCGGTCGCCCTCCCCCGGATCGGCGCCGGCACCCACGCCGACCTCGCCCCGCTCCAGTGGGTGGTCAACGCCTTCAACGTGGCCTTCGCCTGCTTCACCCTGGTCTGGGGCTCGATCGCCGACGTCATCGGCCGGGCCAGGGCCTTCGCCGCCGGTGTCGCCCTCTACGCCCTCGGCTCGCTCGCCAGCGCCGTCGCCGCCGACGTGCTCTGGCTGGACGCCGCCCGCGCCCTCACCGGCATCGGCGGCGCCGCGATCTTCTCCTGCGGTGCGGCGATCCTCTCCACCGTCTTCGACGGCCCGGCCCGCGCCCGGGCCTTCGCGCTGTTCGGCACCGTCGCCGGGGCCGGCGTCGCCCTCGGCCCGTCGCTGGCCGGCGTGCTGGTGCAGGGCCTCGGCTGGCGCTGGGTGTTCGCGGTGCACGCCGTCGCCCTGGCGTTCGTCCTGCTCGCGCTGCCCGTGATCGCCCGCGCCGTGGCCGCCGCACCCGGCGGCAGCGGCGGCGCCGGCGGCGGGCGGATCGACGTCCCCGGCAGCGCGCTGTTCGTGCTCGCCATGGTGCTGCTCACCACCGCCATCGTCCAGGGCTCCCAGTGGGGTTGGGGCAGCGCGGGCGTGCTCGGCCTGTTCGCCGGCGCGGTCGCCGTACTCGGCGTCTTCGCGGCCGTCGAACACCGCAGCGCCCACCCGATGCTGGACCTCGGCCTGCTGCGCGACCGCCGCTTCCTCGGCCTCTGCCTGGTGCCGGTGGCCGCCTCCTTCGGCTTCGTCACCGTGCTCACCTACCTGCCGAGCTACCTGACCGCCGTCACCGGCCGCGGCACCGGCGCCGCCGGGCTGCTGATGCTGCTGCTCACCGCACCGGTACTGGTCCTGCCGATGCTCGCCGCCAGGCTGGTCGCCCGCGGCGTGCGCCCGCTCACCCTGGTCCTCCTCAGCCTGGCCTGCCTGGTGGCGGGCGACCTCGCCCTCACCCTGCTCTCCCCCTCCGCCACCGTGCTGCTGCTCGCCGCCCCGATGCTCATCACCGGCGCCGGAATGGGGCTGTCGGCCGGCCTGGTCGACGGCCAGGCGCTGGAGTTGGTCGACCCGGCCAAGGCGGGCATGGCGGCGGGCTTCCTCAACACCCTGCGCCTGGGCAGCGAGGCCGTCGCCGTCGCGGTGTACGGCTCCGCGCTGGCCACCGTGCTCGGCACCCGGGTCGCCGACGGCATCGGCGCGCACCCGGGCGCTTCCCGAGCCGGCGAGGTCGCCGACCGGGCGGCCGGCGGGGACCTCGCGGGCGCCGCCGAACTCTCCGGCGCCACCGACCACCGCGCCTTCACTGACTTCCTGGCGCACGCCTACGACTCCGCCTTCCACTCCGTGCTGTGGGGCCTGGCAGCCGTCGGCGCGCTGCTCGCCGTCCTCATCGCGCTCCTGCTGCGCGGCTCCACCGCCAGGACCACGGCCTGACGGACGCCGACCGGCCCGCCGCCACGAGGGCGACGGGCCGGGGCCTACGGGCCGGGGCAGGAGCGCCGGGCGGATCAGCCCAGCGGCAGCTCCAGCCGGGACTCGTTCCCGCGCGGCGAACCGATGGTGGTGGTGCTGCCCACCTCGCCCGTGAAGGCGTACAGCCGGTCGCGGCTGTTGACGACCAGCGCCACCCGGTGCCCGTCCGGCACGTCGTACGCGGCGGGCTGGAGCTCCCACTCGACGGTGGCGTCCTGGCCGGGCGTCAGGCCGAGCACGGTGTAGGGATCGTGGGTGATGATCCGCGCGGTGCCGTCCGGGGCGACGTCGAACAGGTACGCCACCAGGGTGGCGGCGTCCGCGGTGCTGCGCACGGTCAGCCGGACCGTCGCGGCGCCCCGGATGCGGCGGGCCACCCCGCCGCTGCCGGTCAGCGCATCGGTCGACCAGACGAGCAGGTTCTCCCGCTCGAACTCGGCCAGGACGTACGGCCGGGGGTTGCCCGTCCACTCCTTCTGGCCGGTCTTGATGACCTCGTCCACGGCGGTGGCCTTGGTCTCCAGGCCGGCGGTGAAGCTCCGCGACCAGTCGTCGTTCTGCTTGTCGGCCAGCGCGCCATCACCGTCGCCGTTGACGCCGGTGAGGTACCAGACCTCCGTGCCGGTGGTGACGTCCGCCCACGAGTCGTGGCCCTCCCTGCGGGCGGCCTCGGTGATCCGCTGCCCGCCGCCCAGCACGGGCTTGGTCTTGTAGGTGAACATGACCTGATTGGTCACCTGCTTGCGGTTCGGCGCCTCGTTGTCGACACCCAGCAGGTGGTGGTCCAGGAACTCGTAGGCCTCCCGGAGGGGCTCCGCCAGACCGGGGAACGGCAGGTGGGTCAGCAGTCCGGACAGTCCGGCGCCCTCCGGCGCGCCGTGGTCGCCGATCCACAGGTTCAGCTGCTTCGGCACGGTCAGCCGGTTGTAGACGTCGATCACCGGGGCGACCGGGAAAAGGGTCTCGTGCCAGGTGTTGGAGATGTAGGTCGGGATGCCGAGTTCGTTGGTCCTGTCCAGGTATGTCTCCGGCGAGCGCTCGGTGCCCCAGGCGACCACGTCGTCGAGGTCGCGGTTCTGGTCGAACTTGTCGAGGATGTCCAGGGCCTCCTCGTCGAACTTGTCGTCCCGCTCCCCGCCCGTGAAGCCGACCAGCACCTTGACGGCCTCCACGTGCCGGGTGTCGTTGGCGTAGAGGCTGGTGGCCAGGTTGCCCCAGGTGCTCAGCGCGACCACGGCCTTGACCCGCTCGTCCCGGTCGTGCGCGGCGACCAGCTGGCTGATCCCGGAGCCGTAGGACACGCCGAGGAAGCCGACCTTGCTCGGGCTGAAGTGCCCCTCCGCGTAGGTGATGACCTTCGAGCCGTCGGCCCAGTCCTTGGGCCCGGCGACGTCGATGTGCCCCCCGGAGGTGGAGATCCAGCCCGGGTAGCCGAGGCCGCGCGGGGTGTAGGTCAGCACGTGGTAGCCGCGCAGCGCCAGCTTGAAGTAGGCGTAGACGAAGGGCAGCCAGCCGAGCGGGTTCCACCCCGCGGGCAGGATCACGACCGGGCGCTGCTCGTCGCCGTGCAGCTTGATGGTGAACGCCGACAGCTTGAGGTTCTCCTCGACGGGGATCCCCGTGACCTCGACCTCGGCGATCCGCCGCACCTGGGCCACCAGCTCGGCCAGCTCCGGCGGGAGCTCGACGCTCTCGTCGCCCTGGACGGCCGCCACCAAGGCGTTGCCGAGGTCGACGACGGCCTGGTTGACGGTGTTGCCAGGGCCCCGGAGGCCGCTGTCGGCGATCTCCGTGAGGGTCGCCTCGGTGATCGCCGGGATCGGCTGCCCACTGATACTGGCCATGCGAACCACCTTTTCCGTAACGGATGCTGACCGCATCATGGTCCGGAGCGACCGGATGCTAACTGATGCATCGTCAGATTCGCTCGGATAGGTGGTTCGCGGTCATCCTCCCTTGCCGATCGCCGAACCGTGGTACTCGCGCGTCACCCGAGCGTGTCGAGCGCCGAACCGATCAGCGCCCGGGCCCGGTCCCCGTACACGGCCGTACCGGACAACTTCTCGAAGGCGTCCAGGTAGTGGGCGACCTCGCGGGGCCTGGTCACGGTCAGGCTCGCCGTGAGGGTCTCCACCTCCACCTGCTCCTCGTCGTAGACGCTGAAGGTCTCCAGCGGCCAGACCTCCCGCTCCGCGCCCGCCGGGACGATCCCCAACGAGACGGCGGGCAGCGCGGTCGCGGCCAGCAGGTCGTCCAGCTGCCCGCGCATCACCCCGGCGTCCCCGATCCGGTGGCGCAGGACCGACTCCTCCACCAGCAGGGCGAACCGCCGCCCGCCCTCCCGGACGATCCGCGAGCGCGCGAGCCGGGCGTCGACCGCGTCGGCGACGTCGTCGGGGGTGCCGTGGAAACGGGTGATGGCGGAGAGCAACGCCGTTGCGTAGCCCCGGCTTTGCAGGAACCCGGGGACGAGGGAGGAGCTGTACACCCGGAACACCCTGGTGCGCTCGAACAGCGGCACGTAGGAGTTCTGCAGCCGGGTGAGCCCGGTGCGCTGGAGCCGCCGCCACTCCACGTACATCGACTCGGCGGAGCGGGTCGCGGCGATGAGGTCGGCCGAATCCTCCTCCGCCCCGCAGAGCCGGCACCAGGTGCGGATGTCCTCGTCGGAGGGCGAGGTCAGCGCGTTGATGATCCGGGAGGACTTGGAGGGGTGCCAGCCGGCCCGGAGCGCCAGCTCGCGCCCGTTGAACCCGGCGTCGCGGCACAGCTCGCGCAACCGGTCGGCGACCTCCTTGCGGACCGCCACCGCGCTGCTGGACGGCATGACTGAGGGCATGGTTCACCTGCCTGGGAATTGTCGGGGTGGACGGCGCACTCCCCGTGCGGCTCCTACCGAGAAGCGTAGCCGCGCACCGCCGCCGCCCCCGAGCCGATTGCACACAGTTGCAGCGGAGTTGGGGAGCAGAACGGAAGGCTGACGAACGGCCGCGCGAAACCGGGTCGCCACGCACCGGGACGGCGGGCCAGACTGCCGGGGTGGACACTCGTCGGCCTTGCCCCTGCTGCGGCCATCTCGTCTTCGACGTCCGGGAGGGGTGGCCCGGTTCTTCCGTCGTCTGCCCGGTCTGCTCCTGGGAGGACGACCCGACCCAGCTCCGCCGGCCGCTCCTGCCACGCGGCGCCAACAGCGTCTCGCTGGTGCGGGCCCAGCGGAACTTCCAGGAATACGGCGCCTGCGACCAGCGCGGCCGCCGCTTCGTCCGGCCGCCGACGCCGGACGAGCCGCTCGACCCCGCCTGGCGGCCCATCGACCTGGCCAGGGACGTCTTCGAGGACCGGGCGGACGAGGAAGGCCGCCCCTGGCCCGAGGACCGGTCGGTCTGGTGCTGGTGGCTGCCGTCCTTCCCGGGCGCCACCGAGGACCCGACACCGAGCGTGCCCCGCCTCGTCACCATCGACGTCGGATCCGTCCGCGACGACAGCGGTCTCCACGCCGTCCTGAAGCGCGAACTCGGCTTCCCGGCGTTCTACGGCAGGAACTGGAACGCCTTCTGGGACGCGATCACCGGCCTGGTCGCGATGCCCCGCGAGCTGCGCTTCACCGGCTGGGCCGAGCTGGAGCGCGAGGTCCCGTCGTCGGCCGCGCTGCTCCGCAGCCGACTGGCCGAATTCGCCACGGCTGAAAGGGACTTCACGGTCGTCTACGACGAGTAGTCGACCGAGGCCGAAGCCCGTCCGGCAGGGCCGGTCGCGAGCAACTCCCCACCGGCGACGGCACAAAGGCCTATCGGCCGGCCCCTCAGCCCGGCACAATCACCGGTATGACGATCACCCCCGGCGTGCCGCCCAGGCGCAACCTGCCGATCGCCCTCGCCCGCAGTTTCCTGACGGGTGGCGTCATCGGAGGATCGCTCGCCGGGCTGGTCGTCGGCGTCGTCCTGGAGAATGTGCCGCTGCTCGTCGGCGGCCTGGGCGTGCCGATCGGCTACGGCCTGCTGTACCTCCTCGCCGGCTGGCCGCGGCGGGCGCGGGAGGCGGCCGTCGTCCCGCGTACGGCGCTGGCGGTGGTCGAGGGCCGGACCGTCCCCGAGGGCCAGGTGACCGACCGGGCGGTGCGGTTCGACCTCACCGTCGTACCGGACGACGGGCCCGCGTTCCGGGTGGAGCTCACCCAGGACATCAACGTCGCCGACCTCCCCGACTACGTGCCCCGCACCGTCCTGGTGGTCCGCTACCCGCCGGACCGGCCGACGGACATGCGGATCGTGAAGCGGCCGACCCCGGAGTGGGAGGAGCGGGCGGCCGGAGCCCGACTCGACTCCGCACCCGAGGCGACCAGGCTGAGCGAGCCTCCCGAGAGCCGTGCCGTCGGCTTCGTCGGGCTCCTCGGCCTGCTGCTCGCCGCCACGGCCGTCGTGTTCCTGTTCCGCGCGGACCTGTTCGAGCAGCGGCCCGCCGAACCGCCGTCCTCCTCGGCGGACCCCTCGGTCTCCTCCTCATGGTCGGCCGAGGTGGTGACGGGCGGGTCCGGCACCGTCGTGCTCGGCGCCGGCCAGTCCTTCCTCGACGACGGCGCGTTGAGCCGGTCGATCGACTCCGTGACCCGGAACGGCGAGTACGGCCCGGTGACCACCCTCCAGGTGACGGACAACCTGCTGGCGGTGACGTTCTCCTCGGCCGACACGAAGGCCCGCGAGTTCGACCCGAAGTCGCTGCCCTACGAGCGGTTCCCCGCCCTGGTCGAGGAGGCCAGGACCACCCTCGGCGTCCACGCCCCGCAGGCCTGGAGCATCACCGTCCTCCGCACCGACGGCCCCGTCACCATCACGGTCAGCGTGACCGGGCCCGGGGGCGCCGCCGTGCTGGAGGCGGACGGGCAGGGCCGGGTGCTGCGGCGCACCTCGGCGCACTGAACCACGGACAGGAACGGGACGCAGATGAACTGGCACGGAGTTCTGGCGCTGTGGTGCGGGGCGTTCGGCCTCGTCGCGCTGGTCGGGTACGGGCGGTCGCTGGCCGGCCTGACCCGGGCGCAGCGGACGGTACGGGTGACGGGGCGGATCGAACGGGTGCGGGAGCCGCGGCACGGGAGCTCCCAGGAGGACGGGATCGCGGTGGTCGTCCGCTTCCGGGACCCTTCCACCGGCGAGGAGTTCGTCGTCACGAACGACACCGGGACCGGCGACCTGATCACCACGGCCTGGGTGGGCCGGGAGGTCGGAATCCGCTACCCGCCGGGGCGGCCGCACGCCTTCCGGTTCACCAACAGCCTCCAGGGCGGCGGGCGCGGGCTCGGCCTGCCGAACTCCGCCGTCCTGCTGATCTACGTCGGGCTGGTGGTCGTCGCCTCGATCGACTGGGGCTGGCCGTGGTCCCTGGTCGCGGTCTGCGGGCCGCTCACCGTCCTCACCGCCTTCCACCTGCCCGGGGAGCGGCGGCGCATGAGGAAGCGTCTCGCCGAGCTGGACGCCATGGCGTCCGCGACGGGCCGCGTCATCGCCGTCCTCAGGACCGTCGAGACCGACGCGGACGGCGACCTCCGCACCAGCCGGACACCCGTCTACTCCTTCACCACCCCCGAGGGGACGGCCGTCACCGGCTACCAGCCCTCGTACCTGTCCGACACCACCGCCGTGTACGGCCAGGACGTCGTGATCCACTACGCGCCCGACAACCCGGCCGACTTCACCCCGGCCCTCGCCGCCACCCGCGGGTCCGTGGAGGCGAACCTCGGCTGCGCGGTCCTGGCCCTCGTCATCCTGGCCGCGGCGGCGGCCGCGGGAGCGGTCCTGCTCTCCCGGTAGCCCCTGGCCCCCGTCGCCCCGTCGCCCCCGGAGTGGGAAGTCGGCCGGGCCGGCTTCCCACTCCCCCGGGCGGGGGACGGCTCGGCCCGGAACCCGGCTCCGGGGAGGACGACCCGGTGCCCCGGGCGCGGGCACGGTGGAGTCCGCCCGGCGGCAGCGGCCGGCGGGCGGGGACACCGGAGGAGACGGCATGCGCGCACCGACACCGGCCACGGCACGAAGGGTCGCGGCGCTGGGCGTCGCCGCCGCCGTCCCGTACATCGGCCTGAAGAGCTACTGGGCGGCGGGCGGCCGGGCCGGGCTCGCGGCCGGGTTCGACGTGGCGGACGAGTTCGCCCGCAACGGCGCGCCCGGGGCCCTGGTCTGGCTGGAACGGCACGGCGTCGACTTCACCGCCGTCCTCGCCCTGGCCGGGCTCGCCATGGCCTGCGCCCTCGCCTGGCCGTGGGGACGGCGCCTCCCGCGCGGGCCGCTGCTCGTTCTGGCCTGCGCGGGGACGCTGCTGGTCCCGTACGGTCTGCTCACCGCGCTGCTCGCCCTCACCGGGGAGGGCGGCGGCGCGGCGGCGCCGATCACCGGGTGGGTCGCGCCGGCCGGGGTCGGGGCCTTCCTGGGGATTGGGACGGCCCTGGGCGTCGGGGCCTGGTCGCGGCTCCGGCCGGGACGGCGCGCCGGCGTCAGGGGTTCGTGACGGCCCGGTCGGAGTCGCTGCGCAGCACGCAGAACTCGTTGCCCTCGGGGTCGGAGAGGACGGCCCACCCCGAACCGTCGGGGTTCCGGTGGTCGCCGACGAAGGTCGCGCCGAGGCCGAGCAGCCGCTCCACCTCCTGGTCGCGCGAGGTCTCGGGCCGCAGGCACAGGTGGACCCGGTTCTTGACCGTCTTCGCCTCGGACACCTGGTTGAAGTACAGCACCGGCCCCTCCGCCAGCAGCACCTGCGTCTCCCGGTCCCCCGGCCGGCAGTCGGGGTCCAACGGCCGACCGGTCACACCACTCCAGAACCGCGCCAGCTCATAGGCGTCCGCACAGTCGATCGCCACGTTCTGCAACACCGAAACCATGCGCGCGAGTCTCCCCGATCCCCGCGCCGGACGCCACCGGGTCGCGCCCGCTCCCCGCACCCCCGCCGAGGGCGGGACCGGCCCGTGAGGAGCGGCCCCGCTGACGGCCCTGACCTGCGGCGATACGGCCCGGGTGCAGGCCCTCACGGACGTGCCTACGGTGGAGGGAGTAGCCCAGAGCATCCAGGAGGTTACGTTATGACTTCCGAGAAGAAGCCCGTCCAGCTCACGGCACGCACGGTGAGCGGCCACGTGGTCGCCCACTCGCCGATCAGCGGTGACTTCGAGGCCACGCTGACCGACACGGACGGCAAGCCGATCGTGGGGCGGCAGATCACCTTCTACAGCACCGCGAGCGGCCAGCGCGTCGGCTCCGCGACCACCGACCAGAGCGGGATCGCCAAGCTGAACTCCGGCTCCAAGATCCTCGATCCGGTCATCGTCGCCAGCACTCTCACCACCGGCTGCGAAGCACGGTTCGAGGGCGACGACGAGTACCAGGCGGCCTCCGCCCACGCCGGCACCGCGGTCGGCGTGTAGTCGGCGCCGTACCCGGACACGTGCGGAGTGGGAAGTCGGCCCGGCCGACTTCCCACTCCGCGCCACCCGCCGGACGGCTCTTCGGACGGCGATTCGGTCAGCGATGTGCTCAACCGACCGTAGGACTGCGGCGTTCAAGGAGGACCACGTCGCGCCACCGGCCGTCGCGCCGGCCGATGCGCTCCCGCGTCCCGACGACCCGGAACCCGGCCCTGGCGTGCAGGGCGAGACTGGCCGTGTTCTCCGGGAAGATCCCCGACTGGATCATCCAGATCCCGGCCCGCTCGGTGGAGGCGATCAGCGCCTCCAGCAACGCGGCGCCCACGCCCCGCCCCCGCGCCCCGGGGTGGACGTAGACGGAGTGTTCGACCACACCCGCGTACGCGCACCGGTCCGACACCCGGGCCACCGCGGCCCAGCCGAGCACCCGGCCGTGCCCGTGCCCGTCCCCGTCTCCGTGCCCGTCCCCGTCTCCGTGCCCGTCCCCGTCTCCGTGTCCGTCGAGGGCGACGAAGCGGTGCTCGGCCAGGCGCGCGGCGTCGAACACCTCCCAACTCGGCGCGGCGGTCTCGAAGGTGGCGTCGCCGCCGTCGATCCCGAACCGGTAGATCGCCAGGACCTGTTCGGCGTGCGCCGCCGTCATCGCGACGATGGCCACTCCCCCGTTCACGCCCCCGCCCCCACGCCCAGTTCGGCGAGCAGACCGCGGACGCGCCGCTCGATCTCGTCGCGGATCGGGCGCACGGCGTCGACGCCCTGACCGGCCGGGTCCGCCAACTGCCAGTCCAGGTAGCGCTTTCCGGGGAAGTACGGGCAGGCGTCGCCGCAGCCCATGGTGATCACCACGTCCGAGGCCCGGACCGCCTCGACGGTGAGGACCTTGGGCGTCTCGGCGGAGAGGTCGATCCCCGCCTCGGCCATCGCCCGGACCACGGCCGGGTTGACGGTGTCGGCGGGCGCAGAGCCGGCCGACCGGACCTCGACCCGGTCGCCGCCGAGGTGGCTCAGGAAGGCGGCGGCCATCTGGGAACGGCCGGCGTTGTGCACGCAGACGAACAGCACGGACGGCTTGGACGGCCCGGACGGCAACACGGCTGCGGGCACGGGCGGCTGAGACTCAGACATGGGCGGACCCTTCGACGGCGGTGGCGGGCTGGGGGAAGTAGCGGCGGGCGGCGAGGGCCACGTGGACGAGGCCGATGAGCACCGGCACCTCGATCAGCGGCCCGACGACTCCGGCGAGGGCCTGGCCGCTGGTGGCGCCGAAGGTGGCGATGGCGACGGCGATGGCCAGTTCGAAGTTGTTGCCCGCGGCGGTGAACGCCAGGGTGGTGGCGTGCGGGTGGTCCAGGCCCACCGCGCGGCCCAGCGCCAGGGAACCGGCCCACATGACGGCGAAGTACACCAGCAGCGGCAGCGCGATCCGGGCGACGTCGAGGGGCTGCGAGGTGATCGCACGGCCCTGGAGCGCGAACAGGACGACGATCGTGAACAGCAGCCCGTACAGCGCGAACGGGCCGATCCGCGGCAGCAGCCCGGTCTCGTACCAGGTGCGGCCGCGGGCCTTCTCGCCCAGGCGGCGGGTGAGGTAGCCGGCGGCGAGCGGGATGCCGAGGAAGACCAGCACGCTGCGGGCGATCTCCCAGGCCGACACGTCGAGCGCCGCCTGTTCCAGGCCGAGCCACCCGGGCAGCACGGACAGGTAGAACCAGCCCAGCGCGCCGAACGCGACCACCTGGAAGACGGAGTTCAGGGCGACGAGCACGGCGGCGGCCTCCCGGTCGCCACAGGCCAGGTCGTTCCAGATGATCACCATGGCGATGCAGCGGGCGAGGCCGACGATGATCAGCCCGGTGCGGTACTCCGGCAGGTCGGGCAGCAGCAGCCAGGCGAGGGCGAACATCACGGCGGGCCCGACCAGCCAGTTGAGCACCAGGGAGGGGATCAGCAGGCGGCGGTTCCGGGTGACGGTGTCGAGCCGGTCGTAGCGGACCTTGGCGAGCACCGGGTACATCATCACCAGCAGGCCGAGCGCGATCGGCAGCGAGACGCCGGTGACGGTCACCTTCGCGAGCGCGTCGCCCAGGCCCGGGACGAGCCGGCCGAGGCCGATGCCGAGGGCCATCGCGGCGAGGATCCAGAGCGCGAGGTAGCGGTCGACGAACGACAGCCGGCCGGCGACGGGGGCGGGGGCGGGGGCCCCGGTTGCGGCGCTCACTCGGCGGCTCCGAGCGGCACCGAGCCGGGTTCGAGCGGTGCCGGGCGGGTGAGGACGCCCGCGAGGCGGTCGGTGGTCTCGGGGACCAGCCGGTAGTACACCCAGGTGCCCCGGCGCTCGGAGTCGATCAGCCCGGCCTGCCGCAGCAGCTTCAGGTGGTGGGAGATCGTCGGCTGGGACAGGTCGAAGGCCGGGGTCAGGTCGCAGACGCACACCTCGCCGCCGGCGCCGGAGGCGATCATCGACAGCAGCCGCAGCCGCACCGGATCGCCCAGGGCCTTGAACAACGGCGCCAGTTCGGCGGCCTGCCCTTCGTCCAGCGGAGCGCTCAGCAGCCCGGGGCAGCAGCCGTCCGCGCCGTCGTCCTGGCCCAGCACTCGGAGTTCCTGTTTCGACATGCTTCTATATTGACGAACGCCGATCCAGTCCGCAAGCTTGCATCGACGGATATCGATCCAGGCTCGATCCAGCCTGTTGGAGGCCACCATGTCCCGTGTCCAGCTCGCCCTGCGCGTCGCCGACCTCGAAGGCTCCATCGCCTTCTACACCAAGCTCTTCGGCACCGAGCCCGCCAAGCGCCGCCCCGGCTACGCGAACTTCGCCATCACCGAGCCCCCGCTGAAGCTCGTCCTCATCGAGGGCGAGCCGGGCGAGGACACCCGCCTGGACCACCTCGGCGTCGAGGTCGCCTCCACCGAGCAGGTCACCGCCGCCACCACCCGTCTCCGGGACGCCGGCCTCGCCGCCTTCGAGGAGAACGACACCTCCTGCTGCTACGCCGTCCAGGACAAGGTCTGGGTGACCGCCCCCGGCAAGGAGCCCTGGGAGGTCTACGTGGTCAAGGCCGACGCCGACACCCTCGGCAAGAGCGCCGCCGGCGCCCCCGAGGCCTGCTGCACGGGCACCGCCACCGGCGAGGCGTCCGCCTGAGCCGGCGTGCGCGGGAAGTCGGCCCGGCCGACTTCCCGCGCACCGGGCCTGATTGGATGACGACCATGAACAGCGGCGGTCACCAGGAATCAGGCCTCTCGAAAAGCGTCTGGAGCGACGCCGACTTCGAGGAAATGGGCTGGCACGACGCCACCGTCCACGGCCTGTACGTGCAGCAGACCGACGACTTCCTGCCGCGCCTCCTCCTCGACCTCGACTACATCGTCCAGTGGGTCCACCCCGTCCGGCCCGCGCGGAACTTCTCCTTCTGGGTCGCCCCCGCGACCCTCGCCTTCGAAGAGGTCTGGGACCTCCAGGGCGACTTCGGCTTCGAGGGCATGGCCCCGGAGCTGGAGATCGCCGACCTGCACCGGCTGGCACCGGACGACGACAAGCAGGACTCGCCGCACTGGCACATCGAGGGCCACTCCTTCGACCTGAAGTTCCGCGCCTCCGGCTTCCGCCAGTACATCCGCGAGACCCCGCGGCTCACCTCGACCCCGGTCCTGTCCGGCGCCGAGCGCGGCGGCTGCCGCTTCACCGAGGCCGGCTTCGCCTGAGCGGTTCCGAGGGCCCGCGAGCCCGCTCAGGCGAACGCCCCGTCCACGGGCCGGCACTCCCCCGCCCCCCGGGCGAACGACGCGCGCCCAAAGGCAGGTCCTAGGCTGGGCCGCATGAGAAAGACGCAGGTGGGCGGGGTGATCGGCCGGTGGATCCGGTCGCTGAACCGGGGGCAGGAGCTCTCGCACGAGGCGGCGCTGCGGCAGGCCGCAGCCCGGATGCGCGGGCGGCTGCTCCTCCACCCGGTGGAGGGGCCGTGGCAGGAGCTCGCCTACTGGGACCCGCTGCCGACCGCCCGGGAGATGGCCGACTCGGTGGGCCGCGGCCGTTGGGAGCAGCGCGGTTGGCTGAACGTGCCCGGCCCGTTCTACGTCGGCGAGACCGACAGCGGACTGAACGGGCCGTACTACCTCCCCGAGCACGTGCTCTCCGACGACAGGCACTGCGAGTTCGTCCACCGCCAACCCGTCAACCCGCGTGAAGTGGCCGCCCTGGTCGAGATCGCCCACGACGAGCCCCTGGGCGGCTACGCCTGGGACGGCGACCGGCACTGGACCCCGCAGGCGGTACGCGACTGGTGGGCCCGCCGGGACGAGGTCCGCGCCTGGATCGCCGACGAACTGCGACTGGGCGACGACGGCCGGAACGAACCGGACGCCCTGCGCCAGTACGCCGCCTACCTGGACGACGGGCTGGAGGCCTACCTGCGCGGCTACCTGTTCTGGCTCACCGAGCACCGCGAACCCCGCGTCGGCGAGGCACTGCCGGAACTCTGACCCGCGGCGGCGGGCACGAGGAGCGGAAAGCCGGCCGGACCCGCCACCCCGGGGCCCCTGTCGGTCGGCAGGGGGCGGACCGCCGTCCCAGACGAGCCGTGCCGCGAGGAGCGCGGGCGGGATGTCACTGATGGACCGTCATGTCCGTTTAGGGTGGCGCCCATGACCGACCCGCGTCCCACCTCGGCCTTCCACGCCGCCAACGCCGACCCGGCGGACACCGACCGGCTGGTCGCCGCGCTGGACGCGCAGGCCGCCAACCCCGGGGTACGGCGCCTGCGCGCGTGGGCGCACGAGCGGCTCGCCGTACGCCCTGGCGAGCGCGCGCTGGACGTCGGCGCCGGCACCGGTTCGGAGACCCGGGTGCTCGCGGCGGCGGTCAGCCCGGAGGGCGGTGCGGCCGGCGGCAGCACGGGAAGCGCGATCGGCGTCGAACCGCACCCCGGTCTGCGGGCCGTCGCCGAGCGGCGCGCCGCCGAGGCCGGCAGCCCGGCCCGCTTCCTGGACGGCGACGCGCAGGCGCTGCCGCTGCCCGACGGCGAGCTGGACGCGGTCTGGTGCGAGCGCGTTCTCCAGCACCTCACCGACCCGGCGAAGGCCGTCGCCGAGATGGCCCGGGTGCTGCGCCCGGGCGGCCGGGTCGCGCTGCTGGACACCGACTGGTCGACCTTCCTGCTGCACCCGGTGGCCCCGGACGTCCGTCCCGCGCTGGCCGCCGTCGTCCAGGGCGCCGCCGCCCAGCCGGAGGCCGGGTGCAGCCTCGCGGGCTGGCTGGTCGAGGCCGGGCTGACCGTCGACACCCTCGGCGCCGACGTCCTCCTGCACGACCCCCACACGGTCGGCGGACCGATCCTCCGCGGTCTCGGCGCGGCGGCCGTCGGCCGGGGCCTGCTCACCGAGGAGCAGCGCGACCGGCTCTACGCCGACCTCGACGCGGCCGCCGGGCACGGGGCGTTCCACCTGTCGGTGACGATGTTCGCCGCGATCGCCCACCGGCCCCGCTGACCGGCCGCTCGAACGTTCTCCTGATCCTCAGGACTCTCAGAGCCGGTGCAGCGCCGCCTCGCAGAGCCGGCACCGCTGCTGCTCCAGCTCGGGCGGGTACCACGGCTCGCCCGGCCGGGCGGGGCGGTAGTGGGCGTGCTCCATCGGCGCGGTGTCCAGCCCGCAGAGGGTGCGCGCCTGCGGGTCCTCCGGGACGTCCGGGTCCTGGCCGGCGGCGTGCACCGCGACCACGCCCGGCCCGACGCCCTCGGGGCCGAGGGCCTGGTCCGGGGCCAGTTCGAAGAGGACGACGATCGCAGCCACGGTCCCACCGTGGCGGGCGGCGGCCGTCCGCGCATTTCGATCTTCACCCCGCCGGGGCCGTCCGGCCCCGGATTGCCGGCGTCGTGAACCTGCCAAAGCAGTGGCCGCGTGCTCCAAGATGACAAGCGCACCACTCGCACGCCTCGCACGACTCGTACGACCGACCGGACCGACCCCGGATCAACCCCGGATCGACCCCGGATCGACCCCGGACCGACTGGACCCCAAGGAGCCGCACCATGGGCATCGCACGTCGTGAACTCCTCAGCTGGGGCGCGGGATTCGGCGCCGCCGCCCTCGGAGGCCTCGCCCTCCCGGGCAGCGCCTCGGCCTCCCCCTCCGCCGCCGCCTCGACCACCCCGCGCGGGCTGCCGACCGACAGTTGGATGAGCCGCCTGAACGGCAGCACCTCCCTCCTGGACCTCACCATCCCCGGCACCCACGACTCCTGCTGCGAGAACCCCGCCTACGGCACCGAGTGGTCGCACACCCAGAACTGGGGCCTGCCCCAGCAGTTGACCGAGGGCGTCCGCTTCCTCGACATCCGCTGCAACGGCCTCCAGGGCGCGCCCGACGAACTCGGGATCTACCACTCGGACAACTACCAGCACATCCGGCTCCAGGACGTGCTCGACCAGTGCCGCTCCTTCCTCCGCTCGCACCCCGGCGAGACCGTCCTGATGCGCCTGCGCAACGAGCGCGCCGGCGGCCAGGCGCTCGACGACACCGAGTTCATGCGGCGGATCAACCACTACCTCGACGGGCTCGGCTACCGCGACCTGTTCCACTTCTACGGCTGGCCGACCCTCGCCACCGCCCGGGGGAAGGTCGTCCTGATCGCCGACTTCACCAACCCGTGGGGCCTGATCGACTGGTCCAGCGGCGAGAACGGCTACTTCGACACCCAGGACCTCTGGCAGACCGGCGGCACCGACCCCCTGGGGACCAAGGGCCAGCGCATCGTCGCCCAGTTCGACAAGGCCTTCCTCAACCCGGGTTACTCGAAGATGTTCGTCAACTTCCTGTCGTACGCCGGTGGTTACTGGCCCAAGACCAGTTCGCAGTCGTTGATGGACCGCACCGTCTACCCGTACCTGAACGCCCGCACCCAGCAGCGCGCCCGGTTCGGCATCGTGCCGATGGACTTCCCGGACTTCCACGTCAACGTGCTGCAGATGCTGATCGACAAGAACTTCGTCTAGGCACATCGGCGACGGCACCATCCCTCTCGGCACCATCCGCCTCGGCCCCCTCGGCCCCCTCCCGCACCCGAGGGGGCCGAGGCGTCGACCGCACGCCCTCGGGGCCGCCCTTCGCGAGATCCCGCGCACGCCCGTTCCGCATCAGCCCGGGGATGTAAACCCGTGGGCCAATGCCAGGTGACCGATCATCAATCCGCAGGCCGATGCCGCCCCCGCGCCCCCCGTGACAGCGTTCCGCGCATGGACACCACGCCGATGGACACGACGCCGACGGGCACCACGCCGATGGACAGCACGCCGACCGCCCGCCCCACCGGACCGAGCCGCCGCCGCATGCTCGGCGCCGCCCTCGCACTGGGCGCCGTCGCGCCGCTGGGCCTCGCCCACGCCGCCTCGGCCGCCCCCGCCTCCACCCCCGCTTCCTCCACGGGCACCAGCACCGGCACCGGCCCCGACTCCCCCGGCCGCCTCACCCTGCCCGCGCCCACCGGCCCCTTCCCCGTGGGCATGGTGCCACTGCACCTGCGCGACGAGGCCAGGCTCGACCCGAACGCCCGACCCGGAAAGTTCCGCGAGCTGATGGCCACCGTCTGGTACCCGGCCCGGGCCGCGGCCGCCGACGCGTACCCGCTCGCCCCCTGGATGACCGACGGCGCCCTGAAGGCCTTCCTCGACGACGCCGGCTTCCCCCTCCCCCTCTCACTCGCCCCGCTCACCGCCGGCCACCAGGGCGCCCCCGTCCACCGGGCCGGCCGGCCGCTGCCCGTCGTCGTCTATTCGCACGGCGCGGGCAGCCACCGCGCCGACCACACCATCGTGGTCCAGGAGTTGGCCAGCCACGGCTTCGCCGTCGTCACCGTCGACCACACCCACGACGGATTCACCGAGTTCCCCGACGGCACCGTCGTCACCCGGGACGGCGTCGCCCCGGGGCTGGCCCCGAAGGACTACGCCGCCGACCTGCTCTTCCTCCTCGACCGCGTCGTCGACCTCGCCAACGGCCGCAACCCCGACGTCGACGGCCGCACCCTGCCGACCGGCCTGCTCGGCAACCTGGACGCGCGGAACATGGGCGCCTTCGGCTGGTCCAAGGGCGGCACCGCCGTCGGCCTCGCCATGGTCGCCGACCAGCGCATCCGCGCCGGGCTCACCCTGGACGGGCGGATGGAGTCGAACCCCGCCATCACCACCGACATCGACCGGCCGTTCATGATGATGACCGCCCGCTACACCCGGGCCACCAGCCCGTTCATCGAGACCTTCTGGGGCCACCTGCGCGGCTGGCGCCTCGACGTCCAGGCCACCGGCGCCATCCACAGCTCCTACGGCGACAACATGACGCTGATCCCGCAGGCGGGCAAGCTGCTCGGCATGACCGAGCAGGACATCCAGTCCCAGGTCGGCACCCTCGACCCCGACCGCGGCGTCCTCGTCCAACAGGCCTACCCGCGCGCCTTCTTCGACCTCCACCTGCGGGGCCGGCACTGCGGCAACCTGCTCGACGGACCGTCGACGGCCTTCCCGGAGGTCGTCTACCACCCGTAGGCCCGTACGACGGGCGGCCGTCACGGGGGTACGGCCGCCCGCAAGGCCCGCAGACGCTCAACTTCCCTCCCTGATCTTCGGATTGACCGCGCAGAAGTAGACCCGGCCAGTCTGCTTGTCGAAGTAGAAGCTCCCCGGGTACTGGGTCCGGGTGACCGACTCGTCGAAGGCCCTGCTGTGGAGCCACCTGGTCGGGTCACCCACCTCGGCGGCGATCTCCTCCGGGACACCGCAACCGATGGAGACCTCCTCCCACGTCCCGTTCGCCGTGATCTCCGCCAGCGTCGCCGACTCGACCTGTGCCACCCCTTGCATACTCACGTCGGTCGGCCCGGGAACCCACGTCACGGAGTTCTGCGTCAGCACCCGACCGACCCACATCGCCGCCGACAGCGAACCCAGCTGCGGGAAACGGCGCTTCAGCAGTTCGGCGTCGGCCAGGCAGAATCCGCCCGTGCAGCGGGCCCGAGGGCGGCCGGCCCCTCAGCACTGCACGACACGGCCCTTCTCGAAGCCGAGGTCGAGACGATCCTCGTCCGGCTTCCCGTCCCGCTGGACGGCCACCCGGTACGACCCCTGGAGATTCCTCGGGATCGAGGCGGTGTAGACGGTGCGCCGGGCCCCGGCCACGTCGACCGCGTACACCTGGCGGACCGGGAAATCCCGTCCCTGGCACGACAGACGGTCGATCGTCTCACCGCTGGCCATCACCCGCACCACCCACGACGCCTCCCCGTCGCGTTCGCGCAGCCCCGGGTCCACGAAGACGCCGACGCCGGGAACCCGCCGCCCGGAGGTCTCCTCCACCGTCTCGCACCAACCCGCCATGACGCTCTCCGACGCGGCGCACAGACCCCCGGTCCGCTCCGCCTGCCAGATCAGCTCCGACCCGTACCCGCCGTCGTACTCGACCAGCGTGAACCGATCACCCGCCGGCGCCGTCCCGTTCTCCTTCGCCGTCCGCAGGATCACCTGCTTCGAGCTCTCCGCAAACACCGGCCGGACCACGGGCGCCGACGTGACACCCTTGCCCGCCACCCCTCCGGCCCCACCCCCGCTGCACGCACTGGCAGCACACACCAGACCCACGAGAACAGCGCTCACCCTCATGGAACGTCCCACCACGTGACTCATCCCCCATGCGCATCGCTCAAGACTTCGCCATCGCACCGCCGACCGGACAGCCCCAGTCTTCTCGGCCTGCCGGATCAGCGCCGGGCGAACTACGCTCTGACGATCAGCAGGAGGCCCGCCAGCAGGACCACCCCCTCCCGCGACTTCGGGAAGCCCCTCACAGCACGGTCACCTGTTCCTCCCCCGGCGGCCCGGGCCGCCGCCTCACCCGCCGTGCACCGCCCTCGCCCGCCCGGTCAGCACCGCGCCGGGCCGGCGACCCGATCCATGTTGAGCGTCACGCGGTCCTCGGCCGGCTGCCCGTCCCGTCGGACGGCCACCCGGTACTCGCCCTGGAGTCCGCGCGGTATCGACACCGTGTAGACGGTGTGGAGCACGCCGTCGACCGTGACCTCGTACGCCCGCCGCGCCGGAAAGCTCCGCCCCTGGCACATGACCCGATCGACCGTCTCACCGCTGGACAACAGCATGACCGACCACTTCCCCTCGTAGTAGGCGGCGCCGATGAAGATTCCGACGCCCGGGTTCGGCCTCGCGGCGATGTCCGCCAGCGGAACACAGGGACCCGAGCCACGCGACGATCCCGAACAGACCGCGCCGGTCCCCTTCGCCCGCCAGATCAGCCCCGGGCCGTACCCGCTGTCGTACCGGACCACCGTGGCCTCGCCACCGGCCGGAGCCCAGCCGTTCTCCTCGGCCGATCGCAGGATCCGCCGCCTCTCGACCTCCGAGAGCGTCGCCCCTTCCTCACCGAGCGGCCACGCGACCTCGGCCGCCACCCCACCGGACACGGCGCCCGCCGACGCCCCGCCGTGCCCACCGGACGCCCCGGTGCACGCACTGGCGCCACACAACAACCCCACCAGCACCATCCGGAACACCACCGAACGTCCCACCACGCGAATCGCCTCCCCCACCGAAGACCGGTCTCCTGCTCATCCCTCTGCGTACGTCAGGCTGCCCGTTCCGTTCTTCCTGCAGGTAGATCTGGCAGCCATGCCCTCTGTCGTAGTTCCGCAAGGTCACGAGAACCCCCACCCCGGCATCATCGACGCTCCCAGTCTTCCAGGTCCCTTGGTCCTCGCCGAGCGGTCCGGCGCCCGCCGCGGGCTCCTTGAAACAAGGGGACCAGGAACAACAGAGCGACGAGGGCCTTCACAGGAGCTCCCGGACAACCAAAACGTGACTCCCCGTCCGGTCGCCGTCAGGCCACCACCGCGGCCCCTCGCCGAGCGCCTCGTGCGTTCGATGGGGGGCCGCGGTGGTGTTCGGAGGGCGGGGCGGGTCAGACGCGGCGGCCCTCGGTGGGGGTGGCGGGGACGGCCGTGGGGGCGGTGGTGCTGCCGGCCTTGGCGCCGAGGGCGCGTTCGACCTTGGCGACGGCGGTGCGGTACTCCATGGAGGCGGCCTGTTCGTTGCTGCCCTGGCGTTCGAAGTAGCCGAAGGCCATGGCCACCGCGCCGAAGCGTTCGATGCCGACGTAGCCGTTGAGTCGGACGCCGGCCAGGGTGCCGTCGAGGTGGACGGCGGGGGCGTCCTTGCGGTCGCCGAGGGTGACCGGGCTGACGGTGAAGGTCACGGTGTCACTGGGGCCGGCGTTGAAGGTGATGGTGTGGCAGGTCTTCAGGGCGTCGGCGGCGGAGTTGAAGTCGGTGGCGAGTTGGTCGGACGGCTCGGCCGCGAGGGCCTGAGTGACCATCGGGTTGCCGTTCGGGCCGTCGAGTTCGGTCTCGGCGCGCGGGATCGCCGCGCCCGGCCGGGTGACGTACATGTTGATCAGGGCGCTGAGCGCGTCGCAGCCGGTCACCGGGTTCGACGGGCTAGCGCTGGGGCTCGCGCCGGCGCTGGGGCTGGGGCTGGGGCTCTGGGTCGCCGGGGTCTCGGTCCAGCCGGGGCCGAGGTCGGCCGCGGTCAGCAGGGCCGACTTCAGCTGGTCGGCGGAGGGCAGTGGCTGGGCGGTTGCGGCGGACGCCGGGAGGGCGGCCGGGCCCAGGGCGACCGCCACGACGACGGCCGCGGCGGTGAGGGCGTGGAAGGGCCTGGTCAGAGACATACGGGTCCCCCGGTCGAGAGTTCGGGAAGGGACAGGCCACCAGTGTCCCACCGGGGGCTGGGCCGGGCGCGCGGGCGGGGATCGGCGCAGGTCAGGGCCGGTCGGAGGGGTCGCAGGCGCGAGGGGCGTCGGAGGGGCCGGCCGGGCGGGAGGGCTCGGCCGGCAGGGTGTCGAGGGTCTCGGCGAGCCACTGCACCCAGAAGCTCTCCAGTCCGATGCCGGCCCGCAGCACCGCGTGCTGGAGCCGGTTCTCCTCGTCCGCCCGCTCGGCCGGGAAGTCGCGCCGCTCGATCTCCCGATAGTCGGCCAACTGCTCGCGGTGCAGGGCGAGATGGCGTTCCAGCTCGGCCGCCAGGCCGTCCGTGCCGACCACCGCGGCCGCCCGCAGCCGCAGCAGCAGGGGCTCCCGGACGGCGCGCGGAGCGGCGCCCTCGGCGGTCCAGCGGGCCAGTTCGGCGCGGCCCTCCGGGAGCACCTCGTACTCCTTCTTCTGCCCGCGCACCGGTGCCTCCGGCCGGAGGGCCCGGATCTGTCCGGAGGCCTCCAGCCGGCCCAGTTCGCGGTAGATCTGCTGGTGGGTGGCGGGCCAGAAGAAGCCGATCGACCGGTCGAACCGCCTGGTCAGCTCCAGCCCCGAGGACGGTTTCTCCAGCAGGGCGGTGAGGATGGCGTGCGGCAGCGACATGCCGTCGATCGTACGGGGAGCGGGCAGGGGACGAACGGGGCGAAGGCGGGGTACGGACTGCGGGCTGCGGGACGGGCCGGGCTCAGCCCCGGGTGGGCGCGGGGGCGTGCCGGTCGAGCACGGCGCGCAGCCGGTCGGGGTCGGCGGTGCCGCGCTTGGGCAGGACGGCCAGGCAGGAGTTGTTCTTGTCGTTGCTCAGCAGGACGAACAGCCCCGGGGTCTCCACGTGGTGCGGGACCGCCTGCCAGGTCAGGGTGCTGGTGGAGTGGCGGTTGGTGATGGTCACGCCGGACGCTGCCACGGTGGCGGTGAACTCGCCCTTGTCGGCGGTCAACTTGTGGAACTGGCCGGCCTGCAGCCGGGGCAGCCAGAGGAGCAGGGCCAGCGCGGCGAGCACCATGAACACCGGCGGGAAGCCGATGCCCTTGCCGGTGGAGAGGTCGAGCGCGGCGATGAGCGGGCCGCAGACGACGAGCAGGTACAGGAACGCCCGCTGGCGCCGGCCCGCGCGCGTCGCCCGGGACCGGGCGGCCAGGGCCTCCCGGAAGTCCGCCACCGTGGGCGTGTACGCCAACTCGACCCGCTCGTCCGCCGCCGGCTCGTCCGCCATCGGCGCGTACGCCGTCTCGCCCTGCTCGTCCATCGGCCTGCTCTCCCCTGTGATCCGCTCCACGCCCCGCGCACCGTGATCCGCGCTGCGACCTGCGGATACTAGCAACGGCCCCCGGGCGGACGGCGAGTGGTTTTCGGTCGGCGCCCCCGCTCGCGGCGGGGGCGCCGACCCTGCGGGACGCGGGGACGCCGACCGTACGGAACGCGAGGGCTCAGAGCGCCGCGGCGAGCTCGGTGCCCTGCTTGATGGCGCGCTTGGCGTCCAGTTCGGCGGCCACGTCGGCGCCGCCGATCAGGTGCACCGGCAGGCCGCGCTCGCGCAGCGCCTCGTACAGGTCGCGGCGCGGCTCCTGGCCGGTGCAGAGCACGACGGTGTCCACGGGCAGCAGTTGGCGCTCGCCGTCCACCGTGATGTGCAGACCGGCGTCGTCGATCAGGTCGTAGGTGACGCCGGGGACCATCACCACGCCGCGGTGCTTGAGCTCGGTGCGGTGGATCCAGCCGGTGGTCTTGCCGAGGCCGGCGCCGACCTTGGTGGTCCTGCGCTGGAGCAGGTGGACGCTGCGCGGGGGCTTCGGCCGCTCCGGGGCGCGCAGGCCGCCGCGCTCGCGGTACTCCGGGTCGATGCCCCACTTCGCCTGGAACACCGGCGGGTTGAGGCTCGCCGCGTCGCCCGGATCGGTGAGGAACTCGGCCACGTCGAAGCCGATGCCGCCGGCGCCGAGGATGGCGACCCGCTCGCCGACCGGCGCGCCGTCGCGCAGCACGTCGAGGTAACCGAGCACGCTGGGGTGGTCGATTCCCGGGATGTCGGCGGGAGTTCGCGGGGTGACGCCGGTGGCGAGGACGAGCTCGTCGTGGCCCTGCCCGGCCAGCTGCTCGGCGGTGACGGTCGCGCCGAGCCGCAGCGTGACGTCCAACTCGGCCAGCCGGGTGCGGAAGTAGCGCAGCGTCTCGTCGAACTCCTCCTTGCCGGGGATGCGCCGGGCGATGTTCAGCTGCCCGCCGATCGCCTCGGCGGCGTCGTACAGGGTGACGTCGTGGCCGCGCTCGGCGGCGGAGACGGCGAAGGCGAGGCCGGCCGGGCCCGCCCCGACGACGCCGATCCGCTTGCGCAACTGGGTGGGCCCGAGGACGAGTTCGGTCTCGTGGCAGGCGCGCGGGTTGACCAGGCAGGAGGTGATCTGGAGGTTGAAGGTGTGGTCGAGGCAGGCCTGGTTGCAGCCGATGCAGGTGTTGATGGCCTCGGCGCGGTCGTCCCGGGCCTTGGCGACGAAGTCGGCGTCGGCGAGCAGCGGGCGGGCCATCGAGACCAGGTCCGCGCTGCCCTCGGCGAGCAACTGCTCGGCGATCTCGGGGGTGTTGATGCGGTTGGTGGTGACCAGCGGGATGCCGACCTTGCCCATCACCTTCTTCGTCACCCAGCCGAAGGCGCCGCGCGGCACGGAGGTGGCGATGGTGGGGATGCGGGCCTCGTGCCAGCCGATGCCGGTGTTGATGATGGTCGCCCCGGCGGCCTCGACGGCCTGGGCGAGCCGCACGACCTCGTCGAGGGTGGAGCCGCCGGGCACCAGGTCGAGCATGGAGAGGCGGTAGACGATGATGAAGTCCTCGCCGACCCGCTCGCGGACCCGGCGGACGATCTCCACCGGGAAGCGCATCCGCCGCTCGTACGTGCCGCCCCACTCGTCCTCGCGGTGATTGGTCGCGGCGACGATGAACTCGTTGACCAGGTACCCCTCGGAGCCCATGATCTCGACGCCGTCGTACCCGGCGCGGCGGGCGAGTTCGGCGCAGCGGGCGAAGTCCTCGATGGTCTGCTCGACCTGCTCGGCGGTGAGCGCGTTGGGCGTGAAGGGGCTGATCGGGGCCTGGATCGCGCTGGGGGCGACCAGGTCGCGGTGGTAGGCGTAGCGGCCGAAGTGCAGGATCTGGAGGGCGATCCTGCCGCCGGCAGCGTGCACCGCGTCGGTGACCACGCGGTGCTTGTCGGCCTCCTCCTCGGTGGTCAGCATCGCGCCGCCCTCCCAGGGGCGCCCGGCCTCGTTGGGGGCGATGCCGCCGGTGACGATCAGGCCGACGCCGCCGCGGGCCCGCTCGGCGTAGAAGGCGGCCATCCGCTCGTAGCCGCCGGGGGCCTCCTCCAGGCCGACGTGCATCGAGCCCATGATCACGCGGTTGGGCAGGGTGGTGAAGCCGAGGTCGAGCGGGCTGAGCAGGTGCGGGTAGCGGTTGCTGCCGGGGTGGGCGCTCATCGACGTCTCCTGGGGCGCGGGCGGGGAGTGGACCGGGGAGTGGACCGGGGGCGTTGTGGACCGGGGGCGTTGTTACCGCAGGGTAGGGGACGGGCGGCGGGGTATGCAACTAGTTGCATAAGGCTCTCCCGGGTCGCCGGAAGGGCCCTCCGGATGGCTCGAACACGGCGCCGGGGACCGACCGGACGCGTATCGTCGTGTCCCGGACATCGCGGGGGCGTCGCGGGGGGACATCGCAGCGCGGGGACGCCGCGGACTCGAAGCTCGGGACTCAGGAGAGGAGCGACCGTGCGCGGTGGCTCGGTGGCCGTGGTCGGGGGCAGCATCGCCGGGAGCGCCTTCGCCGGCGCGGCCGCCCGGCTCGGCGCGGAACGGGTGGTGGTGCTGGAACGCAGCCCCGGGCACCTGGAGGACCGCGGCGTGGGGCTGTGCACCCACAACGACCGCTTCGACGAACTGGTCCGGGCCGGACACCTCGACGCGGACACCCGCCGCCACCGCCTCACCGTCCGCCGCTGGGTCGCCCGGGGCGCGGCCGGCGAGGGCGACGGGCCGGACGGCTGCGGGCGACTGCTCTGGGCCCAGCCCTTCCCGTTCCACTCGCACCACTGGGGCGTGCTCTGGCAGGCCCTGCGCGAACGGATGCCCGAGCAGGTCGAGTTCCGGCTGGGTGCCACCGTGACGGCCGTCGGCAACGAGCCGGGCGGGGACGAACCGGACGGCGGCGGGTCGGAGGGCCCCCAGGCTGAGCCGGACGGCGGCGGGTCGGAGGGCCCCCAGGCTGAGCCGGACGGCACCCGGGCCGAGACGGGCGGCGCCTGGGTCGAGACGGACGGCGGCCGCGAGACGTACGACCTGGTGATCGGCGCCGACGGCTACCGCTCGGTGGTCCGCGAGGCCGTCTGCCCGCAGGCCGAGCCCGAGTACGCCGGGTACGTGTGCTGGCGAGGCAGCTACGACGACGCCCTGCTGGCCGAGCTGCCCGGCGGCGCGGCGCCCTGGCCGGAGGAGCAGTGCATCACCGCCTGCTACCCCGGCGGCCAGGTGGTGATCTACCGCATCCCCGGGGTCGCGCCCGGCCGCACCCAGGTGAACTGGGTCTTCTACGCCCCCACCCCCGCCTGGCTGCGCCTGGACGGCCCGACCAGCATCCCGGCGGGCAGCCTCACCGACCCGCAGGTGGACGAGCTGCGCCGGCTCGCCGAGCGGTACCTGCCGCCGTACTGGGCCGGCCTGGTCACCCTGACCCCGCGCGAACGGACCTTCCTCCAGCCGGTCTACGACCTGGCGGCCCCGGCCCGGACGGCCGGACGGCTGCTGATCGGCGGGGACGCGGCCACCGTGGTGCGCCCGCACAACACCAGCGGCGCGGTGAAGGCGATCCAGGACGCCCACGCCTTCGAGCTGGCCGGGCGGGAGGCCGGCTCCTGGGCAGCCCTGCTGGCCGCCTACGACCGCGAACGGACGGCGGCCGGGCGGGAGTTGGTGGAACTGGGCCGCACCCTGGGCCGGGCCCAGGTCACCGCGGCGCCGGACTGGTCGGGGATGGACGAACCGGCCATGACCGCCTGGTGGCACCACCAGTTCACCGGCGGCGGGGGCTTCGGCGGCCACGCGCTCGGCCGTACCGACTGAGCGCGTGGCCGTGACTGCCGAACCCCGGTCGACCCGCTTCGGGTGAACGGGCGTCGACCGCTACCGACTGGCGACGGTCAGACGTTGACGCCGTAGTCGGTCGCGATGCCGCGCAGGCCGGAGGCGTAGCCCTGGCCGATGGCGCGGAACTTCCACTCGTTGCCGTTGCGGTACAGCTCGCCGAAGACCATCGCGGTCTCGGTCGAGGCGTCCTCGGTCAGGTCGTAGCGCGCGATCTCCAGGCCGTTGGCCTGGTTGACGATCCGGATGAACGCGTTGCGCACCTGGCCGAAGTTCTGCAGCCGGGCGTCGGCGTCGTAGATCGACACCGGGAAGACCACCTTGGCCACGTCGGCCGGGACGCGGTCCAGGTCGACCTTGATCTGCTCGTCGTCCCCGTCTCCGCCGCCGGTCAGGTTGTCGCCGCTGTGCTCGACCGAACCCTCGGGGCTGCGGAGGTTGTTGAAGAAGACGAAGTGCTGGTCCGAGACCACCTTGCCCAGCGCGTTGCACAGCAGCGCACTGGCGTCCAGGTCGTAGTCGGCCCCGGTGGTGGTGCGCACGTCCCAGCCGAGACCGACGATCACGGCGCTCAGACCGGGCGCCTCCTTGCTCAGCGAGACGTTGCCGCCCTTGGCCAGCGAAACTCCCACAATGCCCTCCTCTGATCTCTCCCTGTGGACGAATCTACAACACTGTAGAGATCACGAGAATCCGTCTGCAGGCGGGCCCACCCCGGGAATTTCTCCGGGTCGCACACGGGAACCGTGCGCGGGAACCGCCGCCGGCCCGGCCAGGGCGTCACCGCACGGCGTCGATCTCGATCCGCAGCGCACCGTTCTCGGCCGTCGCCCTGCGGCCCCAGCCCAGCAGCAGGCCCAGCACCTCGCGCTCGGCGGCCGGGAGCCGGGCCAGGTCCACCTGCTCGATCTCCCGGACCAGCGCGGCCATCGACGGCTGCCGGATCCGGCTGCTGAAGTCGAGGTCCGGCTCGTGGCGGGCGAGGGTGGGCAGGGTCCGCGCACCCAGACGGCGCAGGACGGCCCGCAGGGCGCCGCCGTCGACCCAGGCCTCCAGCCGCCCGGGCTGCGGCGCCGGGCCGGCCCCGCGCCCCGTCCTCGCCTTGACCGGCACCCGGTACAGGCCGAGGACGTACTCGTCCTCGGCCACCTCCTCGTCCGGCCCGTACGGCCGCAGGCCGCCCGCTGTGCTCCGCATGCCGAGCACCCTAGCGACCTCCCGCCCTAGACTGGCAGTGGATTTCCCCTCGTCCGATCTTCACCCGTTCCCCCTCGTCGGCTCGCCGCCGTCTCCCCTCGTCGCAGGCCCGGTCGCCGGAGGTCCCGATGCGCCAGCGGTACAGCTTCCACCTCGACCAGGGCGGGCACTCGGTGACCGTCAACGTCCGGTCCGGCTGGATCACCGAGACCGAGCTGCTGGTCGACGGCAAGGAGTGCGACTTCCACCGGGTCCACGGGCACGGCGACTATCCGCTGACCCTCACCGCCCAGGTCGCCGAGGAGCCGCCGACCCCGCCGAGGCCGCTCGCGGTGCGGCTGGACCGCACCGGCCGGGCCGAGCACCCGCTCTCCTGCGTCCTGGAGCTGTCCGGCGCCGAGCACCCGATGCCCGAGCGCACGGCGCGCTGATTCCGCCTCATCCGCACGGCCGCGCCCATCCACGGCCGCCTTGCGAGGGCGTGGAGCCGGGGACCCCGTTCCCCGTTCGCGGCCGACCCCCTCGGTCAACCCTCGATCGTCCGCGATCCCCTTCGGTGCACCGAAACCACCCGTTCAGGCGGTTTGCCCGCAAATACCACCAAACCTTACGATCCACCGTCCGGACCCACCGGCCCGGACCCCCACGACGAAAGCCCTCCCATGACCACCCCCGCGACCCCTGACGCCTTCGACACCCTCCTGGGCGAGGCGATGGCCGGCGCCGAGCGCTTCGGCCACCGCCAGCACGTCCGGCTCACCTGGCTCGCGGTGCGCCGCCACGGCGCCGCCGACGCCCTCACCCTGGTCGGCGAGGGCATCCGGCGCACGGCCGCCAAGGCGGGCGCACCGCAGAAGTTCCACGTCACCATGACCCGCGCCTGGGTCGAGCTGGTGGCCCACCACGCCGACGCCGCACCGGACTTCGACACGTTCGCGGCCCGCCACCCCGAGCTGCTCGACAAGGAGCTGCTCACCCGCCACTACCGGCCCGGGACGCTCGCGGGCGAGCGGGCCCGGACCACCTGGGTGGAGCCGGACCTCGCCCCCTTCCCCCGGGCCGCTCAGCCGTCCTGACGCCGCCCGGCACGCTCCTCGACGGTCCCCTCGACGATCTCCTCGACCGCCTTCCGGGCGCGCTCGGCGTCCTCCGTGACCAGCCCGATCCTGGTGCGGCGGTCGAGTACGTCGGCCGCGTCCAGCGCGCCCTCGTGGCTGACGGCGTAGGCGATCTCGGCGCGGGTCACGTCCAGGCCCTCGGCGATCGACGTCAACTCTCCGGCCGCCAGCACCTCGTGGGCCGCGCCGCCGTGGCGGGCGAGCAGTGAGGCGGGCACCCGCCCGGCGGTTCCGCCCTCCGGGACCCCGGCGGGCAGCGGGCGGCTGTCCCCGTGGCCGGGGGCGCCGACCAGCGGCAGCCGGGCCGTCCAGCAGGCGCGGGCGGGCAGGCCGCGCAGCCGGACGGCGGTGTCCACCGCGTCCTCGGCCATCCGGCGGTAGGTGGTGAGCTTGCCGCCGACCACGGTGATCACCCCGGACGGGCTCTCCAGCACCGCGTGCTCGCGGGAGATGTCGGCGGTGCTGCCGTCCCCGGTGTCGATCAGCGGGCGCAGCCCGGCGTAGGCGCCGATCACGTCCGCCCTGGTCAGGGCGGTGGCGAGCGCGGCGTTGACGGTGTCGAGGAGGAAGGAGAGCTCGGCCTCGGTGGGCTGCGGCTCGTCCGGGATCGGGCCCGGGGCGTCCTCGTCGGTCAGGCCGATCGCGACCCGGCCGAGCTGCTGCGGGAGGGCGAAGACGAAGCGGCTGGTGGAGCCGGGCACCGGCACGGTGAGGGCGGCGGTCGGGTTGCCGAGGGCCTTCGCGTCCACCAGCAGGTGGGTGCCCCGGCTGGGCCGGAGCCGGATCGAGGTGTCCACCTCGCCCGCCCAGACGCCGGTGGCGTTGACCACCGCGCCGGCCCGGACGGTGAGTTCCCGCCCGGTCAGGGTGTCGACCAGCCGGGCCGAGGTGCCGGTGACCTGCTCGGCGCGCACCCTGGTCAGCACGCTGGCACCGTACTGCGCGGCGGTCCGGGCCAGTGCGACCACCAGCCGGGCGTCGTCCACGAGTTGGCCGTCGTGGGCGACCAGCGCGCCGCGCAGCCCGTCCGTCCGCACGCCCGGCACCAGCCGGCGGGTCCGGTCGGCGTCGATCCGGCGCACCCGGGGCAGCAGCGCGCCCGGGGTGCCGGCCGTCAGGCGCAGCGCGTCCCCGGCGTGGAAGCCGGTACGGATCAGCGCGGCCTGGCCGGGGCGCAGCAGGTCCGGGAGCAGCGGCACCAGTTGGGGCAGTGCGCGGATCAGGTGCGGGGCGGTGCGGGTCATCAGCACGCCGCGCTCCACCGCGCTCTCCCGGGCCACCTTGATCCGCCCGGAGGCGAGGTAGCGCAGGCCGCCGTGCACCAGCTTGGAACTCCAGCGGCTCGTCCCGAAGGCGAGGTCACGGGCCTCGACCAGCACCGTGCGCAGGCCGCGCGAGGCCGCGTCCAGGGCCACTCCGGCGCCGGTGACGCCGCCGCCGATGACCAGGAGGTCGATCCGGGCGTCGTCGCCGAGCGCCTCCAGCTCCGCCGCCCTTCGGACGGCGTTGAGCCGGGAGGTCCCGGCGTACGGACCGGTGTACGGGCCCGCGTGCGAACCGGAGGACGGACCGGCGTGCGAGCTGGAGTGCGGACCGGTGTGCGGGCCTGCGGTGGGGGTCATGGCGCGAGGTATCCGTTCAGTGCTCTGGCCAGTTCGCGCCGCCAGGCCGCCTCGGGCAGCAGGGAGGCGACCATGCGGTGCGACTGGACGGTGGACTGGGCTGTCAGCAGGACCATGGCGGCCAGTTCGAGCGGCTCGCCCTCCCGGATCGAGCCGTGCGCCTGGCCCTGCTCGATGCCGGTGCGCAGTGCCTCCAGCAGGCCGCGCTGGCTGGCGCCGAGCCGCTCGACGACGTACTCGAGCAGCAGGTCGGAGTCGTCGGAGCGCAGCAGCGCGCCGATCACCGGGTGGTCGCGCAGCCGGACGGCGATCTCCACGGTCCGCTCGACGAAGGCCTCCCGGTCCCGGCCGGTCGGCACGGCGGCCTCCAGGGTGGCCAGGATCTCCCGGGTGAGCAGCGCGCCGATCACCGCCCGGACGTCCGGCCAGCGGCGGTAGACGGTCGGCCGGCTGACCCCGGCACGGCGGGCGATCTCGGCGAGCTGGGTGCGGCGCACGCCGAGATGGACCATCAGGTCGGCGGCGGCGTCCAGGATCGCGTCGTCGGTGCTGCGGGCCCCCGGGACCTGGCCGGTGCCCCCATGGGTCTGGCCCGGCGTCTCGGGCTCGTCGTTACTACTTGACATGATGTGTGAAACTGTAACGCATGGCACCTGAGACGCAAGCGGGACCGGCCGGCGCCGCACTTCCGCTCCCCCCGATGAAGTGGGACGCCTGGGGCGACCCGGCCCTGGCCAAGGAGCTGTCCGCCGACATCAAGGGACTGCTCGCCGCCGCCCTCGGCGTCACCGGCGACGCCGCCCCCGGGCCGAGCGCCGACGAGGTCGTCCTGCACCCGTCCCGGCTCTCCGCCGAGGACCTCGACGCGCTGGCCGGCGCGGTCGGCAAGGAGCACGTCAGCGCCGCCGACGCCGACCGGCTGCCGCGCGCCGGCGGCAAGTCCACCCCGGACCTGCTGCGCCGCCGCAGCCGCGAGGCGCAGGACGCCCCCGACGCCGTCGTGCTGCCCGGCAGCGAGCAGGAGGTCGCCGCCGTCCTCGCGGTGTGCGCCGAACGCCGCATCGCCGTCGTCCCGTTCGGCGGTGGCACCAGCGTGGTCGGCGGCCTCGACCCCGAGCGCGGCGGCCTCGCCGCCGTCGTCTCCCTCGACCTGCGCCGCTTCGACCGGCTGCTCGACCTGGACGAGACCTCCGGCGAGGCCGTCCTCGGCGCCGGCCTCACCGGCCCGGCCGCGGAGGAGCTGCTCGCCGAGCGCGGCTGGGAGCTCGGCCACTACCCGCAGAGCTTCCGCTACGCCACCATCGGCGGCTTCGCGGCCACCCGCTCCTCCGGCCAGGACTCCGCCGGGTACGGGCGCTTCGACGAGATGGTGCGCGGGCTGCGCGTCGTCACCCCGGCCGGGGTGCTCGACCTCGGCCGCGCCCCCGCCTCCGCCGCCGGCCCCGACCTGCGCCAGCTCTTCCTCGGCTCCGAGGGCACCCTCGGCGTGATCACCGCCGTCCGGCTGCGCGTCCACCCGCTGCCCGCCGTCAAGGCGTACGAGGCCTGGAGCTTCCCCGACTTCGCCACCGGCACGGCCGCGCTGCGCGCCGTCGAGCAGCAGGGCACCGGCCCGACCGTGATCCGGCTCTCCGACGAGGCCGAGACCATGATCAACCTGGCCATGACCGAGCAGATCGGCGGCGCCCCGGCGGTCAGCGGCTGCCTGGCCGTCACCGTCTTCGAGGGCGGCGCCGCCCAGGTCGCCGCCCGGCAGCAGCTCACCCGCGACGCCCTGCTCGCCGCCGGCGGCACCTCGCTCGGCGAGGGCCCCGCCCGGGCCTGGGAGCACGGCCGGTTCAGCGCCCCCTACCTGCGCGACTCGCTGCTCGCCGCGGGCGCGCTGTGCGAGACCCTGGAGACCGCGGCCTCCTGGAGCCGGCTGCCGGCCCTGCGGGCCGCCGTCACCGAGGCGCTCACCGGCGCCCTGCCCGGCTCCCTGGTGCTCTGCCACGTCTCGCACGTCTACCCGACCGGCGCCTCGCTCTACTTCACCGTCGTCGCCGCCCTCGGCGAGGACCCGCTCACCCGCTGGGGCGCCGCCAAGCGCGCCGCCGGGGACGCCATCCTCCGCGCCGGCGGCACCATCAGCCACCACCACGCCGTCGGCGCCGACCACCGGCCCTGGATGACCGAGGAGATCGGCGACCTCGGCGTGCGCATCCTGCGCGCCGTCAAGGCCGAACTCGACCCGGCGGGCATCCTCAACCCGGGCAAGCTGATCCCGTGAACGACGTGAGAACCGTCCGCAGGGTCGCCGTTCTCACCAACCCGGCGGCGGGCATCGGCCACGCCGAGCCCGCCGCCCACCGGGCCACCGCCCGGCTGCGGGCCCTCGGCGTCGACGTCGAACCGCGGGCCGGGCGCTCCCCCGAGGACGCCGTCCGGCTCGCCCGCGAGGCGGCGGCCGACGGCGTGGACGCGGTGGCCGTGGTCGGCGGCGACGGCATGATCAACCTCGCCCTCCAGGCCCTGGCCGGCACGCCCGTCCCGCTCGGCGTGATACCGGCCGGCACCGGCAACGACCACGCCCGCGAGTACGGCCTGCCGCTCGGCGCCCCCGAGGCCGCCGCCGACGTCATCGCCGCCGGGCGCACCCGCGGCGTCGACCTCGGCCGGATCACCGGCCCGGACGGCGCGGTGCGCTGGTACGGCTCCGTCCTCGCCACCGGCTTCGACTCCCTGGTCAGCGACCGCGCCAACCGGCTGCGCTGGCCGCGCGGCCGGATGCGCTACAACCTCGCCATCGCCGCCGAGTTCGCCAACCTCCGCCCGCTGCCGTTCCGCATCACCCTCGCCGACGGCACCGTCATCGAACGCGACCTCACCCTGGCCGCCGTCGGCAACACCCGCAGCTACGGCGGCGGCATGCTGATGTGCCCCGCCGCCCTGCCCGACGACGGACTGCTCGACCTCACCCTCGTCGACGCCATGCCCCGGCTGCGCATCGCCCGCTTCTTCCCCACGATCTTCAAGGGCACCCACATCACCTACCCGGAGGTCACCACGCTGCGCACCGAAGCCCTGCGGATCGAGTCCCCCGGCATCACCGCCTACGCCGACGGCGAGTTCATCGCCGCGCTCCCGGTGGACGTCGCGGTGGTACCGGACGCCCTACGGGTGCTGGTGCCGTGAGGGGCTGACGCCGCCGTCCGGCCGTCGGGGTGCCGCCGGGCCGCGGTGCCAGTCTCACCCCGCCAGGCGGCGGCGCCACAGCAGCGGGCGTATCTCGACGGCCTGGGACGGGTCGCCGTTCCAGACCGTCGGCAGACCGGCCTCCGCCAGGGCGGCGACCACCTCCTTCCCGACCGCGGCGGTGGCCGCCGGGGAGCCGTCGAAGCCGCCGTACAGCAGGGACAGTCCGTGGCCGAGGGCGGCGGATTCGGTGCCCTGGGCGTGGAAGTAGACGAAGCCGCGGGCGTCGGCCTCGCCGGCCTCGGCGATCTCGGCGTCGCCGCAGGAGCGGCAGCAGCCGAAGTCCTCCCGGGCCGTGATGCCGCCCGCCTCCAGGGCGGCGAAGGCCCGGGCCAGGCACTCCGGATCCGTCTCGCCGATCCAGCCGGTCTGCTCGCCGACCCGCTCCAGCCAGAGCCGGTCGGCGAGTTGCTCGGCCTGGGGGCGCGAGAGCGGGCGGCGGTCGCCCGCGACCAGGTGCTCCTCGGCCTGCTCGGCGAGCCGGGCGCGGTCGGTGTAGCCGCAGGCCAGCGTCAGCCGCAGCCGGTCCTCCAACTCCCGCCGCTCGCCCGCCTCCAGGTCGATCGGCGGCACCGGCGCCGGCGCCGGGCCCAGGTCGAGCGGCTGCCAGTCCAGCCCCTCGTCCCAGCCCGCCGCGCCGCGCGCCCAGCCCGTCATCGCCGCGACCACCGGCTCGGGCCCGGCCAGCCGCACCTCGAAGTGCCGCTCGGCGGAGCCGTCCCGGTGCTCCAGCGTGTACTCCTCGCCGTCGGCGTGCCACACCTGCACGTACACGTCCGGCAGGTCCGGTATCCGCTCCACGACGAGGAAGCGGTCGTCCGGCGCACCGATGCGCCGGACCATCCCCGCGAGGTCGTCCGCGGACACCCTCAGGTGCCGCGTCTCGTTCGTCTGCACCGTGATCGCCAGCATGACGTCACCGTTGCACACGGCACTGACAATCCCCGTGGCCGATCCCCGGCGGCCGATCCCCGCAACAGATCCAGCGGTTCAGGCCCGCCACGCCCGTACCCGGCCGGCCAGCAGCGCCACGGCCGCCGGCGAACGTCCTGTCAGGCCCCCTGGACGAGGGACTTCAGCTCGCCGACGCTCTCGGTGAGGGTCGGTTCGCCGGAGCCCGGGTCGACGGTGAAGACGCGGTAGCCGGCGTCGGTGGTGACCCGGACCCGGCCGGACCCGGCCCATTCCGCCGCGACGAACTCCCCCTGGCCCCGGAAGCCGCCCGTGTGGAGGGCGAGGACCTCCCAACGGCGGGTCGCCAGGCCGGTGCCGGTCTCCAGCCGGACGAAGTAGCGCCCGTTGTAGCCCTCCGGATCGTCGTGGTGGGCCACCGTCAGGACATGGTCCGCCCGCTCCGGGGAGGCGGTGCGACTCACCCCCTGGACCTTCGGTCCGAACATCTGCAGGACGTGGCCGCCACCCGACAGCAGCAGCCCGAACACCGCGAACGCCGACACCAGCCCGCCGACGACGTCCCACCGGCCGCGGACCACGACCGCGGCCAGCAGCAGGACGGCGGCCAGGCCGAGCATCGCCCACGGCCGGTTCAGGACGTCGGCCGCCACCGCCCGCCCGCCGTTGCCGGACTCCATCCGCCCCACCGCCCACAGCACCGGCGGCAGCAGCAGCGCGGTGACGGCCACGATGCCGCCGACTCTCCCACGGTTCGCCATCGAACCCCCTCCTCGGTTTCCGGGCATCCTAGGGCGCTGCCCGCCCCCGGCCTGGCCGAGAGGTTCTCCGGTGCCCCGGTACCGCCGGTCTGCTAGCCTCCTGGAGGCCGTGCGAGAGAACGAGGAGGTGGTACCCGTGAACGTTTCGACATGGGTGCTCTCCTCCGGGGTCACGGTCGGGCGATAGGTCGTCGTCCGGGAGCGCCGTTCCAGTGCACTCCCGAAAGGCACGACCATGCGTTTCACTTCCGAACAGCACCTCGACGGCGGCGTCCTCGAGCGTGGGTTCACCCTCGGCGAGATCCCCGGCATCCTGTGGACGCCCGCATCCGCCTCCCCGTCCGAGCCGGTCCCGCTGGTCCTGCTCGGCCACCCCCCGCTCGGACTGCGCAGGATGCACCCCCGGCTGGTCGCCCGGGCCCGACGCTGCGCGGCGGACGGCTTCGCCGCGGCCACCATCGAGCTCCCCGGCAGCGGGGACCGGCCCCGCTGGGCCGCCCTCGAGCAGGCCCGCGCCGACCTGCGCCGGGCCATGGAGGCCGGCGAGCCGGTCGGCGAGGAGATCGTCGACGCCCTCGTCCTCCCGCTCGTCGACAAGTCCGTCCCGGAATGGCAGGCCGCCCTGGACGCCCTCCTCGCCCTGCCCGGGATCGGCGGCCCGGTCGGGTACTCGGGGGGAGTCATCTCCATCGGCGTCCGGCTGGCGGTGGTCGAGCCGCGCATCGTGGCCGCCGGCCTCTTCGCCGGGAGCCTCGTTCCCCGCGCCGTGTTCGAGGAGGCCCGCCGGGTCACCATTCCGCTGCACGTCCTGCTGCAGTGGGACGACGAGGGCAACGACCGGCAGGCGTCCCTGGACCTGTTCGACGCCTTCGGCTCCCGGGAGAAGACGCTGCACGCCAACATGGGCGGGCACACGGGCGTCCCGCGGTTCGCGGGCGAGGACGCGGCCGGGTTCTTCGCCCGGCACCTGCGCCAGCCGCAGGCCGGTCCCGGTGGACGGTAGGCGGTAGGCCGGTGCCGGCCGGCCGTCGCGATCGAGGAGGGCGCGGGCCCTCCTCGATTCGCGGCGCGCCGGCCGGTGGCTCCCGGCCCGGCCGCCGGGAAAACCGGGTGCCCCGGAGGCAGGGGGTCGGGTAGCGTGCCGGGCATGTCGAGCCCTGAGGCATCCAGGGTGGGGGCTTTCGGTCACGCGCCGTCAGCCCCCTGAAACCCCGGAGATCCTGAACCACCGAGGTCCGAGCGAGCGCCACGCCTGCGCCGCCCGGGGGTTGAGCGTGCGGTGACGAGACGTCCGTCCTCCTCGTTCCCACCGCCCCGCTTCGGAGCCTCTCGATGCCCCTTCCGCTCTATCTGCTCGCCCTGGCCGTGTTCGCCATGGGCACCTCGGAGTTCATGCTCGCCGGGCTGCTGCCCGGACTCGCCGCCGATCTCGGCGTCACCGTCGGTACGGCCGGCGGGCTGACCTCGGCCTTCGCGGTCGGGATGGCGGTCGGCGCGCCGCTGATGGCCGGGCTCGCCCGCGGCCGGTCGGGGCGCGGCAGCCTGCTCGGGTTCGTCCTGGTGTTCGCGGCGGCGCACGCCGTCGGGGCGGTGACGACGAGCTTCCCGGTGCTGGTGGCCACCCGGGTGGTCGCCGCGCTCGCCAACGCCGGGTTCCTGGCGGTGGCACTGACCACCGCCGCCGCGCTCGTCCCGGCGGACCGCAAGGGGCGGGCGCTCGCCGTGCTGCTGTCGGGGACGACGGTGGCGACGGTCGCCGGCGTCCCGGGCGGGGCGGTGCTGGGCGCGCTGTTCGGGTGGCGCGCCGCGTTCTGGGCCGTCGCGCTGCTCTGCCTGCCGGCCGCCGTCGGCATCGCCAAGGGCCTTCCGCCCGTCGCCCCGTCGACCGACCGGGCCGCGGCCCCGGACCCGGCCCCGGCCCTGCGCGCGGAGCTCGGCGAGCTGCGCCGCCCCCCGCTGCTCCGCGCGATGCTGCTCGCCGCGCTGGTGAACGCGGCGACCTTCGGCGGCTTCACCTTCCTCTCCCCCGTGGTGACCGGCCCGGCCGGGCTGGGCGACCTGTGGGTGCCGGTCGCGCTGGTGCTGTTCGGGGCCGGGTCGTTCGCCGGGGTCACCGTCGCCGGGCGGCTCGCGGACCGGCGCCCCGGCCTGGTCCTCGCCGTCGGCGGCCCGCTGCTGCTGGCGGGCTGGCCCGCCCTGGCCGTCCTGGCGGACGCGCCGGGCGCGCTGCTGCCGCTGGTGTTCCTGCTGGGCGGGCTGTCCTTCGCGGTCGGCGGCACGCTGATCACCCGGGTGCTGTACGAGGCGGCCGGCGCCCCCGCGCTGGCCGGCGCCTACGCGACCGCCGCCCTCAACCTCGGCGCCACGGCCGGCCCGCTGCTGGCCGCCGCCTCCCTCGGCACGGCGGCCGGTGACCTCGGCCCGTTCTACGCGGGCGGCCTGCTGGTCGCCGCCGCACTGCTCGTCGCGGCGGTGCGGCCGCGGCTCGGCTGAGCGCTGCCGGAGCCGGCTGCGGGCGGCGGCGGAAGCCGGCCGCCGCCCGCGGCGCGGTGGGCCGCTCCTGCTCCGGCGTGTCGACCGGCACCCGGGCGTGCACGCTGGCCGGCGCCTGTCGATCGCCCGGGCGGCGGGGCCGGGCCCGGCACCCAGGAGACCGGCCCCGACGGTGCAACTCCGGTGCCCATGGCGGCCGGTGGCCCGGTGACGCCCCGCCGAGGCCCAACCCTGACAGCCAGCTCCCCCACCCGCGCAGACCCGCGCCGAACGTGACTGCCTGCCGGGACCGACCCCCGTACGGCCCCGGCACGCCCCCTCCCCCGCTACCCGACCACCCGCAGCACGATCTTGCCCTGGATGTGCCCCCGCTCCGCCCGGCGGTGCGCGGCGACGGCCTCCCGCAACGGGTAGACGCCGTCCACGGCCACCCGGACCCGGCCGTCCGCCAGCAGCAGGGCGAGTTCGGCGAGGTCGCCGCCGCTGGAACGGACCTGCCACAGGCCCTCGTTCAGGGCCACCCCGAGTTCCGCGGCCCGCTCGGGCCGGTACTCGCCGAGGAAGCAGGACACCAGTCGGCCCCCGCGCCGCAGGGCGCCCAGCAGGCGGTGGGCCTCGGGGCCGCCGACGGTGTCGACCAGCAGGTCGGCGCCCTGGACGGCCTCGGCGGCCGAGGTGCGGGTGTAGTCCACGAAACGGTCGGCGCCGAGGCCGTGCAGGAACTCCTCGTGCCGTCCGGAGGCGACCGCGACGACCTCCTCCGCCCCGGCCAGGCGCAGGAGTTGGACCGCGAGGTGTCCGATCCCGCCGGCCGCGCCGACCACCACGGCCGATCCGCCCCCGGCGTAGCCGAGGCGCTTGTACAGGAACTGGAAGGCGGTCAGCCCGGCCATCGGGACGGCGGCGGCCTCGACGTACCCGAGGGCGGCCGGTTTGCGCGCCAGGTCGGCGGCCGACGCGACGACGTACTCGGCGTAGCCGGACGGGCGGCCGGGGAAGCCGAGGAGTCCGAAGACCTCGTCGCCGACGTTCCAGCCGGTGTCGGGGCCGCCGAGTTCCGCGACCACGCCGGAGACGTCGGTGCCGAGGGTCAGCGGCAGCGGCCAGTCGGGCCGCCGTTCGGCCGGGATGGTGGTGAAGCCGCTCCGGACGTACCAGTCGGGCGGGTTGACGCCCACCGCGTGGACGCGGACCAGCACTTCTCCGGGCCCCGGGACGGGCCTCGGCACCTCCTCGTACCGCAGCACCTCGGGCCCGCCGTAGGCGTGCAGCCGGACGGCTTTCATCGTGTTCTCCGTGGCCATGTGTTCTCCCCCGACGCAGGACGGACGGGCTCCGACTAGAATCCGGAGCGCCGCTCCGGAAAGCTAACCGGAGCAGTGCTCCAGTTGTCAACGGCGAGGAACCCCATGCCCCTTGAACCTCAGACGGCGCCCCGCGCCGACGCCCAGCGCAACCGCGACCGGATCCTGGCCGAAGCGGCCGCCCTGATGGCCGACGAGGGCACCCAGGCCTCCCTGCGGGACGTCGCCCGCCGCGCCGGGGTCGGCCTCGGCACGCTCTACCGGCACTTCCCCACCCGCGAGGACCTGCTGGCGGCCCTGCTCGGCCGCCGCTTCGAACTCCTCACCGCCCGCGCCGACACCCTCGCCGCCGCCGAACCGGCCGGCCCTGCCCTGACCACCTGGCTCCACGAGTTCCTCGACGCCGCCGCCTACCGGGGCCTGCCCGCCACCCTGATGGCCACCCTGCAGGACCCGGAGTCCGCCCTGCACGCGAGCTGCCTGCGGATGCGCCAGGCGGGCGGGCGGCTGCTCGCCGCCGCCCAGCAGGAGGGACTGATCCGCCCGGACGTCACGGCGCTCGACGTCTTCGTCCTCGTCAACGCCCTGAGCTGGACCGCCGACCAGGGGCCTACCCTCGCCGAGCGCCGCGACCACCTCTTCGGGCTGGTCATGGACGGCCTGCGGCCCCGCTGACCCCACCGGCGCCGAAGGCCGCGCCGAACTCGCCGTCCCCCGGCCCCGGTTCACACCCCCGGGGTCGCCGCCACCCGCCCGTCGGCGATCGCCGCGACCAGCTCGCCGTGGTCGGCCGCCGTCCGGTCGGCGTAGCGCAGCGCGAAGTCGGCGACCGCCTCGGCGAAGGTGTCGGCGCTGCCGAGGTAGCCGGCGATGGCGAGGCGGTCGCCGGTGCGGGCGTGGGCGCGGGCGAGGGTGCGGCCGCAGAGGTCGGCGTAGGCGCGCAGGCCGGAGGGCCGGAAGTCGGCGATGTCCGCCGAGCCCTTCATGTCGCGCAGTTGGCGGCCGTAGAAGTGGCGCCCGGCGGGGCCGGTGGTCCAGCCGAGGAAGATGTCGCTGGCGGCCTGCATCAGGTGCTGGCCGGTGACGACCCGGCGGCCGCCGTGGTGGGCGAGCACCTCGGCGTCCGCCCGCAGCGGCGGCAGGTGGTCCTCCAGCACCGACCGGCCGGCCTCCTTGAGCTGGAGGAACAGCGGGTCGTGCCCGTTCCCGCCCTCCAGCAGCACGATGTAGCAGCGGGTGCCGACGCTGCCCACGCCGACCACCTTGGTGGCCGCCTCGACGAACCGGTAGCGGTCCAGCAGCACCCGGCGGTCCTCCGCGAGGGTGGCCCGGTAGTCGCTGAACACCTTGCCGACGCCGCGCAGTTCGGACTTCCTCAGCGGTTCGATCAGCGGCGGAGCGCTGATGATCCGGCGCCGCCCGTCGCGTTCCTCGGTGAGCTTGCCGAAGGCCTGGAGGCTGGTGCGGCGCCGGGCGCGCGCGAACTCGGCCTCGGCCCGCCTGCGCTGCCGGGGCTTGGCGAGCAGCGGCAGCAGCTGCGCGGTGTCCACCCGGGCGTACCAGACGTCGAGTTCGCCCCGGCCCGCCAGCCGCCGCATCGCGGTCACGTACCCCTGGGCGGCGGCGAGCGCGGCCCGGCGCGCCCGCCGATCGTCCTGGCCGTTGTCGCGGGCGGCGACGGCGACGCTGGCGGCGAGCCGTTTGACGTCCCACTCGAAGGGGCCGAGGAAGGTCTCGTCGAAGTCGTTGACGTCGAAGAGCAGCGCGCGCTCCGGCGAGGCGTACAGGCCGAAGTTCAACAGGTGGGCATCGCCGCAGAGTTGGACGGTGAGTCCGGTGTCGGGGAGGGCGCCGAGGTCGGCGGCCAGGACGGCGGCGGCGCCGCGCAGGTAGGCGAACGGGCTCTCCGCCATCCGCCCGTGGCGGATCGGCAGCAGCCGGGCGACCCGGTCCGCGCCCTGCCGTTCCAGCACGCCGAGCGGGTCGGGCCGGTCGGCGGCGGGGATCCACCGGCCGTGGGCGGAGCGGGAGACCCGCTCCCGGGCGGCCCGGCCGTGCCGGCGGCGTTCGGCGGGGGTGGTCATGGCGCGGCTCCGGGCGTCGGCGGGTCCCCTCCTCCCCGCGAGGCTAGGACACGGGTGCCGGAGGGCGCAGCGCGCGCCCTCCGGCGGTCGGCCGTCCGGGTGAACCCCGGCGGCTCAGCGCACCGTGAAGTCCGCCATCATCGCCATGTCCTCGTGCTCCAGGTTGTGGCAGTGCAGCATGTACGCCCCCGCGTAGTCGGTGAAGCGCACCAGTACCTCCACCGCCTCGGCCGGGCGCAGGTCCACGGTGTCCTTCCATCCCGCGTCGTACGGGCCCGGGTCGGCGCCGTTGCGGCCGATCACCTGGAAGTGGTCGAGGTGGACGTGCACCGGGTGGTGCAGGTCGGTGGAGAAGCGCCAGAGCTCGACCGTGCCGAGGGCGGGCGTGGCGATGGACTCCCCCGGCTTGTACGGGCGGCCGTTGATGGTCCAGCCGTCGCCGCGGCTGCGCCGGAAGGTGAAGTCGCGGGTGGCGACGGCGGCGGAGGCGTCCAGGGCCTCGACGGCGGCGAGCCGGTCGGGCACCGTCGCGTCGTCGGCCGGCTGCTTCGCGGTGACGTCGAAGCGCATCACCTCGGCCGTCCGGCCGCTGCCGAAGCGGTTGACCAGCCGGACCTGGGTGCCGGGCTGGTAGCGGGAGAAGTCGACCACGACGTCGAAGCGTTCGGCGGGCGCGATCTCGATGCCGTCGTGCCGGACCGGGGCGGCGAGCAGGCCGCCGTCGGAGCCGATCTGGACCAGGGCGTCGCCGCCGGGCGGCTGCGGGTCGAGTTCGAGCCGGTAGAGCCGGGCGTTGGAGGCGTTGAGCAGCCGCAGCCGGTAGCGGGCCCGGTCGACGTCCAGCCGGGGCCACGGCGCGCCGTTGACCAGGATGACGTCGCCGAGCACGCCGTTGGCGTAGGCGTCGGTGACACCCGGCTCGGCGAGCTGCGGGTCGACGGCGGGGTAGCGGAAGGAGCCGTCGGCGGCGAAGGAGCGGTCGGTGATCATCAGCGGCAGGTCCCGCTCGCCGCGCGGCAGCGGCAGCGCGTCCTCCTCGTCGTCGTGCACGAGGTGGAAGCCGGCCAGTCCGCGCCAGACGCCGGGGCCGGTGAAGCCCATCCGGTGGTCGTGGTACCAGAGGGTGGCGGCGCGCTGCTTGCCCGGATAGGTGTAGCTGCGCTCGCCGACGGCGGTGCGGGCGGCGGCGTGGTCCGCCCCGGCCATCCCCGCCATGCCGGCCATCCCGGCCATGCCGCCGGCCTGCTGGGCGGCGTCCGCCGAGGACCCCACCGGCAGCAGCAGGTCCACCGGGTAGCCGTCGCTGTCCGCCGGGGTGTGCCCGCCGTGCAGGTGGGTCACCGAGGGCACCGGCAGCTCGTTGCGGTGCTTGACCACCGCCGTCCGCCCGGAGCGGGTGACCACGGTCGGCCCGGGGAAGCCGCCGCCGTACGTCCAGGCCTCGGTCCGCACCCCGGGCAGGATCTCCAGCCGGGCGACCTGCTGGGTGATCTCGTAGTGGTCGGCGGTCGCGTCGGTGCGCACCGGTTGCAGCACGGTCGGCACCGGCAGCGCGGCCCGGAAGGCCTCCGGCAGGTCGAGTTCGCTGCTCAGCAGCTGCCCGGGGCGGCCCTCGGCGAGCAGCCGGGCAACGGAGGGGCCGGCCACCGAGACCAGGGCGCCCGCGCCGAGCACGGAGGCGCCGACGCGCAGGAACCGGCGCCGGTTCACTTGACCACCTCGACCGGTCCGCCGGGGCGCGGCAGCCGCCCGGTGCCGTCCGGACCGCCGACGACCCGCGCCTCCCGGGCCGGCAGCGGCAGCCGCCAGGCGCCGACCAAGCCGAACAGCACGCCGCTGACCAGCAGCACGCCGAGCGTGACGTGCACGCCGAGCGCCCGGGCGTAGCCGGCGGTGATCTGGCCGATGACGGCGACGGTGAGCAGGGCGGTGGTCCACAGCGGCCAGAGCGGGCCCCGGCCGGGCCACCGGACGGCGACGGCCACCGCGAGCTGGAGCACCACCACGGTGGCCAGCATCATCGCGTTGCCCTCGTGGTCCTTCAGGGAGTCGTAGGTGCCGTTCAGGAAGCTGCCGGCCAGCATGACCTGGAGCAGTGCCAGCAGGGCGAGCAGGGTGGTGGAGGTACGCAGCAGGATCAGCGGCCAGCGGGGCGCGGGGGCGGCAGGAGGACTGCTCATGGTCGGGCTACTCTCTGCGTCGACGGTCTGGCGGGGCGGGCGCGAGCGTAACTGATGCGACGTCACGATCAGCTCTTGAAAAGGTCATCGGACCGTCATGTGGTCCCCATGACCGCCCGCTCGGGGCCGTCGTTCTCACCCGAAGGAAGGGGGTGCCCTTGAGTCGTCCTCAAGAGCACCCCCTTCCTCGCCGCCCGCGGGCCCGCTACTGGCGCGCCGCGCCCAGCCCCGCCGGCCGGGTCCGCAGCAGCGCCCGGACCGGCACCCCGGTCGCCGCGAGGCAGAGCAGCACGGCTCCGGCGGCCAGCGGCAGGGCCAGCATCGGCGGGACGTACGGGGCGGAGTTGGCCACGCCCCGGGCGACCGGCACCAGGGTGACCGCGGCGATCACCGCGCCGACCGCCAGCCCGGTCGAGGCCACCAGCAGCGCCTCCCAGCGCATCATGCCGCGCACCTGGCGCCGGGTGGTGCCGGCCAGCCGCAGCAGCGCGACCTCGCGGCGCCGGTCCAGCACCGTCATCACCAGGGTGTTGGCGGCGCTGACGGCGGCGAACCCGCCGAGCACGGCGGCCATCACGGTGTTGGCCCAGCCGTTGACCTCCATCGCCTTGTCGGACTGGGCGACGAACCCGGCCCGGTCGGTCACCGCGGCCCCGGCCAGCCCGCCCAGCCCGGCGGCCACCGCCGCCCGGTCGGCGCCCGGCGCGTCGGCGACCAGCACCTGGCTGTCGTACCCGGCGGTGACGTGCGCGGCCACCGCGGCCCGGGGCAGCAGCGCCTGGCCGACGCCGAGCCCGCGGTCGTACACCGCGACCACGGCGGGCCGGACGGCGGTGCCGTCGCCGAGCCAGAGCGGGACCCGGTCGCCGACCTTGGCGCCGAACGCCTCGGCCAGGGTGGAGCTCAGCGCCACGGTGTCGGGGGCGCGGCCGAGGTCGGCGAGCGAACCGCTGCGCACGCCCAGGTCGAGCACCTTCGGCAGCCGGGCCGGGTCGCCGTCGACGCCGAGCACGGGGGCGGAGCTCAGCTGGTCGCCGTTCCGGTAGACGACGCCGGTGCGCAGCACGCCGACGGCGGTGTCCACGCCCGGCACCCGGCCCGCCCGCTCGGCCGTCCCGGCGGGCAGGCCGGGGCCGGTGGCGCCGACCACGTGGTCGGCGGTGACGCCGGCCCGGACGTTCTCGCCGCTGGTGTGGCGCACGGTGCTCTGGATGATCAGCAGGGTGCCGCAGAAGGCGGTGACCAGGACGATCGGGGTGATCGCGGAGGCCAGGCGGCGGGCGTTGGCGCGGGTGTTGTCGGCGGCCAGCGAGCCGGGCGCGCCGCCGGCCCGCAGCGGGGCGCCGAGCACCGCGGCGGCGACCCGGGCCAGCCAGGGGCCGAGCAGGGCGACGGCCATCATGAAGCACATCACCACGCCGAGCGCGGTCTGGGCGGCCTTGGCGCCGTCCAGGGAGGTGGCGATGGCCGCGGCCACGATGCCGCCGGCGGCGAAGACCAGTCCGAGGACGGTGCGCACCGCGCCCGGGCGGGGCGCTTCGACGGCGGCCTCGCCGAGCGCCTGGGCGGCCCGCATCCGGGACGGCCGGCGGGCGGCCAGGAACCCGGCGGTCAGCGCGGCGAGGGTGCAGGCGAGGACGGCGGCGAGCATCGGCAGCGGGCCGACGTCCAGGCGGACGTCCGCGGGGACGGCGCCGCGCTCGACCAGCTGGTCGAACCACCAGCGGGCGAGGGCGATTCCGGGCAGGATGCCGAGCGCCGCGGCGAGCGGCGCGACCAGCATCGCCTCGGCGGCGATGGTGCGGCGGATCTGGCGCGGGGTGGCGCCGATGGCGCGCAGCAGGGCGAACTCGCGGGCGCGCTGGCCGGTGGCGAGGGCGACGGTGCTCATCACCACGAAGACCGCGGTCATGGTGGCGTAGCCGCCGAAGCTGCCGCCGAGCGCCATCAGCAGGGTGCGGGCTCCGCCGAGGTCGGGGTGCTCGACGGCGCCCCGGTCGTCCCCGGTGAGGACCTTGACGGCACCGGCTCCGGCACCGGCGTCGGCTCCCGCCTTGGCACCGGCGTCGCCGCCGACGGCCTGGCGGACCTGGGCGGCGAGCGCGGCGGTGGTCACGCCCGCGCGGGGCTGGACGGCGATGGCGTCGATCCGGCCGGGGTGGCCGGAGAGGCGGTCGGCGGTGGCGTCGGCGAACCAGGCGGTGGGGCCGGCCTGCTGGGCGGCGGCCAGGCCGGAGACCCGGTAGTCCGCGGTGCCGCCGGGCGCGGTGAGCGTGAGGTTCGCGCCGGGCGCGATGTGGGCAGCGCGCGCCGTGTCGGCGTCCAGCACCACCTCGTTCGCGCCGGGGGCCCGGCCCTCGACCAGGGTGTCGCCCGGCCCGGCGATGCCGAGCGCGGCGAAGCCCCGGCCGGTCAGGGCCGGCGCCCGGCCGGAGGCGGGCAGCGGGAAGGCGCTGTCCGGGCGGGCCGCCGCGACCCCGGGCAGCGCGGCCAGCCGGCCGGCCAGCGCGGCGTCCGTCCGGGCCCGCTCCGGGGTGGCCTCCTCCGTCGTCTCGGTGTCCGTGCCGACCTTCCGCTGGATCTTCACCGCCTGGTCGGCCGCGACCACCACCGGGGTGTCCGCGTACCGGGCCGGCTTGAGGCTCGCGGTCAGACCGGTCTGCAGCAGCACGCCGCAGGCCACCACCACGGCGGCGCCCAGCAGCAGGGCGACCAGGGTGCCCGCGAAGGACGCGGGCCGGAAGCGCACCGAGGAGCGCGCGAGTCCGTTCGTCATGCCGCCGCTCCCACCGGGCGGGCGGTCAGCGCGACCATCCGGTCCGCGACGGTCTGCGGGCTCGGGTGCGGCAGGTCGTCGACGATCGCGCCGCCGGCCAGGAACAGCACCCGGTCGGCGAAGGAGGCCGCCACCGGGTCGTGGGTCACCATCACCACCGTCGCGCCGAGCGAGTCCACGGCCTGCCGCAGCAGGGCCAGCACCTCGTGCGCGGTGCGGGTGTCCAGCGCGCCGGTCGGCTCGTCGGCGAAGACCACGTCCGGGCGGGTGATCAGCGCGCGGGCGATCGCCACCCGCTGCTGCTGGCCGCCGGAGAGCTGGCCGGGCCGCCGCTTGGCGTGCTCGCCCAGGCCCACCCGGGCCAGCAGCTCCCGTGCCCGGGCCCGGTCCTGGCGCTCCCCGGCGAGGCGCTGCGGGAGCAGCACGTTCTGCTCGACGGTCAGCGAGGGCAGCAGGTTGAAGGCCTGGAAGACGAAGCCGATCCGGCTGCGGCGCAGCTTGGTCAGCCGGTTCTCGCTCAGCGCGGTGATGTCCTCGCCGCCGAGCCGGACCTGCCCGGAGTCCGGGCGGTCCAGGCCCGCCGCGCACTGGAGGAAGGTGGACTTGCCGGAGCCGGACGGGCCCATCACCGCGGTGAAGCTGCCGTGGGCGAGCGCCAGGTCGACCCCGCGCAGCGCGTGCACCGTCGCCTCGCCGCGGCCGTAGGTGCGGCGCACCCCGCGCAGCTCGATCGCGGGGGCCGCCTGCGGGGCCGGGGCGTACCCGCCGTGACCGTCGGCGCCGTAGCCCTCGCGGCCGTGTCCGTCGGCGCCGTACCCCTCGGCAGCGTGGCCGCCGGGGCCGTACTGATCCGTCCCGAACTCGTCGGTCCTGCGGCGGTCTTGGCGGCGTGCCATGGGTGGGCCTTCCTTCGGTTCTGCGTCGCTCGTCGTCAACGTGCTCCAACCTAGGGACGACGGGCTCCGCGAACCATGCAGGCCACCGGCGGAACGGCGGTGGGGTTATCCCCCCACCGCTTCGGCGGGAATCCCCAGGTAGGCGGCGCGCAGGACGGCGAGCGCCGGGTGCGCGGGGTCGAAGGCGGTGCCGTCCACGGCCGCCAGCGGGCGCACCCCGACCCCCGCGTTCACCGCGAAGGCGGCGGTGAAGCGGTCCAGCCCGTCGGCGGGCAGCGGCTCGCGGGACTGCGGGCCCCGGTACGCGCCGGACAGCAGCGCCTCCGTCACCCCGGGCAGGCTCGGGCCCTGCGGCCAGACCAGCCGCTCCCCGGCCAGGAAGCCGACGTTCCAGGTCGCGCCCTCGACCACCAGGCCGTCCTCGCCGACCAGCAGCACGTCGTCGTAGCCCGCCAGTTGGGCCTGCCGACGGTGGTGCACCAGGCCGAACAGGCCGACGTGCTTCACCTCCGGCAGCTCCCGCCGGTACGCCGCGGTGCGGACCCGCAGCGGGGCGGGCTCGGCCGCCGCGGCCGGGCGGGTGGTCACCAGCAGGGCGGGCGCGGCCGGGGCGGCGGGGCGCTCCAGGCCGAGCGCCGGGTCGTACACGGTGACCCGGACGATCACCGGCGCACCGTCGGCGGGCAGCACCGCGCCGATCCGCTCCCGCACCGCCGCCCGGTCCAGCTCGGCGCCGAACAGCGCCCGGCAGTCCCGGACCAGCCGGTCCAGGTGCAGGGCCAGACCGCGCACCCGGCCCGCCTCGGCGCGCAGGGTGGTGAAGTGCCCGTAGTTGAGCAGCCCCAGCGCGGCCAGCCGCGCCGGGTCGGCGGGGGCGCCGTCGATCTCGATCTCAGCCATCCCCCGAGTCTGCCAGCTGCGGGGACCCGGGCCGCGGCGCGGAGCCCGGCAGCGCGGACCGCGGGGGCACTGACTGCGGCGGGACGGACTCCGGCAACGCGCCCTCCGGCAACGCGCTCTCCGGCGCCGCGCTCTCCGGCAGCGGCACCGGGCGGTACGGGCTCACCACCCGCCGGCCCGCCGCCCGGGCCACCCGCTCGAACTCCTCTATCCGGTACGCCAGGCCCTCCGGCTCCCCGGCGTCCGACCAGCGCCACGCCTCCGCCCACCACTGCGGGCCGCGCACCAGCGGCCGGCCGGCCAGCGCCAGGTACAGGGCCAGCGTGGAGCGGGCGTACTCGTGCACCCAGCCGTCGCAGCCCCGGTAGTCCGCCGTCTCGTCCAGCCGCAGCCAGCGGCCCTCCTGCCCTGCGGCCAGTATCGGCACCCAGCCGCGCAGCCGGTCGGCGACCAGCAGGAGCAGCCGGCCGTCCTCCTCCCGCACCCGGTGCAGGGGGAGTTGGGGCATCCGGGCGAAGGACAGCGAGTGCTTCCAGCCCACCACCCACAGGCCCCGGCGCAGGTAGTAGCGGACCGCCGGCTGCCAGGTCCAGTGCGCCTCCAGCCGGAACCCCGGCAGGCCCTCGGCGGTGGCCGCCGCGTACACCTCGTCCAGCGCGGCGGCGGCCAGGCCCCGCCCGCGCGCGGCCGGGGTCACGTAGAGGGAGGAGACGGCGAGCTGGCTCGGGCCCTTGGTCCAGTTGTCCACGGCGACGGTGCCCACCACGGCGTTGTCGTCGTCCTGGATCCAGTAGCGCCGCCGGTACAGCTCACCGCCCGGCCACTCCCGCCCGCTCTCCCCCAGCCGCTCCCGCCAGGCGCGCTCCGCCGGCGGCGCCAACCCGTCCGGGTCCACCAGCTCGCCCAGCCCGCCCTCCACCAGGGACGCCAAGTCCCAGAGCGCGAAGCGCCGTTCGTCCCCCGGCCCGGCCGCCCGCAGCCGCGGCCCCGCCGCCAGCCGGTCCTGCGCCCGCTCCACCGCCGCATCCCACGACCTCACCACAGGGCGAGGATAGCGGCGCGGCGGGGACGATCAGTAATCCGGCCGCCACCGAATGTCAGTGCGGGGAGCGGGAGGTGACGCCGACCCCGCCCCGCCGCCGGGCCGGCCCCGAGGACGGCGCCCGCCACCGGCGGCCGTCGGGGCGGGGTAGGGAAAACCCGACCACGAGACTCGACCTGGCCGTGATGACCCCGCCGAGCTGCGGCGATGCAATGAAGCGGTGACGAAACGGGCGTGGTGGTGGTGCGGCGGATGGCTGGTCGCGGCGGGGTGGGCGGGGGCGTTCCCGGTGGTGTCCGGGCTCGGTCCGCACCGGAGTTGGGGGGCCTGGGCGGCCTGCGGGTACCTGCTGGCGGCGCTCGCCGTGGTGCTGGTGCGGCGGCGCGGACGTGAGGTCTCGGTGGCGGTCGCGGCCCTCGGGGCGGTGCTGGTGCCGCTGCTCCTGCTGGTCCTGGACGGGCGGGGGCAGAGCGAGGTCGGGGTGATCGAGCGCTCCGGGTCGCTGCTGCTGCACACCGGCACGCCGTACCTGGCCGAGCCGCGGACCGTCGAGGAGTACACCCCGTACCTCCCCGGGATGGCCCTGCTGGGTCTGCCCCGGGCGCTGCTGGACGGCACCCCGCTGGGCGGCTCGCCGCTGGGCGACGCCCGGCTGTGGTGCGCGGCGGTGTTCCTGGTCTGCGTGCTGCGGACGGTGCCCGCCGGGCGCCGGCTCGGCGCCGCCGCGCTCACCGCCTCGCCGGTGGTCGCGCTGCCGCTCTGCGTCAGCGGGGTGGACCTGCCGCTCACCGGCCTCTGCTGGCTCGCCCTGGTCCGCGCCGCCGAACGGCGGCCGGTGGCGGCCGGGTTGGCGCTGGCCGCCGCCTGCGCGCTGAAGTGGACGGCCTGGCCGGCGCTGGCCGTGGTGGCGGCCCTGCTGGCGGCCACCGCCGGACGGCGCGCGGCGCTGCGCGGAGCGGCGGTCGCGGTGGGGGCGGCGGCGCTGGCGGTGCTGCCGGTGGCGCTGCGCGCGCCGGGGCCGCTGGTGGAGCAGGTGTTCGCCTTCCCCACCGGGCGCGGCGGCCTGCCGACACCGGCCGCGAGCCCGCTGCCCGGGCGGCTGCTGGCCGACCTCGGCCCGGCCGGCTGGTGCGCCGCCGTCGGACTGCTGCTGCTCGCCGGGCTCGCCGTCGGGGCGTCCCTGGCCGTCCGGCCGCCCCGCACCGCGCCCGCCGCGGTACACCGGCTGGCGCTCGGACTGACCGCGGCCTTCCTGCTGGCGCCCGCCGGGCGGTTCGGCTACCTCGCGCTGCCGCTCGTCCTGGTCCTGCTCTCCCTCTCGTCCGCCGTCTCGCCCTCCCTCCCGTCCTCTGTTCCGCTCTCCGTTCCGAAAGGCCTGCCATGGGCACCACCCTCGTCGTCACCAACGACTTCCCGCCGCGCCAGGGCGGCATCGAAACCTTCGTCAAGGCCATGGCCGACCGCGTCCCCGGTCACGACGTCGTGGTCTACACCTCGGCCGAACCGGGTGCGGAGCAGCACGACGCCGCTCTCCCCTACCCGGTGATCCGCGACCGCGCCCGCACCCTGCTGCCGACCCCGCGGGCCACCCGCCGGGCCGCCGAGATAGCCCGGGCGCACGGCTGCGACCGGGTCTGGTTCGGCGCCGCCGCGCCGCTCGCCGCGATGACGCCCGGCCTGCGGCGGCTGGCGCCCGGCATCCGCCGCACCGTCGCCACCACCCACGGCCACGAGATCTGGTGGGCCCGCACCCCGGGCGCCCGCGGCCTGCTGCGCCGGATCGGCCGCGGCACGGACGTGGTCACCTACCTCGGCGCCTACACCCGCGCCCGGATCGCGCCCGCGCTCGGACCGGACGCCCGGCTGGCGCGCCTGGTGCCGGGGGTCGACCCGGCGGTCTTCCGGCCGGCCGCCGAGGACTCCGTCGGGGAGGCGTCCGCCGCCCCGGTGGTCCTCTGCGTGGCGCGGCTGGTCCCGCGCAAGGGCCAGGACGTGCTGATCCGCGCGCTGCCCGCGATCCGCCGGGCCGTGCCCGGGACCACCCTGGTACTGGTCGGCCGGGGCCCGGACGAGGACCGGCTGCGGGGCCTCGCCCTCCGCCTCACCGAGCCGGGCAGCGTGGTGTTCACCGGCGGCCTCGACCACGCCGCGACGGCCGTCCACTACGCGGAGGCGGACGTCTTCGCGATGCCGTGCCGCACCCGCCGACTGGGCCTGGAGGCCGAGGGCCTGGGCATCGTCTTCCTGGAGGCGGCCGCGGCCGGCCTCCCGGTGGTGGTCGGCCGCTCCGGCGGCGCCCCGGACACCGTCCTGGACGGCGTCACCGGCGCGGTCGTCGACGGCCGCGCGCCCGCCGAAGTGGCCGCCGCCCTGACCCGGATCCTGCTCGCCCCGCCCGCCGAGCGCGCCCGGATGGGGGCGGCGGGGCGGCGCTGGGCGGAGGAGCACTGGACCTGGGAGGCCTCGGCGCGGCGGCTCACCGAGCTGCTCGACCCCGCCGTGCCCCTGCCGGACCCGGCCGACCCGGCCACCGCGGTCAATCCCGCCACCGCGGTCGATCCGGCCGCCGCGGTCACTCCGGCTGCCCCCGCAGGTGCCTGACCAGCCGGGCGATCGCGGGCGCCCCGCCGTTGGCGCCGACCGCCGTCACCCAGTTCCGCGCCTGGCCCGGCAGGTCCTCCCGGCTCGGGCAGGAGAAGCTGAACAGCCAGACGTGGGCGGACAGGTCGCGTTCCGGAAGTGCTCGCCACTCCTCGCCCCCGGCGTCCGTCAGCACGTCCTGGCAGGCCGCCAGCGCCTGGTCCCCGTCCCCGGCCCACTCCTGCCGCAGCCACAGCAGGAAGTTGGTCTGGGCCGTCGTGGTGTCGTCCCTGGTCGCCTCGCCCTTGAGCATCCGGTTGACGATCGCGCTCTGCGGTTCCCGTGTCCTCGCCATGCCGCCATCGTTCCGGCACCGCGGCCGCCCTGACAAGGGCGTCACTCAAAAGCCGTACGGCGCCCGCCCGTTCACTCCCCGCGCAGGTGGGCCAGCACCGCGAGGACCCGCCGGTTGCCCTCCGTCGGGTCCAGGTCCAGCTTCATGAAGATGTTCCCGCAGTGCTTCACCACCGAGGCCTCGGTGATGCTCAACCGGCCTGCCACGGCCTGGTTGTTGAGGCCCTCGGCCATCAGCGCCAGCACCTCGCGCTCGCGCGGGGTGAGCCGGGCCAGCGGGCGGTCGGCGGACCGGCCGCGCAGCAGCACCCGGACCACCTCGGGGTCGATCAGCGTCTCCCCGTCGGCGACCCGCCGCAGCGCGTCCAGGAAGTCCGCGACGTCGCCGACCCGGTCCTTCAACAGGTAGCCCAGACCGGCCGGTTGGGCGCCGGCGGCGGCGAGCAGCCGGGTCGCGTACGGGGTGGCCACGTACTGGGAGAGGACCAGGACGGGCAGGCCCGGGTGGCGCTCGCGCAGGGCGAGGGCGGCGCGCAGGCCCTCGTCGGTGTGGTCGGGGGGCATCCGGACGTCGGTGACCACGATGTCCGGCCGCTCGGCGTCGACGGCCGCGGCCAGCGCCTCCGCGTCGCCGACGGCGGCGGTCACCCGGTGGCCGCCGAGGGTGAGGAGTTCGACCAGTCCGGCGCGCAGCAGCACCGCGTCCTCGGCGATCACGACCCGGAGCACGGGACCTCCAGCCGCAGCGTCGTCGGGCCGCCCGTCGGGCTCGTCACCATCAACCGTCCTCTCAGCAGTGCCACCCGGTCGGCGAGTCCCGCCAGCCCGGCCCCGGCGGCCGGGTCCGCCCCGCCGCAGCCGTCGTCGGTCACCTGGACGACCAGCCGGCCGCCCGCGAGCCGCCCGTGGACGGTGATCGCGGTGGCGCCGCTGTGCTTGGCGGCGTTGGTGAGCGCCTCGGTGACGGTGAAGTAGGCGGTGGTCTCCACCGGGGCGGGCAGCCGCTCCGGAAGCTCGATGTCGGTGGCCACCGGGATCGGGTGGCGCTGCGCGACCTCGTCGACGGCGGCGGCGAGCCCGTGGTCGGTGAGCACCTGCGGGTGGATGCCGCGCACCAGCCCGCGCAGCTGCTCCAGCGCCTGCCGGGCCTCGCCGCGCGCCCGGGTGACGAGCTCCGCCGCCCGGCCGTCCCGGTCGCGCAGCTCGTACTCGGCGAGCCCGAGGGTCATGCTGAGCGCGACCAGCTGCTGCTGCGCGCCGTCGTGCAGGTCCCGCTCGATCCGGCGCCGCTCGGCCTCGAAGGCGTCGGCCAACCGGGCCCGGGAGCGGGTGAGTTCGAGCACCTGGTGGCCGAGGTCGTCCTCCCGGGGCCCGAGCAGGAAGCGGGCCAGCGCGACCTCGGCCCGGACCAGCAGCGCCCCGGCGTACGCGCAGAGCAGCAGGCCGGCCAGTCCGGCGGCGGTGAACGGCAGGGCGGCGAACGGCCCGGCGACGGCGTGCCCGGGGACGAGCATCACGGTCTCCGGGGCGAGCGCCCAGACCACCAGCGGGGAGACCGTGAACGCGCCGGAGATCACCAGCAGCGCGGTGAAGCCCAGCGAGGCGGCGGCCAGCACGGTCGAGGTGAGCCCGGCGTGGGCGAGTTCGCGCCAGGTGGCCCGCTCGCGCAGCCGGGTGCGGACGCGGGCGCGGCGGCCCGCCCCGGGCAGGCTGCGGTGCGGGTCGGGCGGCGGGACCGGCTCGACCAGCCGCAGCCGCCACCGGGCCACACCGGCGGCGGGGATGCCCGCGAGCGCCAGGGCGAGCAGCACCGGCAGTCCGAGGCCGACCACCGACAGGCCCGCGCCGACCACCAGCAGCACCGCGAGGACCACCAGCAGCACCGGCCCGAACAGCGCCCCGCCGAGCAGGTACGCCCAGCAGCGCGGCACCCAGCGGGTGAACGGGAAGCGCAGCGGGTGCGCCCGCAGCGCCTCGCGTACGGACGTCGGCCGCCGCTCCCCGTCCGTCACCGACCCCTCGTTCACCCGGTCCACCCTAACCGACCGGCTGACGGTCCTTCGGGGCTCGGGCGCGGGCCGCGCGCGGCCTGGTCAGCGCGACGGCGGCGACCACCAGCGCGCCGCCGGCCAGGGCGTTCCAGCCGACCGGCTCGGCGAGGAAGGCCGCGCCGAGCGCGGTGGACCACAGCGGCGTCACGTACGTCACGGCCGAGGCCACCGTCGTCCCGGCGCCGCGGACCAGCGCCAGGTTGAGCAGGTACGCCACGCCCGTACCGAGCGCGCCGAGCACCAGCAGCGCGCCGGCCGCGGCGGCGCCCGGCCAGCTCGGGAGGCCCGCGGCAAACGGCGCCACCAGGGCCAACTCGACGGTGGCGCAGGTGATCTGGAGCGTGGAGAGGGTGGTCACCGACTCCGGGCGGCCGGACAGGAAGCGGCGCAGGTAGGCGAAGCCCGCGCCGTAGCAGCAGGCGGCGGCCAGGCAGGCCAGCGCCCCGGCGGTCGCACCGGCGCCCAGGCCGCGCCAGACCCCGAGCACGGTGAGCACGCCGACGAAGCCGAGTCCGAGACCGGCCAGCCGGCGGCCGCCCGGGCGGCGCTCCTCGGGGACGGTCAGCACCGCGAACAGCAGGGTGAACAGCGGGGTGGTCGCGTTCATCACCCCGGCGAGCACCGAGCTGACCCTGGTCTCTCCGAAGGAGAAGAGGGTGAACGGCACGCTGTTGAGCAGCACCGCGACCACCGCCGAGTGCCCCCACAGCGCCCGGTCGCGCGGGGCCCGCTCGCCGCGCAGCAGCAGCACCGCCCACAGCGTGGTGGCGCCGAGCAGGCAGCGCCACAGCGCCACCCACAGCGGCGGCACGCCCGCCTCGACCGCCACCTTGATCAGGGCGAAGCTCGCGCCCCAGATCGCCGACAGTGCCACGAAGCCCGGCAACCAGCGCCTCACCCCGACCACCTCCGTCCTCCCGTCGCGTCTTCTGGACAGAGCGTGGCCCGGCGCCGCAGCATGAGTCCAACAAGTGGCAGTGCACTCGTGATGAGGAAGTCTCATGACCCCGGACGTCAACCTGGCCCAGCTCAGGGCACTGGTCGCGGTCGCCGACACCGGCGGCTTCAGCGCGGCCGCCGACGAGCTCGGCATCAGCCAGTCCGCGGTCTCGCACGCCGTCGCCGCGCTGGAGCGCAGCCTCGGCGCCCCTGTGCTGTGGCGCGGCACCCCCTGCCGGCCCACCCCGCTGGGCGAGCAGGTCCTGCCGCACGCCCGGACCGCCGTCGCCTCGGCCGCCGCCGTCCGCGCGATCGCCACCCGGCACTCCGGCGGCCCGACCGGCACCGTACGGCTGGCGGCGCCGACCACCGTCTGCCAGGCGCTGCTGCCCGGGCTGCTCAAGGACTGGCGGGCGGCCTACCCGCAGGTGACCGTCCGGGTCTTCGAGGGCGAGGACGACGAGCTGGCGGCCTGGCTGGAGGCGGGCACGGTGGACGCCGCCGTCCTGGTGGACGCCGGGCCGCTGCCGCCCGGGGCGGTCTCGCTCGGCGCCGACTCGATGCACGCGCTGCTCCGCCGCGACCACCCGCTCGCCGGTCAACCGACCGTCCATGTGGCCGAGTTGGAGGACGACGACTTCCTGCTCTCGGAGGGCGGCTGCGAGCGCCACATCCGCGAGGCCTACCGGCGGGCCGGCACCCGCTTCACGCCCCGGCACCGGATCCGCGACCTGAACAGCCTGATCGGCATGGTGCACGCGGGCGTCGGGGTCTCGGTGATGCCCGCGCTGGCGCTGACCATGCTCCCGGCCGACTGCGTGCTGGTCCCGATCCGGCCCGCCGTCCACCGGACGCTGTCGCTGACCGGGCCGACCGGCCGCCCGTGGTCCCCGGCGGTCGGCTCGCTGCTGGCGGGGATGGCGCCGGGAGTGGCGGCCGGGGCGGCGGCCGGCGTTCCGTCCCGGTGAGCCGACTCCAGGGCCCGTCGGCCGACCGGTGCGCCTTGACCTCTTTGGGGTTGACCGCCCTTCCCTGACAGGTCTATACCAGTGAGGACCTTCGGCAACCACCCGCCGCCGACGGCCCGTTCGGCCGCCACGCCACCCCCGCACCCGGCGTGAGCAGGCCCGCCTCCCCCACTGCCGTTTCCTGGAAAGGCTTCCGATGGAGCGCGCTCTTCCCCCACAGCACACCGCACGTCCCCCCTTCAGGCGCCGCGCCGTACTCGCCGTGGCCGCCGCGCTCGGCCTGGTCGCCGGCGGCGTCGCCGCCCTGGCCGGCACCGGCTCCGCCGCCGCGGACACCACCGGCACCGGGGCCGCCGGGGCCGCCGGAGGGCTCGGCAGCAACTGGTACGCCTCGGCGCCGTACCTGATGCCCGAGGACAACAGCCCGCCGGACGCCGCCGCCGTCATGGACGCCACCGGCCAGAAGGCCTTCCAGCTGGCGTTCATCCTGGCCCAGGGCACCAGCTGTTCGCCCGCCTGGGGCGGCACCTCCCCGATCGACACCGACACCACCATGCCGAGCGTCATCCAGACCGTCCGCGGCAAGGGCGGGGACGTCTCGGTGTCGGTCGGCGGGTACGGCGGCACCAAGCTGGGCCAGGTCTGCGGCACCCCCGAGGCGACCGCCGCCGGGTACCAGAAGGTGATCACCAAGTACGGCCTCAAGGCGATCGACTTCGACCTGGAGGAGCCGGAGTACGAGAACACCGCGGCCATCCACAACGAGATCGGCGCGGCGCGGATCCTCCAGCAGAACAACCCCGGCCTGTACGTCTCGATCACCACCGCCGGCACCAACGCGGGCACCGGCTGGTTCGGCACCCAGATGCTCAACGAGGCCAAGTCGCAGGGCTTCACGCCCGACAACTACTCGATCATGCCGTTCGACGGCGGCTTCAGCGGCGCGGCGGCGCAGACCGACGCGCTGGTGAAGTTCAACCAGATCCTGCAGACCATCTTCGGCTGGAACGAGGCCACCGCCTACGCCCACGAGGGCGTGTCAATGATGAACGGCCGCACCGACGCCGCCGAGTACTTCCACCAGTCCGACTTCCAGACCGTGCTGGACTTCGCCACCGCGCACGGCCTGGCCCGGTACACCTACTGGTCGGTCAACCGGGACCGCCAGTGCGCGGGCAACGTCGACCCGGGGCTGTCCGGCTCCTGCTCCAGCGTGGTGCAGAACGACTGGGACTTCACCAGGTTCACGGTGAAGTTCGCCGGGGCGACCCCGCCCACCACGCCGCCCACCACCCCGCCGACGACTCCCCCGACCACGCCGCCCACCACCCCGGGCAGCTGCACCGCCCCGGCGTGGAGCGCGAGCACCACGTACAACGGCGGCGCCAAGGTCTCGTACAACGGGCACGCCTACCACGCCAAGTGGTGGACGCTGAACGAGGTGCCGAGCGCCAGTGGCCAGTGGGGCGTCTGGGCCGACGACGGGCCCTGCTGACGGCCGCACCGGCGACCACCGGCGGGGGGCGGGCGCCATGAACGCCCGCCCCCCGCCGGTCAGTTCGCGAACCGATCCCGCAGCTCCGCCAGCACCTCCGCCGCCTCCGGCAGCCCGGCCGCCTCGCAGCGCGCGATGCCGGCGGCCAGCCGGGCCACCGCCGCGTCGGTGCGCCCCAGGTCGCTGCCCTCGATCAGCGCGGCCAGCCGGACGGCCTCCGCCCGCGGGGACTCGGCCCGCACCCCGCCCGCCTCGTACTCCGCGATGGCCCGTTCGACCTCGGCCAGCGCCTCCTCGTGCCGCCCGGCGACGGCCAGCGAACGCGCCCGCTCGTAGTGCGAACCACCGCGCAGGTACCAGGAGTTGTACTCCTCACCGGACCGCTCGGCCGCCTCGCCGACCGCGTCCGCCTCGGCCAGCAGGGCGAGCGCCGCCGCCAGCCCCTCCTCGCCCTTCTCCCGCGTCGTCAGCCGGGCCAGCTCCCGCAGGGTGGCGGCCAGCTGGTCCACCTGCGGGGCCTTGCCGTGCGCCTCCCGGGCGCGGGCCAGCGCCGCCTCGGCGGCGTCCCAGCGCTCGGCCCGGGCGAGCGCCAGGGTGGCCTCGCAGGCGACCATGGTGTGGGTCTCCTGGTCCTCCCACCCGGCCACCAGGTCGGCCAGCCGCAGGTACTCCTCGGCGGCGTCCCGGTGCTCCTCCAGGTCGGACAGGCCCCGGGCGAGGTCCAGCCGGCCCTGGGCGAGCATCCGGACGTCCAGCCGCGCCGCCGACTCGTCCAGCAGCACCGACTCCAGGACGGCCACCGCGTCCGCCGCCCGGCCGGTGTCGCGCAGCACGTCGGCCAGTTGCAGGCGCACCCGGGCGGCCTCCTCGACCGCCTCGGCGCCCTTGCGGTCGTAGCGCGCGGCCGCCTCCGACAGCGCGCGGACCGCGCCGCCGAGGTCGCCCACCTGGAGGCAGGAGTGGCCGAGCATCATGTACGTCGGCGCGTACGGGTAGGAGTCGTCGCCCCAGCGCACGGCCTCGGCCAGCGCCCGGTGGAAGACCTCGACCGCCTGGCCCGGCTCGTGGCCCTGCAGCAGCACCTGGCCCAGCAGGCCGAGCACCCGCGGGGTGTGCCAGGGCAGCTCGGCCGCGTCCAACTGGGCCAGCACCTCGCGCAGTTCGGCCTCCGCCTCGGCCAGCCGGCCCTGCCGGGCGGCGATGTCGGCGGTGTACTGCCGGGAGGTGGCGGCCCGCCGCTCGGAGCCGAGCTCCACGGCGGCCCGCCGGTAGCCGCCGACCGCCGCCTCGAAGCGCCCGGTCACCTCGGCGGCGGGCTCGGGCAGCGCCTCGGAGAGGTCGTGGTGGGCGGCGTAGGCGCGGGTCTGCAGCACGATCAGGTAGTCGTCGTCGGCCAGTTCGCCGCCGGCGCGCAGCTCCTCGGCCCGGGCCAGCGCCGCGTCGAGCGCCGCCCAGTCGGCCCGCCGGCCGCCGCGCCCGGCGCCCTCGCCGTCCGCAGCGCCCTCGGCCTCGGCGCCCTCGTCACTCTCGTCGAGGTCCGCGATCAGCGTCCGGGCCCGGCACATCAGCGCCGACCCGGCCAGCCCCGCCTGCTCGAACAGCTCGGCGGCGGCCAGCAGCCCGGCCTTGCCCTCCTCGCACGCGTCCCGCTGGAGCGCCTCGTGGGCCCGCTGCTCGGCGAGTTCGGCGCGCAGCCGCTCGGGGCCGCCCAGCTCGGCGCTCTCCGGGTGGACGAAGTCCGCGGCCTCCGCGCGCTCGGCGACCCGCTTCCACAGCCGGTCGGCATCCGGGTGGCCGAGCACCTCCAGCTCGCGGGCCCGCAGCACCAGGGCGGTGAAGTCCTCCGGCTCCGCCTCGACCGCCCGGCGCGGCGCGGGCGCGGCCGCCGGGGCGGCCGACAGCCCGGAAGCCGCGGCGGCCCGCACGCCCAGTGCCAGCGGTTCGGCGAGCAGCGGCTCCACGGCCAGCCGGGCGCGCCGCCCGGCGCCAACCGCGTCGGTGCCGTTGCGGGCGTCGAAGCGGGCGGCCAGCGCGTCGCCCTCGGCGCGCAGGTGGGCGAGCAGGGAGTCCACCGTCCAGGCGGTGCCGGCCGGGCCGCTGACCGCCAGCTCGCCGTGGCCGGCCCGCGCGAGCTGGGCGACCAGCACCTCGGCTCCGGTCAGGAAGTCCAGCCGGGCGGCCGGGTCGCCGGTGACCGCGAACAGGGCGCGGTTCTCGGCGAGCAGCTCCAGGCCGCGCGGCTCGTTGCCGGACAGCGCGCAGAACTCGATGTGCAGGCCGACGGCGTTCAGCATCGAGGCCTTGCCGCGGGCGTGGCGGTAGCCGGCGAGGTGGCCCGAGCGGGCCTCGTCCGACCGGCCCTGGCGCAGCTGCGCGAGCAGCGCCGTGGCCTGGCTGAGGTGGGGCTCCTGCTCGCAGCCGCTCCGGCCGTCCAGCACCGGGGCGAGCGCCTCCAGGGCCCGGGCGTCGTCCCCGGCGGCGAGGTGGTGCCGGGCGCGGGCACGGGTCTCGCAGGCGTGGCAGTCGCTCAGCTCGGCGCGCGGGCGGGCCGCCCACAGCTCGTAGGCGTCCTGCACGTCGATGCCGGTGTGCGCGGCCAGGTGGTAGCGCTGGGCGTAGTACGGCTGGAGGTCCTGGCCGGCCGCGCGGTAGCGGTCGCGCAGCTCGGTGTGCCAGCGCCGCACCGCCGCGAGCGGGACGTCCGGGTTGTCCTTGAGCGTGTCGGCGACCCACTTGAAGCGCCAGAGCACCTGCTGCCGGGCCCACTCGCCGAAGCCGTCCGGGTCGGTGTCCCAGAGCCTGAGGACGCGGGCGAAGACGACCGGGCCCTTGCCGCGCTCGCCGTCGTACTCGTAGGCCTCCATCAGCTCCAGCAGGGCCATCGAGAGGACGCCGGTGTCGTCGAACTGCTCGGCGGCGTCGACGAGTTCCTCGGCGGTGACGGTCCTGGTCCGGCCGTACGGGCGGGCGTCGTTCTCGCGCAGCGCGGCCATCACCGCGTCGGGGGTGTCCAGCATCACGCCGCCCCGCCCTCGGGGAAGCCGCCCGCCCCGTTCGCCCCGCCCGCCCCGCCGGCCTCGTGGCCGAGCATGGCGTGGTCGAGCAGGCTGATGAACGAGCGGTTGAGCAGCGCGGACTCGCTGGCCTTGAGCGGGCGGCGGGTCATCAGCACGGCCTGCCCGTACAGCGCCTCGACGGCGGTGACGGCCAGCTCGCGGCTGGTGACGGTGGCGGCGCGGCGCACCAGCGGGTTGAGGTGGTTGAGCACCAGCTGGGCGCGGGGCGCCTCGGCGCGCAGCGAGCCGAGGATGTCCGCCCACAACCCGTCGGCCTCGTCGGCGAGTTGGGCCCGGGTGCGCTCGTGCCGGGCCTCCCGGTTGTCGAGCAGCAGGGCGGGCGCGTTGGTGGGGTGGAAGCTGCGCAGCGCGACGTCGCAGTCGAACCGGCCGACCACCTCGCGGGCGATCGCCAGGAAGGCGTTGGCGGCCAGCTCGGCGGCCGGGTCGACGGTGTCCAGGTGCGCGGTGACGGTGCCCGGGTCGAGGTCGGAGACGGAGACTCCGGGGCGGATCTCGGGCAGCCGGTGCACCAGGTCGTGGTCGTAGGTGTAGCCGCCGTTGACCACGCCGAGCCCGGCGGCGCCGGCGATCGGGGCGACCTGGCGGAACTCCTCGACCGTCCTGGTCACCAGCACCGCCGGGTGGCTGCGGGCGAACTCGTCCAGGGTGACGTTGCCGTCGGTGGTCTCGAACGGCAGCCACGGCAGCATCATTCGCAGCAACTCGTCGTCGTAGCGGGCGAGTTCCTTGACGGCCAGGTGGTGGACGGACAGGAAGCGGTGCAGCAGCGCCGGGTCGCTCGCGGACAGGCCGGTCAGCCAGTCGCGGATCCGGGCGCCGAGCGCGTCCCGCACGGCGGCCAGCGTCTCGTCCGCGTACAGGCCCTCGCGGGAGGCGGTGGGGCGCAGCCCGTCGGTGTCGACCACGCAGCGGACGAAGAACGCCCAGTCCGGCAGCAGTTCGTCGGCCTGGTCGGAGAGCAGCATGCCCTTGAGGTGCACCCGGTGGCCGTTGCGGCGCGAGGGCGGGGCGGCGTCCGGCAGGACGTACGCGACGCCGCGCAGGCCGACCAGCGGCAGGTCCAGCTCGATGGTGTCGAGCGGGGTGAAGTCGAAGGCGGCGCGGCAGTACTCGGCGAGCGCGTCGCGCCTGGCCAACGGGGAGGCGTGGCGCTCGGCCCACGGCGGGGTGCGGTTGACCCGGTGCTCGGTTCCGTTGCCGTCGACCACGGTGACGTCGTGGCGCAGCAGGCTGCCGAAGTCCCGGGCGAGGGCGAGGACCCGGCCGGCGCGGGTCCACTCGGCGGCGTCGGCGCGCGGGACCAGCGTGACGGTGGTGCCCGGCTCGGGCTTGGCCGAGGCGGGCAGGGTGCGGATGGTGTAGCTGCCGTCGGAGCTGCCGCGCCACTCGATCGCCGGGGCGTCCGGGGTGGCGGCGGAGCGGGTGACCACGGTGATCTCGTCGGCGACCACGAAGCAGGCGAGCAGGCCGATGCCGAACTGGCCGATGAAGTCGCCGCGGGCCCGGGCCAGCCCGGCGCCGTCGAGCCGGCCGTCGGCGTCGCGCTTGGAGCTGCGGCCGATGGTGGCGAGGAAGGTGTGGACGTCCTGCTCGGTCAGGCCGATGCCGGTGTCGGTGACGGACAGCTCGTCGTCGGCCCGGACGGTGATCCTGGCCGGCGCCCCGGGGTCGAGGGCGCGGCGGGCGGAGATCGCGTCCACGGCGTTCTGCAGCAGCTCGCGCAGGTAGACCCGCGGGCTGGAGTAGAGGTGGTGGGAGAGCAGGTCCACCAGGCCGCGCAGGTCCACCTGGAAGGTGTGCGCACTCGTCGGGTTGTCGGTAGGGGACACCGGAGGCTCTTTCGATCGCGGGGTGGATGACGGTGGTGGGATGCGGGTCGGCGGCGGGCGCCCGTACGACTCGGCGCCGGGTGCGCGTCAGCGCCAGTACGAGGTGCAGCGGTCGCGGTGGGCGCGGAAGGCCTTGACCGGATCGCCCGACAGGTAGTGCCAGGGCGCCTTGGTCACGAGGCCGTCCAGCGCCTCGAACAGCAGGCGCGCGGTCTTGGGCTGGTCGGCGAGGGAGAAGGCCATCGCGAAGGTGTTGAAGGAGCCCTGCCAGCCGCGCGCCGGCTCGAAGGCCGGGTGCAGGACGGACCGGAAGGCCGCCTCCTGCAGCCCGGCCACCACGGCCGGACTGGCCAGGTAGGCGCGGTCCTCGCCGTCCGGGAGGGCCAGCCAGTGCTCCAGGTGCGCGACCGCGACCAGCTCGCCGAGGTGGCTGCCCTCCGGGGCGGCGAGCATCGTCGAGCGGGCGAACGCGTGCATCTCCTCGTGCGAACCGCCCCACTTGGCGCTCAGCTGCTGAAGCCTGACCCAGTGCGAGGCGGAGCTCCCGGGCGCCCGGCGCACCGCGGCCTCGAAGCGGCAGGTGGCGACCTCCGGGCCGAGCGAGGCCCCGAGGGCGCTGGTCTGCAGGAACCGCCAGGGGGCGTGCCAGGACGGCTCGCGCTCGGCGACCTCCAGCAGCTGCTCCTCGGCGGTGTCCAGCCGCTCGTGGAACGCCTTCCAGCGCTCCTCGGTGACGTCCTTGGCCCGGGCGCCCGTCCGGGCCTCCCAGCCCCAGGCGATCTGCCGGGCGCCGGACAGCAACAGCAGCAGCGTGTCGTCCGAGGCGTCGGCCAGCGCGCGGGACGTCCACTGCTCGACCCGGGGCACGTCGGATATCGCCCCGACGAGGAAGGTCAGCTCCTCGCCCTGGGCGGCGGCCAGCGCGGGGCGCAGCGCGGCCCAGTCCCCGGCGGAGGCCTGCCGGAGCATCAGGCGCAGCGACTCGTCCCCGTACGCCGGGTCGAGCCGCGGCTCGCCGCCGCCGGCCGGCGCGGGTGCTCCGGCTCCCCGGCGGCCGAACCCGAACCCGCGCCGCTCGGCCCGGTCCTCCGCGCCCTCCCCGCCGGAGCGGCGTCGGAACAGCGGCATGTCTGGCCCCCTCGAACGTCATCGGTATCTTTCGCACGACCGCACAGCGGCCACGGGAAAAGTACATATCACGGTCGACTGACATCCGTTTGCCCAGCCCAGCGCCCTGCCCGCCCGGCGAGGGGGTTCCGTCAGGCCGCGCCGAGCCCGGCGTCCGGCGTCTTCCCGGCCTGCGCCTGCTCGATCCGGTTCACCAGCATCACCGCGAACCTCCGCGTCGCGGGCACGTCCACCGGACCGCCCTCGCTGGTGACGCTCGCCACCACGGTGCCCGAGCGCACCACGATGCCGACGCCCTCGCCCTCGGCCAGCGGCCCCTGGAAGGCCTGGCTCTCGCTGCCCAGCGCCGGGGTGTCGACCTTCTTGAACGGCCCGGCGGAGTACGAGGCGTAGTTCTCCTTCAGCCGCTGCGCCGCCGCGTCCCGGCTGGGCAGGGTGTCCACCAGGAAGCGGACGACCACGTCGCCCGAGGAGAACCGGACCGACCCGCTCAGCGGCTTGCCGGCGCAGGAGGCCGCGGCGGCACCGGCACAGGTGACCTGGTGGTCGGCGGTGTCGACCTTCCGCTTCTCCTCCTCCCACCCGGTCATCGCCTTCGCGTCCGGCAGCACCTGGCCGACCACCTTGTCGTCCAGCAGCGCCGCCTCCAGGTCCGCGTGCGGGGCCTCGGCAGCGGCCGGGGCCGGTGCGGAGGCCGGCGCCGAAGCCGCCCCGGGGGTGTCGGCGGCCGCCGGCGCGGACGCGGACGCCCCCGCCGTACCCTCTGACGCCCCCGCCGCTCCCGTCGCGGCCGGACTCGACGCGGCCGAAGCCGCGGGCGAGCCCGCGGCCGCCCCGCCCGCGCCCTTCGAAGACCCCCCGGAGGAGCACCCCGTCAGCACGCCCGTCAGCACCCCGGCCGCCGCCACCGCGGCGAGCACCCGCCGACCACCCATCCCGATCACCCTCCCCAGTCCTGTCAGTGATCCCTCAAGATAGCGACCGCCCCGCCCGCGAACGCCGACGGGGCGGCGACCTGTCGGTCACCGCCCCGCCGTACTGCTCCGTCGTCCTGCCCTACCGGTGGTCGTCCTGCCCTACCGGTGGATCAGACCGCCGGAACCGGGTAGGTCGGGTACTCGACGCCCGAGATGTACTGGACGACCCGGATCACCTGGCACGAGTAGCCGAACTCGTTGTCGTACCACAGGTAGAGGATCGCGTTGTCGCCCTCGACCTTGGTCGCGCCGGCGTCCACGATCGAGGCGTGGCGCGAGCCGATGAAGTCGCTGGAGACAGCGTCGGGCGAGTCGGTGAAGTCGATCTGGCGCTTCAGCGGCGAGGTCAGCGAGACGTTCCGCAGGTACTCCAGGACGTCCTCGCGGTTGGTCTCCCGCTTCAGCTGGAGGTTGAGGATCGCGATGGAGACGTCCGGCACCGGGACGCGGATCGAGCTGCCGGTGATCTTCGCCTGGAGGTCCGGCAGGGCCTTGGCGACGGCCGAGGCGGCACCGGTCTCGGTGATCACCATGTTCAGCGGCGCCGAGCGGCCGCGGCGGTCGGCCTTGTGGTAGTTGTCCAGCAGGTTCTGGTCGTTGGTGAACGAGTGGACGGTCTCCACGTGGCCGCGGACCACGCCGTACTCGTCCTCCATCGCCTTCAGCGGCGGGACGATGGCGTTGGTGGTGCACGAGGCGCAGGACAGGATCTGCTCGTCCGGCTTGATCGTGTCGTGGTTCACGCCGTGCACGATGTTCGGGACGTCGCCCTTGCCCGGCGCGGTCAGCACGACCTTGGCGATACCGGGGCGCAGGTGCTTCGACAGGCCCTCGCGGTCGCGCCAGCGGCCGGTGTTGTCGATCAGGATCGCGTCCTTGATCCCGTACTCCGTGTAGTCGACCGTGGTCGGGTCGTCGGAGTAGATCACCGTGATCTCGTTGCCGTTGGCGATGATCTTGTTGTTCGCCTCGTCGACGGTGATCGTGCCCTGGAACTGGCCGTGGATGGAGTCACGGCGCAGCAGCGAGGCGCGCTTGACCAGGTCGTCGCCGCCGCTGTTGCGCACGACGATCGCCTTCAGCCGCAGGCCGTTGCCCGAGGCCTTCTCGACCAGCAGCCGGGCGACCAGCCGGCCGATGCGGCCGAACCCGTACAGCACGACGTCCTGCCCGGACCGGCGCTCCAGCTTGTTCTCACCGGTGGCGCCGACGACGGCCTGGGCGGTGAACTCCGCCACCGACAGGCCGCGGTCGTCCGCCTTGTACGTCGCGGCGAGCATGCCGAGGTCGATCTGCGAGGGGCCGAGGTCCAGGGCGGTCAGGGCCTCAAGGAACGGCATCGTCTCGGTGACCGAGAGCTCCTCGCCGGCTATCTGCCGAGCGAAGCGGTGCGTCTTGAGGATGCTGACCACCGACTTGTTCACCAGGGACCGGCTGTGGAGCAGAACGGTGACGTCCCGCTCCCGGTGCAGCCGCCCGATGATCGGGATCATCGACTCCGCGATCTCCTCGCGGTTCTTCCAGTCCGTGAACACGTCGTCGTTGACAGTCACAAGTCCATCTTTCGAGCTGAGGGTGTTGCCCACATGGTAGCTTCGCCCGCCCGCGCCCCGACCGCCGGTCCCTCCCCCACCCTCCCCACCCGAGCCCCCGACCTGCGCTTTCCCCCCACCCCCACCCCCGAAGGTGATCACCGCCACCCTCGATCCGACCACCCGTCGGGCGGCCCGGCGTGAGTGATCATCCGGGCCAGTACAGTGAAACGCACGGCCCGGGCGGACGGGCACGGGCACGAGGGGGCCGGGGTGGCGACGCTGGGCATGCACCGGGACTTCCTGATGGAGTTCGCGGCGCTGGAGAAGCCGGTGCAGCGGCGGGTCTTCGAGACCTTCGAGAAGTTCACCGAGGCCACCCACACCGGCGTGCACCTGGAGAAGCTCACCAACCAGCGGGACCCCCGGATCCGGACCATCCGGATCACCGACTTCTGGCGCGGGGTCGTCCTCAAGGCCGACCGGGGCGACGGCTACCTCCTGCTGAAGGTCCTTCCGCACGACAAGGCCAACGACTGGGCGGTCAAGCACCGGGCCTCCGTCAACGCCGCCACCCAGGGCGTCGAGATCCGCAACGACGTCGCGCTGGAACGGGCCTCCCGGTCGCTGAAGGCGCTGGCCGCCGACGAACCCCGCAGGCTCTTCGCCGACCGCTCCGACAAGGTCCTGCGCAGCCTGGGCGTCGACGAGGAGATCCTGCCGATCATCCGGCTGCTCCCCGACGAGGCCCATCTGGAGGCGCTCCACCGCGTGCTGCCGGAGCAGCAGTTCGACGTCCTGGTCGGCCTCGCGAGCGGGATGGAGCCGGCCGAGATCGATCGTGAGATCGTCCGGGCGTACGCCCGGGCGGCCGCGCCCACGAGCGTCGACCAGCCCGCCGACGGGCTGGTCTCGGCGATGGCCCGCGCGCGCGGCCGGGTCGCCCTGGTGTCCGGGCCCGACGAACTGCTGGAGATCCTGGAACGCCCCTTCGACGCCTGGCGGATCTTCCTGCACCCGGCCCAGTACCGGGTCGCCTACCGGGAGTCGTACAGCGGGCCGGCCCGGGTGACCGGCGGCCCCGGCACCGGGAAGACGGTGGTGGCCCTGCACCGGGCCTACCACCTGGCCCGCCGGTTGCCGGCGGAGGCGCCTGACGGATCGATTCTGCTGACCACCTCCTCCGAGGACCTCGCCGCGGAGCTGGAGCGCTGCCTCGCCCTGCTCGTGACGGACGGACGGATCCGGGCGAAGGTCCGGGTGGTCACCGTCGACGCGCTGGCCGCCGAGGTCCTGCGGCGCTCCCCCGGCGGCGCCCCGTCGAAGGTCCTCTTCCAGCAGCACCCGATCCTGGCCCGCTGGGGACGGGTCGCCCGCCGGCTCGGCGTCGGGTTCACCGACCTGTTCCTCGACCAGGAGTGGCGACAGGTCGTACTGGCCCAGTCGATCGGGAGCCGGGAGCAGTACCTGAAGGCCCCGCGGACCGGACGGGGCAAGGCCCTCGGAACGCCGGAGCGGACCGAACTGTGGCACGCGGTGGCCGCGTTCGAGGAGGAGCTGCGCAAGGCCGGGGAGTTGACGTACCTCCAGGTCTGCGCGCGGGCCGCGCGGATGCTCGACGACCAGGGCGACCGCCCGTTCCGGCACGTGGTGATCGACGAGGCGCAGGACCTGCACCCCGTCCAATGGCGGTTCCTGCGCGCGCTCGTGGCCACCGGCCCGGACGACCTGTTCCTCTCCGGCGATCCGCACCAGCGGATCTACGGGAACAAGGTCTCGCTGCGCTCGCTCGGCATCCAGGTGGTCGGCCGCTCCTTCCGACTCCGGATCAACTACCGGACGACACAGGAGATCCTCACCTGGTCCGCGTCCCTGCTCACCGGCGAACGCCCGGACGACATGGACGGCGGGGAGGACTCGCTGGCCGGCTACCACTCGACCCTGCACGGCGCCCACCCCGACGTGTCCGGCCACCCCGACCGGGCCGAGGAGTTCCGGGCCCTCGTCGCCCGCGTCGAGGAGTGGACCGCCTCGGGCGTGAGCCCGGAGGACATCGGCGTCGCCGTACGGACCGGACGGCTCGGCCGCGAGGCCGCCCACGCCCTGGGGCAGGCCGGGATCCCGACCCACGTGCTCGGCGACGCGCCGTCCCCCGGCATACGGGTCGGCACCATGCACCGGATGAAGGGCCTGGAGTACCGCTGCGTCGCCGTGGTCGGCGTCAGCGACGGCACGGTGCCCCTGCGCAGCGCGATCACCCCGGCGGACACCGACCCGCTGCAGCACCAGGAGGACCTCACCGGCGAGCTGAGCCTGCTCTTCGTGGCGTGCACCCGCGCCCGCGAAGCCCTCAGCGTGTCCTGGCACGGCACACCGAGCGTCTTCCTCGAACCGATCGTCCCGGCCCGGCTGCTCACCCGCTGACCCACGGCCCCGCGGGGCCCGCTCCGGGTGGTCGACCGGCCCGGAAGTTGCCCGGGGGTGCGGGTGGTGGGGTAATGGGAGACGGCCGGTGTTCGAGTGTGTGACGAGCAGCCCCGGGAGCTTGGGATGAGCGGTGGGCCGGAACCGATCAGTGCCGAGGGTCTGCGTGCGGTGCGGGAGGAATTGGCGCAGCTGCGGGTGGAGCGGGGGGAGGTGGCCGCGACGCTGCGCGGGGTGGATCCGGTGGGGGACCGGGCGGACGCGGCGGACGAGTTGCAGCGGGCGTCGGAGGTGGCGCGGCTGGACCGGCGGATCGTCGAGCTGGAGGCGCGGCTGCGGGAGGCCGAGGTGGCCGGGGAGCCGTCCGCGCGGGTGGTCGGGGTGGGGTCGACGGTGAACGTGCGGTTCGACGACGGCACGGAGGAGACCGTCGAGATCTCGGAGATCGCGGAGGAGCGGGACCTCACCCTGGTGACCTTCGACAGCCCGCTCGGGAAGGCGCTGCTCGGGCGGCACGCCGGGGAGACGGTGAACTACGACACCCCGGCAGGCGCGGCCAGCGCGGTGGTGCTGTCGGTGGGCGCCGACGCGGGCCCGCAGTCGGGCTGAGGCGGCGCTGGGCGGCACGGCACAGCGCGGCACGGCGCGGCACGGCGCGGCACGGTCGAATTCCGGTCGGAATTCCGGGGGAAACGGGCCGGGATATCGGCGGATATCCGCGGGGCTGTTGATAGGCGGGGCTTATCGGTTCAGTCGCGTTGCCTCTTTGACGTGCCGCGATGGCCTGCCGGACACTGGACGGGAATCGGGGAACCGCGAATTCCCAGCGAATTCACGCCCCCGGAAAGCACCCGAGAGAAACCGAGCAGAGCGCGCGCATGCCCCCGTCCCGCACCGCCCGCTGGCTCCCGGCGGCCGCCGCCGTCGCCGTCGCCGCCTGGGGCGCCAACCAGTTCACCGCGCTGGCCACCGTGTACCGGGCGCGCACCGACTGGTCGGCGCTCTCGCTGTCCGCGATGTTCTCGGTCTACCTGGTCGGCCTGGTGCCCGGGCTGCTGCTGGGCGGGCCCGCCGCCGACCGGTACGGCCGGCGGCGGACGGTGCGCGGCGCGCTGGGACTGTCCGCCGCCGCCAGTGTCGTGCTGGCGCTGCCGGACGAGCCGTCCGTGTACGCCGCCCGGCTGGCCACCGGCTTCGCGGCCGGGCTGGTCTTCCTGGCCGGGACGGCCTGGCTGCGCGAGCTCTCCGGGCCCGCCGTCCCGCCCGAGCGGGCGGCCCGCCGGGCGATGTACGCCACCGGTACGGGCTTCGCGGCGGGCGCGCTGGCCTCCGGGGTGCTCGCCGAGTGGCTGCCCGGCCCGACGGTGCTGCCCGCCCTCGCCCACGCGCTGGGCTGCCTGCTGGTGCTGCGGGGCACCCGCCGGCTCCCGGAGACGAAGCCGGAGGCCAGGGCAGGGGTCAGGGCAGGGACCAGGGCGGCGGGCGGGCCGGAGAGCGCCCCTGGCCGCGGCACGCCCCCGCACCGCACGGCGGCCGTCCGCCACCCCCGGTTCCGCTACGTCGTGCTGCCCGCCAGCCCGGCCGTGCTCGGCGCCGCCACCGTGGCGTACGTGGTGCTGCCGCCGCTGGTCGCCGACCGGGTGCCCGGCTACGCCCCGCTGTTCAGCGGCCTGGTCGCGGCGCTGACCCTGGCCACCGGCGTGGTCGCCCAGCCCTTCGCCGCCCGGCTGGACGACGCGGACAGCGCCCGGGCCACCCTCACCGCGATGGCCACCGTGATCGCCGGGCTGCTGCTCGGCGCCGTCGCCGCCGCCCGCGACTCGGTGGGCCTGGTGGTGGCCGCCGCCGTGGTCCTCGGCACCGGGTACGGGCTGACGCTCGGCGCGGGGCTGCACGAGGTGGAGCGGCTCACCCGGCACGCCCCCGACCCGCGCGCCTCCGGCCCGACCTCCGCCTCGCTCTACCAGAGCACCACCTCCAGCGGCTTCCTCACCCCGCTGCTGCTCGCCGGCACCGCCGGCCACGCCTCCTACCCGGCGCTGCTGGCGGGCATGGCGGCCGTCGGCCTGCTCTGCCTGGCGGTCACCGCCGCCCACAGCCGCCGCCACCTGCCGGCCGGGGAGCACCCTGAGCCGCCGACGCGCGAGGATGCATCCGTACAGTCCGTCGCCAGCACACCACCGAGGAGCCGACCGCCATGGGCCGAGTGACCGTACCCCGCAGAGTGCTGCGCCTGCGCCAGGGCGCGCCCTCGTACCGTCCCGACACCCTGGCCGCCGAGGAGCCGATGGAGATCCGGGTCGGCGGGCGCCCGCTGACGGTGACCATGCGCACCCCGGGCAGCGACTTCGACCTGGCGGCCGGCTTCCTGGTCAGCGAGGGCGTGGTGCACGCCGCCGGGCAGGTGGCCGGCATCCGCTACTGCGCCGGCGCGACCGCCGACGGCGGCAACACCTACAACGTGGTGGACGTCCAGCTGGCCCCCGGTGTGCCCGCCCCCGACGCCTCGCTGGAGCGCAACTTCTACACCACCTCCTCCTGCGGCCTGTGCGGCAAGGCCAGCCTGGACGCGGTGCGCACCACCGCGCCGTGGAGCGTCGCCGAGGACGGGCTGCGCGTCACCCCCGCGCTGCTCTCCGCGCTGCCGGACCGGCTGCGCGCCGCCCAGAAGGTCTTCGACAGCACCGGCGGCCTGCACGCGGCCGGGCTGTTCGACGCCGACGGGCGGCTGCTCTGCCTGCGCGAGGACGTGGGCCGGCACAACGCCGTGGACAAGGTGGTCGGCCACGCCCTGCGCGAGGGGCTGCTGCCGGCCCGCGGCACGGTGCTGATGGTCAGCGGCCGGGCCTCCTTCGAACTGGTGCAGAAGGCCGTGATGGCGGGCGTCCCGCTGCTCGCGGCGGTCTCCGCGCCGTCCTCGCTGGCCGTGGACCTCGCGGAGGAGACCGGGCTGACCCTGGTCGGCTTCCTGCGCGGCGAGTCGATGAACGTCTACACCCGCGCGGACCGGATCGACGTCGGCCCGGACGTCCGAACCGACGCCGAGGCCGCCGTCCGGGAGGAAGGCCGGTAGATGCTCTTCCGCCAGCTGGAGTACCTCGTCGCGCTCGCCCGCGAGCGCCACTTCGCCCGCGCCGCCCAGGCCTGCCACGTCTCCCAGCCCGCGCTCTCCGAGGCCCTGCGCAAGCTGGAGGACGAGCTGAAGGTGCTGCTGGTGCGGCGCGGGCGCAGCTACGAGGGCCTGACGCCCGAGGGCGAGCGGATCGTGCTGTGGGCGCAGCGCATCCTGGCCGACCGGGACGCCCTGCGGGACGAGGTGGACGCGCTGCGCACCGGCCTGGCCGGACGGCTGCGGATCGGCTCGGTGCCGACCGCCTCGGGCGCCGTCCCGCTGCTCACCGGACCGTTCTGCGCCGCCCACCCGCTGGCCGCCGTGGAGCTGTCCACCGACCTGCGATCCGACGAACTCCTGCGCCAGGTGCGGAACTTCGAGATCGACGCGGGCATCACCTACCTGCCCGGACCGGGCACCGACGACCTGCGCGCGCTCCCGCTCTACGAGGAGCGGTACGTCCTGCTGACCGGCCCGGCCGACGAGCTGGCCCGGCACCCCCGGGCGACCTGGGAGGAGGCCGCCCGGCTGCCGCTGTGCCTGCTGCACCCGGGCATGCAGGGCCGCCGGGTGCTGGACGAGGTGTTCGCGGGCCTCGGCCTCGAGGCCACGCCCCGGGTCGAGACCGACTCGGTGGCCTCGCTCTTCGCCCACGTCCGAACCGGCCACTGGGCGAGCATCGTGCCGTACGCCTGGCTGCACGTGTTCGGCGTACCGCACGGGATGCGGGCCGTCCCGCTGGCGGAGCCGGTGCACAGCGCGCCGATCGGGCTGGTGACCGCCGCCCGGGAGCCCGGCTCGGTGATGGCCCGCGCGCTGCTGGAGGTCGCCCGGCGCACCGAGGTGGCCGCCGTCCTCGGCAGCCTGCCGGGCGGCGCCTGACCACCGGGCGCACGGGTCGGGCGTACGGTCCTGCCGCACGCGCCCGGCACCCGCGGCCGCTCGACGCGCGCGCCCCGACCGCCCGGCATAGCCTCGACCCAGCCCCGGTTGTCCGACCCGTGCGACGGAAGGCGAGTACCGTGACCACCTCCGACGACGCCGCCACCACTCCCCCGCGGAAGCAGCCGCAGGAGCCCCCGCGGGAGCCGCGGGAGGACGTCGGCCCCTCCCCCGCCGGGCCGCCCCACGTCGCGCCGTACCACCACCCGGCCGCCGGCTGGGGCGCCGCCAAGAGCGTCACCCGCTTCCTGGCCCGCGAGGGCGCGTACCTGGACGGGCCGCGGGCGGTGATGCGGATGAACCACGAGAACGGCGGCTTCGACTGCCCCGGCTGCGCCTGGCCCGACGACACCAAGGGCCTGCACCTGGACATCTGCGAGAACGGCATCAAGCACGTCACCTGGGAGATGACCCGCAAGCGGGTCGGCCGGGAGTTCTTCGCCGCCCACTCGGTGACCGAGCTGTCCGGGTGGAGCGACTTCGCGCTGGAGGACCAGGGCCGGCTCACCGAGCCGATGGTCTACGACCCGGACACCGACCACTACGTCCCGATCGGCTGGAAGGACGCGTTCGCCCTGGTCGGCCGCACCCTGCGCGGACTGGACGACCCGAACCGGGCGGCGTTCTACACCTCCGGCCGGCTCGGCAACGAGGCGACCTTCCTCTACCAGCTGCTGGCCCGCGAACTGGGCACCAACAACCTGCCCGACTGCTCCAACATGTGCCACGAGGCCAGCGGCCGGGCGCTGCAGGCCTCGCTCGGCACCGGGAAGGGGACGGTCGACCTCAAGGACTGGGAGGTCACCGACGCGCTGTTCATCCTGGGCGTCAACGCGGCCTCCAACGCGCCCCGGATGCTCACCTCGCTCGCCGAGGCGTACAAGCGCGGCGCGCAGGTCGTCCACATCAACCCGCTGGTCGAGGCGGCGGCGACCCGGACGATCATCCCGCACGACTTCACCGACATGGCGCTGAACCGGGCCACCCGCACCAGCACCCTGAACCTCCAGCCGCGGATCGGCGGCGACATGGCGCTGCTGCGCGGCATGGCGAAGGCGGTCCTGGAGCAGTCCGCGGCCGACGACCGGGCGCTGGACCGGCTGTTCATCGACCGCCACACCACCGGCTTCGAGGCCTACCGCGACATCTGCCTGGCCACGCCCTGGGAGGAGATCGAGCGCCAGAGCGGGCTGGAGCGGGCCGACATCCTCGGGGCGGCCCGGGTCTACCGGGAGGCCGACCGCTCGATCTTCAGCTGGTGCCTGGGCGTGACCCAGCACGAGCACGGCGTGGACACCGTCCGGGAGATCGTCAACCTCCTGCTGCTGCGCGGCAACCTGGGCCGCGAGGGGGCGGGCCCCTCCCCGGTGCGCGGGCACAGCAACGTCCAGGGCAACCGCACCTGCGGCATCGACCACCGGCCCGCCGCCGGGTTCCTGGACCGGCTCGCCGAGGTGTGCGGGATCGAGCCGCCGCGCGAGCACGGGCTGGACACCGTCGGCACGATCGAGGCGATGCGGCGCGGCGACGTCACGGTGTTCGTCGGCATGGGCGGCAACTTCGCGCTCGCCGCGCCGGACACCCCGTACACCCGGCAGGCCCTGGAGTCCTGCGAGCTGACCGTCCAGGTGAGCACCAAGCTGAACCGCAGCCACCTGGTGCACGGGCGGGCCGCGCTGATCCTGCCCTGTCTGGGCCGGACCGAGAAGGACCACCAGCGCGCCGGGGTGCAGTCCACCTCGGTCGAGGACTCGATGAGCATGGTGCACCTGTCGGTCGGCATGAAGCGCCCGGCCTCGCCGCACCTGCTCTCCGAGCCCGCGATCGTCGCCGGGATGGCCCGCGCGGCGCTGCCGGACAGCACCACCCCGTGGGAGTGGTACATCGAGGACTACGACCGCATCCGCGACACCATGGCCCGGGTCCTGGACGGCTTCGAGGACTTCAACCGCCGGGTGCGGCTGCCGCTGGGCTTCCGGATCAAGCAGCCGGCCCGCGAGCTGGTCTTCGACACCCCCTCCGGCAGGGCCGAGTTCTCCGCCGCCCCGCTGCCCGACGTCGTCCCCGGGGCGGGCACCCTGGCGCTGGGCACGATGCGCTCGCACGACCAGTGGAACACCACCATCTACTCGGACGACGACCGCTACCGGGGCGTGAAGAACCTGCGCACCCTGGTGTTCATGAACCGGGACGACATGCGCGAGCGCGGGTTGGCCGAGTTCGACCGGGTGGACGTCACCAGCACCGCCCGGGACGGCAGCACCCGCTCGGTGCACGGCTACCTGGCCGTCCCGTACGACATCCCGCGCGGCTGCGCGGCCGGGTACATGCCGGAGCTGAACGTGCTGTGCGCGATCGGCGACTACAGCACCCAGAGCGACCAGCCGATCATGAAGCACCTGAAGGTGACGGTCGAGAAGTCCTGAAGCGGAGGACCGGGACGAGCGCCTCGGAGCGACCGGAACGCCCGGAGCACCCGGAACGCCCGGAACGCCCAGAACGCCCAGAACGCCAAAGGTAAAGGTTTAACCAAGTGCGCAAGTATCACCTCCGGACGGGACTAAGCTCTGACGAGTTGGGGTGAACCGGCGGTCGCGTTGCGCGGGCCGGTGAACTCCTTGCCGCGTCGATGACACGCACCACGGGGTGCGCCGGCCGGGAGGAGGCGAGAGACATGGATTGCAGTAGTCCGGGCCACAGTTGCCCCTACCCCCGCTTGCCCTCGTACACCTCCGGCATGCGGTAACAACCTTCCCTGCACCACGTCCTGACGATCCGTCAGCCACGACGTCCACGCCACGTCCGCACGCGGCTCCGCCGTGCCCGCACACCTCCGTACGGGCCGCGCAGCCGCGCGCCGATGCGCCGTGTCCGCTTGCAGGGAGCGCTGCCGCCTGCCTCCGAACCGCCCCGCCTGTCCGGGGCCCAGGGAGGAAACCACCATGACCACCCACGCCACACTCAACTCCACTGTCCCCGAGCCGCGTTCGGCCGTCCTGGACGACGCTCACCTCGGCGACATCAAGGGTGCCCTCGGCACCATCCGGCTCGACGACACCACGCCCCGCCACGGCCTGTCGGCGCGGCTGAAGACCCTGCTCGCGATCATCGGGCCCGGCCTGATCGTGATGGTCGGCGACAACGACGCCGGCGCCTTCTCCACCTACGGGCAGGCCGGGCAGAACTACGGCACCCAGCTGCTGTGGACCCTGCTGATGCTGGTCCCGGTGCTCTACGTCAACCAGGAGATGGTGCTGCGGCTCGGCGCCGTCACCGGGGTCGGGCACGCCCGGCTGATCCTGGAGCGCTTCGGCAAGTTCTGGGGCGCGTTCAGCGTGATCGACCTCTTCCTGCTGAACGCGCTGACCCTGGTCACCGAGTTCATCGGGGTCACGCTCGCGGCCGGGTACCTCGGCCTGCCGAAGGCCGCTTCGGTGGTGCTGGCGGCCGGGATCATCATCGCCTCGGCCTTCACCGGCTCGTTCCGGCGCTTCGAGCGGGTCGCCGTGGCGCTCTGCCTGGGCTCGCTGCTGCTGGTGCCGATCTACTTCATGGTGCACCCGAAGACCTCGCAGATGGCGCACGACTTCGTCGTCCCGAGCATGCCGGGCGGGTCCGGTCAGCTCGCGGCCGTGATGCTGGTGATCGTCTCCATCGTCGGCACCACCGTGGCGCCCTGGCAGCTGTTCTTCCAGCAGTCGTACGTCATCGACAAGCGGATCACCCCGCGCTTCATGAAGTACGAGAAGGCCGACCTCTGGATCGGCATCGTGATCGTCATCGTCGGCGCCGCCGCCATGATGGGCCTCACCGCCGCCGCCTTCGCGGGCACCGACGGCTTCGGCCAGTTCTCCGACGCGGCCGCCGTCGCCCGGGGCATCGAGGACAAGGCCGGGCACCTGGCCGGCGTGCTGTTCGCGATAGCCCTGCTGGACGCCTCGATCATCGGCGCCTTCGCGGTGTCGCTGTCCACCGCGTACGCGATCGGCGACGTCTTCGGCATCAAGCACTCGCTGCACCGCGGGGTGAAGGGCGCCAAGGGCTTCTACGGGATCTACGCGGGCCTGGTGGTCGCGGCGGCGGCGATCACGCTGCTCTCCACCGACTACACCCAGGGCCTGATGACCCAGTTCGTCCAGGTGCTGGCCGGGGTGCTGCTGCCCTCCGCGACCGTCTTCCTGCTGCTGCTCTGCAACGACCGCGCCGTACTGGGGCCCTGGACGAACGGGCCGAGGACCAACGCCTTCACCTCGGCGGTGGTCGGCGTCCTGGTGATGCTCTCGCTGATCCTCACCGCCGCCGTGGTCTGGCCGGACATCAGCTCCGACGCGATCCTGTGGATCATGGCCGGCTGCGGCGTCGCCGGTGTGCTCGTCGCCGGGTACTTCTTCACCTTCGGGCGCCGCGGCACCAAGGAGGACCCGGTCGACCGCACCGGCCGGGAGAACTGGCGGATGCCCCCGCTGGAGACCCTCGACAAGCCGGTGCTGTCCACCGCCCGCAAGGTCGGCATGGGCGCCCTGCGCGCCTACCTGCTGATCGCGATGGCGATGGTCGTCGTCAAGATCGTCCAGACCGCGCTGAACCACTGAGCCGACCGGCTCCGCGCACGCCCTGCCCGTTGTCCTGTCACGGAGGTGACCTGCCATGACCATCGTCGCCGTCTTCCGGCCCACCCGTCCGTCCACCGACCGGGGCCGACTGCGCTCCACCCTCGCCGCCGTCGGCCGACGCCTGGCGGCGAGCCCCCTCGACAACAGCGTCCTCCGGGCCGCCCCGGCTCCGGCCGCCGGCCCGGCGGGCGGGGGCGGCGGCCCGGCGGCCGCGGGCACCGGCGGGCTGCGGGCCCGCTGGCGGACCGTCCCGGCGCCGGACGGGACGGCCCGGCTGGAGGCCACCTGGCACCCCGGCCGCTGAGCGGGCGGAGCGGCGCTCCCGCTCCGCCCGCACCCCCGCCCCGTCCGCGCCGCCCGTCCCGTCCACCCCGGTCGCCCCGGCCGCCCAGACCCCGAAGGAGCCCCTCCGCCATGGCCCTGCGCTACCCCAGGCTCGACGCCCTCTTCTCGGACCACCCCGCGCCCGCCCGGCGCCCGGCCCCGCGGCCGGCTCCCGCGCCCGGCCTGGTGGTGGACACCGAGCAGCGCACCGTCACCGTCGAGGGCCGCCCCGTCACCATGCCGTACCTGGAGTTCGAGCTGCTCGCCCACCTGGTCGGCAACCCGCTGCGGGTGCACTCCCGGCGCCAGCTGATGGAGAACGTCTGGGGGCGCCCGGACAGCGGCGACTCCCGCACCGTCGCCACCCACATCGCCCGGATCCGGCGCAAGCTCGGCCCCGGGCACCGGGAGGCGATCGCCACCGTCCGGCAGATCGGCTACAAGTACGACCCCCGGCTGGCCCGGACCGCCTGACGCCGCCGGCCGGACCTGACCCGGCCGGACCTGACCTGACCTGACCTGACCTGACCTGACCGCCCGACCCCACCACCGAAGGACCCGACGACCGTCCGAAGGAGGACCCCCGCGATGACCCGAACCGCCCTGTTCCCCAGGACCGGCAGAGGGACCGCGCTGTGCGGCGTCCTACTGCTGATCACCGCCGAGGGCCTCGCCGTCGCCCTCGCGCCCCACCCCCTGCGGCTCTTCCTGTCCGGCACGCTCATCGGCGCCTCGACCGCCGGGCTGCTGCTCGCCCTGCTGCTGGCCACCAGCCGGCGGCGGGCGGGCGCGGCGGCGGGGGCCCGGCCGTTCCGCGACGACGCCCAGTGGTTCAGCGCCCGCTCGCTGGACGGCTTCCCGATGGAGCAGGTCCGCCCGCTGCTGCTCGCCCCCGGCGCGCCCGGCCTGAGCCGGCTCTACACCGCCTGGGTGTTCGCCACCCACGGGCACGACCCCCAGTGGATCGCCCGGCACCTGGACCTGCCCGTCCGCACCGCCCGGCTGCTGGTCACCGCGGCCCGGCGGCACACCGGGGCCGCTCCCACCCGGTAGCGACCGGCGGGGCCCGGGCAGCGGTCCTCGAAACGCGGGACGGGTTTGCGTACGGACGTACCGAGGGAGCAGACTGCCCGGGTTTGCGCCGGAGGTACCGCCATGACCCTGCCGAAGTCCGTCCCGGCCCTGTCCCGGGGCTCGCTGCCCGCCCGGACGGCGAGCCGCCTCGGCGGTCGGGTGTGGGTGGACCTGGTCGTCGCGGCCGCCGTGCTGGTGCTGCTCTACCTGGGGCTGCGCCTCGGCCAGGGCGGCACCCTCCGGTTCTCCACCGCCCGGGACGCGGCCGTCGACACCGATCCGGCCCGGCTGCCGTACGACGCCCTGCGCTCGCTGCTGCGGATGTTCACCGCGCTCGCCGTCTCGGTCGTCTTCACCTTCGGCTACGCCTACGCCGCCGCCCGCAGCCGCCGGCTGGAGCGGGTGCTGATCCCGGCACTGGACATCCTCCAGTCGGTGCCGGTGCTCGCCTTCCTGAGCGTCGCCGTCTCCGGCTTCCTCGCGCTCTTCCCCGGCTCGATGCTCGGCCTGGAATGCGCCGCCGTGTTCGCCATCTTCACCTCCCAGGCCTGGAACATGACCTTCGCCTTCTACCAGGCGCTGGTCTCGCTGCCGCCCGAACTCGACGAGCTGTCCCGCTCGTTCGGGTTCAGCCGGTGGACGCGGTTCTGGAAGGTCGAACTGCCCTCGGGCATGATCGGCCTGGTCTGGAACGGCATGCTCGGCTTCGGCGGCGGCTGGTTCTTCCTGGTCGCCTCCGAGGCGATCACCGTGGACGGCCAGCGGTACGCGCTGCCCGGGGTCGGCTCGTACGCGGGCGCGGCCATCGCCGCCGGGGACCTCGGCCGGGTCGGCTGGGCGATCGCCACCATGGTGGTGCTGGTGGTCGGCGTCAACTTCCTGTTCTGGCGGCCGCTCACCGCCTGGGCCGAACGGTTCAAGAACGAGCAGTCCGAGGCCACCGAGGTGCAGCGCTCGGTCGTGCTGGACCTGCTGCGCCGCTCCCGCCTGCCCGCCGCGCTCGGCCGGGTGCTGCGGCCCGTCGGCCGGGCCCTGAACCGGGCCGGGCGGGTGTTCGGCACCGCCGAGCGCCCGCCGGCCGTCCACCCCGGCCGGCGGCGGGCCGGGGACGTGGCCTTCGGCCTCGTCTCGGGCGGCATCGTGCTCTGGGGCCTCGTCGACCTCGGCCGCTACCTCGCCGACCGCACCGGCCTCGGCGTCTTCGGCGAGCCGCTGCTGCTCGGGCTCGCCACCCTCGCCCGGGTGGTCGTGCTGGTCGCGGTGGCCACCGTGGTCTGGGTGCCGATCGGCGTGCGGATCGGCTTCTCGCCCCGGCTGACCAGGATCGCCCAGCCCGTCGTCCAGGTGCTGGCCGGCTTCCCGGCCAACTTCGTCTTCCCGCTGGTGGTCTGGCTGCTGCTGCGCACCGGGGTGTCGATCGACCTCGGCGGCATCCTGCTGATGGCCCTCGGCTCCCAGTGGTACATCCTGTTCAACGCCATCGCCGGGGCCATGGCCGTCCCCGCCGACCTGCGCGAGGCGATGGACGACCTCGGCGTGCGCGGCCGGCAGCGCTGGCGGCGGCTGATCATCCCCGGGATCTTCCCGGCGTACGTCACCGGCGGGATCACCGCCTCCGGCGGCGCCTGGAACGCCTCCATCGTCGCCGAGGTGGTCACCTTCGGCTCCACCACGCTCACCGCGACCGGCCTCGGCGCGTACATCGCCCGGGCCGCCGAGCACGGCGACCACCCGCGCCTGCTCGCCGGGGTCGCGGTGATGAGCCTGTACGTCGTCGTCCTCAACCGTCTGCTCTGGCGCCGGCTGTACCGGCTGGCCGAGCGCCGCTACTCGCTGTAGTCCGGAGTCCGCCGATGCGCTTCCCCTTCCGCCGCCGCCCCGCCGAGCCCGCGCCCGTCGAGCCCGCGCCCGTCCCGCGCGGGGACGTCCCGCACGGGGACGCCCCGCGCCCGGACGACGAGGTCCTGCTGGAGACCGTCGGCCTGACCAAGGCCTACGCCGGGGCCGCCGGCGAACTGCCGGTGCTCTCCGGCATCGACCTGACCGTGCGGGCCGGCGAGATCGTCGCCGTGCTCGGCCGCTCGGGCTCCGGCAAGTCCACCCTGCTGCGCTGCCTGGCCGGCCTGATCCCACCCAGCTCCGGCACCGTCCGCTACCGCGGCACCCCGCTCACCGGCGCCAACCCCGGCACCGCGCTGGTCTTCCAGACCTTCGCGCTGCTGCCCTGGCTGACCGTCCGGCAGAACGTCGAGCTCGGCCTGGAGGCCCGCGGGGTGCCGCCCCGGGAGCGCGCCCGGGCCGCCGCCCAGGCCATCGACCTGATCGGCCTCACCGGCTTCGGGTCCGCCTACCCCAAGGAGCTCTCCGGCGGCATGCGCCAGCGGGTCGGCTTCGCCCGGGCGCTGGTCGTCGAACCGGACGTGCTGATGATGGACGAGCCGTTCTCGGCCCTCGACGTGCTCACCGCCGAGAACCTGCGCGGCGAGCTGATGGAGCTGTGGGACTCCGGCCAGTTCCCGACCCGGGCCGTCGTGCTGGTCACCCACAACATCGAGGAGGCGGTGCTGATGGCCGACCGCGTCGTGGTCCTCGGCGCCCGCCCGTACGGGACCATCCGGGAGACCGTCGAGGTCGACCTGGAACGGCCGCGCGACCGCGACTCGGCCGCCTTCGACGAGCGGGTGGACCGGGTGTACCGGATCATGACCGGCCGCCCCAAGGACACCCGGACGCCCGGCCGCACCGACCAGCCGGGCCCCGACCCCGACCGCCGCACCGTCGCCAGCACCCCGCTGCCCACCGCCGGCGTCGACGGCCTCTCCGGTCTCTCCGAGACGATCGCCCACCGGGGCGGCGGCTGCGACCTGGCCGGCCTCGCCGACGAGCTCGGCCTGGACATCGACGACCTGCTCCCCCAGGTCGACGCCCTCGACCTGCTCGGCTTCGCCGAGGTCCACGGCGACGACCTGCTGCTCACCGACGCCGGCGCCGCCTACACCGGGGCCGACGCCCAGGACTCCCGCGCCCTCTTCGCCGCCGCGGCCCTGGAGGTCCCGCTGATCAAGCTGATCGCCAACAGCCTCGGCGACCGTCCCGGCGCCACCGTCCGCACCGGCTTCCTGCGCGACCTGCTCGGCCGCCACTACACCGTCGAGCAGACCGACCGGCAGCTGGAGACGGCGACCGACTGGGGCCGCTACGCGGGGCTCTTCGCGTACGACGCCGACCGGCAGGAGTACCGGCTGGACGCCCCGGAGCGCTGAGGGCTCAGCCCGTCGCCGGGCGGCGGCGCACCGCGCGGGCCGCGCGGGCGAAGGGCTGCGGCGCGGTGGCGCCGGCCGGGGCGGCGCCGTCGTCGCCGCCGTCGCGGCGGTCGGGCAGGTCGTGGGCGATCAGCGCGGCCTCGGTGAGCAGCCCGCGCACCTCGGTGGCCCGGTAGAAGATCCGGGTCCCCTCCCGCCGTGCCACCACCAGCCCGGCCGCCCGGAGCTTCGCCAGGTGCTGCGAGGTCGCCGCGACGTGCGCCCCCAGCAGCTCGGCCAGCTCGCTCACCGGCAGCTCCCGGCGGCTCAGCGCCCACAGCAGCCGGTACCGCGACGGGTCGGCCACCGCCTTCAGCACCGCCACCGCCCGCTCCGCCGCATCGGCGTCCCAGGCCTCTTCCCGCGCACCACCCATACAGGGATCGTACCGATCCGTACCCGGGCACCCGGAGCCGGGAATCCCCGCTCCCCGCGCCGACGGCGGCCGCCGGGTGAATGAAGCGCGACAGAACCGGGGGTACGGGCGGTTGCGGCGCCTAGCCTGGGCCTGGGCCCGGCCGGAACTGCGCACCGGCCGGGCGGAGTTGGTCCTGTCCGCCGCGAGGAAGGGTCGGCCGTGGCTGCCATCAGTGTGATTCCGGGCGACGGCATCGGCCCCGAGGTGGTCGAGTCCGCGCTGGGGCTGGTCGAGGCGTTCGGCCTGGGACTGGACGTCGACGTGCTGGACCACGTGGGCGCGGAGCGCTACCGCCGGGAGGGCGTGGCACTGGGCGAGGCGGACCTGGCCCGGGTGGCGGCGAGCGGCGCGGTGCTGCTCGGCGCGATCGGGCGGCCGGACCTGGAGCACACCGGGTACGTGCGCGAGGTCCTGCTGGAGCTGCGCTACGCCTTCGACCTGTACGCCAACTACCGGCCGGTGCGCCTGTGGCACGACCGGCTCAGCCCGCTGCGGGACCCGGCCCGGCGCGCCCTGGACTGCGTGATCGTCCGGGAGAACACCGAGGGGCTCTACAGCGGCATCGGCGGGAACCTCCGCGCCTCCTCCGACCACGAGGTGGCCGTCGACGCGGACGTCAACACCCGGCACGGCGTCTCCCGGATCCTGGACTTCGCCTTCGCCACCGCCCGCCGGGAGGTCTGCCTGGTGGACAAGGCCAACGCGGTGCGGGCCGGCGGCCGGCTGTGGCAGGAGTGCTGGCGGCGGGCCGCCGAGCGGCACCCCGGCACGGCCACCCGGCACCTGTACGTCGACGCCGCCGCGATGAAGCTGGTCACCGAGCCCGAGCGGTTCGACGTCATCGTGGCCAGCAACTCGCACGGCGACATCCTCAGCGACCTCGCGGCCGCGCTGGCGGGCGGGATCGGGCTGGCGCCCTCGGCGAGCCTCAACCCGGAGAGCGGCTTCGGGATGTTCGAGCCGGTGCACGGCTCGGCGCCGGACATCGCGGGCCGGGGCGTCGCCAACCCCTTCGCCTGCCTGCTGACCGCCGCGCTGCTGCTGCGCCACCTCGGCCACGACACGGAGGCGGCCGCGACCGAGGCGGCTGTCGCCGGATCGATCGCGGCCGGACGGACCACCCCGGACCTCGGCGGCACGCTGAGCACCCGGGAGGCGACGCGCGCGGTCCTCGCCGCCCTGTGACGGCGCCCGCCGGGGCCGGGACAGCGGGCTCAGGGCGCCGGGTACGCCTCGGGCTCCAGGGTCGAGCTGGTCCGGATCACCTCGGCGACGGTCAACTCGTAGAAGGCGTACCACTTCTCCTTCCCCTGCTGCTGGGCGTTGTGGTGCTCCACGTCGGCGCGCCACCGCGCCAGCGTCTCGGGGTCGCGCCACCACACCAGGGCGAGGCGTTCGCCGTCCTCGGTCTCGTAGTTCTTGACCTGGACGAGGTCGTCCCCGTAGACCGCCCGCACCTTCTTGGCGAGGTAGTCCTCCGTGGTCTCGTACTCGTGGTCGTACTGCTCCGAGAAGCGCGACCTGAAAACGACCAGAATCATCGTTGATCTCCCGTCAGTTCCGGCTGGTGACACGACAGTTCACGCGAATCGCGCAGATCGGGCGGACCGAGCAGGCAGAGCGGGCCGAGCAGGCGGAGCGGGCCGAGCAGACCGCGCGGCTCAGCCGGCCCCGGCGAAGGCCCGCAGCTGCGGGTCGGGCAGCTCGGCGGCGCCGGCGCCGTGCCGGCTGAGGATCCGCCGGGCAAGCTCGCGCAGCCGGTGCTCCTCGGTGAGCGCCAGGGAGTAGCTCTCCTCGCTGAACGCGCAGCGCTCGTACAGGGGCCGGAACCGCTCCGGCATCAGGTCGACCAGTCGGCGCGCGATGGCCTCCTCCGCCTCGTGCCTGGGGTCCGGCAGCCGGGACATCGTCCAGTAGTGCCGGTAGGAGATGTCCGCGATCGCGTCGCCGTCGCCCTTGCGGATCCGCTCGTACGCGGCGAAGGCCCGTTCCCAGTCCCGCTCCCGGTCCAGGCAGGCGACCAGGGTGCGGACGTCCTCGAAGGCGGCGTTCATGCCCTGGCCCATGAACGGCGCCATCGCGTGGCAGGAGTCGCCGACCAGCGCGGCCGTGCCGCCCAGGACCCACCGGTCGCACCGGGTGAGCCGGACGGCGGAGACCGGCTTGGCGCCCAACTGCTCCTCCAGGTCCGGGATTCCGGCCGCCAGCCGGGGGAAGACGGCGGCGAACTGCTCGGCCAGGGCCCGCCCGCCGACCGCGGCCCGGTAGGACGGGCGCGGGCCCTCCCGGCGGAAGAACACCGAGCCCGCGAAGCGCCGGCTGGACACCTGCGGGAAGGCCCCGAACAGCGCGTCCCCGGCCGGCCAGTAGTGCATCACCCCGCGGTCGCAGTCGGGCAGGTCCAGGACGATCTCCTGGTAGGCCAGTTCCAGGGTGCTCACCCGCGCCCGGGCGCCCCGCTCGACGAGGGCGCCGCGCACCGCCGAGTGGACGCCGTCGCAGCCGATGACGTGCCGGCACCGCACCCACCGCTCGGCGCCGCCCGCCCCGACCAGCAGCGCGGGCGCCGCCGGGTCGACGGCCAGCACCGGGTGGTCGAAGCGCAGGTCGACCCCCGGCTCGGCCTCGGCCGCGTCCAGCAGCAGCCGGTGCAGCGCCTGCCGCTCGACCGCCCAGATCGCCGCGCCGTCCCGGCTGTACGGGGTGACGGCGGTGCTGCCGTCCGGCAGGTGCCCGCACCGGCCGGTGATCGGCGCGCAGATCCGCCGCACCGCCGCTTCCAAGCCGAGTTCCCGCAGCACCCGCCGGCCCCGCTCGGAGAGGATCACCATCAGCGACCGGCCCTGTCCGGCCGGGATCCGCCGGGGGTCCGCGTGCCGTTCCAGGACGGTCACCCGGCCGTGGCGCCGGGCCAGGTAGAGCGCGGCGACCGGGCCGGCCAGCCCGGCCCCGACCACCACGATGCCGCCGCCCGCCGTCGCGGGCCCGTACGAGTCGCTCATCGGGGCCTCCCGCCGCTACCAGGTGACCGGGAGCTCGCGGACGCCGTAGGCCACGCCGTCGTACTTGAACGGGACGTCGGCGAAGTCGATGGCCAGGCGCAGCGTCGGGATCCGCCGGTAGAGCGTGCCGTAGACGGTCTGGAGTTCGAGGACGGCCAGCGGGCGCCCCAGACAGTGGTGGGGGCCGAAGCCGAACGCCAGGTGGTGCGCGGCGTCCCGGGTGATGTCGAGGCGGTCCGGGTCGGGGAAGTTGTCCGGGTCCCGGTTGGCCAGTTCGCTGGTCAGGATGATGCCCTCGCCGGCCCGGATGACGACGTCGCCGACGGTGATGTCCTCCAGGGCGACCCGGCGGCGGCCGGAGTGCGAGATGTTGAGGTAGCGCAGCAGCTCGTCGACGGCGCGGTTGACCACGCCCGGGTCGTCGGTCTCCCGCAGCACGGCCAGCTGCTCGGGGTTGCGCAGCAGGGCCAGCGTGCCGAGGGCGATCATGTTCCCGGTGGTCTCCAGGCCGGCGACCAGCAGCGTCATGGAGATGTACGACAGCTGTTCGGGGCTGAGCGCGCCGGGGCGGACCTGGGTCTCGATCACCTCGGAGATCAGGCCGTCGGCGGGTTCGCGCAGCTGGCGGTCGATCAGCTCTCGCAGGTAGCCGCGCAGCGCCTCCTGGGCGCCGACCACCATGTCGGGCGAGCTGTCCCGGTGCAGCATCCGGGTGCTCTCGTCCTGGAAGAACTCGTGGTCGGCGTACGGGACTCCGAGCATCCGGCAGATCACCTTGGTGGAGGTCGGGAAGGCGAGGCCGCCGACCAGGTCGGCGGGCCGGGGCCGGGTGAGGAACTCGTCGATGAGCCCGTTGACGATGTCGGCGACCTCGTCCTTGAGCGCGTCGATGTTGCGGATCGCGAAGGGCGGGGAGACCATCCGGCGCTGGCGGGCGTGCTCGGGGTCGTCGAGGGCGACGAAGGAGCGGCCGTCCTTGCGCCGTTCGCGGCTGCCCAGGTCGAAGTGCGGGTAGCCGGACCTGGTCGAGTCGGCGCTGACCCGGGGGTCGACCAGGAGCTTGCGCCCGAGGTCGTAGCCGGTGACCAGCCAGGGGGTGCTGCCGTCCCAGAGCCGGACCCGGACCGGGCCGGCGCCGAGCTCGCGCATGGCGGAGGGCGGGTCGAAGGGGCAGGCGGGCTCCTTCAGGATGGGGAAGCGGGTGAGCTGCCCGGTCGCGGAGCCGCCGGCGGGGTCGCCGGCGGAATCGGTTGCGGACCCGGTCGCGGAACCGGTCGCGTCGTCGATGGTCACGGAATCTCCCTTCCTCGCCGCGCCGCGCGGGGTCCCGCCGGGCGGCCCTTCGTGGTCTGTCACCCGTGCAGGGCCCGGGCGATCTCCCGCAGGTCCTGTGCCGCGAGGACCGAGCGGATCGGCACGCGCACCCCGAGCTCCTCGCGCAGCGCGCCGATCAGCCGCCCCGCCAGCAGTGAATTGCCGCCCAGGTCGAAGAAGTTGGCCTCCGGCTCGACCCGCGGCAGGTCGAGCAGCCGGGCGATCGTGCGGTACAGCCGCTCCTCCCGGGAACCGGGCTCCGCGCCGCCGTCGGATCCGGTCGCACGGTCCAGGGCGGAATGGTCCGAGGCGGAATGGTCCGGCGCGGTGCGGTCCAGGGCGGCGCGGTCGATCTTCCCGTTCGGGGTGGTGGGGAAGGCGTCGAGCACCTCGATCCGGGCCGGCACCATGAACTCCGGCAGCACGTCGGCGAGTCGGGCGCGCAGCGCCGCGGGGTCGAGGGCGGCGCCGGGGCTCGGGGTGACGTAGCCGACCAGGCGCGCGTCGGCCTGTCCGCCCCGTACCAGCACCGCGGCCAGGTCCACGTCGGGCTGCCGGGTGAGCCGGTCCTCGATCTCGCCCAACTCGACCCGGAAGCCCCGCAGTTTGACCTGTCCGTCGGCCCGGCCGGCGAAGTGGAACCGGCCGTCGGCGGTGCGCCGGCCGCGGTCGCCCGAGCGGTACATCCGGGCGCCGGGGGGACCGAACGGGTCGGGCAGGAAGCGGGTCGCGGTCAGCCCGGGGCGGCCGACGTAGCCGCGGGCCAGCCCGGAGCCGCCCAGGTAGAGCTCGCCCTCCGCGCCGCCGGCCACCGGCCGCAGCCGCTCGTCCAGCACGTACACCCGCGCCCCGGTCCAGGGGACGCCGATGTCGACCCCGTCCGCCGCGTCGATCGGCCCGGCGAGGGTGCAGCCGACGGTCACCTCGGTGGGGCCGTAGCCGTTGAACATCCGGCGCCCGGGCGCCCAGGCTCCCAGCAGTGCGGGGGTGCAGGCGTCGCCGGTGGAGGTCACCGTGCCGCCCTGGAGCACGTTCTGACTGTCCGTCACACTCAGTGCGGCGGGCGGCAGGGTGGCGTGGTCGATCGCGTGCCTGGCCAGCGTCCCGTGCAGGGCGTCGCCCGGCAGCAGGTCCTCGTCGTCGGCGACCACCAGGGCGGCGCCGTGCAGCAGGGCCAGCGAGAGGTCCCAGAACCCGGCGTCGAAGCTGACCGAGGCCCAGGAGAGCACCCGCTCGCCGGGGGCCGGGCGCAGGTGCTCGGCCTGGGTGGCGACCAGGTCGGCGACGCCCTCCTGGGGGACGGCGACGCCCTTCGGGGTGCCGGTGGAGCCGGAGGTGTAGATCACGTACAGCAGGTGGTGCGGCGACAGCGGAGCCAGGCGCTCGTCCTGCCGGACGTTCCCGTCGCCGTACCGGGCGCAGGCCGCCGCGCACTCCGCGGAGTCGAGCACGACCTCGTCCAGTTCCACGCCCTCGGGCCGGGCGGCCGCGGTGCGCAGCAGCAGCCGCGGTGCCGCGTCCCGCACCATGAAGGCCTTGCGGGACGCGGGGTAGCGGGGGTCGAGCGGCAGGTAGGCGCCGCCCGCCTTGAGCACGGCCAGCTGGGCCACCACCAGCTCGGGCGAGCGCGGCACGGCCAGCGCCACCAGGTGGTCCGGGCCGACGCCGCGGTCGATCAGCAGCCGGGCCAGCCGGTTGGCCCGGGCGTTGAGCCGGCCGTAGTCGAGCGCGGTGTCCCGGTACAGCACGGCCGTCGCCCCGGGGCGGAGCGCCGCCTGCTCCTCGAACAGTTCGGCGACCGTACGGGCTCGCGCGGCCGCGGGCGCGGCCGCCGTACGGACGGGCGCGGTCACGGCGCCTCGCCCAGCCGCGGGCGGACCTCGGTGGCGAACAGCTTCAGGCTGCGCGACATGCTCTCCAGCGACTGCTGGCCGTAGTCGAGCTGGAACAGCACCACATCCGTCCCCAACTCGGCCTCGATGCGCCGCAGTTGCTCGACCGCGCTGCGCGGGGAGCCAATCACCGCCAGGCCCGCCGCCTCGCTGGGGCCGGCCTGGTGCTTGTCCACCATGGCCTCGCGGTAGCCCTGGTAGGAGGTCGAGCTGCGCTCGCGCCAGGACTCCGCGGCCGCGCCGAAGGTGTCCCAGTGCCGGCGCAGCGCGGCGTTGCCCTCCGCCACGGCCTCCTCGTCGGAGTCGGCCAGGTACAGCGCGACGCTGATCGCGACCTGGGGCCGGCGGCCGGCGTTCTTCGGCGCCGCGGCGAAGCGCTGCCGGTACAGGTCGATCATCTCCCGTACCTGGCCGACCTGTTCGCGGCTGGGGGCGGAGGCGATCAGCAGGTTGTAGCCGGAGTCGCCGATCCACTCGAAGCTGGAGCGGGTGATCAGCGCGGCGGCCCACACCGGGGGGTGGGGGTCCTGGGTGGGCAGCGGGAGGGAGTCGGCGTCCCGGTAGCGGAAGAAGGGGGTGTCCTCGCTCACCCGGGACTCGGTCCACAGCCGCACCACCGCGTCCACCACCGCCCGGAACCGGTCCTTGCTGCTGTCCAGGTCGATGCCGAAGGCGTCGAACTCGTACGGCAGGAAGGCGCGGGCGAAGCCGACGTCCAGCCGGCCGCCGCTGAGCGCGTCGAGCTGCGCGGTGCGGGCCGCGAGCTGGATCGGGTGGTGGAAGGAGGCCTGGATGCCGCCGGTCATCAGCCGCACCCGGCTGGTGCGCGCGGCGACGGCGGAGAGGAAGGCGAGCGGGTCGGGGCAGTAGCCGCCGTAGGCGTGCAGGTAGTGCTCGGTCATCTTGACGTACTCGAGGCCGAGGTCGTCGGCCAGTTCGGACACCGCCAGCAGGTTGCCGTAGTACTCCTCGGCGCTGCGCACCAGCGGCGGGGTGTCGGGCAGCAGGGATATTCCGTAGGTCGTCATCTCTGGGCCTCCGTGGTCGGGTCCGGTGGTGCGTCGGGCAGGGCGCCGCGGCCGCCGAGGGACCAGTACGCGCGCAGTCCGTGGACCAGCGGCCGCGGCCGTCCGTCGTCCGCCGCGGCGGCCCGGTAGACCTCGCCGAAGAGCACCACGTGGTCGGCGACGGTCACCGAGCCGGTGATCCGGCAGTCGGCGACGGAGTGCGCGGCCCGGTCGAGGTGCGGGCCGGCCCAGTCCGGGCGGGCGGTCCACCCGACGTGCTCGAAGCGGTCGGGCCCCCGGGCGGCGAAGAGTTCGGCGACGGCGCGGGCCCGGTCGTCGAGCAGGTTCACCGCGAAGCCGCCGCTCCGTTCGAGGACGGCGAGGGTACGGCTGGAGCGCTGCATGCACACCAGCAGGGTGGGCGGGTCGGCCGACACGCTGGAGATCGCCGTGCAGGTCGTGCCGTACGGCCGGCCGGCCTCGTCTGCGGCGGTGATGACGGCGACGCCGGCGGGGAAGCCCGCCATCAGGGTTCTGAACGCGGTCGCGGAGACCGGTCCGGCCGTCGTGCGGCCGCCGGCCCCCGTCATGGGCGTGGGGGGCATGGGGAGGAACCTCCTGGCGTCCCGTCGGGAGCCGACGGTCGCGCTGTCCTCGGTCACGGTGTACGTCCTGGTCACGGCGTACGTCCTGGTGCGCGGCCTGGTCCTCGGCCGCCGCACACCGACTCTGGCACGGGCCCCGGCCGGGCCGTTCGGCGGAAAAAGATTTGCGAAAGAGGCGCTCCGCCCGCGCTGGTCGGGGCGGCCGGGCGGGGGCCGGAGTCGGGGCGACCCGCACCACGTCGGGCGCCAGGGCGGCGGCGATCAGCCCGGTGTCCCCGGTGGCGGCCGCGAGCCGGAAGGCCGCCACCGCCTCGCGGTGGCGCTCCGGCTCCACCGGGTGCCGCTCCAGCGGGGACCGCACCTTCTGCCGGGCCCGGCTGGCCAGCTTCTTGGCGGTGGTCCGGCTGCGGTCGAGGAGCGCGCCGATCTCGTCGAAGGGCACCCCGAAGACGTCGTGCAGCACGAACGCGACCCGCTCGGCCGGGCTCAGCGCGTGCAGGACCACCCGCAGCGCGAGGCCCACCGACTCGGCCGCCAGCGCCTCCTGTTCCGGGTCAGCCTCCGCGCCGGGGCCGCAGGTGTGCGTCAACTCCTCGCCCCCGCACCGTTGTTGGCCCCCCGACCGGCTGCGCAGCGCGTCCAGGCAGACCCGGGAGGCGACGGTGCGGATCCAGCCGGGCAGGTTGCGCACCGCCGTGGTGTCGGCGCGGTCCAGCCTCAACCAGGTCTCCTGCACCGCGTCCTCGGCCTCCTCCCGGGAGCCGAGGATGCGGTACGCGAGCCCCAGCAGCGCCGTTCGGCTCTCCTCGAAGAATTCCGCCAGCAGTTGGCGCTGATCCATCGGTCACCTTCCGGGTTCACGGTCCGTCGTACTGATGACCCGCGCACCGCGGGGCTTGTGACTCACGACCGTTCGAAGGAGAGTTCCGATGACGGAGGCCGTCGCCGAGATCCCCGCCTACACCGCGGGCACCTGGAGCATCGACAAGGCCGACCCGCACATCACCCCGGACGTCCAGGCCTCGCTCGACGCCTGAGCCCGGCCCGGCGGGACGCCCTCTGCCCGTGTGAGGTACGGGCAGAGGGCACCGGCCGCACGCCGGGGTGGCGGCGTGCCGGCTGTACGGCGTACGGGCTTCGCGGTGTGCCGCCCGCGCGGGGTGTCAGCCGCGGTCGGCGCCGCCGGTCACAGGCCGTCCGCCTCCAGGATGTAGCCGCGGCCCCACACCGTCCGGATGCAGAGGCCGACCTCGGAGATCCGCCTCCGCAGCCGCATGATCTGCAGGTCCAGGGCGTTCCTGGAGATCGCTCCGGTCGCCCGGACCACCTGCTGCTCCAGCTCGGCCCGGTACACCACCTCGCCGTAGTGGGCGACGAGTTCCTCCATGATCCCCACCTGGGTGGTGGAGATGGCGACCGAGTTGCCGCCGAAGCAGAGCACCCCGGTGGAGTCGACGGTCGGGACCCTGCGCCCGTACACGCGTTGGGACAGCGCCTGGATGCGCGCCTCGACGTCCCCGCGCGGGGCCGGCGACCTGATCCAGTCCTCCCCGGGGTCGACGCACACGGGAGCGTCATTGCCGGCCTCCACGACGAGCAGGCAGGGAATTCCCGCCTTTCGGCAGTGATTCCGCTTGTCCGCCTCGATGGGCCATCGTATTAACGTGACACCTTTGCTCAAGGGTGTCTCCCTCGTCAGAGAAAAAGGCAGTCTCGGCTTTCCTTGCTTTCTCGTACGAACCGCCCCGAAGGCAGTGGGAATCGACGCCCGGCGCGGCTCACGGCCGGGCCCGCGGCCTCCCGCCGGGGCGGGGCTCCGCAAGGCCCGGTTGCACACGTTCACCGACTGGTAAGCACACGTTTGCTGCTGGGCACTCGGCCCTCGGCAGCGCCGTGCCCGCCCCCCTGGAATCCGGGAGCGGGCGCGACGTACCGGTGGTTCGGACCACCTCCTACCTTGCCCGAGCTCTATCCGCGCACCCGCGTGACATGGGTCACGGACGGGGGCGCAGACCCTTTCCGGCCACCGTCACCTCGTCGGCGGACGAACCGCCCGCCGGTCGGGGTCCGGCCGGCTCCGGAGTACTCGACTCCGAGGTGGTCGGCTCCGGGGCCGTCGGCAGCTGTCCGGCGCGCTGCCGGAACCCGGCCCAGGCCAGCACCGCCGCCACCGCCGTGGCCGCGGCGGCGATCCCGATCGACAGCTGGTAGCCGTGCAGGAAGGAGTCGACGGCCGGCTGCCGGAACGGCTCGCCGAGCGCCTCCACCACCGTGTGCAGCCGGCCGCCGCCGACCTCCCGCGACCGCTCCAGCACCTGGGCCCGCTGGGCCCCGTCCAGCCCGGCCGTCTTCTCCTGCCAGGCGGAGACCGCCGAGTTCACGCCGACGGCGCCCAGCACCGCGAGGCACACCGAACTGCCGATCTGCCGCGAGGCGTTCAGCACGCCCGAGGCGGCACCGGAGGCCCCCGGGGGCACGTCCCGCATGGCCACGTGGGTCACGGCGGGCACGAAGGTGCCGAACCCGCCGCCGTACAGCACGTACCCGAGCGCGCTGACCGCGAAGGGCGTGGTCCCGGCCCGGCTGAGCAGGAACACCCCGACCGCGGCCAGCAGGATCCCCGAGACGGCCACCGTCACCGAGCGGAACCGCGAGTCCAGGCGGCCGCCGAACTGCGCCATGGTGAGGAACGGGATGTTCATGAACAGCCACGACAGCCCGGTGCGCAGCACCGACCAGCCCGCCACGTCCTGGAAGTACAGCGTCACCCAGAACAGCGCGCCGCTCATGCCGCCGTAGCACAGCAGGTAGATCCCCGAGGCGCTCGCGAAGCTGCGCGCGCGCAGCAGGGCGGGCGGCATCATCGGGTGCGGGGCACGGCGCTCCCACCCGAGGAAGGCCAGCAGCAGGACCACCCCGGCCGCCAGCGGGAACGCCACCACGGCCGAGCCCCACGGGTGGTCGGCGGACTCGACGAAGCCGAGCGTGAGGCAGACCAGCCCGAGCGCGCTGAGCACGATCCCCGGTACGTCGAGCCGGCGGGCCTGCGGGTTGCGCGACTCCCGCACCGCCAGGAAGGTGCAGGCGATGCCCAGGGCGGCGAACGGCAGGTTGATCCAGAAGACCGACTGCCAGCCGAAGAAGGTCAGCAGGATGCCCCCGCCGACCGGGCCCGCGCCGAAGCCGGTGCCGCCGATCGCCGCCCAGGCGCCGATCGCGGAGGCCCGCTGCTCCTTCGGGTAGGTCTCCGTGATGATGGACAGCCCCAGCGCGAGCATCGCGGCCCCGCCCAGGCCCTGCACCGCCCGGAAGGCGATCAGCGAGAGCGCGTTCCAGGCCACGGCGCAGGCGACGACGCCGATCGAGAAGACGACCATCCCGGTCAGGAAGATCCGCTTGCGGCCGTACCGGTCGCCGAGCGCCCCGCTGGCCGGGATGACCGCGGCCAGGCTCAGCGAGTACGCGCTGATCACCCACTCCAGCTCGGCGGCGCCCATGTGCAGTTCGCTCTGCATCGACGGGAGGGCCACGTTCACGATGGTCAGGTCGAGCGAGGTCATGAACGTGGCCATGCACATCGCGAACAGGGTCAGCCGCCGGCGTCGCGACTCCGTGAGGGAGAGGGTCATGGCCTCTCGCCCCTCCGGAGTCGTGTGATATGTGTGATACCCAGTGTGATCATCCCGCGCTCCAAGTAAGGTCCACGAACGACGGGGGCGGCTCGCCGCCCCCGTAGTGATGACCCCTCCCGACCGAGGAATGTGACCGTGCCCGACCACGATCGGCTGGCAGAGCAGTTCGAGCGGCACCGGCCGCACATGCGGGCCGTGGCGTACCGCATGCTCGGCTCGCACGCGGAGTCCGAGGACGCCGTCCAGGAGACCTGGATCAGACTCAGCCGCAGCGACGCCGACGAGGTGGCGAACCTCGCCGGCTGGCTCACCACGGTGATCGGCCGGATCTGTCTGAACATCCTCCGCTCCCGCGCCGCCCGGCCCGAGGACCCGGTCGGGGTGCACCTGCCGGACGTCGTCGTCGGGCAGGAGCCGTCCAACGGCCCGGAGGACGAGGCGCTGCTGAGCGACTCGGTCAGCCTCGCCCTGCTGATCGTGCTGGACACCCTCGCCCCGGCCGAGCGGGTCTCCTTCGTCCTGCACGACATGTTCCACCTGCCCTTCGACGAGATCGCGGCCGTCGTCGGGAAGACCCCGGCGGCGGCCCGCAAGCTCGCCAGCCGGGGGCGCCGCCGGGTGCAGGAGGAGCGCGAGGCGGACTCCGGCGGCGACTTCGCGACCCGCCGCACGCTGGTGAACGCCTTCTTCGCGGCGGCCCGGGACGGCGACCTGGACGGGCTGGTGGCCGTCCTCGACCCGGACGTCGAGCTGCGCGCGGACGGCGGGCCCGCCCTCGCCGCCGCCACCGCCTCGATCCGCGGTGCCCGGCCGGTGGCGGGGCGCGCCTCGCTGTTCCGCCAGGGCGGGGTGGCGGTCTTCCCGGTGCTGGTCAACGGCGTCCCCGGCGCCCTGGTCACCCGGGACGGCGCGCCGACCTCGGTCATGGGCTTCTCGGTGCGCGGCGGGCGGATCACCCGGATCCAGATCCTGCTGGACCCGGAGCGGGTCGGCGCGGTCGACTTCGCCGCCTTCACCGCGTAGCGGGGGCGGTCCGGGAAGGGTCCGGGAACGCCGGTGGGGCGCCTCCCTCGGGGGGCGCCCCGGCTCGCTGCGCGCGCTACCGCTCCACCTCCGGCCCGACGCCGACGGTGATCGCCCGCGAGGGGCAGAGGTGGGCGGCCTGCCGTACCCGGTCCCCGAGTTCGTCCGCCACCTCCGCCCCGAGCAGCCGGACGGTGCCGTCCTCGTCCCGCTGGGCGAAGACCTCGTCCGCGGTGATCACGCACATCCCCGAGCCGATACAGCGCTGTCGGTCGACCGTCACCCGCATGGTTGTCCCTCTTCTCCGTTCGTTTCCGGTTCCCGGGCCCCGCCCGGGACGCTCAGCGCGGGAGCAGCCGCACCGGCAGGGAGCTGTAGCCGTTGAGGAAGGCGGACCGGATCCGGGTGGCCGGCCCGGTCACCTCCACGCCCCGCACCGCCTCGGCCAACACGCCCAGCAGCGCCCGCAGTTCGACCCGGCCGAGGAAGGCGCCCAGGCAGAAGTGGGCGCCGTGGCCCAGCGCGACGTGCTTGTTCGGGGAGCGGGAGAGGTCGAAGGAGCGCGGCTCGGCGAACGCCCGCTCGTCGTTGTTGGCCGAGATGTTCCACAGCGACACGATGTCCCCCGCCCGCACCTCCTGACCGCCGATCAGCTGGTCGCGGGTGGCGGTGCGGGCGAAGTGGAACGCCGGGGTGGCCCAGCGCAGGGCCTCCTCCACGGCGGAGTCGAGGTCCACCCGGCCGTCCCGGAGCGCCCGCCACTGCGCGGGGTTCTCGGCCAGCGCCTTGACCGTGCTGACGGCGGAGACCCGGGAGGACTCGTCGCCGCCGATGATCAGGCTGTAGCAGTTGAGCGCGATGTCGTCCAGGCTCAGCGGCTCGCCGTCGACCAGGCCGGTGGCGAGCGTGCTGATCACGTCCTCGCCCGGGGACTCGCGCCGCTGCTGCGCCAAGTCCATGAAGTACAGCACCAGTTCGTTGCGGGACTCGAGCGAGTCGAGCTCGTCCGCCCCGGTCAGCGCGCCCTTGCTCCAGTGCAGCAGGTCCGGCCGGTCCGCCTCCGGGACGGACAGCAGGTCGCAGATGGTGTTCATCGGCACGTGCTCGGCGACGTCGGTCGCGAAGTCCACGGTGCCGGCGTCGAGCGCGGCACCGACCAGTCCGGCGGTGCGCCGCTCGACCTTGCGGGCCACGGTGTCGAGGACCTTCGGCGACAGCGCCCGCCACAGCAGCGCGCGCAGCCCGCGGTGGCGGGGGCGGTCGGTGACGGCGAGCATCCGGCCGCCGGCCGAGTCGTCGCCGCGCAGGAGCACGTCGAGCACGGTGCCGCGGCCCGAGGCAAGCGCGCCGGCGGCGCCGTAGCAGGCGACCACGTCGGCGTACCCGGCCACCACCCAGAAGCCCGGCCGGTCGGCCGCGGCGGCGTGCCAGTACACCGGCTCGTTCGCCCGTACCCCGGCGAAGAACTCGAAGGGATCGTGCGCCAGGAAGGTGCGTGAGTCGGTCAGGTCGAGCGAGGCGGTCACGGTTCGGCTCATCGTCCACAAACCCCACGGAAGACGGGAAACGCACTGCGTGCAGTGCTCGGCACGGGCCCGGTGACCGGATCCTCACAGAGGCCCGAACCGGCCCGCGCCAGTTGTGTCGGATCTCTTTCAGTTGTGTCAGAACTCTTTCGTGGCCGGTCCGGTCAGGGAGGAAGAGCCGAAAGATTGCGGACACCTGCCGAAGCACCCGTACTCCGAAGCGGAGGAGTTCCGTCATGCTTCGTACCCGCCGCGACCACTGCCTTCGGACACTGGTCCGAGCGCCCGCGGCCACGGCACGGCTGGTCTGCCTCCCGCACTCCGGCGGCAGCGCGGCCGGCTACGGCCCGTGGTCCACCGCCCTCCCCCCGACCGTCGAGCTGCTGGCCGTGCAGTACCCGGGGCACGGCGACCGCTTCGGCGAACCACCGTCCACCGACGTGCGCGCGCTGAGCGCGGAGCTGGCCTCCGAACTCCTGCGCCTGCCGCCGCTGCCCACCGTGCTGTTCGGGCACAGCCTCGGGGCCCTCGTCGGCTACGAGACCGCCGTCACCCTCGGCACCCTGGGGCGCCCGCCGGCCGGCCTGCTGGCCTCCAGCTGCCCGCCGCCCGGCCGGGCCGGACGGATCCGGGCCGGCGGACTGTCCGACGAGGTCCTGTGGTCCCTGATCCGCTCCCTGGGCGGCATCGACCCGGACCTCCCCGAGGAGCCGGAGGTCGCGGAGGCCGTCCTGCCCGTCCTGCGCGCGGACCTCACCGCGCACGAGCAGTACCGGGTGGAGCCGCGGACCGCGCCGCTGGCCTGCCCGGTCCGCTGCCACCACGGCACCCTGGACCCGCTGGTCGACCGCGCCCTGGTCGCCGAGTGGGCGGCCGTCACCACCGGGCCGTTCAGCCTCCTCGAACGCGAGGGCCACCACTTCCACCTGTTCCAGCACCCCGAGGGCGTCCTCGCCGACCTCGCCGCCTTCCTCGACTCGGTGACCGTCGACGCGGTGACCGTCGACGCGGCGGCCACCGGCGCGACGGCCGCCCCGGCACCGCGCCTCCCCGCCCCGAGCACCGACGTCCCGAGCACCGCCGACCCGGGCGACTCCACCCCGGGCGACTCCACCCCGCGCCCGGCGCGGGCCCTCTGATGCGGAGCTGACCATGACCGAAGCCGTCACCGAGACGATCACCGACCTGACCTACTCCACCTACCTCCAGATGGACACCCTGCTCTCGCTCCAGCAGACCCGCTTCCCCGAGTCCACCGACCGGAGCGTCGCCCTGGCCGAGCACTTCTTCATCGTCGCCCACCAGTCCTGCGAGCTGTGGCTCAAACAGATCGTGGCCGACCTGCGACTGGCCCGGGACCTCCTGAACGCCCCCGGCGACCCGGCCGGCGGAGCCGAGGACGGGGTCGAACTCCTCCAGCGGGCCGCCGAGTTGCTCCGCGTCCTGCACGAGCAGGTGATCGTCCTGGAACGCCTCCCGCTGCGGCACTTCGTCCGGTTCCGGCCCTACCTCGGCACCGCCAGCGGCGCCCAGTCGCAGCAGTTCCGGGTGCTCGGCCGACTGCTGGAGGACGGCACCGAGACGAGCGAGCTGTACCGGGCCTTCCTGGCCGACGCCCACCGGCAGGGCCTGAGCGCCGCCGACGTCTGCCGCCTCGGCGTCGCCTGCGGCGGCCCGCACCGCGTCGCCGAGGCGCTGCTCGACGTGGGCAACGGCTACTGGCGCTGGAAGGTGGCCCACCTGGGCCTGGTGACCAAGATGGTCGGCGGGCAGCAGGGCACCGGCGGCACCTCCGGGGAGGACTACCTGCTGCGCCGGATCACCCTCCCCTTCCGCGACCTGCGGCAGCTGCGCGGCAACCCGCACACCGAGGTGCTCGCCACCAGCCCGGTGTAGCGGCCCTCCCGCTCACCGCCACCCACCAGAAGCCCGTAGGAGCGACCGAGCCATGCTGCACGTCGACGTGGCATCCATGACCGCCCGCCAGCGCCAGCGCCTGCTGCTGTGGAGCGTGGTCCCCCGGCCGATCGCCATGGTGAGCACGGTCTCCCCCGGCGGGGCCGTCAACCTGGCGCCCTTCTCGTACTACACGGCCGTGGGCTACTCCCCGATGGCGCTGCTCTTCTGCGCCAGCCGGCGGGCCGACGGCACCGAGAAGGACTCCTGCCGCAACGCCCGCCTCCCCGCCGAGGGCGGCACCGGGGAGTTCACCGTCAACGTCCTGATCGAGAAGCACGCCGAGGCCGCCACCACCACGGCGAAACCGCTCCCGTACGGCGAGTCGGAGTACGAGCTGGCCGGGCTGCGCGCCCTGCCCGGCCACGCCGTCCGCTCGCCGCGCATCGACGGCTCGCCGCTCGCCTTCGAGTGCCGCACCTCCTCGGTGGTGCCGGTCGGCGACCACTCCGTGGTCATCGGCGAGGTCGTCCACGTCGTCGCGGAGGAGGGACTGGTCGACGAGACCGGCTTCCACCTCGACCTGGACCGGCTGGGGTCGGTCGGCCGGATGGGCGCCGCCGAGTACGTCCGCACCCTGGACCGCTACGCCGTCGGCGGCTGACACCCGTCCGGCGGGACCTCGGCCCCCGGCCGTCACCTCCTCCGCGCCCGAACCGTTGCAGCAACGGGACGCCCGGCAGTGCCGGACGCGGCCCCGGAACGGTCGGGCGAGGTGTGAGGACACGGCTGGTGGACGTCTACGAGGCTGTCGAGACCCGTCGGGCGGTGCGGGGGTTCACCGACCAACCGGTGCCGAGGGAGGTGCTCGAACGGGTGCTCGCGGCCGCGTCCCGCGCCCCCTCCGGCGCCAACCTCCAGCCCTGGCACACCTACCTGGTCACCGGGGAGCGGCTGGAACGGCTCAAGCGGCTCGCCGTCGCCCGCGCCTCCTCCGGCGACCAGGGCGACGACCCCGAGTTCGAGATGTACCCGCCCGAACTCAAGTCCCCCTACCAGGAACGGCGCCGGGAGGCCGCCGAACAGCGCTACCGCGCCTTCGGCATCCCCCGCGAGGACCGGGACGCCCGGCAGCGGGCCGTCGTCCGGAACTGGGACTGCTTCGGCGCACCCACCGCGCTGTTCAGCTACATCGACCGGTCGATGGGCCCGGCCCAGTGGGCCGACCTCGGGATGTACCTGCAGACCGTCATGCTGCTGCTGCGCGCCGAAGGGCTGCACAGCTGCCCGCAGATGGCCTGGTCCGTCTACCACCGCACCGTCGCGGACGTCCTGTCGCCGCCCGCCTCCCTCGTGCTCTTCTGCGGCCTCTCCGTGGGCCACCCCGACCCGGCCGCCCCCCGCTACCGGGTGGGCCGGGCTCCGCTCGACCAGACGGTCACCATCCTCGACTGACCGCTCCCGACACCGCCTTGCCCCTTCACCTCCTTGCCCGTTCACCTCCTTGCCCCTTCACCGTCCGACGGCTCCACGTCCGACGGCTCCACCGACGTACCGCGGAGGCGACCTCCCGTGCCCGAGAGCCCGGCCCCGACGCTCATACCCGGCCGCGCCCCCGTCCCCGTCTACCGGGGCATGGACCGCGCGGCCCTCGACCGCCAGTACACCCCCAGCCACCGCGTCCCCGACCTCCGGGCCTACCTGGACCGCTACGCACGGGACAGCGCGAACGCCCGCCGCCGCCACCCCGTCCTCACCGGCCTCCCGTACGGCCCCCACCCGGCCGAGACCCTCGACTACTTCCCCGCCCCCGACGGCCCCGCCGGCCCTGACGGCCCGCCCCCGCTCCTGGTCTTCGTCCACGGCGGCAACTGGCAGGAACTGTCCAAGGACGACTCCGCCTTCCCCGCCCCGCCGCTGCTCCGGGCCGGCGCCGCCGTCGCGGTCGTCGGCTACGGCCTGGCCCCCGACACCCGGCTGGACGACATGGTCGCCATGGTCCGGCGCGCCGTCCACTGGCTCCACCACCACGCCGACGCCCTCGGCTTCGCCCCCGACCGCCTCCACCTGGCCGGCCACTCCGCCGGCGCCCACCTCGCCGCCATGGCCCTCCTCCCCCGCGTCCCCGGCACCCCCCACCACGGGCCCGACGTCTCCGCCGCGATCGCCGGCGCCACCCTGCTGAGCGGCATGTACGACCTGGAACCCGTCCGCCTCTGCTATGTCAACGACGCGCTCGCCCTCGACCCGGCCGCCGCCCACCGCAACAGCCCGCTGCACCACCTCCCGCCGCGCCTGCCCCCGGTCGTCCTCGCCCGCGGCGCCGACGAGACCGCCGAGTACGCCCGCCAACACGCCCTGATGGCCGCCGCCCTGCGCCCCCGCACCGCCCTCACCGACCTCGTCGCCCCCGCCCACAACCACTTCTCCCTCCCCTACGCACTCGCCGCCCCCGGCTCCCCCCTCGGCACCACCGTCCTGACCGCACTCGCCCGCGGCGGGCCCCGGACCGTTCCGGCGGGCCGTTCCAGGCAGGTGTGAAACCGCAGGCCGGAGGGAGTGGAACCGTTCCAGCGTCCCGACTCGGACGGCTGGCTCGGCGAACCGGTCGGACACCGGACCAGAGTGCTGACCAGCGGTCGGCGCCGCACCGTCAGACCAACCGACCCGCCGAACGCAGGGCGGCCGGCGCGGTGTTGACCGCCTCCGCGGAGTGCTCCTCGCCGGTCAACCGCTGGTGGTAGCCCGGCCCGCCCGGGTCGCTCTTCCGTTGACCAGGATCCTGTACGGCATCAGCGCTCCTCCAGGTTCGCCATCAGCCAGGCCTCGGCCCGCAACAACCGTTCCTCGACCTGCTCCGCGTCGGCACCGGCGACGATCACGAAGCACAGGTGCGAGGCGCTGTAGAGGGTGACCGCCCCGGGCTCCAGTTCCTCGTTCACCTGGTAGTGCCGCACCCACGGGAACGGCGGCCGCCCCGGCGCACGTACCGGCCGCCCCTGCGGCAGGACGGACACCGAGCCGTGAACCTCGGTCGGCGGCGCGGCCGGCGGCGGCTGGACGGGCAGCCCGGCGGACTGGCGCAGCACCGAGGTGTGCAGGTCCACCCCGTAGGTGGCCCGGGTGAGCCACGGAATGCGGTCGCCGCCGACCCGCGAGGCGATCTCGCACATCACCAGCTCGTCGTCCGGTGTGTGGAACACCTCCAGGTGGTAGGCGCTGACCGGCGGGACGTCGAAGGCGGACAGCGTCCGGTCGAGGAACTCCTCCAGCCGCCGGGCCATCCCGCTCTCCGGGTGCAGCTGGACCGAGCCGTTGTTCTGCCCGGTGAAGACCCCGAGGCAGCTGCGCAGGTAGCGGGAGGAGGCGACGAAGCGGTAGCCGTCGCCGAGCACCGCGTCGACGTGGTACATCGGGCCGTCGACGAACTCCTCGGCCATCAGGTCCTCGCGCCAGCGCCGCCGGGCGAAGGCGAGCAGTTCCTCGTCCCCGTGCAGCACCGCGATGTCCCGCGAGCCGCCCTGGCTGACCGGTTTGACGACCACGGGGTAGCCGACCGCCTCGATGAAGCCGGTGAGGTCGACGACCGTGTCGAGCCGGGCCCAGCGGGCGGTCGGCACGGCCCGGCCGGCGACCTCCTTCATCACCGCCTTGTCGCGGAACGACCGGGCGCTGTCCGGGGTCTGGCCGCCCAGGCCGAAGTCCGCGCGCATCCGGGCGGCCCGTTCCAGGTCGTACTCGTTGTCGGTGATGATGTGGGTGAACGGCCGTTGCCGGTGCAGCCGGCGGATCGCCAGCTCCGCGTAGGGGACGGCGTCGGAGTCCGGGACGTACTCGTAACGGGCCAGCCGCCCGGTGTTCTTGAGCTCGTTCTGGCTGAACACCTGCAGCTTGTCGGCGAGTTCGGGGAACATCCCGGGGTAGTCGTGGCCCTGGCCGTAGTTGAGCACGGCGACGTTGGTCATGATGGGTCGGCCTCACAGTGGACGTGCGGTGCGGGAGGGGTGTTGGTCGGTGCGCCGGTGGGGGTCGGCGCGGGCGGCGCGCGGGGCCACCGGGGCGAACACCGGTGCGGCGACTGCGCCGACGACATCGAGGACCTGATCGCCGACCACCGGGAGACGGTCCAGCGGGCGGCGGCCGGGGCCTGAGGGAGGCGCGGGAGGGCCGGGTCGAGCGCCCGGCCCTCCCGCCGTTCAGCGGTGGACACGGTTCGCCAGGACGGTGCCGGCCGAGGCGAGGACCAGCCCGGCCAGGGTCAGCACGCCGAGCGGCTGGTCGAGCAGCACCGCGGCGAAGGCGGCGGTGCACATCGGGACCAGGTAGAACAGGCTGCTGACCTGGCTCGTGCCGTGCCGCTGCAGCAGGTGGTAGAGCAGGCCCACGCCGACGATCGAGTTGATCAGCGCCGTCCACAGCAGCACCGGCCAGTACGAGGCGGTGAACTCCACGGACCAGCCCTCGACCAGCAGCGCGGGAACCAGCGCCGCCGCCGCGGCGGCCAGCAGCTGCACCGCGTTGCCGCCCACCGGCTCCATCCGCGCGCAATGGCGCTTCTGGTGGACGGTGCCGTACGAGATGCCGAGCAGGCCCAGCAGCAGGAAACCGAGGCCCAGCAGGTAGCCGCCGGACAGGTCGATCCGGTCCGCGACGGCCAGCGCGACGCCGCCCAGCCCGAGCACCAGGCCCAGGCACTGGCCGCGGGTGACCCGCTCACCGAGCAGCGGCACCGCCAGCAGCGATGTGGTCAGCGGGTAGAGCGCGATGACCAGCGCGGCGAGCCCGGAGGACACCCCGAGCTTCATGCCCATGTAGATGCTGGAGAACTGCACGCCCTGGACGAGCACACCCGCCACCGCCAGGTGCAGCAGCAGGCGCCCGCGGGGCAGGCGCTCCCGGCGGATTCCGGCGATCGCCAGCAGTACCAGCCCGGCGATCGCGAACCGCAAGGTCGCGAAGGTGTACGGCGCGGCGTGCCGCAGGCCGAGCTTGCCGGAGATGAATCCGGAGCTCCAGACCACCACGAGCGCCACACGCGGGGCCGCGCCGGTCCCCCGGCCCCGCCGCTCGTCGGTCCCCACGGGCGGGCCTGCGTCCGGGACGGCTTCGCGCGCGGCACCCTCGAGCGGCGGGGTCGGCATCGTCATCTCCGAGCTCCTCTGGATCTCCTCGATTGTTCGATATAGAGCACTGTAGAGCAGAATATCGCTCACGTCGAGACGGGCAGGCCCTGCGGCGACATCCCGGGACCGAAACGCCGACTGCCCCACGGACCGCTGTCCGTAGGGCAGTTGGCGAGCAGGCGGCGACGCCTGGAAGTCAGTAGAGGCTGGAGAAGAGGACTCCCACCAGCTGGGCCGGCTCGTCCGTCTCGTTGCGGAAGCTGTGCGGATGGCCGGCCGAGAACTGGATGCTGTCGCCGGCTCCCAGCACGTGGTCCACCCCGTTGTAACGGACGACCAGCTCACCCCGGGTGACGGTGATCAGATCGGACCCCTCGTGCTGGAGCTCCTCGCCGAGACCGCTGTGCGGCGCGAAGTCACCGGTGACCACCTGGTAGCCGAGCTCCGGGGAGCGCACCACCCGGTAGACCACCCCCGGGGCCCGCTGGAGCTCCTCCTGCCCCTCCCGGGGGAACAGCGCGGGGGTCGCCCGCCCCCGGGAGAAGCCCAGGAAGGAACCGACGTCGTGGCCGAACACCCGGGCGAGCCGGCCGAGCCGCTCCAGCGCGATGTCGGTCTCCCCGCGCTCCAGCGAAGCCAGGAAGGAGACCGACAGCCCGCACTCGGCGGCCACCTGCCGCAGCGACATACCGCGCTGGGTGCGCAGCCGCTGCAGCACCTCGCCGGGGCGCGGGAAGCCCAGCTCCGGATCGCGGGGTCCGGGAGCGCCGGTGGAGGGTGCCGAATCAGCCATGATCGCATCCTAGGCGCCGCAGACCTGCCCACCAATGCCCGTGCACGCCCGCTCCCGGGCCTCGCCCGACGCGGCCCCGGAACCTGCCTCCCACGCCTCCCCCGCCGTCCGCGGCTTCGGCGCCCGGGCGGCCGCGTGCCGCACCGTCTCCTGCTGAGGCCGGGCTTCCGCTCCCGACCCCTGGTTTGTGTCAGCATCCTTGACATAACCTCGGGCGCATGACCGACCGCGTAGTCCCCGAGCCGCAACGGCGGCGGCGGCGACCCACCAAGCAGGGTGTGGTGCTGTCCGCCGAGCTGATCGTCGACACCGCGATCCGGCTGATCGGCCGGCACGGCGCCGAGGCGCTCACGGTGCGGCGGCTGGGCGCCGCGCTCGGGGCCGATCCGAGCGCGGTCTACCGCTACTTCCACAGCACCGACGACCTGCTGCTCGCCGTCGCCGACGAGCTGATCGGCCGGGCCCAGCACGACTGGCGGCCCACCGGCGACTGGCGCGCCGACCTGCGTGCCATCGGCCTGCGCATCCACGCCAGCTACCTGGCCCACCCGCAGGCCGCCATCCTCGCCGCCCACCGCACCACCGGCCGCGCCCACGAGATCGCCGCCGTCGAGGCGATCCTCGGCGTCCTGCGCACGGCGGGCTTCCCGGACCCGGAGGCCGTCCGGATCTACCACGCCTTCGTCGACCAGAGCCTCGGCTTCGCCGCCCTGGACGCCGCCACCCTCGCCCTGCCGTCCGCCGCCCAGAACGCCGACCTCGAGGTCTGGCAGGCCTCCTACGCCCGGCTCGACGCCGCCGAGCACCCCCACATCGCGGCCACCGCCCACCTGCTCACCGCCGACATGCGCCGCAGCGGCTACCCGTACGCCCTGGACCTGCTGCTGGACGCCGCCGAGGCCCGGCTGCGGGCCGCCGGGGGCTGAACCCCCGATCCGGGGAACGCGAGGGCCGCCGGTGGTGGGCCCCCGTGCGCCGACCACCGGCGGCCGGTCCGGCCCCCTGCCGCGGTCAGTCCGCCGCGTGCACCAGCTCCCCGCCGACGTAGGTGCGCTCCACCCGCGCCTGCGCGATCTCCTCCGGCGGCCCGGTGAGGATGTCCCGGTCGAGCACCACCAGGTCCGCGAGCCGCCCAACGGCCAGCACCCCGGCGTCGTCGTGCCCGTTGAGGTACGCGCTGCCGGCCGTGTACGCGGCGATGGCCGAGCCCAGGTCGAGCCGCTGCTCGGGCAGGAAGACCCGCCCGTCGGTGGCCTCCGGCTCCATCCGGTTGACCGCCACGTGCAGCCCCGCCAGCGGGTCCGGGCTGCTCACCGGCCAGTCGCTGCCCGCCGCGAGGGTGGCGCCGGCCCGCTGGAGGGAGCCGAACGGGTACTGCCAGGCGGCCCGCTCCGGCCCGAGGAACGGGATGGTCAGCTCGTCCATCTGCGGCTCGTGCGCGGCCCAGAGCGGCTGGATGTTGGCGACGGCGCCGAGCCGGGCGAAGCGCGGGAGGTCGTCCGGGTGGACCACCTGGAGGTGGGCGAGGTGGTGCCGGGCGCCGCGCCGCCCGTTGGCGGTGCGGGCGGCTTCGATCGCGTCCAGCGCCTCGCGCACGGCCCGGTCGCCGAGTGCGTGGAAGTGCACCTGGAAGTCGAGCGCGTCCAGTGCGGTGACGTACCCGCGCAGGGCCTCCGGGTCGACGAAGCTGAGGCCGGAGTTGGCGGTGGCGCAGCCGCAGCCGTCCAGGTACGGGCTGGTCATCGCGGCGGTGAAGTTCTCCGCGATGCCGTCCTGCATGATCTTCACCGAGCCGGCCCGGAACCGTCCGTGGGCCAGTTCCCCGCGCCGCCGCACGAGGTCGGGGATCTGGTCGGCGCCGCGGTCCCGGTCCCACCAGAGCGCGCCGGTCACCCGGGCGGTCAGCGCGCCGGAGCGGGCGGCGGCCAGGTAGGCGTCGGACGGGTCCGGCTGGCCGTTGAACTCGCCGAGCAGCGCGTCCTGCCAGCCGGTGATGCCGAGCGAGTGCAGCAGCCGCTGGGCGCGCAGCAGTCCGGCCAGCCGGTCGGCGGCGGTGGCGGGCGGCAGCAGCCGGGCGACCAGGGCGGTGGCGCCCTCCTGGAGGGTGCCGCCGGGGGTGCCGTCGGCCTCGCGCTCGATCCGCCCGTCGGCCGGGTCGGGGGTGTCGGCGGTGAGCCCGGCGAGTTCCAGCGCCCGGGTGTTGGCCCAGGCGCCGTGGTGGTCCCGGTTGGCGAGGTACACCGGCCGGTCGGGGACGACGGAGTCGAGCAGCTGCCGGGTGGGCAGGCCGCCTTCGAAGCTCTCCATCGACCACCCGCTGCCGGTGATCCACTCCTGGTCCGGGTGGGCCTCGGCGTACGCCCGGATCCGCTCCAGGTAGTCGGCGACGCCGACCGTCCCGGTGAGGTCGCAGGAGGCCAGCTCGGCGCCGCCGAACACGGCGTGGATGTGCGCGTCCTGGAAGCCGGGCAGCAGCAGCTTGCCGGTGAGGTCGACGACCTCGGTCCGCGGCCCGATCAGCTCCCGGACCTCGTCGTGCCCGACGGCGGCGATCCGCTCGCCGACGACCGCCAGCCCGCTCGCCCGGGTGCGGGCCGCGTCGCCGGTGTGGACGGGGCCGTGGGTGAAGACCAGATCGGCCTGGGTCATGGGTGGTGCTCCGTTCTCGCGTGGTCGTGCCTGGTCGTACGTCGTACGGGGGGCTACCCGGCCGCCGCGTCCTCCCGCAGGAAGTACGGCGAGCGCCGCCGCCAGCGGGCCCAGGCCGCCGCCGGCAGCCCGCTGACGATCATCATGATCACCACGGACAGCTCGAACCAACCGTTGTCGGCGGCGAGTTCGAAGTGGTCCGTGGAGTCGTAGAAGGTCCAGGCGAGGTAGCCGCCGACGGCGAGCAGCGCCGCCGCGCCCAGCAGCGGCCCGACCACCGCGCGCAGCCCCTCCAGCGGGGCGGTGCGCAGCAGGTGGCGGAACCGAACGGCGGCCGCGACGGCGGTCAGCGCGTAGTAGAGGGCGACGACGATGCCGATCGCGTTGACCGCGGCCGAGATCAGGTCGTTGACGGTCGGGATGGCGATGGAGGCCAGCGCCAGGGCGACGGCGACGCCGGTGATCAGCAGGGTGCCGACGGCGGGCGTGGCGTGCCGGGGGTGCAGGCGGGTCCAGACCGGGCCGAGCACCCGGTCGCGCCCCATCGCGTACATCCCGCGCGCGGTCGGGATCACCGAGGACTGCAGCGAGGCCACCGCGGAGAACATCAGCGCGATCAACGGCAGTGCGGCCAGCGGCTGTTCGGCCAGCTTCGTGCCGAAGTAGGTCAGCCCGTGGGCGCCGTTGTCGGCCAGCTCGTCGATCGGCAGGACCCGCTGGAAGGCGGTGCCGGCGAGCAGGAACAGCGCCAGCATCACCACCAGGGCCAGCAGGCCGCCCCGGGAGGCGTCCCGCGGGTCGCGCACCTCCTCGCCGACGCTGAACACCGACTCGAAGCCCCAGTAGCAGAACACCGCCAGCACCATGCCCTGGGCGACGGCGTCGAAGGAGGGGATGTCGAAGGGGTTGAACCACTGGAGCGAGAATGGCTGGTCGCCGGCGAACAGCCCGTAGCCGCAGAAGCCGAGCAGGACGGCGTACTCGAAGACCAGCAGCGCCTTCTGCAGCCGGGCCGCCAGGTCCAGTCCGCGCACCGCGACCAGCGCGGCGCCCACCAGCACCACCAGGCCGATCAGGGTGCACTGGACGGTGGAGTCGGCGTCGAGCCGCAGCCCGGCCACGCTGCGGACGTGGGCCTGGTCGAGCAGCTGGACGATCGAGGAGCCGGTGACGGTCGTGGTGTACGCCATGAAGACGACGGTCCCCACGGTGTTCACCCACCCGGTGAGGAAGCCCAGCCAGGGGCTGAGGGTGCGCCCGACCCACCGGTAGCTGCTGCCCGCGTCCGGCTCGACGGCGTTCAGCCGCCCGTACCCGCCGGCGATGGCGAGCACCGGCAGGAAGGCCAGCAGCATGATCGCCGGGAGGTGCAGGCCGACCACCCCGGCCATCAGGCCCAGGCCGATCCCGATGCTGCTGGTGGCGGCCGTGCTGGAGGCGGCGATCGCCGCCCCGTCCAGCAGGCCGAGCGACTTGTGCATCGCGACGTGCGTTCCTGCCGCGTCCGCTCTCGGACCGCCGCCCGTGTCCTTCACCGTCGATGCCAACGGATCACCGCCTTGGTCGTGGGGTGCGCGTGTGGGGGAAGCTCCCGTACCGGTCGTGGGGGGTGACGCGGGCCGGAAGTGCGAGCCATGAAACCGGCGGCGCCGCCACACGTCAATGCCGTTGTCATAAGGCCGCACGCACCGCCGAAAGCGCCACCGCCGGCCCGTGACGGGTCCGGCGGTGGCGAAGCGGGTGAAGCAGGCGAAGCGGGCGAAGCGCGCGGCGCGCGGGCCGGTCAGAGTTCGTCGAGGGGTTCGTCCAGGACGCCCTGGCGGGCGATGATGTAGCCGAGGTGGCCGCGGCTGCGGCTGCCGAGGAGTTCGCTGGCCTTCTGGATGTGGCTGGACACGGTGCGGGTGCTCATGCCGAGGCGGGAGGCGATGGCCTCGTCGGTGTAGCCGTTGACCATCAGGCGCAGCACGTTCTGCCGGGTGCGGGCGGTCAGCAGCCGGGGGCGGTGGTGGCCCTGCTGGTAGGTGACGGGCTCGGCGCGCTCCCACATCAGCTCGAAGATCTTGAGCAGGTACTCGACCAGCGGCGGGAGTTCGATGAGCATCGCGGCGGCCTGGCGGTCGGCGCCGGCCGGGATGAAGGCGGTGGAGCGGTCGCAGATGATCACCCGGTCGAAGACCTCGTTCAGGGTGCGCACCTGGGCGCCCTGGGCGGTGACCTGCTCGATGTAGGCCAGCGTCGGGCCGTGCGAGCGCACGGTGTGCTGGTAGAGGGTGCGTTGGCGCACGCCGCGGCCGGCCAGGGCGAGGTCGCGCGGGAGCGCGTCGCCCAGTTGCTCGGGGCCGCGGCCGCCGCCCGGCTGGGCGGTGAGCAGTTCCTCGGTGCAGGCGGCGACGGCCTTCTCCAGCGCGGGGTTGATCTCCTCGCCCGCCAGCAGCCGGATCGGCAACTTGGCGCGCCGCATGACGTCGCGGTAGGTGTGCTCGGCGGCGTGGAAGGAGGTGTGCAGCGCGGCGAGCCGCTCCTGGTGGGCCAGTACGGCGAGTTCGAGCGGCCGCGCCAGTCCGGTGGCGGCGATGTCGGGCGGGACGGGGACGAGCCGGTCACCGGAGCCGGGCAGCGGGCGCAGCAGACCCATCGCGAGCAGGCATTCGGGGGCTTCGCCGACCGCCTCCCCCTCGGCCAGCGCCGTGCGGTAGAACTCGATGCCCCGGTCGCAGAGCTGGGGTGTTCCCCTTTCCGCGCAGTTGTCCTGACTTGGGCACATCTGGGCATCCTTCCGGCTTCGGCATTGCGGTTTCACGAATGCCCGTACCGGCTACCGCCAGGCATCCGAACCGGCAAGATGGAAGTGACTGCCGTTCGGAAGCCGCCCCCCGGGCTCCGACAGCCGTGAGTGTACGCCCAAAGGGCGCGGAAATCATCGGCTGACGGTAGTCGGGCGTGCACGCAAACGGGGAGCCGGGGTCACGGTCGTGACCGTACCCGGCAGCGGTGACCGGGGGATTGCCGGCGCATCGCACCTGGCGTTCCGACGGGACGTCCGGAGCGGGCGGTCGGTGCACGGAACGGCCTACAGACGGAAGGCACCCCCAGTTGCGAGCTGATTCCGACCCGGCGGCACCGCCCGCCGCCCTCGCCGGCCTGGTGGACCAGCGCCTGGTGCGGCAGTTGGCGGAGGCCGCCGCCGCGCAGGTCGGCTCCGGCGCGGTCCGGCTGCTGGGCGACGGCGGGATTCTCCAGGCCTTCGCCAAGCAGCTGATCGAGGGCGCCCTGGAGCTCGAACTCCAGGAGCACCTGCGCGGCTCCGGCAACAGCAACGGCAGCGGCACCGGCAACGGCTCCGGTCCCGGCGGCAACGGCCGCAACGGCGCCCGGGCCAGACGGCTGCTCACCGAGATCGGCCCGGTCGAGGTGCGGGTACCCCGGGACCGTGAGGGCAGCTTCACCCCCAAGGCCGTCCTCCCCCGCGCCCGGCGGCTGCCCGGGCTCGACCGGCTGGTGATCTCGCTGACCGCGCGCGGCCTCAGTTCGGGCGAGCTGGTGGCGCACCTGGCCGAGGTGTACGGCGTGGAGCTGAGCCGGGAGACCGTCTCGGCCATCACCGACCAGGTGCTGGACGAGCTCGCCGAGCGGCGCGGGCGGCGGCTCGATCCGGTCTACCCGGTGGTCTTCGTCGACTCGGTGCGCAGCGGCCGCTCGGGCGGGCCGCTGGTGCACCTGGCGCTCGGGGTCTCCACCGAGGGCCGGCGCGAGGTGCTGGGCCTGTGGCCGGCCGCGGACGGTGAGCAGTGGCCGCAGGTGCTGGCGGGGCTCGCCGAGCGCGGGGTGCGGGAGGTCTGGGTGCTGGTGGGCGGCACCGGCGCGGTGCTGGCGGAGGCGGCGGCCGAGCAGTGGCCGCGCACGGTGGTGCACGGTTCGGTGGCGCACCTGCTGCACGCGGCGCTGCGGCACGCGCCCGGCGAGGACTGGGGCGCGCTCTCACGGGCGCTGCGCGAGACCTGTACGGCGCCGACCGAGGCGGCGGCGCTGGAGCGGCTGGCCCAGGCCGAGCGGGAGTGGGGGCCGAGCCACCGCGAGGTGTTCCGGGTGTGGCGGTCGGCCTGGCCGCTGCTGGCCCCCGGTTTCCGCTTCGGCCCGGAGGCACGGCGGCTGCTGACCGGCGGGGGCGCGCTGGAGCGGCTGCACGCCCGGCTGCGCCGGATCGAGCAGTCCGCGGGGCGGGTGCAGGACGAACGGGCGGCGCTCAAGCGCGCCTACCTGGCGACGCTCGCCCTGGAGTCGCCGACCGGGACGGGCCGGCCGTGGGTCGAGGACTGGCCCGCCGTCCGGGAGGAGTTGCGCCGGGGCTCGCTGCGGCGGGCCGGAGTGCCCGCTTCCGCCCCGCGATGTCCTCCGCGATGTCCCACGCGCCCGCGGAGTTCCCACCACTGATCTGACAGACCCAGGTACGACTTGGATCATGTCTGTCTGTTTTTGGCACGATCTGACCGGGCTTCCGGTTCCCGCATTGCGTGTTCACGATCACAGTGAGAGCTTCCAAGCACGTTTGGGGCTTCGGCAGGATGCATTTCAGAGCGAAGAGGGCAGACCGCCCTCCTCAGGAAGAGGAATTCGCGATGCCAAGCCTTGCCGTCCGCGTCCACAAGATGCTCGGGATGCTCGCCGTCCTGCTGGCCGCCGTGGTCGGCCTCCAGCTCCACGCCCAGCCGCACCTGTCCACGGTCTCCGTCACCGCCCACGACGCCCCCAGCGAGGACTCCGGCTGGGGTCCGTGAGCCGCGGCTCCGTTTGATCACATCCGGTCACGTCCGACCACCCTGCTCCTCCCCTTCTCGCACTGCTCTGCACGGCTACGAACCAGATCTGCACAGCTACGAACAGAGAGGAACCGACGATGGCGAACCCGTTCGAGGATGCCGAGGCCAGCTACCTCGTCCTGACGAACGACGAGGGCCAGCACTCGCTGTGGCCGGCCTTCAGCCCGGTGCCCGCCGGTTGGCAGCAGGTGTTCGGTGCCGCCGGACGACAGGACTGCCTCGACTACGTCGAGCAGAACTGGCAGGACCTGCGGCCGAAGAGCCTCATCGCGCACCTGTCCGAGCACTGACCCCGGCCACCGCCCACCGACCGTCGGACCGCTGAGCACCGCGCGACCGCCGGACGGGGATCCGCGCCGAACGGCCGCTCACCCGGTCGCACCACCTCGGCGGCGCGGCACCCGGCACAGCACCATCCGGCAGGGCACCACCCGGCAAAGCACCGCCTGACAGCGCACCACCCCGGCAAAGCACCCGGGGCAGACCGCCGCTCACCCGGCACCGCCCCGCACCCGAGCCGCCCCTCACCAGGCCGCTCGCCCGGTCGTCGGCGCACCGCACCGCCGGAACCCGCCGACACCGCCTCACCACACCACCGCAGCACCCCGTCACCGCCGCGCGGCCGCACCGTCACGCCGCCGGCGCGGTCCCGTGTCCGACGTCTACGCGCGTGCATCGAACAGCACCGGCGCGCCACCACCCTCCGCACCGCCGCACCGCACCCGTGTGCCGCACGGACGTCACACGAAGCACACCGCAGCACCGCAAGACGACCGCAACATCGCTCCGCCGACCCCCGGGCCGACCGCCCCGGGGTCAACCCAGCTCGCCGCTCCCGCCACCGCGGGAGCCAGCCGCACGAGGGAGAGAGTCACATGTCCGGGGTCCAGCAGACGCACAGATCCGAGCAGCGGCCGGAAGCGGCCGAGGTCCTGTGCCGACTGTTCGCGGAGGTGCTCGGCCGGGAGTCGGTCGACCCCGCGGCGGGCTTCTACGACCTGGGCGGCGACCGGCCCGCCGCCGAGCGGCTGCTGGCCCGCGTGCACGAGGAGTTCGGCGTCCGCCTGGAACCGTCCGTCCTGGCGGACGCCCCCACCCCCGCCGCGCTGGCCGCCCGGCTGGCCCGCCCCGACACCCGCCCGACCCTCACCGAGCTGGTCGACGCCCAGGTCGCCCGCACCCCGGACGCCCCCGCCCTGTACGCCGAGGGCACCACCCTCACGTACGCCGAGCTGGACGCCCGCGCCAACCGGCTGGCCCGGGTGCTGGCCGCCCGCGGCCTGGGCACCGAGGACGTCGTCGCGCTGGCCCTGCCGAAGTCCCCCGAGGCGATCGCCGCGATCCTCGCCGTCGCCAAGACCGGCGCCGCCTGGCTGCCCGCCGACCCGGCCTACCCGGCCGAGCGGCTGCGCCACATGCTGAGCGACTCCCGCGCCGCCCTGGTGCTCACCACCGCCGGGGCCGCCGGCCAGCTGCCGGAGACCGGCGCCCCCCGGCTGCTGATCGACTCCGCCGAGCACCTCGCCGACCTGGCCGCGCGCTCCGGGGACCGGTTCACCGCCGCCGAGCGGGTGCGGCCGGTGAGCGCGCCGAACACCGCGTACGTCATCTACACCTCCGGCTCCACCGGCGTGCCCAAGGGCGTGGCCGTCACCCACACCGGGCTGCCCAGCATGGTCGGCACCCAGGTCGCCGCCACCGGGGTCGGCCCCGGCAGCCGGGTGCTCCAGGCCTCCTCGCTCAGCTTCGACGTCTCGGTCTCCGACCTGTCCGTGGCCCTCACCACCGGCGCCGCCCTGGTGCTGCCGCGCGAGCAGAGCCAGCTGGTCGGCGAGCCGCTGGCCGCCCTGATCGACCGGTTCGGCGTCACCCACGCCGACGTCGCCACCGCGATGATCTCCACCCTGCCCGACCTGCCGATGCCCTCGCTGCGCACCCTGATCGGCGGCGGCGAGGCGGTCTCCCGCGAGCTGGCCGCCCGCTGCGGCCGCGGCCGGCTGATGCTCAACAGCTACGGGCCGACCGAGGCCACCGTCATCGTCAGCATGAGCGAGCCGCTCACCGGCGAGGAGCTGCCCCCGATCGGCCGGCCCTGCCAGGACGTGCGCATCCACGTGCTGGACGAGCAGCTGCGCCAGGTCGAGCCGGGCACCGTCGGCGAGCTGTACCTGGCCGGCCCGCACCTGGCCCGCGGCTACCTGAACCGCCCGGGCCTGACCGCCGAGCGCTTCGTGGCCGACCCGTACGGCGAGCCCGGCGACCGGATGTACCGCACCGGGGACCTCGGCAGCTACCGCCCGGACGGCCAGCTGGACTTCCTCGGCCGGGCCGACGACCAGGTGAAGATCCGCGGCTTCCGGGTGGAGCTCGGCGAGATCGAGCAGACCCTCTCCGCCCACCCCGAGGTCCGCCAGGCCGTGGTGCTGGTCCGCGAGGACCGCCCGGGCGAGCGCCGCCTGGTCGGCTACACCGTCGGCGCCGCCGACCCGGCCGAGCTGCGGGCGTACTGCGCCGAGCGGCTGCCCGACCACATGGTGCCCGTCGTCGTGGTGCTCGACCGGCTGCCGCTCACGCCCAACGGCAAGGTGGACAAGCGCGCCCTGCCCGCGCCGGTGTTCGGCGCCGGCGAGGAGGACGGCCGCGCCCCCGCCGGCGAGCTGGAGCACACCCTGGTCCGGCTGTTCGGCGAGGTGCTGGGCCTGCCCCGGGTGGGCGTCACGGACTCCTTCTTCGAGCTCGGCGGCGACTCCATCGTGGCCATCCAGCTGGTCTCCCGGGCTCGGCACGCGGGCCTCCAGCTCACCCCGCGCGAGGTGTTCCTCGCCCCGACCGTCGAGAAGCTGGCACTGATCGCCCGTCCGCTGGAGGGGCCGGTCGTCGTCGAGCCCGCCGGGTCCGGCCTCGGCGAGGTGCCGCCGACGCCCATCGTGCACTGGCTGGCCGCCCAGCACGGCGCGGTCGAGAGCTTCTACCAGTCCACCCTGCTCACCCTGCCCGCCGGCACCACGCGGGAGCACCTGACCACCGCCGTCCAGGCCCTGCTCGACCACCACGACCTGTTCCGCGCCCGCACCTCCCCGCTCGCCGAGCGCCCCTGGACGCTGCATGTGCCCGAGCCCGGCACCGTCCCCGCCGACGCCGTGCTGCGCCGGGTCGAGGGCCGGGCCGACGCGGACGCGCTGCGCGCCGAGACCGAGGCCGCCCGCGGCCGCCTGTCGCCCGAGGACGGCCGGATGGTCCAGGCCGTGCGCTTCGACGCCGGCCCGGAGCAGCCCTCGCAGCTGCTCTTGGTGATCCACCACCTGGTGGTGGACGGCGTCACCTGGCGCATCGTCGAGGAGGACCTGCTCGGCGCGCTCGCCGCGCTCCGCGAGGACCGCGCCGTCGAGCTCGCCCCGGTGCCCACCTCCTTCCGCCGCTGGGCCCAGCGCCTCACCGCCGAGGCCAACACCGACCGCCGGGCCGCCGAACTCCCGCTCTGGCAGGCCGCGTTGGCCACCCCGGACCCGCTGCTCGGCGGCCGCCCGCTGGACCCGGCCCAGGACACCTACGCCACCGAGGGCCTGCTGCGGCTCGTGCTGCCCGCCGCGACCACCCGGGCGCTGCTCACCAAGGTCACCGCCGCCTACCACGCCCAGGTCAACGACGTGCTGCTGACCGGGCTGGCCCTGGCCCTCGGCCACTGGCGCGGCCAGGAGACCACCGGGCCCGACGGCGCCGTGCTGGTCACCGTGGAGGGCCACGGCCGCGAGGAGGTCGTCGACGGCGTCGACCTGCACCGCACCGCCGGCTGGTTCACCTCCGTCTACCCCGTCCGGCTCGCCCCCGGGGCGCTGCCCTGGTCCGAGGTCACCGCGGCCGGCCCCGCACTCGGCCGGGCCCTCGGCCGGGTGAAGGAGCAGCTGCGCGCCGTCCCCGACAACGGCATCGGCTTCGGCCTGCTGCGCCACCTCAACCCGGACACCGCCGCCGCGCTGGCCGGGCACGCCGACCCGCAGATCGAGTTCAACTACCTGGGCCGCTTCGCGCCCGAGGGCGTCACCGCCGAGGACGTGCTCGCCGGCACCGAGGCGATGTCTGAGGGCGCCGCGACCGGCCTCGCCCTCGGCCGGGTGCTCGGCCTGGACGCCACCACCGTGGACACCCCGCAGGGCCCGCTGCTGGTCGCCCAGTGGTCCTACGCCACCGGGCTGCTCTCCGAGGAGCGGGTGCAGGCCTTCGCCGAGGCCTGGTTCGCCGCGCTGGGCGCGCTCGCCGAGCACGCCGAGCGGCCGGACGCGGGCGGGCACACCCCCTCCGACTTCCCGCTGGTCGCCGTCACCCAGGACGAGCTGGACGGGCTCGCCGCCCACCACGCCCCCGCCCGCCTGGTCGACGTCTGGCCGACCTCGCCGCTCCAGCAGGGCATGGCCTTCCACTCGGCGTACGACGCCGACGGCGCGGACGTCTACACCTCGGTCGTCACCTTCGACCTCGACGGCCCGGTGGACGCCGACCGGCTGCGCGCCGCCGCCGAGGCGCTGCTGGTGCGCCAGCCCAACCTCCGGGCCGCCTTCCACCAGCGGCACGACGGCCCGCCGGTGCAGGTCGTCCCGGACGGCGTCGAACTGCCCTTCACCGTCGTGGACCTGAGCGGCCACGCCGACCCGGAGGCGGAGGCCGGGCGGATCGCCGCCGCCGAGTACGGCCGCCGCTTCGACCTCGACCGCCCGCCGCTGCTGCGCTACACCCTGCTCCGGCTCGCCCCCGGGCGCCACCAGCTGATCGCCTCCGCGCACCACATCCTGCTGGACGGCTGGTCGACCCCGCTGTTCGCCGAGGAGCTGTGGGCGCTGTACTTCGAGCAGCCGATGGCCCCGGCCGCCCCGTACCGCGAGTACCTGCGCTGGATCACCCGGCGCGACGGCGACACCGCCCGCGCCGCCTGGGCCCACGCCCTGGCCGGCGCCGACGAGCCCACCCTGCTCGCCCCCGGCCGCTCGGCGGCCGTCCCGCAGCTGCCGCTGCGCCTGCACACCGGGCTCTCCCCGGAGGGCACCGAGGCCCTCGCCCGCACCGCCCGCCGCTACGGCGTCACCCTCAACACCCTGGTCCAGGCGGCCTGGGGCGTGCTGCTGGCCCGGCTCACCGGGCGCGAGGACGTGCTGTTCGGCACCACCGTCTCCGGCCGGCCGCACGACCTGCCGGGCGTGGAGCGGATGATGGGCCTGCTCATCAACACCGTGCCGGTGCGGGTCCGCCTGGACCAGGCGGAGAGCTGGGGCCAGCTGCTGCTGCGCCTCCAGCACGAGCAGTCCGCGCTGCTGGACCACCAGCACCTCAGCCTCACCGAGATCCAGCAACTCGCCGGCATGGGAAGCCTGTTCGACACCGTCACGGTGTACGGCAACTACCCGGACCCGTCCGCGCTGGACGACGCCGACCCGAGCGGCGCCACCCGCGTCACCCTGGTCGAGGACGTCGACAGCGCCCACTACCCGCTGGTGCTGGCCCTCACCCCCGGCGACGGCCTCCAGCTGCGACTGGACCACCAGCCGGACGCCTTCACCACCGGGGAGGCCCGCGCCCTGCTGGACCGCTTCCTCGCCCTGCTCGACCGGATCGTCGCCGACCCGGCCGAACTCGTCGGCACCGTCGAGGTGTTGACCGCGGCCGAGCGCGCCGAGCTGGTCACCGAGTGGAGCGGCACCAGCACCCCGCTGCCGGAGGGCTCGCTGCCCGAGCTGTTCGAGGCGCGGGCCGCCGCGACCCCGGACGCGCTCGCGCTCACCGCGGACGACGCCGAGCTGACCTACGCCCAGCTCAACGCCCGGGCCAACGGCCTGGCGCTGCGGCTGGTCGAGGCCGGGGTGGTCCGGGAGACGCCGGTCGCGCTGATGATCGACCGCTCGGCCGCCCAGGTGGTGGCGATCCTGGCCGTGCTCAAGGCCGGCGGCCTGTACGTCCCGCTGGACGACGCCCAGCCCGCCGACCGGCTGCGGACCGTCCTCGACGACGCCGGGGCCGCCCTGGTGCTGGCCGACGCCGCCCACCGCGAGCACCCCGCGCTGGCCGGACTGACGGTGCTCGACCCGCACGCCGAGGAGCACCCCGAGAACCTCGGACTGCCGCAGCGCGCCGACCAGTTGGTGTACGTGATGCACACCTCCGGCTCGACCGGCGTGCCCAAGGGCATCGCCATCACCCACCGCGGCGTGGTGGACCTCGCGCTCGGCGGCCAGTTCACCGGCGGCGGCCACGAGCGGCTGCCGGTGCACGCGCCCTCCGCCTTCGACGCCTCCACCTACGAGATCTGGACCCCGCTGCTCTCCGGCGGCCAGCTGGTGATCGCCCCGGCCGGCCGGCTCGGCATCGCCGAGCTGGCGGCGGTGATCGGCCACGAGCGGACCACCTCCGCCTGGATCAGCGTCGGCCTCTTCAACGTGCTGGCCGCCGAGGCCCCGGAGACCTTCACCGGGCTGCACGAGGTGTGGACGGGCGGCGACATCGCCTCGCCGGTCGCCATGCGACGGGTGCTGGACAGCTGCCCCGGGCTGCGGCTGATCAACGTCTACGGGCCGACCGAGACGACCACCTTCGCCACGCACTTCCCGATGACCTCGGCCGCCGAGGTGCCGGCCGTCGTGCCGATCGGCCGGCCGCTGCCCAACAACCGGCTGTACGTGCTGGACGCCGGGCTGCGCCCGGTGCCGGTCGGCGTGCCCGGCGAGCTCTACATCGGCGGCTCCGGCCTGGCCCGCGGCTACGTCCGCCGCCCCGGCCTGACCTCCGAGCGCTTCGTGGCCTGCCCGTTCGGCGAGCCCGGCGGCCGGATGTACCGCACCGGCGACGTGGTGCGCTGGACGCCCGCGGGCGAACTGGAGTTCGTCGGTCGAGCGGACGACCAGGTCAAGCTGCGCGGCTTCCGGATCGAACTCGGCGAGGTGGAGGCGGCGTTCACCGCCCACCCGGCGGTCGGCCAGGTCTGCGTGGCGGTCCGCCAGGACCAGCCGGGCGACAAGCGCCTGGTCGCGTACGTCACCGGCGAGGTGCGGGCCGACGCGCTGCGCGACTTCGTCACCGAGCGGCTGCCCGGCTACATGCTGCCCGCCGCGATCGTCGTCCTCGACGAGCTGCCGGTGAACCCCAACGGCAAGGTGGACCGCAAGGCCCTGCCCGCGCCCGACTACAACGGCGCCGACGGCGGGCGCGAGCCGCGCAACGCCACCGAGCAGGCCCTGTGCGCGCTGTTCGCCGAGGTCCTCGGGCTGGCCCGGATCAGCATCGACGACAACTTCTTCGACCGCGGCGGCCACTCGCTGCTCGCCACCAAGCTGGTCAGCCGCATCCGCGCCGGTCTCGGCGCCGAGCTGCCGATCCGCACGCTCTTCGACAACCCGACGGTGGCCCTGCTGGCCGCCGCCCTGCCCGACTCCGCGGCGGCCCGCCCGGCCCTGCGGCCGGCCGAGCGTCCGGAGCGGGTGCCGCTCTCCTCCGCCCAGCAACGCCTGTGGTTCATCGAGCAGTTCGAGGGCCCCAGCGCGCTCTACAACACCCCCGTCGCGGTCCGGCTCACCGGCGCCGTCGACCTGCCCGCCCTGGAGCAGGCCGTCCGGGACGTGGTGGAGCGGCACGAGGTGCTGCGCACCGTCTTCCCGACCGTCGACGGCCAGCCGCACCAACAGGTCGTCGAGGGTAGCGGGTTGTCGCTGCGCCAGGTGCCGGTGGCCGACGAGGGGCAGCTGCGGGCGGCCCTGGTCGCGGCCGGCGAGGAGGTCTTCGACCTCGCCCGCGACCTGCCGGTGCGCGCCACCCTGCTGTCGCTGCCGCACGATGAGCACGTCCTGCTGGTGCTGATGCACCACATCGCCAGCGACGGCTGGTCGGTCGGGCCGCTCTTCCGCGACCTCGCCGAGGCCTACCGGGCCCGGACCGCCGGCGCCGCGCCCACCCGCGCGCCGCTGCCGGTGCAGTACGCCGACTACACCCTCTGGCAGCGCGAGCTGCTCGGCACCGACGAGCGGCCCAGCGCCCTGCTGACCGACCAACTCGCCTACTGGCAGCAGGCCCTGGCCGAGGCCCCGGAGGAGCTGGCGCTCCCCTACGACCGGCCGCGCCCGGCCGTGCCGGGGCACCGGGGCGGCCTGGTGGAGGTCACCGTCGACGCCGAACTGCACGGCGCGCTCGGCGAGTTGGCGGCGGCGCAGAACGCCAGCCTGTTCATGGCGCTGCAGGCCGCGGTCGCCACCCTCTACACCCGCCTCGGCGCCGGCACCGACCTGCCGCTCGGCACCCCCGTGGCCGGCCGCACCGACGAGGCCCTGGACGACCTGGTCGGCTTCTTCGTCAACACCCTGCTGCTGCGCACCGACACCAGCGGCGACCCGACCTTCCGGGAACTGCTCGACCGCGTCCGGCGCGCCGACCTGGACGCCTACGACCACCAGGACATCCCCTTCGAGCGCCTGGTCGAGCACCTCAACCCCACCCGCACCCCCGCCCGCCACCCGCTCTTCCAGACCCTGGTGGCGCTGGAGAGCCGGGTCACGGTGCCGGCCGAGTTCGGCGGCCTGGGCTGCGCGGAGCACCCCTTCGAGCTGGACGTCGCCAAGTTCGACCTGTCCTTCCGGTTCACCGAGCAGGGCCCGCAGGCGGGCCTGACGGTGGCGGTCGAGTACGCGGTCGACCTCTTCGACCACGCCACCGCCACCGCCCTCGGCGAGCGGCTGCTGCGCGTCCTGCGCGCCGCCGCGGCCGCCCCGGACGCCCCGATCGGCGGCATCGAGATCCTCGCCCCGGCCGAGCGCGAGCAGCTGCTCACCGGCTGGAACGACACCGCCGCGCCCGTCCCGGACGCGACCCTGCCGGAGCTGTTCGAGGCGCGGGCCGCCGCCACCCCCGACGCGCCGGCCGTGGTCTTCGGCACCGAGCGGCTGAGCTACGCCGAACTGGACTCCCGGGCCGAGCACCTGGCGGCCCACCTGGCCGGTGCCGGGGTCGGCGCCGAGACGCCGGTGGTCCTGCTGATGGACCGCTCCGCCGACCTGCTGACCGCGATCCTCGCGGTGGCCAAGGCCGGCGGCACCTACGTCCCGCTGGACGACCGGCACCCGGCCGAGCGGCTGCGGCGGATCACCGCCGAGACGGCCGCCGCGCTCGTCCTGGTCGACCCGGCGCACCGCGACCACCCGCTGGCCGCCGACGCCCCCTGCCCCGTCCTGCCGCTCACCGAGGGCTGGTTCGACGGTCCGCGCGAGCGGCGCGCCCACCGGGCCGCGCCCCACCCGGAGCAGCTCGCGTACGTGATGTTCACCTCCGGCTCCACCGGGGAGCCCAAGGGCATCGCGATCAGCCACCGGGACGTGGTGCAGCTCGCCACCGACCCGTGCTGGCGGCACGACGAGGGCCTGCGGGTGCTGTTCCACGCGCCGCACGCCTTCGACGCCTCGACCTACGAGATCTGGGTGCCGCTGCTCTCCGGCGGCCAGGTGGTCGTCGCGCCGCAGGGCGACCTGGACGCGGCCGCCATCCGCGGGCTGGTCCGCGAGCACGCGCTCACCCACGTCCACGTCACCGCCGGTCTGTTCCGGGTCATCGCGGAGGAGGACCCGGGCATCTTCGCCGGTGTGCGCGAGGTGCTGACCGGCGGCGACGTGGTCTCCGCCCCGGCCGTGCGCCAGGTGCTGGAGGCCGTCCCCGGCATCGCGGTGCGGGCCCTGTACGGGCCGACCGAGACCACCCTGTGCGCCACCCAGTACCCGATGCCGGACGCCGCGGCGGTGCCGAACGTGGTGCCGATCGGGCGCCCGCTGGCCAACACCCGGCTGTACGTGCTGGACGCCGCGCTCCAGCCCGTCCCGGCCGGAGTGGCGGGCGAGCTGTACATCGCCGGGGCCGGCCTGGCCCGCGGCTACGTCGGCCGCCCGGCGCTCAGTGCCGAGCGCTTCGTCGCCTGTCCCTTCGACGGGGACGGCGGCCGGATGTACCGCACCGGGGACCTCGCCCGCTGGACGGCGGACGGCGTCCTGGAGTTCCTCGGCCGGGCCGACGACCAGGTCAAGATCCGCGGCTTCCGGATCGAACTCGGCGAGGTGGAGGCGGCGTTCACCGCCCACGAGGGCGTCGGCCAGGCGCTCGCGGTGGTCCGCGAGGACCAGCCGGGCGACAAGCGCCTGGTGGTGTACGCCACCGGCAAGGCCACCGACGGCGAGCTGCGCGCGTTCGTCGCGGACCGCCTCGCCGCCTACATGCTCCCGGCCGCCGTGGTCGTCCTGGACAGCCTGCCGGTCACGGCCAACGGCAAGGTCGACCGCAGGGCCCTGCCCGCGCCCGAGTACGCCGGGGCGGCCGAGGGCCGCGCCCCGCGCACCGAGCGCGAGCGGGAGCTGTGCGCCCTGTTCGCCGAGGTGCTGGGCGTGGAGACGGTCAGCATCGACGACCGGTTCTTCGACCTCGGCGGCCACTCCCTGCTCGCCACCCGGCTGGTCAGCCGGATCCGCGCCACCCTCGGCGCGGAACTGCCGATCCGCACGCTGTTCGACGCGCCAACGGTCGCCGCCCTCGCCGCCGTCCTGCCCGGGGGCGAGGCGGCGCCCGCGCCGAAGAAGGCCCGCCCGGCCCTGCGGCCGATGCGCCGCCCGAGCGGCCAGGCCTGACCCGCGGCAGGACGCGGGCCGCGCCACCGGCACGGCCCGCCCCCGCCGCACGACCGCTCCGCACCACCGGGCACCGCAGCCCCACCAGCCACAGCAGCCGTACGTCGCCAGTCGGAGGCAGACCTTGATCCCGTTGTCGTTCGCCCAGCAGCGACTCTGGTTCATCGAACAGTTCGAGGGACCGAGCTCCCTCTACAACACTCCGTTCGCCCTCCGGCTGACCGGCGGGCTCGACGCCGCCGCCCTCGAAGGCGCGCTCGGGGACGTGGTGGACCGGCACGAGGTGCTGCGCACCGTCTTCCCCACCACCGACGGCCAGCCCCACCAGCACATCCTCACCGAGGGGCGCCCGACCCTGCACCGGGTGCCGGTGGCCGACGAGGCCGAGCTGCCCGCGCTGCTGCACGAGGCCGCCGGGCAGGTCTTCGACCTCGCCGCCGACCTGCCCGTGCGGGCCTGGCTGTACGCGCTGCCCGCGCCGGACGAGCACGTCCTGCTGCTGCTCACCCACCACATCGCCAGCGACGGCTGGTCGGTCGCCCCGCTCTTCCGCGACCTCGCCGAGGCGTACCGGGCCCGGACCACCGGCACCGAGCCGCGGTGGGAGCCGCTGCCGGTGCAGTACGCCGACTACACCCTCTGGCAGCGCGAGCTGCTCGGCGAGGAGGACGACCCGGAGAGCGTCGTCTCCCTGCAACTCGCCCACTGGCGGCAGGAGCTGTCCGACCTGCCGGAGGAGCTGGCGCTCCCCTACGACCGGCCGCGCCCGGCCCGGCCGAGCCGCCGCGGCGGCGCCGCCGACTTCGAGCTGGACGCCGAACTGCACGGCGCGCTCACCGAGTTGGCCTCCGGCCGGCACGCCAGCCTGTTCATGGCGCTGCAGGCCGCGGTCGCCACCCTCTACACCCGCCTCGGCGCCGGCACCGACCTCCCGCTCGGCACCCCCGTGGCCGGCCGCACCGACGAGGCCCTGGACGACCTGGTCGGCTTCTTCGTCAACACCCTGCTGCTGCGCACCGACACCTCCGGCGACCCGAGCTTCCGCGAGCTGCTCGACCGCGTCCGGCGCGCGAACCTGGACGCCTACGACCACCAGGACATCCCCTTCGAGCGCCTGGTCGAGCACCTCAACCCCACCCGCACCCCCGCCCGCCACCCGCTCTTCCAGACCGTCGTCACGCTCAACGCGGAGCAGGCCGGCGACCTCGCCTTCGGCGCCGCGACGGGCACCCCGGTCGAGGTCGGCGAGGCCCAGGCCCAGTTCGACCTCAACTTCAACTTCGTCGAGCGGCTCGCGGCCGACGGCACCTGCCTGGGCGTGCGCGCCGCCGTCGACTACGCGGCCGACCTCTTCGACCACGCCACCGCCGTCTCCCTCGCCGAGCGGCTGGTGCGCGTCCTGCGCGCCGCCGTGGCCGCCCCGGACGCGCCGATCGGCGGCATCGAGATCCTCGCCCCGGCCGAGCGCGAGCAGCTGCTCGCCGGCTGGAACGGGCCGGCCGCGCCGGTCGCCGAGCAGAGCCTGCCCCGGCTGTTCGAGGCCCAGGCCGCCGCCACCCCCGGGGCCCTCGCCCTGGTCTCCGGCACCGAGCGGCTCGACTACGCCGAGCTGAACGACCGCGCCAACCGGCTCGCCGCCCTGCTGCTGGAGCGCGGCCTGACCACCGAGCAGCCGGTCGCGGTGCTGATGGAGCGCTCCGCCGGGCTGCTCACCGCCGTCCTCGCGATCGCCAAGGCGGGCGGCACCTACGTCCCGCTGGACGACCGCTACCCGCTGGACCGGCTCCAGCACATCCTCGCCGACACCCGCACCGCCCTGCTGCTCGTCGACCCCGCCCACCAGGGCCACCCGGTGCTCGCCACCGAGGGCTTCGCCGCCGTCGAGGTCACCGACGCGCTGCTCGCCGGGGCCCCCGCGGCGGGCGACCCGGCCGTGCCCGTCCTGCCCGGCCAACTCGTCTACGTGATGTACACCTCGGGCTCGACCGGGGTGCCCAAGGGCGTCGCCGTCACCCACCGCAACGTGGTGGACCTGCTGGGCAACCCGCACTTCCGGGCCGGCCACCACGAGCGGGTGCTGCTGCACTCGCCCACCGCCTTCGACGCCTCCACCACCGAGATCTGGGCGCCGCTGGTCACCGGCGGGGCGATCGTGCTCGCCGAGCCCGGCGAGCTGGACATCCGCCGCCTCGCCGAGACCATCACCACCCACGAGGTGACCCTGGTCCAGGCCCCGTCCGGCCTGCTGCGACTGATGGCCGACGAGGACCCGGCCGCCTTCCGCAACGTCCGCCAGGTGTGGACCGGCGGCGACGTCGTCCCGCCGGAGTCCGTCCGCCGGCTCCACCGGGCCTGCCCGGACACCTCCGTGGTCGCGGTGTACGCCCCCACCGAGACCACCGCCATCAAGACCACCTTCACCATGGCCCCGGGCGGGCTCGTCCCCGCCGTGGTGCCGATCGGGCGCCCGCTGAACAACACCGGGCTGTACGTGCTGGACACCGCGCTCCAGCCCGTCCCGGCCGGCGTGGCCGGCGAGCTGTACATCGCCGGGGCCGGCCTGGCCCGCGGCTACGTCGGCCGCCCCGGCCTGACCTCCGAGCGCTTCGTCGCCTGCCCGTTCGGCGAGCCCGGCGCCCGGATGTACCGCACCGGCGACCTGGTCCGCTGGACCGCCGACGGCGTGCTGGAATTCCTCGGCCGGGCCGACGACCAGGTGAAGATCCGCGGCTTCCGGATCGAACTCGGCGAGGTGGAGGGCGCGTTCACCGCGCTCCCGGGCGTCGGCCAGGCCTTCGCCGTGGTCCGCGAGGACCGGCCCGGCGACAAGCGCCTGGTGGTGTACGCCACCGGCGACGGCACTCCCGCCGAGCTGCGCGCCGCCGTCGCCGACAGCCTGCCCGGCTACATGCTCCCGGCCGCCGTGGTCGTCCTCGACGCCCTCCCGGTGACGGCCAACGGCAAGGTGGACCGCCGCGCCCTGCCCGCCCCCGACTGGACCGGCGGCGCCGAGGGCCGCGCCCCGCGCACCGACACCGAGCGCGCCCTGTGCGAACTCTTCGCCGACGTCCTCGGGTTGGAGCGGATCGGGATCGACGACAGCTTCTTCGACCTGGGCGGCCACTCGCTGCTCGCCACCAAGCTGGTCGGCCGCATCCGCACCGCGCTCGGCACCGAACTGCCTGTCCGCACACTGTTCGACGCCCCCAGCGTGGCCGCGCTCGCCGAGGCGCTGCCCGCCCCGGGCGCCGCCCGTCCGGCCCTGCGGCCGGTCGAGCGCCCCGACCGCGTCCCGCTCTCCCCCGCGCAGCAACGCCTCTGGTTCATCGACCAGTTCGAGGGGCCGAGCGCGCTCTACAACACCCCGTGCGCCCTCCGGCTGACCGGCCCGGTCGACGCCGCCGCCCTCCAGGCGGCCCTGGCGGACGTGCTGGAGCGCCACGAGGTGCTCCGCACCGTCTACCCGACCACCGACGGGCAGCCGCACCAGCTGCTCCTGGAGAACCCCGAACTCCCGCTGCATACCGCCTCGGTGGCCTCCGAGGAGGAGCTCGCGGCGGCCCTCGCCGAGGCCGGGTCGCAGGTCTTCGACCTCGCCCGCGACCTGCCGGTGCGCGCCACCCTGCTGTCGCTGCCGCACCAGGAGCACGTCCTGCTGGTGCTGATGCACCACATCGCCACCGACGGCTGGTCCGTGGTCCCGCTGGTGCGCGACCTCGCCGAGGCGTACCGGGCCCGCCGCACCGGCACCGCCCCCGGCTGGGAGCCGCTGCCGGTGCAGTACGCCGACTACACCCTCTGGCAGCACGAGCTGCTCGGCACCGACGAGCGGCCCAGCGCCCTGCTGACCGACCAACTCGCCTACTGGCAGCGAGCCCTGGCCGACCTCCCCGAGGAGCTGACGCTCCCCTTCGACCGGCACCGCACCGCCGCCCCGAGCCGCCTCGGCGCCGCCGTCGAGCTGCGGATGGACGCCGGACTCCACGCCTCCCTCGTCGACTTGGCGCAGCGGAGCCGGGCCAGCGTCTTCATGGTGATGCAGGCCGCGCTCGCCACCACCCTGGGCCGGATCGGCGCGGGCACCGACCTGCCGATCGGCACCGTGGTGGCCGGCCGCACCGACGAGGCGCTGGAGGACCTGGTCGGCTTCTTCGTCAACACCCTGGTGCTGCGCACCGACCTCTCCGGCGACCCGAGCTTCCGGGAGCTGGTGGAGCGCGTGCGGGTCTCCACCCTGGACGCCTTCGAGCACCAGGACGTGCCCTTCGAGCGGCTGGTCGAGCTGCTCAACCCGGTGCGCTCGACCGCCCGCCACCCGCTCTGCCAGGTGATGCTGACCTCCGGCGGCGACGCCGGGGAGATCGGCCTCGACGGCCTGCCCGGCCGGGTCGAGCAACTGGACTCCGACCTCGCCAAGTTCGACCTGACCTTCGCCTTCAGCGAGAGCTTCGACGCGGCCGGCGCGCCCGCCGGGCTGGGCCTGACGGTGGAGTACGCCGTCGACCTGTTCGACCGGGCCACCGCCGAGGCGACGGCCGCCCGCTTCGAGCGCGCCCTGCGCGCGGTGCTGGCCGACCCGGACCTCGCGGTGGGCCGGGTCGAGGTGCTGGCGCCCGAGGAGCGCGAGCAGCTGCTCACCGGCTGGAACGACACCCGGGAGGACCTCCCGCTCGGCACCTTCCCGGCGCTCTTCGAGGCCCGGGCCACCGCCCGCCCGGAGGCCGTCGCGCTCTCCTTCGGCGCCGAGCAGGTCACCTACGGCGAGCTGAACGAGCGCGCCAACCGCTTCGCCCGGCTGCTGATCGAGCACGGCGCGGGCCCCGAGCGGTTCGTCGCGATCGCCCTGGAGCGCTCGATCGAGCTGATCGTCGCCCAGCTCGCCGTGCTCAAGGCCGGCGCGGTCTTCCAGCCGCTGGACCCGCGCTACCCGGCCGACCGGATCGCCTACATGCTGGACGACGCCCGGCCCGCGCTGGTCCTCACCAGCCGGGCGCTGGCCGACGGCCTGCTCGCCGACAGCACCGTCCCGCGGCTGCTGATCGAGGACCTGGACGCCTCCGGCCACCCGGCGCACGACCTCACCGGCACCGCGATCACCCCGCACTCGGCCGCGTACGTCATCTACACCTCGGGCTCCACCGGCCGCCCCAAGGGCGTGGTTGTCACCCACACCGGCCTCGCCGCCATGGTGGAGAGCCAGCGCCGGGGCCTGGCCGTCACCCCGGACAGCCGGGTGCTGCTGTTCGCCTCGCCGTCCTTCGACGCGGCCGTCTGGGAGCTGGGCATGGCGCTGCTCACCGGCGCCCGGGCCGTCCTCGGCGACGCCGACCAGCTGCTGCCCGGCCCCTCGCTGACCGAGCTGATCGCCGAGCAGGGCGTCACCCACCTGACCCTGCCGCCGACCGCGCTGGCCGTCCTCGCCCCGGACGCGCTGCCGGAGGGCGGCACCCTGGTGGTGGCCGGCGAGGCCTGCCCGCCCGACCTGGTCGAGCACTGGTCGGCCCGGCTGCGGATGGTCAACGCCTACGGCCCGACCGAGTCCACCGTCTGCGCCAGCATGAGCGAACCGCTCGCCGGCCGGATCGCCCCGCCGATGGGCCGGCCCGTGCTGGACACCCGGCTCTACGTCCTGGACGCCGCGCTCCAGCCCGTCCCGGCCGGGGTCGAGGGCGAGCTGTACATCGCGGGCGCCGGCCTGGCCCGCGGCTACCTCAACCGGCCCGGCCAGAGCGCCGAGCGCTTCGTCGCCGACCCGTACGGCGCCCCCGGCAGCCGGATGTACCGCTCGGGCGACCTGGTCCGCCGCCAGGCCGACGGCACCCTGGAGTACCTGGGCCGCACCGACCACCAGGTGAAGATCCGCGGCTTCCGGATCGAGCCCGGCGAGATCGAGGCCGTGCTGGCCCGACACCCCTCCCTGGCCCAGGCGTTCGTGCTGGTCCGGGAGGACCGCCCGGGCGACCGCCGGCTGGTCGGCTACGCCGTCGCCCACCCCGGGCGGACGGTCGACCAGGCCGAACTGCGGGCCCACGTCGGCGCGTCCCTGCCGGACTACATGGTGCCCACGGCGGTCGTCGCCCTGGACGCCCTGCCGCTGACCGCCAACGGCAAGGTCGACCGCAAGGCCCTGCCGGCCCCCGACACCACCTGGCTCGGCTCCGGGCGGGCGCCCGCGACGCCCCAGGAGGAGCTGCTCTGCGGCCTGTTCGCCGACCTGCTCGGGCTGGAGAAGGTCGGCGTGGACGACAACTTCTTCGAGCTCGGCGGGCACTCGCTGCTGGCCAGCCGGCTGGTCGCGGGCCTGCGCGACCTGGTCGGCGAGGGCGACCGGGTCGGCGTCCGCACGCTGTTCGAGGCGCCGACCGTGGCCCGGCTGGCCGAGCGGCTCACCCGGGGTCCGGCCGCCGAGAGCTTCCCCGTCCTGCTGCCGATCCGCACCCGCGGCTCGCGCCCGCCGCTGTTCTGCGTCCACCCGGCCGCCGGCATCAGCTGGGTCTACACCGGCCTGCTGCGCCACCTCGACGCCGAGCAGCCGATCTACGGCCTCCAGGCCCCCGGCCTGGCCGACCCGGCCGCGCACCCGGCCTCGGTCGAGGAACTCGCCCGGACCTACCTCGCGCAGATCCGCGCCGTCCGCCCCGAGGGCCCGTACGCCCTGCTCGGCTGGTCGTTCGGCGGGGCCGTCGCCCACGCGATCGCCGCGCTGCTGCGCCGCCAGGGCGAGGAGGTCCGGCTGCTGGCCCTGCTGGACGCCTACCCGGGCACCGGCGAGCCGGGGCCCGAGCAGTGGCGGGACGACCCGGCGCAGCTCGCGGTGATCCTCGACTCGCTCGGCCACCCGGCCGGGGAGGTCACCGCCTGGCCCGCCGACGAGGACGGCTACGCCGCGCTCGTCCGCGACGGCGAGGGCCCGCTGGCCGGCCTCAGCGGCGCCGGGGTGGCCCGGGTGGTCTCGGTCTTCCAGGCCAACGCCGAGCTGTCCCACGAACTCCCGCTGCCCGGCTACGACGGCGACGCGGTGTTCTTCACCGCCGCCAAGGACCGGCCGGCCGACGCCCCCGACCCGGAGAGCTGGCGCCCGCACCTGGGCGGCCGGCTCGACGTCCACGAGGTGCCGAGCACCCACGGCGCGATGACGGGCACCGAGGCGCTCGCCGTCATCGGCCCGGTGCTCGCCGCCCGCCTGACCTCCTGACGCACCGACTTCAGACCCCTACCGACCGCAGGCGACCGACCTGCGCACACCACGCGGACCGCACCCGGTCCGCCCACCGAGAAACGGACACCACCATGACCACTGCGGCCATCCCCGACACCTGGCGTGGCATCACCCCGTCGCCGATCACCTCGACCGACGCCTACAACGGCTTCATCGCCGCCAACGTGATCTTCGCGCTGGACCGGATCGGCCTGCTGGAGTCGATCGGGCGCGGCGAGCCGCTCTCGGCCGCCGAGGCCACCGCCCAGGCCGGCGACACCGCCCGGACCGAGGCCGTGCTGCGCGCCGCCGCCGACTACGGCTACCTCAAGGCCGACGGCGACGCCTACCTGCCCACCGAGGCGGGCCTGGAGATCGCCGCCGCGCGCGGCTACTTCACCTGGGCCGTCGGCGGCTACCACGACGTGTTCGGCCGCGCCGGCCACCTGAGCGCCGGCACCCACCGCTACGACACGGACGTCTTCCGCGACGAGGCGATGGTCGCCCTCGGCTCCGCCCAGTGCGACCAGTCGCTGTTCGCCGCCCAGCTCACCGACGTGCTGAGCGGCATCGACTTCCGGCACATCGCCGACCTGGGCTCGGGCACCTCCGCCCGGGTGCGCCGGGTGGTCTCGCAGCGCGAGGGCTCCCGGGGCCTGGGCATCGACATCAGCCGCCCGGCCACCGACATCGCCCGCCGCGACATCGTCGAGGCCGGCATGCAGGACCGGGTCACCGCCGTCCGCGCGGACGTGCTGGGCCTGCTCGGCACCCAGATCGACAACGACGCCGAGGCCGCCGAGGTGGCCGAGGTCGACACCGTGATGAGCTTCTTCCTGCTGCACGACCTGCTGGCCGACCCGGCCACCCGCTCCTCGATCTTCACCCGGATGCGGGAGTCCTTCCCGAAGGCCCGCACCTTCGTCCTCGGCGACACCATGCTGCGCGACCCGGGCACCTCCGACGGCGCCCAGCCGGTCTTCTCGGTGGGCTTCGAGCTGGCGCACGCGATGATGGGCGTCCCGCTGCACACCAAGGCCACCTACGAGGAGCTGTTCACCGAGGCCGGCCTGCGGATCGACCGCGTCGAGGCGCTCGCCACCCCGCACTCCTGGCTCTACGTCCTCCAGGCCGACTGATGGCCGGCCCGTCGGACGCCAGGTACCTGCTGGCACAGAACGAGCACCCGTACCCGCCGCTGCCGTCGGTACTGGCGGCGCTGGCCGAGGCCAGCGCCGACCTGCACCGCTACCCGGACTTCCGTCCGGAGCGGATCGCCGGGATCGTCGCCGACTGGCAGGACGTCCCGGCCGGCCAGGTCGTGGTCGGCCACGGCTCGGCGGGCGTGGCGCTGGACCTCTTCCACGCGGTGGTCGAGCCCGGCGACAACGTGGTCCACTCGGCGCCCTGCTTCGACGCGTACCCGCTGTTCTGCGAGATCGCCCGGGCCGAGGCCCGGCCGGTCCCGCTCGGCCCCGACGCCCGGCACGACCTGGCGGCGATGGCCGAGCGGATGGACGGGCGCACCCGGATCGTCGTGCTGTGCAACCCGCACAACCCGACCGGCACGGTCTACTCCTGGGCCGAGCTGACGGAGTTCTTCCGCCGGGTGCCGGCCACCGCGCTGATCCTGCTCGACGAGGCGTACGTCGACTTCGCCCTGGGCTGGCAGGCCCCGGACGTGCCGGCCCGGATCGCCGAGTGGCCGAACCTCGTCGTGCTGCGCACCCTGTCCAAGTCGCACGGCATCGCCGCGCTGCGGATCGGCTACGCGCTGGCGGAGGAGTCCGTGGCCCAGCGGGTACGGGACCACCAGGTGCCGTACGCGGTGAACCGGCTCCAGGAGGCGGGCCTGCTCGCCGCCGTCGGCGCCGAGGACGAGATGGCGCGCCGGATCGCCGAGATCGCCGCGGAGCGGGAGCGCACCGAGGCCGAACTGCTGCGCCTCGGCTGGACGGTGGCGCCCAGCGTCACCAACTTCCTGTGGGTCGACGCCCCCGGCGACCAGCTCCCGCTGCGCGCGGAGCTGGAGCGCCTGGGCGTGGCCGTGCGCTACTACCCCGGCCAGGGCATCCGGGTCGCCATCGGCGAGAAGGACGCCAACGACGCGGTGATCGAGGGCTTCGCCGCCGTCGCCCCGCTCGCCCCGGCCCACCCGGCCACACCCTGAGCGCCCGGCGCCCGACCCGCCGACGCGCCGACCGCCCGGCGCCCTGAGCACCCCGCGTGCGTCAGGGCGCACCCCGGGCGCCCCTGCACCACCGCACTGCACAGCACCGCACCACCGCACAGCACCACCGCACCACCGAGCACCACGGCACCACCGCACACCCCTGCACACCCCGAAGCGCCGTCGGCGCAGCGAAGGAACCGCCATGCACCCGCTGTTGGTCCGCCCGGAGTTCCGGCGCTACCTGGCCGGGCAGACCCTGTCCGTCCTCGGTGACAGCGCCCTCTCCATCGCCCTCGGCATCTGGGCCAAGGTGCTGACCGGCAGCAACTCCGCCGCCGGTCTGGTGCTGTTCTGCTTCTCCGCGCCCCTGCTGCTGCTCCCGCTCGGCGGCCTGCTCGCCGACCGGGTCCGGCGCAAGCCGCTGCTGGTCGGGGTCAACCTGGCGGTGGCCCTCTCGCTGCTGCCGCTGCTGCTGGTCGACGGCCGGGACACGGTCTGGATCATCTACTGCACCGCCACGGTCTGCGGTCTGGCCGGGGCCGTCCTGGCCCCGGCGCAGAGCGCGCTGCTGCGCAGCATCCTGACGGAGCGTCAGGACTTCGGCGCGGCGGCCGGGCTGACCCAGAGCGCCCGGGCCGGCACCACGCTGGTGGCGCCGCTGCTCGGCTCGGGCCTCTACGGCTGGTTCGGCGGGCACGTGGTGGCGGTGGCCGACCTCGTCGTGCTGCTGCTGGCCGCGCTGAGCTTCCTCACCCTGCGGGTGGAGGAGGTCAAGCCGGAGCCCTCGGGCCTGCGGTGGCGCACCGAGGTGCTGGCCGGCTTCGTCCACCTGCGCGGTTCGGTCGGGCTGCGGCCGCTGGTCGCGGCCACCGCCGCCTCCGGCTTCGTGCTGAGCCTGCTGCAGCCGGTGCTGTTCGCGCTGACCCAGCACGGGCTGCACCGCTCGCCGCAGTTCCTCGGCGTGCTGGAGACCACCGAGGCCGTCGGCGCGCTGGCCGGCTCGGTGGTCGGCGGCCTGCTGATCGGCAGGCTCGGGCCGCGCCGGACGGTCATGGCGGGCTCGGCGGTGTTCGGCCTCGGGACCGTCCTGCTGCTCGCCCCGTCGCTGTACGTGGTGTCGGCCGGCCTGGTGATCGCGGGCGCGGGCATCCCGGCCGCCATGGTCGGCCTCGCCACCGCCGCCCAGGCCTCCACCCCGCCGCAGCTGATGGGGCGCGCCCAGGCGGCCGTCAACCTCTCGCTCACCGCGCCGCAGGCGCTGGCCGTCGGCGTCGGCTCCGGCCTGGTGGCCGCCCTGGACTTCCGGGTGGTGCTCGGCGTGATGGTGGTCGGCGCGCTGCTCGCGTCCGCCCACCTGATCGGCAAGCCGGAGGCCCCGACCGAGCCGCCGGAGCCCGCGGGCCCGGACGCGGACACCGACGAAGGCGACGGCGAGGGCGAGGGCGACGGCCCGGCCGAGCCCGAGGACGCCAAGGACCTCCAGCCCACCTGATCCGGCGCCGCCGCACACGTACCCGTACGCCCGCTCCACCCGATCGTCCCTCAGCACCTCCCGTCCTCCTCACGAGAGAGCTCCTCTGATGACCGACCGTTCCTCTCCCACCGTCACCCCGATCCCCGTCGAGCTGGACCACGTCGAGTTCTACGTGGCCGACCTGGGCGCCGAGACCACCCGGCTGACCACGGAGTACGGCTTCGAGCTGCTCGTCCCGCCGACCGAGCGCGGCGAGGCCGCCGAGCGCTGCCTGTCCGCGCTGGTCGGCCAGGCCTCCATCCGACTGCTGCTCACCCAGCCGCTGGCCGCCGGCCACCCGGCCACCGGCTACCTGGCCCGGCACGGCGACGGCGTCGGCGCCCTCGGCCTGCGGGTGCCGGACGCCACCGACGCGTACCGCACCCTGACCGCCCGCGGCGCCGCCGCGCTGGGCGAGCCGAAGGCCGCGGACGGCTGCGTCACCGCGGTCGTCGACGCCTTCGGCGAGGTGGTGCACACCCTGATCGAGCGCGGCCCCGAGGTCCCGGCCGGCCGCATCCCCGGCCTGCCCGACCCGGCCCCGCTGACCGGCGAGGGCCAGGTCGGCCTGCGGACCGTCGACCACTTCGCCGTCCTGGTGCCGTTCGGCGAGCTGCGCAAGACCGAGCACCGCTACCGCGAGGTCTTCGGCTTCCGGACGATCTTCGAGGAGCGGGTCGAGGTCGGCGCGCTCGGCATGGACTCGGCGGTCGTGCAGAGCGCCGACCACAGCGTCACCCTCACCCTGATCGAGCCGCTCACCGCGGACGCGGGCGGCCAGATCGCCTCCTTCCTGGCCGGCCACGGCGGCGCCGGGGTGCAGCACGTCGCCTTCGCCGCCGAGGACGCGGTGCACTCCGTCTCCACCATGGCCGAGCGCGGCGTGCCGTTCCTGCGCACCCCGCAGACCTACTACGACGCGCTGCCCGGCCGCCTGACGCCGCTGCGGCACTCCTTCGAGCAGCTGCGCGAGCTGAACCTGCTGGTCGACCAGGACCACGACGGCCAGCTGTTCCAGATCTTCACCCGCTCCCAGCACCCGCGGAACACCTTCTTCTTCGAGGTGATCGAGCGCATCCGGGCCCGCAACTTCGGCAGCAACAACATCCGCGCCCTCTACGAGGCCGTGGAGCTCCAGCGCAACGCCAGCGAAGTGGCCGGATGAGCGCGTCCGTCCGCAACGAACCACCGACCGACCCGGCCGGCGGGCGCCCGGCGCTGTCCGTCGCGGAGTACGCCGACCGGGCCCGGGCCGTGCTCGCGCCCGAGGTCTGGGAGTGGCTGGAGGGCGGTGCCGAGCGCGAGTTGACGCTCGCCGCCAACCGGGCCGCCTTCGACCGGGTGGCCCTGGTGCCCCGGGTGCTGACCGACGTCAGCACCCGGGACACCGCCGCCACCCTGGTGCGCAGCCGGGCGGCCCTGCCGGTGGCGGTGGCACCCGTCGCCTACCACCGGCTGTTCCACCCCGAGGGCGAGCTGGCCTCGGCCCGCGCCGCGGCCGCCGCGGGCGTGCCGTTCACCGTCGGCACGCTCAGCAGCGTCGGCTTCGAGGAGCTCGCGAAGACCGGCGCCACGCTCTGGTTCCAGCTGTACTGGCTGCGCGACCGCGGCCGGCTGCTCGACCTGGTCAGGGCGGCCGAGGAGGCCGGCAGCGAGGCCCTGGTGGTCACCGCCGACGTGCCGTACATGGGCCGCCGGCTGCGCGACGCCAGGAACGCCTTCGCCCTGCCGTCGGACGTCCGCGCGGCGCTGCTGGAGGGCGGCGCCGCCGGGCGGGCGCACGAGTCCACCGCCGCCGTCTCGGCGGTGGCCGCGCACACCGCCGAGCTGCTCTCCCCCGGCGTCACCTGGGCCGACCTCGAGTGGCTGCGCGGCGAGACCGACCTGCCGCTGGTGGTCAAGGGCGTGCTCGACCCGGCCGACGCCCGGCGGGCCGCCGGGATCGGCGCCGCGGCCGTGGTGGTCTCCAACCACGGCGGCCGCCAGCTCGACCGGGCCGTGCCCGCCGTGACGATGCTGCCGGAGGTCGCCGAGGCGCTGGCCGGCGAGGACTGCCAGGTGCTGCTGGACAGCGGGGTGCGCGGCGGCTCGGACGTGCTCACCGCGCTGGCCCTCGGCGCCACCGGGGTCCTGCTCGGGCGCCCGCTGATCTGGGGCCTGGCGGCCGGCGGCGAGGCGGGCTGCACCGAGGTCCTCGACCTGCTCGCCACCGAGCTGCGGCACGCGCTCGGCCTCGCGGGCTGCGCCGACCCGCGGGCCGCCGCCGAACTGCGCACCACCACCCTGCCCTGCCCCGTCTGGAGCACCCCGTGACCACCATCGCCGCACCGCACGACCTGCTGCTCGCGGGCCTGCACACCTCCCTCGCCGACCCGGCGATGACCTCGATGAACCTGCTCAACGAGATCTCCATCCGCTACCCGGAGGCGGTCTCCTTCGCGGCCGGCCGCCCGGCCGAGCAGTTCTTCGAGCTGGACGCCGTCCACCGCCACCTGGACCGCTACCTCGACCACCTGCGCACCGAGCGCGGGCTGACGGAGGAGGCGGCCCGTCGGCAGGTGCTCCAGTACGGGCGGACCAAGGGGATCATCCACGAGCTGATCGCCACCCACCTCGCCACCGACGAGGGCATCGAGGTGCCCGCCGAGTCGATCGTGGTCACGGTGGGCTGCCAGGAGGCGATGTTCCTGGTGCTGCGGGCGCTGCGCCGCGGCCCCGAGGACCTGGTGCTGGCCGTCTCCCCCACCTACGTGGGGCTGACCGGCGCGGCGCTGCTGGCCGACCTGCCGGTGCGGGCGGTCGCCGACGGCCCGGACGGCGTGGACCTCGCCGACCTGCGCCGTCAACTGGCCGCCGCCCGGGCCGAGGGGCTGCGCCCGCGGGCGCTCTACCTGGTGCCGGACGTGGCCAACCCGAGCGGGGCCAGCCTGCCGCTGGAGCTGCGCCGGGAGCTGCTGGCACTGGCCTCCGAGGAGGACTTCCTGCTGCTGGAGGACAACCCGTACTGCGTGTTCGCCGGCGAGGAGCGGCTGCCCTCGCTCAAGGCGCTGGACACCGACCGGCGGGTGGTCCACCTCGGCTCCTTCGCCAAGACGGCCCTGCCGGGCGCCCGGGTCGGGTACGTGGTGGCGGACCAGCTGGTGGCGGACGGGCAGGGCGGCACCGGGCTGTTCGCCGACCTGCTCGGCATGATCAAGAGCATGACCACGGTGAACACCTCGCCGATCGCCCAGGCCGTGATCGGCGGCGCGCTGCTGGAGCACGGCCACAGCCTGCGGGCCGCCAACACCGAGGTGGCCGCGCTCTACCGGCGCAACCTCGCGCTGGTGCTGGAGGGCCTGGCCCGGCGCTTCCCGCCCGGCTGCGGGGTGACCTGGAACGAGCCGCGCGGCGGGTTCTTCCTGGTGCTCACGGTGCCCTGCGTAGTGGACGACGCGCTGCTGGAGCGCTCCGCCTCGGAGTACGGGGTGATCTGGACACCGATGTCGCACTTCTACCCGGGGACGGGCGGGGAGCACCAACTGCGGCTCTCCGTCAGCCAGGTCGACCCGGCCACCGTCGACCGGGGGCTGGACGGGCTGGCCGCGCTGCTCGCCGCGCAGTCCTGACCGGCCCCGGAAGGGGGCGTCCCGTCCGGGGCGCCCCCTTCCGGCCCGCTCCGACCCCCACGAGGGTAGGTTTCAGGCATGCTTGACTACCTCTCACGCACCATCGCCGCCTACGAGCACAGCGCCGACAAGTACGAGTCCGCCACCAAGGGCATGGTCCCGGACGAGGAGCTCGACCTCTTCACCGGGATGCTCCCCGATCCGGCCGGGCCGGTCCTGGACGCCGGGTGCGCCTTCGGCCGCGACACGGCCCTGCTGGCGGCCAGGGGCGTGGCGGTGACCGGCGTCGACCTGAGCGAGCCCTTCGTCGTCCGGGCCCGGGAGCTCCACCCCGGCCTGGACTTCCGGCGCATGGACGTGTGCGCGCTGGACCTCCCCGACGCCTCCTTCGCGGGCGTCTGGTCCCAGGCGACGCTGCTGCACCTCAGGGACGAGCACGTGGCAGCCGCGCTGGCCGAGTTCCACCGGGTGCTGCGGCCCGGCGGGGCGCTGTTCGTCAGCTTCAAGGAGGGGGAGGGCGAGGAGGAGTTCGTCGAGTCCTTCAGCGCCGACGCCGCCCGCTTCTTCCGCTACCAGACCGCGGACCGGGTCCGCGGCCTGCTGGAGGCGGCCGGCTTCACCGGGACCGACGTCCGCGTCGTCAACGAGCGGCAGCGCTACGGCGCCGGGCACCGCGACCTCAACTGGCTGACCGTGTACGCCCGTACCGCCTCCTGAGCCGGCAGAGCCCGGCCCCCGGGCGAGCGTCACGTTCGGGTCGAAACAGGCCGTTTGCAGCCATCCCAATCGTCGGGCCCTGGAGCACCACCACGGATTTCGGCTGACGACCGGTCAATCTCGGCCGGAAATCCGTGCGTTGACCACATCGTTATTGAACGCCCCCTCGACACGTTGTTATGGTCACGAACTGTCGTGATCAAGTCAGCCACAAGGGGGCGATCATGGACGAGCCGAAGCCGCGTCCGGACGGCGCACGACCTCCGACGGGAGGCGACCGCACCCCGACCACCGGGGCGGACGGCGGCCCGGGGTGGTCCCTCGCCCCGGTCGCGATGCTGCGCCACGCGGGCTACCCGCTCTCGCTGCTGGACCGCGTCGTCGCCCCCTCGACCGCCCGGGCCGCCGACGCCGTCCTCGACCTGCGGGACGAAGCCGTCGAACTGGGGCGGCGGTTGAAGGCCGACCTGCGCGCCGAGCGGGCCGGCACCCGGGGCGACCTCGCCTCCGGCGTCGGCATGCTCCGCCCCTTCCCGCCCGCCGACCTCGCCCGGCTCGAAGCCGAACTCGGCCCGGCCGCCCTGGACTCGGCCAAGCGCTACCAGGACGCGGTGCAGGCCCTGGACGGCCACTGGGAGGCCTTCGAGCGGGAGCACGGCGCCGCCCTCGCCGACGCCCGCCGGACCGTCGTGGACCTGTTCCGCGAACCCTCCCTCCAGCAGGTCCTGCTGCTGTCCAACGACGCCCGCTTCGAGGAGTTCACCGCCTGGCTCGCCTCCGGCGGCGCCGGGTCGGACGGCCACGTCAAGCGGATGACCGACCTGCTCGCCATGTACCTCCAGCGGGTCACCACCAAGAACGAGACCCACTCGCACTTCGGCCCCCTCGCCGTCGCCCGGACCGCACCGGAGGGCGCCGCCCCCGGCGTCGGCTGGTCCACCGGCCCGCTGCGCCGGATCGCCCTGCTCAGCCACTGGGCGGGCGAGGCGATGGCCGAGGTCTTCAGCGCCCGGCCGGAGGCCTTCGAGGCGGTGCGCCCCCGGCGGCGGCCCCTCGCCTTCGCCGAGGGCCCCGTCGTCCGGCTGTACGCGTTCGAGAGCACCACCGGCATGCCGGACGGCTGGCGCTTCGTCGCGGTGAAGGCCGACACCTTCGACGCCGACCGGTCCTGGCTCTGGGAGCACTGCGACGGCGAGCGCACGGTGGCCTGGCTGCGCGCCGCCTGGGCCGACCGCCCGGACCGCCCGGCCGACCGCGACTTCGACCGGGTGCTCGCCGAACTCGTCGACCAGGACTGGCTGATCGGCCGCCGGGAGATCCCGATCGGCGCCACCGACGTGCTGCGCGAACTCGCCGGTCAGCTCGCCGACGACTCCCCCGACCTCGCCGTGGTGCGCCGCTTCCAGGACGGGCTGCGCCGCTTCGCCGAGGGCCCGACGGAGCGGCGCGCGGCCCTGCTCGGCGAACTCAAGCAGGCCTTCGAGGAGGTCACCGGCTCCGCTGCCAACCGCTCCGAGGGCCGGCACTACGCCGACCGCAGCATCCTCTACGAGGAGGCGTACAGCCCGGTCAGGGACGTCGTCCTCGGCCCCGACGTCGCCGCCCTGATCGGCCGCGAGCTGTCCGTGGTCTACGACCTGACGCTGCTCGTCCCCCGGCTGCGCGTCCGCCGCGAACTGGACATCCTGCACCGCTGGACGGCACGGCGCTTCGGCACCGGCACGCCCGTACCGCTGCCGGACTTCTACGCCGCCTTCTTCGCCGACAAGCCGCTGCTCGCCGCCGAGTGCGAGGAGGTGGACCGGGAGATCGCGGCGCTCGACCGGGAGGTCGTCGACCTGCTGCTGGACGGCGCCGAGGACGGCCGCTCCGAGAGCGTCGTCGACCGGGCCCGGCTGGAGGAGCTGCTCGCCCGCCACCCCGACACCCCGCCCGCGCTGTGCAACCCGGACGTCATGCTCGCCGCGCCGGACGCCGCCGCGATCGGCCGCGGCGACTTCCTCGCCGTCGTCGGGGACTGCCACGCCGTCCGCGAGGCGCTCACCCACTCCAGCTTCGCCTCGATGCTCCAGGCCGAGGCGCCCGAACTCCTCGACGCGGTCCACGACCGCTACCGGGGACTGCTCGACGAGGACGAGGTGCTGGTCGACCTCTCCCGCTCGCACCCCGACAAGACCGGCGCCCAACTCACCTACCCCTGCCCGGACCTGGAGGTGTACGGGCTCTCCCCGAAGGCCCGCGGCGACGTCCTCCAGCCCGGCGCGCTGTACCTGCTGGCCACCGCCGACCGGCTGGAGCTGCGCGCCCACGGCCTGGCCGGCCGGCTCAAGCTGCTCGCCCCGCTGGCGGGCGGCCCCAGCATCCGCCAGGACCCGCTCTCCCCGTTCGCCTTCCCCCGCCACTTCGGCGGCGTCGGCGTCCGCGACCGGGACCGCGACCACGTGCCCCGCATCCGCTGCGGCCGGATCGTGCTGCACCGGGAGCGCTGGCGCGTCCCCGCCGAGGCCCTGCGCGGCTGGAGCCCCGGCGTCCACCGCTCCAAGGGCGACGCCCCGGAGTTCGCCGCCGCCCGCCGGCTGCGCCGCGAACTCGGCCTGCCGCGCCGCGGCTTCCTGAAGATCCCCGGCGAGCCGAAACCGGTCTACGTCGACTGGGAATCCCCCCTCATCGTCCGGCAGGTCTTCCGGCTCGCCCGGAAGACGGCCGCCGCTCTGGAGTTCAGCGAAATGCTCCCCGCCCCGGAGCACCTCTGGCTCGACATCGACGGAGAACGTCACACCAGCGAGCTGCGCTGTGCGGTCTTCTCGCGCCGTCCCCACTGAGTGCTCCACGTCGAGGACCCCACGCCCTCACCGACCGAAGGCACCGCCATGACCAAGAGCTGCATCGTCCAGTTGCCCTTCCCCTCCAGCCACGACCCCGACCCGAACCTCGCCCGCTACTACGACGACTACGACCGGCGCTTCCGGGCCATGCTGCCCGAGTACTTCATCCCGACCGACGGCCTGTGGGAGATGCCGCTCTGGGTCGCCCACCTGACCGCCCTGCTGAACACCGCGGGCCTGGACTCCGTCTTCCGCGACCTGTCCAGGACCCCGGCCGAGCCGGAGCACTGCGCCGAGCCGCTGCTGGAGGCGACCGCCCCCGGCGACCTGGTCCTGATGTCCCCGCTCGCCCAGAACCTCCGCCTCGCGCTGGAGGTGGCCAAGCGGCTGGAGCACGCCGGCCGGCGCGTCGTCCTCGGCGGCAACATGGCCCCGCTCGCCCCCGACGGCGCCGTGCACGCCGTGCACCGCGGCCAGCTCGACGCCACCTTCGTGCGCCGGCTCGTCGAACTCGCCTCCGGGTCCGGCGGCAGCCTGGAGAAGCCGCTGCTGCCCGGGCTGGTGTCCGACCGGATCACCTGGGCACCGGACTACCGCCACCTCGGCGGCTACCAGGGCCGGGTCCCGCTGCTGCGGCTCAACGCCAGCCACGGCTGCCTGTACCAGTGCTCGTTCTGCGGCGACGCCTGGAGCAAGCAGCTCACCCTGGTCGCCAAGGACGCGCTCGCCCAGGAGGTCGACGAGCTGACCAGCCGGTTCCCCGACACCCGGCTCTTCTACATCGGCGACAAGACCTTCGGCCAGTCCCGCGAGGCCGTCGGCAACCTGCTGGACGTCTTCCGCGACCGCCCCGGCTACCGCTTCATCGTGCAGACCCACGTGATGCAGGTGAAGGAGTGGATCGTCGAGGCCATGCTCGAACTCGGCGTCGTCGCCGTGGAGCTCGGCTTCGAGTCGGCCGACTCGCAGATGCTCAAGCGCCTCAACAAGCTCTCCCGCGGCCTGGACGACTACACTTCGAAGATCCGTCAACTCAGCGACGCCGGGCTGAAGATCGTCCTCAACATGATGGGCGGCCTGGACGAGGAGACGGAGGCCGCGCACGGCCAGACCGTCAGCTGGATGCGGGAGAACGAATCGGCGCTGTGGCTCTTCAACCTCTACAACTTCGTCCCGTACCCGCTCACCCCGGACTTCCCCAGGCTGCGCGAGCGCATCTTCAACTGGGACTTCGCGGACTGGCGGGAGGACGCCCCGGTCGTCTACCGGCCCCGGCACCTGTCCCCCGAGGACAGCTGGGACCTGTTCCAGGAGAAGATCGCCGCGGCGCACGCCATCATCCGCGACCCGCTGCCCGCCGCCCCGGCCTCCGCCGCACCCGGCCTGTCCGTCACCCCCGCCGCGCAGGAGAACTGACATGACCGAGCTCCCCGACTTCGAGGCCCTCCGCACCAGCGTCAAGCCGGAGGACTTCGAGCAGGACCCGCTGCCCGGCTGGGCCGGCGTCGGCACCCTCTTCGGCGCCCCCACCACCACCGCCGACCAGGTGGACGTGGGCGAGACGGGCTGGGTGGTGTCCGGCGTGCCCTACGACGCCACCGCCAGCTCCCGGCCCGGCGCCGCCGAGGGGCCGCGGGCGGTCCGCCAGGCCAGCCTGGTCTTCTCCAGCTACCTCACCAGCCTCGGCCAGTGGCGGATGCTGGACACCCGCACCGGGCAGACCTTCCGCTACCACGCGCCCCGCGTCGCGGACGCCGGAGACCTCCACATCTACCCGACGGACACCGTCAAGACCTTCCAGGCCGTCGCCGCCGAGAGCCGCCGGCTCAGCCAGAACGCCCCGCGGCTGATCTTCCTCAACGGCGACCACTCCTGCACCTTCCCCACCTTCGCCGGCTTCCGGGCCGGCCGGCTGGACCGCGGCGCCGGCCGGGTGGGGTTCATCAACATCGACCACCACTTCGACTTCGGCAACTGGAGCACCCTGCACGGGCCGCTCTACCACGGCTCCAACTCCCGCCGGATCAGCGAGATCCCGCAGATGCGCCCGGAGGACATCGCCTTCGTCGGGGTCGGGGACGTGACCAAGTACGACCAGTTCCGCGGCCTGCTGGACAGCGGCTTCCACGTCGTCCCCGGCTCCCTGATCACCCGGGACGGCGCCGCCGCGGCCCTGCGCCCCGTCATCGAGGAACTCGGCTCGCGGTGCGACACCGTCTACGTCTCCCTCGACATCGACGTGCTCGACAGTGCCGCGGCGACCGGCACCGGGCACGTCACCATGGGCGGCATCGGCATCGGCGACCTCCTCGACGTCTACGAGGAGCTGCGGGCGCTGCCCGTCGGCGCCGTCGACATCGCCGAGATCGCGCCCCGCTACGACCCGTCCGGCGGCACGGCGCAGATCGCCGCCCGGCTGCTCTTCGAGTTCCTGTTCCGCACCGAGGTCGCCCCGGCCGAACTCGCGCCCTGGGCCCCCGGCACCCCCTCCGCACCCCTGGAGCACCGGTGAGATTCACGCCCCACGAAGCGCAGTTCGACTGTACCCCGCTGGTCTCCGGGGCCCCCGCCGAGCGCGAGCGGGCGCTGGACGCCCTCGCCGCCGGAGCCGTCGAGGTCATCCACCGGACCGGCTACGCCGTCTTCCGGATCGGCCGGCTGCGGCTCGGGGTCGAGGAGAGCCGCCGGCTGTCCACCGGCATCGTCGAGCGCGTCCGCACCGCCCTGATCGCCCGCGGCGCCCCCGCCCGGATGCGGCTGGAGGTCGACAAGGCGCAGCAGACCTACGTCCCCGAGGGCTACACCACCCGGACCCTGCTGCCCCACCACGACGGCCAGCACTGCTCGTACCTGACGCCCAGCCTCCAGGACGCCCCCGACTGGGACCCGGCCCAGCGCACCTACGGCGACTCCGGGTACACCACCACCGCCGCGCACAAGATGTACCAGGGCATCTTCCTGCCCGAGGTCGGCGAGGGGCTGAGCGTCACCACGTACTACGACTGGCTCGGCGTGATCGACGAGGTGCTGGAGCGGCGCGGCATCGACCGGGGCGACGACACCGTGGCCGGCGCGGCCCGCTGGCTCGGCGGCAACCTGCGCCGCGGCCTGGAGCGCCAGCCCGAACACGGCTGCGCCTACCCCTCGGTGGGCGCCATGCTCGGGCTGGAGGAGACGTTCTGGCACGGCCTGTCCTTCCACCACAGCGAGGCGGACCTGTCCAAGGAGGAGCGGCGGCGCTACCCCGCCGCCGTGCCGCTGGCCCGCGAGTGCGCCTGCGGCGAGTGCCGGGGCGAGGCGGCCCGGCTCTTCTGCCACCAGCTGCTCATGGCCACCGGCCTGACCTGGGCGCGGTTCCGCCGCCGCTGGGAGGTGCTCGCCCCGGGCGAGCACTGCGACCTGCTGCTCGGCCACAACCTGACCATGCTGCACGGCGGCCTGGCCGGCGGCGCGGGGCGGATCATCGAGCCGCTCTGCCTGGTCGTGGACGAGCCGTCCGGCCCCGAGTACGAGCGCTGGCTGGCCGCCTCCTGGCGGCGCACCCTGCCCGGGGCCCGCTGATGCGGAGGAGCCTGCCGGCGCGCGGGGCCCGGCCGGCGCGCGGAGCCCGGCCGGCCCGGGGATCCCGGTCGGCGCGGGGATCCCGGTCGGCGTGGAGGTCCCGCTGATGCGGGGGGCGCCCGCGACCCTGGCCACCCCGGTCGACCTGCACCTGCACACCCGGCACTCGGACGGGGACGAGGCGCCGGCCGACCTGGCGAGGCGATGCGTCGAGGCCGGGCTGCGGGTGGCCGCCGTGACGGACCACAACACCCTCGCGGGCGTCGCCGCCTTCGAGCGGGCCGCCGCCGGGCGCCTCACCGTCGTCCCGGCCTGCGAGATCACCACCACCTGGCGCGGCGAGGAGACCCACTGCCTCGCCTACTTCGTCGACCCCGGCGACGAGGCGTTCCGGCGGCGGATCGGACGCCTCCACGACGCCGAACTCGCCTGGTGGCGCACCTGGACCGACCGGGCGCAGGCCCTCGGCGTGCCGATCGCCCGGGCCGACGTCGAACGGCGCCTCGGCGGCGACCGGGTGGCCTACGTCAACGACTACCTGGCCCTGCTGCTGGAGGCCGCCGGGGACGACCCCCGGTTCGCCCCGTACGCCGACGGCGACGACCGGTTCGCCCGCCTCATCGCCGACTGGTGCCGCCCGGGCCGGCCGCTGCACGTCGAACACCCCGTCAACCCCGACCTGGTGGACGTGCTGTCCTGGATCGAGCAGGCGGGCGGCGTCGCCGTCCTCGCCCACCCCGGCCCGCACACCGCCGGCCTGGACGCCCCGCGGTGCGCCGAACTGCTGGCGCCGCTGCGGGAGGCCGGCCTGGCCGGACTGGAGGTGTGGACCAGCTGGCACACCCCGGCCGACAGCGCCCGGCTCGCCGAGGCCGCCGGGCGGCTCGGCCTGGTCGCCACCGCCGGGTCCGACTACCACGGGGTGCGGGTCAAGCCCTGGGCGCCGAGCCCCGGCCTGCTGCCCGCGCTCCCCGCCGACCCGCTCGCCGTCCTGGACGCCCTGCACGACCGCCGTCCGCCCGTCCACTCGATCCCCCAGGTGAGGCCGTGACCACCGTCAACGATCCCCGGACCGCCGCCGAGCCCGGGGTGCGCGTCCCCTGGCAACTCGCGCCGGTCGTCGTGCTCCGCCAGGCCGGCTTCCCGATGGAGCTGCTCGCGCCCCTGGCCGACCCGGCCGCCGCCGAGGAGGCCCGGGAGCTCGTCGCCCACGGGCAGCGGCTGAAGGAGCTGGCCGACGCGTTCAAGGCCGCCCTGCGCCGCCACCCGGTGCCCGGCGCCGCCCGGCTGTCCTCCCCCGCCGGGTTCCTGCTGCCCGTCCCCGAGCCCGAGCTGGCCGCCGCGGCCGCCGCCGTGCCCGCCGAGGAGGCCGCCGTCCTGCGCGCCTACCAGGACGCCGCCCGGCACTTCGCCGAGGAGCAGACCCGGTTCGCCGCCCGGCACCAGGACCGCCTCGACCGGGCCGGGGCCGCCGTCGTCGAGGCCTTCGGCGACGAGCGGCTGCGGCAGGTCCTGCTGCTCTCCAACGACTCCGCCTACCCCACCTTCGCCGCCTGGCTCGACGCCCACGACGGCGCGACCGGGCGGCGAACCCGCAAGATGACCGACCTGCTCACCATGTACCTCCAGCGGGTCACCACCAAGAACGAGACCCACTCGCACTTCGGCCCCTTCACCCCCGGCCGGGTCGGCACCGCCCCCGGCATCACCTGGTCCGGCGAGCGGGAGCTGGAACGGCGCGCGCTGTTCAGCCACTGGGCCGCGGAGAAGCTCGCCCAGAGCGCCGCCGCCGTCCCCGGCCTGCTCGACCACGCCCGCCCCCGGCGCCGCCCGCTGTCCTTCCTGCGCGACGGCCGGATCGACCTCTACGCCTTCACCACCCGCGACGGCCTGGACACCGACTGGGACTTCCAGCACCTCGGCGGGCGCCCGGTCGAACCGTACGAGGCCTGGCTGTGGCAGCACTGCGACGGCGAACGCACCCTGAGCGAACTGCGGCAGGCCTGGCAGGACGAGCAGCGCTGCCCCCTCCCCTTCGACGAGGTGCTCGCCGGACTCGCCGAGCGCGAATGGGTGGTCGTCGAGTTCGAGATCCCGATCGGCGACCACCGGCCGCTGGCCGCCCTGCGCGAGCAACTGCTCGCCGCCCCCGCCCCGCTGGCCGACCCGCTGCTCACCGCGATCGACGGCTTCGAGGCCGACCTGACCCGCTTCGCCGCCCTGCCGCTGCCCGAGCGCGCGGCCGCGCTCGCCGAGAGCAAGGCCCGGTTCGAGCAGCTGACCGGCGGCCCCGCCAACCGCAACAGCGGCCTGCACTACGCCGACCGCAGCATCCTGTTCGAGGAGGCCCGCGGCCGCCCCGCCGACCTGACCGTCGGCCCGGACCTCGCCCGCTTCATCACCGACGAGCTGTCCATCGTGTACGAGACCGTGCTGGCCGGCCCGCGCCTGCGGATGCGGCGCGAACTGGTCATCCTCACCCGGTGGGTGGCCGACCGGTTCGGCCCCGGCGTGGAGATCCCGCTGGACGTCCTCTACGCCGAGTTCTTCCGCGACCGCGACGCCATCGCCCGCGATTGCCTTGCCGTCGAGGCCGAACTCGCCGAACTGGACCGGGAGATCGGCGCCGCCCTGCTCGGCGAGGCCGCCACCGACCCGGACCGCTCCGAGGTCGTGGTCGACCGGGAACGGATGGCCGCCGTCCTCGCCGCCCAGCCGAGCAGCCCGCCCGCCGTCTGCGACCCGGACATCCTGTTCGCCGCGCGGAGCCGGGAGGACCTGGCCGAGGGCCGGTTCACCGCCGTCATCGGCGACTGCCACGCGGTGCGGGAGGTCATCACCCACACCAGCTTCGGCCCGCTGATCCAGGAGCACACCCCCGAACTGCTCTCCGAGGTGTACCGCGGCTACCAGTCCCTGCTCGCCGACGACGAGGTGCTCGCCAACCTGTCCCGCGGCCACCCCGACAAGTCCTCCACCCAACTCGTCTACCCCTGCCACGACCTGGAGGTCTACGGCCGCTCCGCGCAGTCCCGCGACCGGGTGCTGCAGCCCTCCCAGCTCTACCTGGTGCTGCGCGACGGCCGGCTGGAGCTGCGCGCCCACGGCGTCGAGGGCCGGCTGCGCCTGATGGCGCCCCCGGCCGGCGGCCCGAGCATCCGGCAGGACCCGCTCTCCCCGTTCGCCTTCCCCCGCCACTTCGGCGGCGCCGGACTGGACGCCCCCGACCTGGCGCACATCCCGCGCATCCGCTGCGGCCGCGTCGTGCTGCAGCGCGAGACCTGGCGCATCCCCGCCGCCCGGCTGCGCGACACCGCCGCCTTCGGCCGCCAGACCGGCCGGGACGACGCCGCGCTGTTCGTCGCCGCCTGCCGGCTGCGCGCCGAGCACCGGCTGCCCCGGCACGTCTTCGTCAAGGTCCCCGGCGAGCCCAAGCCGGTCTACGTCGACTGGGAGTCCCCGCTGCTGGTCCGGCAGCTGGGTCGGCTGGCCGCCCGCGCCGAGGGCACCCTGGAGGTCTCCGAGATGCTGCCCGCCCCCGACCAGCGCTGGCTGGACGTGGACGGCCGGCGGTACACCAGCGAACTGCGCTGCGCCGTCTTCTCGGCCGGGAACCCCGCCGCGGAGCCGCGCGGGTGAGCACCGACACCGCCGTCCGCCCCTCCTCCGGCTACCACCGGGTCCTCGGCGCCGCCGCCTCCTCCGCGGTCGGCGACGGCATGCGCTTCGCCGCGCTGCCGCTGCTCTCCACCGCGGTGCTGGACGACGCCTTCCAGGTGTCCGCCGTCACCGCCGCGACCACGGTGCCCTGGCTGCTGTTCGCCCTGCCCGCCGGCGCGTACGCCGACCGCTTCGAGCGGCGCCTGCTGATGGTCCTCGCCGACCTGCTGCGCGCCGCGGTGCTGGTCCTCACCGTCCTGCTGCTCGCCGCCGACCGGCTGACCTTCTGGCCGCTGCTCACCTCCGCGTTCCTGCTGGGCGTCGGCGAGGTGCTGTTCGACTGCGCGTCCTTCGCGCTGCTGCCGAGCGTCGTGCCCAAGGACCGGCTGGAGTCGGCGAACGGCCGGCTCTTCGCCGTCCAGACCGTCGGCCGCGACCTGCTCGGGCAGGTCGTCGGCGGCGTGCTGTTCACGGTCGGCCGGGCCGTCCCGCTGGTGATCGACGCGGTCTCCTTCCTGGCCTCCGCGCTGCTGCTGCGCGGCGTGCGCGGGCCGGTGCCCGAGTCCGGACCTGAATCCGGGCCTGAATCCGGGCCTGCCGCCGAACCCGGGCCGGGCGCCGGGAAACCCCGCCTGCTGGCCGACATCCGCGAGGGAGTCGCCTTCGTCCTCCGCGATCCGCTGCTGCGCGCCCTGACCGTCTCCGCCGGGGTCATCAACGCCGTCTACCTGGGCCAGATCGCCGTCTTCGTGATCCTGGTCCGCGAGGTGCTGGAACTCCCGGACGCCGCGTACGGGGCGCTGCTGGCCGCCGGGGCGGTCGGCGGCGTGATCGGCGGCGCGGTCGCCGGCCGGCTCAGCAAGGCCGTCGGCCGGGTCCCCGCGCTGGTCGGCAACCTGGCCCTGATGGGCGCCGCCGGCCTGGCCGTGGCCGCCACCGACCGGGTCCCCGTGGTCGCCGTCGCCTACGGCGTCACCGGCTTCGCCCTGATGGTCTGGAACGTCGTCGCCGTCTCGCTGCGCCAGACGATCATCCCGGACCGGATGCTCGGCCGGGCCACCGGCGTCTACCGGCTCTTCGCCTGGGGCACCATGCCCCTCGGCGCGCTGGTCTTCGGCCGGGTGAGCGCCTCGGCCGGGCCGCGCGCCGCCTTCGCCCTCGGCGGCGTGGTCACCCTGCTGACCTGCCTGCCGATCGCCTACGCCCTGCTGAGGGACAGCAGGGTGACCGACCGTCGCAAGACCACCGAGGATGCACCATGAGTGAGCGTTTCGCCGTACTGGACCGACTGGCCGGACAGTGGGGCCTGAGCGGCCTGGAACTCGTCGGCAAGGGCCTGGAGTTCACCGTCTTCCGGGCCCGGGCCCGGGACGGCGAACCGGTCGCCGTACGGCTCGCGCACCACCGCTTCGACTCCAACGCCAACGACCCGCACGTGGACACCCGCGCCCTGCTCGTCCAGGAGCACGCCATCGCCCGGCACCTGGCCGAACACGGCCTGCCCGTCGCCCGCGCCCGGGAACTCGTCCTCGCCGACGACCCCGACTCCCCCGACGTGCTGCTCTCCGACTACGTCCCCGACGACGGCACCCCGCTCGACTCCCACGCCCTCGGCCGGCTCCTCGCCCGGCTCCACCAGGCACCCCCGCCGCCACTGCACCCCGTCGCCGCCGAGGGCGGCACCACCGCCGAGGTCCTCACCACCCGGATAGGCCGCCGCTGGGCCGAACTCGCCCGCCTCGTCGCCGACTGGCCCGAGCCCCCGGCCCCCGACCTGCTCGCCCGGCACCTCTCCCCCCTCACCGGGACCAGCCTCCTCCACCTCGACGTCCGCAGCTCCAACATCCGCCGCCACCAGGGCCGCACCACCGCCCTCCTGGACTGGTCCAACGCCCTCCTCGGCACCCCCGCCCTCGAGTTCGGCCGCCTCGCCGAATACGCCCGCTACCCCGAGAACGACCTCGACCTGCCCGCCCTCCGCGCCGGCTACGCCACCCTCGCCCCCGTCCCCACCGAGGACGACCCCACCCTCCTCGTCTGCCGCCTCGACGCCGCCCTGATGCTCGCCCTGGTCTTCCTCTCCGAAGCCCCCGACCCCACCCGCGGCCCCACCGCCGCCACCCACGCCCGCGCCCTCGCCGAGCGCCTCAGCCGCCTGTAACCACCGACAACGCAGAACGCCCGGCCGGGAAACCCCGGCCGGGCGTTCTGCGGTTCGACGGAACTACCGTCTAGACGGATTCACCCGCTTCGAGGAAACCCCGGTAGACGATCGCCAGCAACGTCGCGTAGGCGTGTATCTCCCGCGCGACCGCCAGGTCCTCCCCCGCGTACTCCCCGCACAGGACGCCGGCTTGAGTGATGATCTCGTCGAGTTCCGCCAGGACATCCGCACCCGACGGCCTGAACGCACCGGTCCTCATGAAGACGACGGCCCCCGTGGTGTGCTCGTGGGCGATCGCGAGATCGGTGCGGAGCTCCCTCAACTCCGGCGTTGTGCCATGCGGCGGATACGGAACATGACTCCAGATGGTGTAGGCATCGACAAAGCTCAGTTCCACCGGTCGTCGCATCGCTCTGTCACCGCCTCCCCGGGGGATGGTACGTCACGACCCTACTGCCATCCATCGACGTGAACACCACCTCGCCCGTTGTCTTGTTGGTGTACGCCTTCCCCTGCAGCTTGTCCTCGTGGGATCCGATGTCCTTGAGGTTGACCTTCCAATCAGGGTTGTCCTTCAGGAAACCGGGCTTCGTCACACGCTCCATCGCCTCCTTGGCCGCGTCGATGTACTCCTTCTGCGACATGCCGTTCGGAATCCCCTGCTCCTTGTAGTGATACAGGAACTGTTCGCTGGGCTTGTCGAAGGTGGCGCGGTGGAAGACGCTCTCGACGTCGCTGTTGGCGAGTTGCAGGCACAGCGGCTCGTTGGCGTTGTGTACCAACACCGGCATGTCGCCCGCGACCACGTAGTACGTGTGGAGCTCGTCGACGGTGAGGTTGTAGGCGCCCTGGAGGGTGTTCCAGTGCCGGACGCTCTCGATTCGCCGGGGCTGGCCGGCCGGGTCGCGCAGTTCGTCGCCGGTCTCGAGGTCGACGGCGTCGATCCAGGCCTTCCGGTTCTCGGCCCAGAAGGGGTGGTGGTCGGTGCTGGTCAGGGAGCGTCCGGCACCCAGGGAGATGTCGGTGAAGTCCCGGTCGTCCGGGCCGTAGATGGTGGCCGAGACCCGGCGGGGTCCGGTCAGCCCGCTGACGGGATCGCTGGCGAGGACCTCGTCGCCGATCCTGACGGTCTCGATCGCACGGGTGGAGCCGTCGCCCATGAGGACGGGGGTACCCGCCGCGAAGCTGTTCGGCACTGGGCAGGACTTAGGAACCCGCCTGACGAGCTTCTGGATGAACTCGACGGCCTTCTCGCCCCAGGAGCCGAACTTCTTCGCCCACTTGGCAAGCTTGGCGATGGCGGCTCCGTCGCCGATGAAGGGGATCGCCCCGATACAGGACTCGACCGCCTCGGTGGTCTTGCCCTCGACGGCGTAGTAGGCGCAGTTGACGAGGTCGGCGATGTCGGCGAGGCCGGGGGCGAAGACGCCACCCACGCCGCCGATCACGTCGAGGGTGAGGTGGATGGTCTCGGAGACGAGGCGGTAGATGGAGTTGGAGGTCTCGTTGTCCTCCTTCGCCTTCTTGATCTCCTCCTCGATGCCCGCGATCGAGTCCTGCTTCTCCTTCTCGATCTGGGCCTTGTAATCGGCCTCCTTGCGCGCCTCCTCGAGCCTTTCGGCCTCGGCCTTCTGCTCGGCGTCGAACTTGCCCTGGTAGTTGGCGCGGGCGTCGTCGGCGGCGGCCTGGGCGGCCGTCGCGTCCTTGCCGGCCGCCTCCGCGGAGGCCCGGGCATCGGCAGCGGAGTTGTAGGCGTCGGTCGCGGCCGACCGGGCCTGCCGGGCCGACTGCTCGGCCCTGTTGGCGGAGTGGACGGCACTCGCGGCGTCGCGGTTGGCGGAGGCCTTGGCCGCGTTGGCCGTCTTCGCGGATGCCGCCGCCCTGGCGGCGTCGGCCGCGGCGGCGTCGGCGGCGGCCTTGGCCTTGGCGACGTGCTCGGCAGCGGTGTTGGCCGAGGCCTGAGCCTGGGCGGCGTAGCCGTTGGCCTCGTTGGAGGCGTTGCGGGCGATGGCGGCGGCGGCCTGGGCCGTGGCAGCGTTCTGCTGGGCGGTCGCGGCGGCGGCGGTCGCCTGGGCGATCAGGCCCTTGATGTCCGCGACGTGGAGGGCGGTGAGCCGGTCCTTCTGCTGCGCGGTGTACTGGCCCTCGGCCACGAAGGCGCGCAGGTCCTGCACGGGGCCTTCGAGGGCGATCTTCGCCGCGGCCTTGAGCTCGGGCTCGGTGGCCGGGGCGTCCTCCAGCCGGGTGGCGGTGAGGCGGTCGTCGGCGGCCTGGGCGTCCGACAGGCCCTTGGCGAGGAACTCCCGCAGCGCGGCGGGGGTGTTGACCCGCAGCGCGGCGTCGGCGGCGGCCTTGACGGCGGGGCCGGCCTTGTCGCTGAGGCGGGTGATCGTCAGCCGGTTCTCCGGCGCGACGGCCTCGTACTGACCGCTGGTCAGGAAGGCGCCGAGCTGGGCGGCGTTGCCCTGCAGCGCGGTGTAGGCCGCGGTGCGGACCGCCTCGCTGTCGGAGTTCTTGTGGATCGCGGTGACACTGTCGCGGGCGTCGCGCTCCTCGGCCTCCCGTCGCCCGGTCTTCACGTAGGCGAATACGGCGGCGTCGTCACCGGACAGGGCGTCGACGGCCGCCGAGTTCCCCCAGGAAGCGGAGATCTTGCGAGAGACCATGGCGAGCTTGCGGCCGTCGGTGGCGACCTGCGTCGGAGTGGCGCCGGGCTGGTTGGCCAGCTGGGCGAGCCGCTCGGCCTCGGCCCGGGCCTTCTGGACGTCCTGGGCGGCCTGGTCGGTCTGGGTCTGCTTCGCCGTCTCGTCGGCCTTGGCCTGCCGGGCCTTCTCCACGGCCACCGCGGTGCGGTTGGTCAGGTCCTCGGCCTCGATGCGGCGTGCCAGGTCCTGGACCGCGTTGGCCCTGTCGACCGCGGTCTGGGCGTCCGCGGCGAAACCGGAGGCGGCGTTCGCGTGGTCGGTGGACTCCTGCGCGGCGTTCGCGCTCTGGCCGGCGTGGTCGGCGGCGTCCCGGGCGGCCTGCGCCGCCGCCGCGGCGTGTTCGCCCGCGGACTTCAGGAGCGCCGCGGCCGCCTGCGACTGCGTCGCGGCCTCCCCGGCCAGCTGCTGCGCGGCGGCGGCGGCACGGCCGGCCTCGGCGGCCGAACGGCGCGTAGCCGCCGCGGCCTGCTTGGCCTTCGCCGACTGACCGCCGGCGCTGTCCGCGTAGGCACCGGCCTGCTCGGCCGAACCCGCCGCGGAATCGGCGTTGCCCTTCGCGCTCAGCGCGGCGCCCGCCGCGGTCTGGCTGTCGCTGAGGGCCTTGTCCGCGTGGACGAGCGTGTCCTTGGCGGCGTCCACCAGCTTCGCGGCCGCGTCGGCGGCGTCCGCCGCGACCCGCGCGTCGTGCGCCTTCGTCGCGTCACCGGCCGCCGCGGCCGCGGAGTTCCGCGCGGCGGCGGCGGCCCGCTGGGCACCGGACGCCGCAGCCGCCGCGTTCGACGCCGCGTAAGCCGCGGCCCGCGCGCCCGCGTTGGCCGCACGCGCGGCCGACAGCGCCGTGTTCGCCGCCTTGCCCGCACGCTCGGCGGCCGTCGCCGCCTTGTTCGCCGCCTCCGTGGCCCTGGCCGCGTCGTTACCTGCCTGCTGGGTCTCGGACGCGGCCAGAGCGGCGGCCTTCATGGCCTCCTGCGCCTCGAAGACCGCTTTGTCCTTGGCCTCGATGGCCGCAGCGGCCTCCTGGGCCGCCTGCGCGCCCGCGTCCTTCGCCTGCTGCACCAGCAGCGCGATGCTCGCGCGCTCCATGTCACGGTTCTGGGCGACATACTGGCCGGTCGCGAGGAAGTCGCGCACGTCCTGGATCGACCCGTTCAGCGCGGCGCGTGCCGCGGCCTGGGTGTTCGTGCCGCCGGAGCTGAGGATCTGGACCAGCTTGAGCCGGTCGTCGGCATCCTTCGCCGGGAACTGTCCCTCGGTCAGGAACCGCTGCAGGTCGTCACTGGTGTTGCTGCGCAGCGCGGCGTCGCCGGCGGCCTGCAGGTTGCGGCCGGCGCCCACGGCGGGGTCGGTGATCCGGGTGATCCACAGCCGCCGGTCGGCGTCGAGTGCCGACTGCCAGCCGCTCCGCAGGAACGTGTGCAGCTCGTCGGCCGTGCCCGCGATGGCCTTGCCCGCGGCCTCGCGGACCTTCGGCCCGCCCACACCCTCGATCTGCGTGGCGGCCAGCAGGTCGTCCAGGTGCTGGGCTCCAGCGAGCTCGTTGTCGACGAACCGCTTCACGTCCTGGTCCGAGCCCGCAAGCACGGCTTCCGCGAGCTCGTGGACGCGAGGACCACCGTTGAGCCAGGCCTCGACCGTGATGTCGCGGGCGCTCCGCTGGAGCTGAGCGTCGGTCGGTTCGACGGCCGAAGCCGTCTGGATGCCGGAACCCACCAGCCCCGCCGTCAGAGCCAGCGGCAGGAGGCCCAGGGAGAGCCTGCCCAGCAGCGGCGGCCTCCCCCTCCCGCGCCCTTGTGAACGGGATATCGAATGGTGCATCGGAAACCTCCACTGTCGGCATCGGCCGGATTCACGGCCGCAGCGGAGCCTACGCCAGATGACGATACGACAGAACGTCCACGAAGCCATGACGTTGCCAAAAAAAACCCGCCAATGAAACACCTGTCAAAGGGCAAAGCCAAGCAAATACAACCGCATCACCGATAGACACCCAACCGCTGGGAAAGCATGACATTCCGCCTGGCCAGCGCCAGGAACGCGCTTGTCGAAGCATCAGCTCATCTGGTTCGATGGCCCGGATTCCGGCTGCGACCCCGAAGGCGCCCATGCGGCAACTTCGACCACTTCCACCGGCAATGACGTCTCGCCATTGCCGGTTGGTTCGCTCACCATTCAGACCGGTCACCCGATTCCGCTGATCCGCCCGTCAGGGCAAACACCAGATGAACGAAGAGGAATAGGCATGGCAAAGCGCATGTCCCGCTTGCTCGTTGGCGGTGCCGTCGCCGTGGCCGCCACGCTCGGCGCCACCGCACTGGCCTCCGCCGACGGCGTCCCCGCGGACAACTCGGCCGCGCCGGTGGCGGTCGAGGACTTCAACTACCCCGGCCCGGCGCCGTACCCCAACGTCAAGCTGCTGCGCGGCGACGGCCACATCGTGCTGTCCGACTGCGCCGTCGACAGCCAGATCAGCGTGCTCAGCTTCGACCTGCCCAACGCCGGCGGCAACCAGATCTGCTTCCGCGCCACCAGCACCACCGGCTACCTCGCCCTGGAGGTGCCCAACGTGTTCCGCATCCGCACGGACGCCTACTCGCTCAACGCCAAGCTCACCAGCGTCGACGGCGCGCAGAGCGTGGACATCGCCAAGGGCACCGCCGTCCCCGTCGGGATCGGCAGCGGCACCGGCAACGGCAAGCCGGCCGCCCTGCTCGAACTGCGCGTCACCGGCTGACGACCGCCCGCCGATACCGCACCGCTCCCCGCTCTTCGCTCACCTCTCGATGGAGCCCCAGGTGACCCACACCCCCCTCCGCGACACCAGGAGGACCGGCCGCGCCACCGCGGGCCGGTGGCTGGCCGCCTCCGCCGTGACCGCCACGGCGCTCGTCGGCGCCACCGCGATCGCCGCCGCCGACACCACCCCCGCCGACAACTCCGCCGCACCGCCCGCGGTCGAGGACTTCGCCTACCCGGGCGCCGCCGCGATCACCAAGGTGAAGCTGCTGCGCGGCGACGGCCACATCCTGCTCGGCGACTGCGCCAAGCCCACCCAGATCCAGGTCTGGACCCTGGCCCCGGGCAACCCGGACAACCAGATCTGCTTCACCGTCTCCGGCACCACCGGGTCGCTCTCCCTCCAACTGCCCGAGGTCTTCGCGATCCAGACCGCAGGTGGCCGCGCGGTCCGGGCCGGCCTCACCACCGGCACCACCCAGCAGACCCTCGACGTCCCCAAGGACGGCTTCAAACCGGTCGGCGAAGGCAACAACGGCGCCTCGACCAGCCTCGTCGAACTGACCGTCACCGGCTGACAGCCACCCACTCATCCACCTCTCACATCCGGGAACGCACATGTCTCGCAACTCCTCGCCCCGCAACCTGCGGGCGGGCGCCCTGGCCACCGTCCTCGCCGCCGGCGCCCTGACCACCCTCGCCACGCCCCCGGCCGGCGCCGTGGTCGGCGACGCGGCCGCCAACGGCACCTACGCCTACACCGCGCTCCTGACGATCGGCGACAACCTGCGGGCCTGCACCGGCACGCTGGTCGACCGCAGCTGGGTGCTCACCGCCGCCTCCTGCTTCTCCGACGACCCGGCGCAGCCGCAGGCGCTGGCGGCGGGTGCGCCGAAGTGGAAGACCACCGCGACCATCGGCCGCACCGATCTGACGACCGGTGCCGGAAAGACCGCCGAGATCTCCGAGCTGGTGCCGCGTGCCGACCGTGACCTGGTGATGGCGCGTCTGGCCACGCCGGTGGACGGTATAGCCCCGCTGCGGGTCGCCACCGCCGCGCCCGCCGCCGGGCAGACCCTGCGGGTGCCCGGGTACGGGCGCACCAAGGACGAGTGGGCGCCGCTGAAGCTGCACAGCGGTGCGTTCTCGCTGGACACGGTGAGCGCGACCGGGATCGGCACCACCGGTGCGGGCGGTGCGGCGGTCTGCAAGGGCGACACCGGCGCCCCCGTGGTCCGCGAGGTCAACGGCAAGGCCGAACTGGTCGCGGTGGCCTCCCGCTCCTGGCAGGGTGGCTGCCTGGGCGTGCCCGCCACCGAGACCCGCACCGGCGCCTTCAACTCCCGTGTCGACAACATCGCCGGCTGGGTGCAGCAGGTGCGGGCGAAGGCCATCGGTTGGAAGACCCAGGCCCTGGTGCGCAGCGACGCCAACCTGTATCTGGCGTCGCGTCTGTACGACGGTTCGTGGACGCCGTACGAGGATGTTCAGGCGGCGGCGGGGAACATCGGCGGTGTGCGGGCGGTCTCCTCGGCCGGTATCAACGGTGACACCCACGTCATCGCGCTCGGTGGTGACGGGCACCTGCACCACGCCGTGCACAACCTGGACGGCGGCTGGGGCCAGAAGTTCGTCGACATCAACACCACGGTCGCCGACCTCGGCAACATCACCCAGGTCACCATCGCGCCGGTCGGCAACGACCTGCACGTCGTGGTCGTCGCGGACGGCATCCTGTTCCACAGCATGCGGTCCGGCAACGGCCAGTGGAGCTCGTTCAAGGTGGTCACCGAGGTCACCGGTCCGCTCAACGGGATCACCTCCATCTCCGCCGGTGGGGCCGCCGGAGGGGAGCTGCACATCGCCGCCGTGTCGGGCGGGAAGGTCTACCACACCCGCCGCAACGCCGCCGGGAGCTGGTCCCCGTGGGGGTCGGTCGCCGAGGCCGCCGGCGCCACCGCGCCCGTGAGCGCCGTCGCCGTCACCCGCCAGGGCGACGACCTCAACCTCGCCGTGATCGCCAGCGACGGCCAGTACCACACCCTGCGCCACGCCAGCGGCAGCTGGCAGCCGGTCAACTCCCTCGGAAGCGTCCTCGGGAACGTCACCGGCACCGGCATCAGCGCCGCCACCGTCGACACCGACGCCGTCTTCGCCGTCACCACCAACGACAACAAGATCCTGCTGACCAACCGTCACGCCGACGGCAACTGGACCGCCCCCGAGAGCCTCGACCTCACCGCCATCCCCGGCAACCACACCGGCACCGTGATCACCAGCTCCCTCTGACCCCAGGCCTGTCGGTCGGCAGGCCGGCGGGGCACACCTGCTCAGGAGTATGCGAAGCGCCCGGCCGGGAAACCCCGGCCGGGCGCTTCGCGCAGGCGGGTCACCGACGGCCCGCGGTCAGGCGGTCAGGCGGTCAGTGACCGGGCGAGCTCGTCTCCCGCGCCGGTGTTGGAGATCCAGGCACGACTGCCCAGCCTCGGGTCCCAGTCGAGGCGTTCGAGGTCGTCGACGACCAGCTGGACGATCTCCTCCGTCCCCCCGTTCCACGCCTCGAATCCCTCCTCGGCGAGTTCGCCGATCCGGATCGAGCCGTTGCCCACCAGGAAGTGGAGCAGTTCGACGAAGAACGCCTGCCACGGGCGCCCCGCCGCTCCTTCCTTCGCGGCCCAGAGGAGCCGATCGATGGGGACCCAGTCGTCCAGGCCCTCGATCAGCACGTCAGCGAAAACACGGTTCTCAATCACTCGGCAAGTGAACCTTCAAGTCCCGCCCGCTGCCACCGGGGCGCCCGCGTGCCGGTGTCCGACGGACCGTCATACCTCGGTCCGCTGAGGATGGTCGGGCAGTCCGATTTCCGGACAATCCTCCTCGGCCCGTTCACGTGCGGACTTCTTCGAGTACGGTGGCATCCCGGCAGCTCGGCGGCCGAATGCTCCGGCGGCGCCGGCGCGCGGGCGGCGCCGTGACCGCTTCCGGGCGCCACCCCGCCGTCGGTGTGCGGCAGTTCGCTTCCGGGGCCGGCCGTCTCCGCCGGAGTCCGACAGGGCAGCGCCGCCAGGACGTCGTCCCGGGGCCCGGCGAACCTGCCCACGGACGGAGCGCGATGACCGACGGACCGGACCTGCCCACGGGTACCCGCCGGGTCCCGTACACCGACCCCGGAACGCCCGACCACCGGAGCCCGCTGCGGTACCTCTGGTGGCTCGTGTCGATGCAGCGCAGGCGGGTGCTGCTCGGCGCGACCTGGGGGAGCCTGTGGATGTGCGCGCTGATGCTGCCGCCGTACCTGATGTCGCGGACGATCGACGACGGGCTGCGCGCGCGGGACACCGGGGCGCTGGTCGGCTGGGTGGCGGTGGTCCTCGCGGTCGGGGCGCTCATCGCGGTCCTCGGCATGCTGCGGCACCGCACGATGACGTTCATCCGGGCCGACGCCGCCTTCCGGACGGTCCAGGCCGTCACCCGCCACGTGAACCGGCTGGGGACGACGCTGCCGCGCCAGGTGTCGGCCGGCGAGCTGACGCACCTCCAGGCCGGCGACACCGGCCGGATCGCCCAGACGCTGACCATCACCGGGCCCGGCGTCGGAGCGGTGCTCGCGTACCTCGCCGCCGCCGTCCTGCTGGTCCGGATCTCCCCCGTCCTGGCCGCGGTGGTCCTGCTCGGCGTCCCGCTGCTGGCCGTGGTCATCGGCCCGCTGATGGGGAGGCTGCACGGCGCCGAGGGCCGCTACCGCGAGGAGCAGGGGGCGCTGACCGCCCTGGCCGGCGACCTGGTGGCCGGGCTCGGGGTGCTGAACGGCATCGGCGGCAAGCCGATGTTCGCCGGGCGCTACCGGCAGCGCTCCCGGGCGCTGGTGCCGCTCGGCTACCGGGTGGCCTCGCTCACCAGCTGGGTGCAGGCGGTGGGCGCCTGCCTGCCCGTCGTCTTCCTGGCCGTGGTGACCTGGCTCGGCGCGCGGATGGCGGCGGCCGGCGACATCACGGTCGGCGAACTGGTCGCCGTCTACGGGTACGTGGCGGCCCTCCTGGCACCCGTCTCGTTCTTCGTCGAGGGCGCCGACGACCTCCCGCGCGGCCTCGTCGCCGCCCGCCGCGTCATCGACATCCTGGCGCTGCGGCCCGAGTTCTCCGGCGAGCGCACCCGCACGGCGCCGCCCGGCGGTCCGGCGGAGCTGCACGACCCGGAGTCGGGCCTGGTGCTGCGCCCCGGGCAGGTCACGGCCCTGGTCTCCGCACGGGCCGACGAGGCCCGCGCCGTGGTGGACCGGCTGGCCGGCTACACCCCGTCCGGCGCCACCTGGGGCGGTGTCGAGGTCTCCGCGTGGGAGACGGCCGCGCTGCGCCGGCACGTCCTGGTGTCCGACAACGAGTCCTACGTGTTCGGCGGCACCCTGGGCTCCGCGGTGGCGGTCCACGGCGGGCGCACGGCGGCGGAGATCGGGCGCGCGCTGCACGCGGCGGCGGCCGAGGACCTCGTCGGCCTCCTGCCCGGCGGCCTGGACGCACCGCTCCAGGACCGCGGCCGCAACGTCTCGGGCGGCCAGCTCCAGCGGCTGCGGCTGGCCCGGGCCCTGCTCGCCGACCCCGAGGTGCTGCTGCTCGTCGAGCCCACCTCGGCCCTGGACGCGCTCACCGAGGCCGCCGTCGCCGCACGGCTCGGCGCCTTCCGCGCCGGCCGCACCACCCTGGTCGTCGGCACCTCCCCGCTGGTCCTCGGCCGGGCCGACCGGGTCTGCCACCTCGTGGACGGCAGGGTCCGCGCCGCGGGCACCCACGGCGAACTGCTCGCCACCGAGCCCGCCTACGCGGCACTGGTCCTCCGCGGCGACCCCGACGCCCGCCCGGGCCCCGACGCCCGCCCGGACCCCGGCGCCCGCCCCGATGCCGAAGCCCGCCCCGAGGCCGACGCCACCGCAGAGCCCCGGGAAGGAGCATCCCGATGAGCCACGACCACGACGACCCCCACCGGCTCCCCGTCGCCGACCGGGCGACCGTACGGCGGGCCGTCCGGCGCCTGCTCGTCGACGACGGCCGGGCGATGTGCGGGGTCCTCCTCCTCACCTGCCTCGCCGCCCTGGCCGGGGTCGCCGCGCCGTGGTACCTCGGCCGCATCGTCACCCGGGTCGAGAACGGCGAGCTGACGGTCGGCCAGGTCGACGGGCTGGCGGCGGCGGTGCTCGGCTTCGCCCTCGCCCAGCTGCTGCTGACCCGCTTCGCGCGCTACTTCTCGCACCGGTTCGGGGAGCGCGCCCTGGCCCGGCTGCGGGAGGAGGTCGTCGACCGGACGCTGGCGCTGCCCGGCCGGTACGCGGAGCGGGTGGGCACCGGCGACCTGGTGACCCGCTCCTCCCTCGACGTGGGCACGGTGGCCGCCACCCTGCGCAACGCGGCCCCGGACGTCTTCATCGCCGCGGTCCAGGTGCTGTTCGTCCTCGGCGCCGCGTTCCTGCTCGACCCGCTGATCGGGCTGTGCGCGCTGGTGAGCCTGCCGGTCGTCTGGGCGGTGGGCCGCTGGTACCTGCGCCGGGCCCGGGACGCCTACCTCGCCGAGGGCGCCGCCTACGGCGGTGTCGCCGAGGCGCTCAACGCGACCGCCCACGGCGCCCGCACCGTCGAGGCGTTCGGGCTCGGCGCCCGCCAGGACCTCGCCGTGGACCGGGCGATCGACACCGCCTACCGGGCCGGCGTGCGCACCCTGTTCCTGCGCACCGTACTGTTCCCCGTCACCGAGTTCGCCCACGCGCTGCCCACGGCGCTCGTCCTGCTGGTCGGCGGCCTCGGCTACCTCGACGGCGCGGTGGGCCTGGGCACGGTGGTGGCCGGCAGCCTGTACATGTGGCAGCTGGTCGACCCGCTCGACCGCGCCCTCAACTGGATGGAGCAACTGCAGCGCAGCGGCGCCTCGTTCGCCCGCATCAAGGGCGTCGGCCTGGTGTCGGAGGATCCGCCGGTGCTCGACCGGCGGCCGTCCGACGACCGGATCGAGGTCCGCGGCGTCCGGTACGCCTACCCGGGCTCGCCGGACGTGCTCAAGGGCATCGACCTGGTGGTCCGCCCGGGCGAGCGGCTCGCGGTCGTCGGCCCGTCCGGCGCGGGGAAGTCCACCCTCGGCAGGCTGCTGTCCGGGGTCGACGCCCCGGACGCGGGACACGTCCGGGTCGGCGGCGTGCCGGTCGCCGACCTGGCGGCGGCGGGCGGCCTGGGCGACCGCATCGTCCTCATCACCCAGCAGCACCACGTGTTCATGGGCACCCTCCGGGACAACATGACCATGGCGGCCCCGGACGCCGGTGACGAGGAGATCCTCGCCGCGCTCGCCCTGGTCGAGGCCGGCTGGGTGCACGACCTGCCGGGCCGGCTGGACTGCGCGCTCGGGGCCGGCGGCGTCGAACTCGACGCGGCGCAGGCCCAGCAGCTCACCCTCGCCCGGGTCCACCTGGCCGACCCCCACACCCTGATCCTCGACGAGGCGACCTCCCTGCTGGACCCGACCACGGCGCGGCAGGCCGAGCGGGCGATGGCCGCCGTGCGCTCGGACCGGACGGTCGTCTCCATCGCCCACCGGCTGCAGACCGCCCACGACGCGGACCGCGTCGCCGTCATGGAGTCCGGCCGCATCGTCGAGCTGGGCACCCATGACGAACTGGTCGCCGCCGGCGGGTCCTACGCGGCGCTGTGGCGGTCGTGGAACGGCGAGGGCTGAACTCCCTCCGGCGGTAACAGGAGGACGGTTCACGGGGGTTCCGCCGGACCGGCCCGCGTGGCACCCTGGAGGATCCGGCGGCCGGGCCCGCTGAGCAGCAGCGGGCCCCGCCTCAGGCCCCGCCGAGCAGCCATCAACCGATCGGTTGATGCCGGGCATCCACCGCCGCCCGCCCCAGGTCTGGCCGTCCAGTCGATCCGGCGGACCGGGGCCGACTGCCAGGCTGATGCCATGGCAATCATCGAGGTGGACAGCCTCGTCAAGCGCTACGGCGACAACTCCGTGCTGAACGGGGTCAGCTTCGCCGTCGAGCAGGGCGAGATCTTCGGCATCCTGGGGCCCAACGGGGCCGGCAAGACCACGACCGTCGAGTGCATCGAGGGGCTGCGCACCCCGGACGGCGGCACCATCAGCGTCTGCGGCATCGACCCTCAGCGCGACACCGGCGAGCTGCGGCAGCTGCTCGGCGCGCAGCTGCAGGAGAGCGAGCTGCCCGACAAGCTCAAGGTCGGCGAGGCGCTGGAGCTGTACAGCTCCTTCTACCGCCAGCCGGCCGACTGGCGCGAGCTGGCCGAGATCCTGAACCTCACCGGCAAGCTCGGCACCCAGTTCCGGCGGCTGTCCGGCGGGCAGAAGCAGCGGCTGTCGATCGCGCTCGCGCTGCTCGGCACCCCGAAGGTGGCGGTGCTCGACGAGCTCACCACCGGCCTCGACCCGCAGGCGCGCCGCGACGTGTGGGGCCTGATCGAGCGCATCCGCGACCGGGGCGTGACGATCCTGCTGGTCACGCACTTCATGGAGGAGGCGGAGCGGCTCTGCGACCGGCTCGCCGTGATCGACACCGGGCGGGTCATCGCGATCGACACCCCGGGCGGCCTGGTGTCGCGGGTCGACAAGGGGCAGCGGATCCGGTTCCGGCCGTCCGGGCCGCTGGACGAGACCCGGCTGACCGCACTGGACGAGGTCACCTCCGTCGAGTGGGCCGGCCCGCAGATCGTCGTGACCGGCAGGGGGGACCTGCTGCTCGCGGTGACCACCCTGCTCGCCGGCCAGCGGATCACCGCACTCGACCTGCGGGTCGAGCAGAACTCGCTGGAGGACGCGTTCGTCGCGCTCACCGGCCGCCCCGTCGAATCCTGAGGAGTCCCACCGTGTCCCCCCTGCTCCGGCTCACCGCCACCGAGACCAAGCTGTTCCTCCGCGAGCCGATCGTCGTGTTCTTCGCGCTCGCGTTCGCCCCGATCCTGCTCGTCGTGCTCGGCCTGATCCCCTCGATGCGGGCGAACAGCCCCGAGCTCGGCAACGTGCGGCCGATCACCCTGTACCTGCCGATCGTCGTGTCGATGGGCATCGCCCTGTTCGCGCTCAGCGGCCTGTCCCAACTGTTCGCCTCGTACCGGGAGAAGGGTGTGCTGCGGCGCATGCGGACCACCCCGGTCAAGCCGGGCGTGATGCTCGGCGCGCAGCTGCTGATGGCCACCGTGCTGTCCGTGGTGACGATGCTGGTCATGCTGACCATCGGCAAGCTGGCGTTCGACGTCGACCTGCCCCGCAAGCTCCCCGCCTACCTGCTCAGCTACCTGCTGGTGGCGCTGGCGATGTTCGCGGTCGGCCTGCTCGTCGCCGCGCTCGCGCCGACCGGCCGGAGCGCCAGCGCGATGGGTTCGCTGGTCTTCTTCCCGCTGGTGTTCTTCGCCGGCCTGTGGCTGCCGCGCGCCAAGATGAACGATGTCCTGCTGACCATCAGCGACTTGACTCCGCTCGGCGCCGGCGTGCAATCATTGCAGGACACCACCGCCGGGCACTGGCCGCAGCTGATCCACCTCGCCGCCATGCTGGGGTGGACGATCGTGGCCGGCGGACTGGCCGCGCGATACTTCCGCTGGGAGTAGTGGGTTGAGCATCGAGGCCGAGCTGCGCGCGGAGTTCGATCACTGGGAGCGTACGAAGATCGCGGCCTTCAAGGCGCTCCCGTACGTCCTCCTGGCGATCAGCACCGTGATCACCCTGCTCCAGCTGGTCTGGCGGGTGCCGATGCACTTCACCCTGGTACTCGGGCTCTCCGCCGCCGCCGCGCTCTGGATGCTCTGCTTCCGCACGCTGCGCCCGGAACGGCGGCAGAACCGCCGGCTGATGGGCGTGTACTACACCGGGTTGATGCTGCTGGCCGCCGCCCTGGTGGGCGTCGCGCCCTGGTACGGACTCTTCACCTTCGTCGGCTACCCCCAGGCGTTCGAGTACCTGCGGGGTCGCCGGCGGTACGTCGGCGCCGCCGTCACCGCGATGATCTCGGCGGCGGCGTTCATGGGGGGCGTGGCCGGCATCAACGCCGCCCACATGTGGTGGGCGTGGCTGGCCGTCGGCCTGATCTCCGCGGTGCTGGCCGGGGCGCTGTTCTACTTCGTCGAGATGGCGGACCACCGCAACGACAAGCAGAAGCAGGCCCTCGTCGAGCTGCACGAGGCCAACGCCAAGCTGGAGGCCGCGCTGGCGGAGAACGCCGCCCTCCACGCCCGGCTGATGGTCCAGGCCCGCGAGGCGGGCGTCCTGGACGAGCGGCAGCGGATGGCGCGGGAGATCCACGACACCCTCGCCCAGGGGCTGGCGGGCATACTGACCCAGCTCCAGGCCGCCGAGCAGACCCTGGACGAGCCCCCGACGCTGCGCCAGCACCTGGCGAACGCGACGAACCTGGCCCGCGAGAGCCTCGTCGAGGCCCGCCGGACGGTCCACGCGGTGGAGCCGGCGGTGCTCGCCGAGGCCCGGCTCCCGGACGCGATCGGCGACGTGGCCCGGCGCTGGTCGGAGATCAACCACATCGACGCGGTGCTGACCACCACCGGCGACGCCCGGCCGATGCACACCGAGGTCGAGGTGACGCTGCTGCGCACCGCGCAGGAGGCGCTGGCCAACGTGGCCAAGCACGCGCGGGCCGGCCGGGTCGGCCTGACCCTGTCGTACATGGAGGACCTGGTCACCCTCGACGTGCGGGACGACGGCGTGGGCTTCGATCCGAGCGCCAAGCGGGTCAACGGGTCCACCAGCGGCGGGTTCGGGCTCCTCGGCATGCGCCAGCGGGTGCAGCGGCTCGCCGGGCGGCTGGCCATCGAGTCGGAACCGGGGGGCGGGACGGCGATCTCGGCGGCCGTCCCCGCCATCCCCGCGGGAGGTGCGGAATGATCACCCTGCTGATCGTCGACGATCATCCGGTGGTGCGGGACGGGCTGCGGGGCATGTTCCGGGCCGATCCCCGCTTCGAGGTGCTCGGCGAGGCCGGTGACGGCGCGGAGGCCATCGCCGCCGCGGAGGAGCTGCGGCCCGACGTGGTCCTGATGGACCTGCGGATGCCGAGGACCGACGGGGTCACCGCCATCAAGGAGCTGACCAAGCGCGGTGTGCCCTCGCGGGTGCTGGTGCTCACCACGTACGACACGGACAGCGACGTGGTGCCCGCCATCGAGGCCGGCGCCACCGGCTACCTGCTGAAGGACGCGCCGCGGGAGGAGCTGTTCCGCGCGGTGGAGGCGGCCGCGCAGGGGCAGGCGGTGCTCTCCCCCTCGATCGCGACCCGGCTCATGGGCCAGGTCCGACGGCCGGCGCCCGCGCCGCTGTCGGCGCGCGAGCTGGAGATCCTCGAACTGGTCGCCCAGGGGACGACGAACCGCGAGGCCGCGCGGAAGCTCTTCATCAGCGAGGCGACGGTCAAGACCCATCTCCTGCACATGTACGCCAAGCTCGGGGTCAGCGACCGGGCGGCGGCGGTGGCCGCCGGGTTCTCGCACGGCTACCTGACGCCCTGACGACCTGACCGGCGCTCCCGCCGGAGTGCCCGCGGGTGCCGCCCGGACGGTTCGACCCGTCCGGGCGGCACCCGCGGCCGTGTCACCGTCCGCCGGAGGACGCCCGCGGTGCGTCGACGGCCTCGGCCAGGTGGCCGTCCAGCAGGCCGATGACCCGCGGCATCTCCTCGGTGAGGAAGAAGTGCCCGCCGGGGAAGACCTGGAGGTCGAACCCGCCGGTGGTGTGGGCCCGCCAGTCCTCCGCCTCGGCGACCGAGGTCTTGGGGTCGCGGTCGCCCGTCAGGGAGGTGATCGGGCAGCTGACGACGGCGTCCGCGCCGGCCCGGTAGGTCTCGATGGCGCGGTAGTCGGCGCGCAGCGCCGGCATCGCGGCCGCCATCAGGTCCGGGTCGTCGAGGACGACGGACGAGGACCCGTCCAGGCGGCGGATCTCGTCGGTGATCGCGTCGTCGCCGAGCAGGTGCACCCCCTCGGTCGGGCCCAGCCCGATCGCCGGGCCGCGCCGGCCGGAGACGACCAGGCGGGCGGCGGGCCGGCCGGCGGCCTCGCAGCGGCGGGCCACCTCGAAGGCGACGACGGCGCCCATGCTGTGGCCGAACAGCACCAGGGGCAGCTCGGGCTGCCGGGCCAGCACCTCGTGGATCCGGTCGGCCAGGACGTTCAGGTCGGCGATCGGCTCCTCCCGGCGGCGGTCCTGACGGCCCGGGTACTGGACGGCCAGGACCTCGACGCGGTCGGCGGCGGCCAGCGCGTACGGCACCGGGCGGTAGAACGGGGCGGTGCCCCCCGCGTGCGGGAAGCACACCAGGCGGGCGGCGGGCGCCTCCGTCCTCCGGTAGCAGCGCAGCCAGAGGTCGTCGTCGGCGGTGGGGTCGGGTCGGGCGGACATGGTTCTCCGTTCAGTGATCACGGTCGGGGCCGAGCTCGGCCTCGATGAGGGCGAGGAGTTCGTCGTCGGTGGTGTCGGACAGCGCGTCCGCGCCGGTCCCCCGGCCGGGCCCGGCAGCGGACCCGCCGCCGGTCCGGCCGACCAGCGACTCCAGCCGGGCCAACGCCCGTTCCCGGGCCGCCGGATCCTCGGCGGCGGCGAGCAGCGCTTCGAGGGCGTCGAGCGCGGCGGGCAGCGGATCGGGGTTCAGGGCGGCGTGCAGGTGGGACGCCAGGACGGCGGGTGACGGGTGGTCGTACACCAGGCCCGGCGGGAGCGCGAGGCCGGTGGCGGACGCGAGGCGGTTGCGCAGCTCGACGGCCAGGACGGAACCGAGGCCCTGGGACTTGAAGGTGCGGGTCGGGTGCACGCCCCCGGCGCCGTCGTGGCCGAGGACGGCCGCGGCGTGGGCGCGGACCAGGTCCAGTACGGCCCGTTCGGTGCCCAGGGCCGCGGGGGTCACGGCGGCCGGGGCCGGAGCGCCGGCGTCCGGGTCGGGACGCGCCGGGGCCTGCTGCCCGGCGGCCAGCCAGTGGCGGGTGCGCTGGAAGGCGTACGTCGGCAGGTCCACGGTGCGGCCGGCCGCCGGCAGCACCGTGCCCCAGTCGACGGGCACCCCCCGGACGTGGGCCTCGGCCAGCGAGGCCAGCAGGCGGTCCGGGCCGCCGTCCTCGCGCCGCAGGGTGCCGACGGCCGCCTCGGCGGCGATGCCGCCGACCAGCAGCGGGTGCGGGGACACCTCGACGAAGGCGCCGTGGCCGGCGGCGGTGAGCACCCCGACGGCCCGGTCGAACTCGACGGTCTCGCGCAGGCTCGCGTACCAGTACTCCGGGCCCGCCTCGGGGCCGGCCAGCCACTCCCCGGTCAGCGCGGAGACCATCGGGACCAGGGCCCGGCCCGGCTCGATCCCCTTCAGGACGGCGAGGACCTCCTCGCGCAGCTCGTCCACGTGGGCGCTGTGCGAGGCGTAGTCGACGGGGATCAGCCGGGTGCGCACCGCCTCACCGTACGCGTCCGCCAACTCCCGCAGGGCGTCGGGCTCACCGGAGACCACCGTCGCCGAGGGGCCGTTGACGGCCGCGACCGACAGCCGCTCCCCGAACGGCGCGATCCGCTCCCGGACGGCGTCCACCGTGTCGGCGACGGAGAGCATCCCGCCGCGCCCGGCCAGCGCCGTCAGCGCCCGGCTGCGCAGGGCCACCACCTGGGCGGCGTCGTCGAGGGAGAGGATTCCCGCGACGGCGGCCGCCGCGATCTCGCCCTGGGAGTGGCCCACCACCGCGTCGGGAGCGACACCGGCCGCCTGCCACACGGCGGCCAGCGAGACCATCACCGCCCAGAGCGCCGGCTGCACCACGTCGGCGGCCTCGAAACCGTGAAGGCCCGCCAGCACATCGTCCAACTGCCAGTCCACGTACGGCGCGAGGGCCTCGGCGCACTCCGCCAGCCGCGCCGCGAACACCGGCGAGGCCTCCGCCAGCTCACGGCCCATCCCCACCCACTGGCCGCCCTGGCCGGGGAAGACGAACACCGTCCGCCCGGGGCCCTCGGGGCCGACCGCGCCGGTGACGACGGCGGCGGAGGGGCGGCCGGCCGCGAGGTCCGCCAGGGCGTCCAGCGGCCGCGGGCCGAGCAGGACGGCCCGGTGGTCGAGCGCCGCCCGCGTCGTGGCGAGGGACCGGGCGACCTCCCCGGCCGACGCCTCCGGCCGGGCCGCCAGGTGCTCCCGCAGCCGCTCGGCCTGGGCGGCCAGTGCGGCGGGCGTCCGGGCGGAGAGCAGCCAGACGGGGTCGGCGCCGTCCACCACGGACGCGGCGGGCGGGGACGCAGTGGTTGCGGCGGGGGCCGGTTCGGCGGGGGCGGCCTCCAGGACGACATGGGCGTTGGTGCCGCCGATGCCGAAGCCCGACACGCCCGCGCGGGGCGGGTGCGCGGTCTCCGGCCACGGGGTCGGCTCCGTCAGCAGCCGTACCGCGCCGTCCCCCCAGTCGACGGCCGGCGTGGGCTCGGTGATGTGCAGCGACTCGGGGAGCGTGCGGTGCCGCAGGGCGAGGACCGTCTTGATGACGCCCGCGACGCCCGCCGCCGCGAGGGTGTGGCCGAGGTTGGACTTCACCGAGCCGACCAGCAGCGGGCGCCCGTGCGCCCGGTCCGCGCCGTAGGCGGCGAGCAGGGCCCCCGCCTCGACCCGGTCGCCCAGCCGGGTGCCGGTGCCGTGCGCCTCGACGGCGTCGATCTCCGCGGGGGCCAGCTCCGCGTCGGCGAGCGCGGCGTGGATGACCGCGCGCTGGGCCTCGCCGTTCGGGGCCGTCAGGCTGTGGCCGGCGCCGTCGGAGTTGACGGCCGAGCCGCGGACCACCGCCAGCACCCGGTGGCCCAGGCGCCGCGCCCGCTCCAGCCGTTCCAGCACGAGCACGCCGGCCCCCTCGGACCAGGCCACGCCGTCCGCGTCCGCGGAGAAGGGCTTGCAGCGGGCGTCCGGGGCCAGACCGCCCAGCGCGCTGAACGCGACGTGGTAGCCGGGCGTCGTCATCACCGTCACCCCGCCCGCCAGCGCCAGGTCGCACTCACCGCCGCGCAGCCCCTCGACGGCGAGGTGCAGCGCCACCAGCGAGCTGGAGGCCGAGGTGTCGACGGTGAGGACGGGGCCGTTGAGGCCGAGGGTGTGGGCCAGCCGCCCGCTGATGACGCTCGGGGCGGTGCCGGTGAACAGCACGCCGGCGAGGTCGGCGGGCGCCTCGTGCAGCGCGGGCCCGTACGGCCGGGCCTCGGCGCCGAGGAACACCCCGGTACGGGAGCCCCGCAGGGTGGTCGGGTCGATGCGGGCGTGCTCCAGGGCCTCCCAGCCCACCTCCAGGGCGAGCCGCTGCTGCGGGTCCATGGCGTCGGCCTCGCGCGGGGAGAGGTCGAAGAACGCGGCGTCGAAGCGGGTCGCGCTGTCGAGGAACCCGCCGCGGTCGGTGGCGCAGCGCCCGTCGCGGCGCAGCGCGTCGAGGTCCCAGCCGCGGTCGGTGGGGAAGGGGCCCGCGACGGTGCGGCGGGCGACGAGGGCCTGCCACAGGTCCTCGGGCGAGTCGATGCCGCCGGGGTAGCGGCAGGCCATGCCGATGACGGCCAGGGGCTCGGCGGTCATGCGCCGGCTCCGCCCGTGGAACCCGCGGAACCCGTGGAGGCCACGGGGCCGAGGGCGGGGGCGTCGACGCGCACGGTGGTGGGGGCCGGGCGGCGGTCCGCCACCAGGTGCCGGAACTCGATGCCCGCACGCCCGGAGCCGGCCGCCCCGGCGTCGGCCTCGGCGTCGGCGTCGGCGTCGGCAGAGCGCAGTTCGGCGAGGCAGTCGCACGCCGCGTCGGTGAACCCGGCGAACCGGTAGGCGATCTCCATCATCCGGTTGCGGTCGGTGCGGCGGAAGTCGGCGGCCAGGTGGACCCCGGCCGCCGCCGCCTCGCCGATCAGCCAGTCCAGCAGGACGGCGCCCGCGCCGAAGGACACCACCCGGCAGGAGGTGGCCAGCAGCTTCAGGTGCCAGACCCGCTCGTGGTAGCCGACGAGCAGCACGCCGACGGCGCCGTGCGGGCCGAAGCGGTCGGTGAGGGAGACGGTGAGGACCTCGTGCTCCGGATCGGCGATCAGGGCCCGCAGGTCGGCGTCGGAGTAGTAGACGCCGGTGGCGTTCATCTGGCTGGTGCGGAGGGTGAGTTCCTCGACCCGGGAGAGGTCGGCGTCGTCGGCCCGCTTGATCTCCATGACCAGGTCCAGCGAGCGGAGGAAGGCCTCGTCAGGGCCGGTGAACTCCTCGCGCTCGGCGGTCCGGCGGAAGCCCGCCTGGTACATGCTGCGGCGGCGGGCGGCGTCGACGGTGACGACGGCCGGGCTGAACTCGGGGAGGCCGGTCAGCTCCGCGGCCAGCGCCGCGTCGAAGCAGCGGACCTCGGGGTGGTGGTGGGCGACCTCGGCGCGCTCGGCCGGCTGGTCGTCGATGAAGGCGACCGTCTTCAGGGCGAAGTTCAGCCCGTCCGCGATCTCCTTGACCGACCGGGACTTGGGATGCCAGCCGATCCGCGGCAGGACGAAGTACTCGGCGACGCCGAGGGCCTCCAGCTGCTGCCAGGCGTGGTCGTGGTCGTTCTTGCTGGCCACGGCCTGGAGGATGCCCCGGGCGTCGAGTTCGACGATGGTGCGGCGGATCTCCTCGGGCAGCACCACCTCGTGGTCCTCCAGGAGGGTGCCCCGCCACAGGGTGTTGTCCAGGTCCCAGACCAGGCACTTGACGAGGGTGGGTGCGTCGGACACGGGGCGCTCCTTCGATTTCCGTTCGTTGCCGTGTTCGTGGTGCGTGTGGTGCGTTCAGTGCTCGTGGTACGTCGTGCCCGTGCGGGGCGGCGGGCGGCTCAGAGCCGGTCGAGGGCGTGCCGGGCGAGGATCAACTGCGAGATCTCGGTGCTGCCTTCGATCAGTTCCATCGCCTTGGCGTCCCGGTAGGCCCGGGCCACCACGTGGCCGTCGGTGAAGCCCCGCGAGGCGAGCACCTGGACGGCCGTCGCGGCGCCGCGGGTCGCGTGGGTGGCGGCGACCTGCTTGGCCAGCACCGCCGTCACCGCCGCGTCCGGGGCGGTGCGGTCCCACTGCTCGGCGGCGTGCCGGCAGACCTGGGTGGCGATCCGCTCCGAGGTGTAGAGCTCGGCGATGTGCCGGGCCACCAGCTGGTGCTCGCCGATCGGGCCGCCGCCCTGCTCGCGGGTGCGGGCGTCCCCGACGGCGGCCGTGAGGCAGGCGCGCAGGATGCCGACGCAGCCCCAGGCCACCGACATCCGGCCGTAGGACAGGCCGACCGTGAACAGCAGCGCGAGCGGCTGGCGCCCGCCGCCGAGCACGGCGTCGGCCGGGATCCGGACGTCGTCGAGCACGATGCGGCAGTGCGTGGCGGCGCGGCAGCCGAGCGGGGCCGCGACGGGCTCGATGCGGACGCCGGGGGCGTCCGTCGGCACCATCGCGGCGGCGCCGTCCGGACCGTCGCCGTAGCGGCCGACGACCATGACGAGGTCGGCGTAGGCGGCCCCGGTGATCCACATCTTCTCGCCGGAGACGATCAGGTCGCCGCTGCCGTCCTCGGCCGGACGGATGCGGGTGGTCATGCCGCTGAGGTCGGAGCCCGCGCCCGGCTCGCTGAAGCCCACGCAGGCGAGCCGGCCGCTCGTCAGCTGCCCGAGGTAGCGCCGGCGCTGCTCGCGGTCGCCGAAGCGGCGGACGACCGCCGCGGCGATCCCCTGGACCGTCATCACGCTGCGCAGCGAGCTGCACAGGGCGCCGACGTGGGCGGTGAGTTCGCCGTTCTCCTGGCCGGTGCGGCCGGGCCCGCCGAAGCGGGCCGGCACCTCGGCGCACAGCACGCCCATCGCGCCGAGCTCGCGCAGCAGCTCGACGGGGATCCGGCCGGCCGCGTCCCAGGCGGCCGGCCCGTCGCCGACCAGGGCGTCGATCGCGGCGGTGTCGAAGCCCGTCCCGCCCGTACCCGTGGCGGCCGTACCCGTGGCGCCCGCACCGGCCGTACCCGTGGCCCCGCCGCTCATGCGTCCCCGGTCTCGCGCAGGCGCAGCACCATGGCCGCCATGGCGCGGATGCTGCGGAAGTTGTCCCGGTTCAGCTCGGCGCCGACGATCTCGATGTCGTACTCGTCCTCCAGGAACACCACCAGTTCCATGGCGAACATCGAGGAGATCGCGCCGGTGGCGAAGAGGTCCTGCTCGACCTCGGGTTCGGCGCCGGTGTGTCCGACGAGGAAGGCGCTCAGCGCCTGCTCGACGGCGGTCGTCCCGGCAGCGGCGTTCGCGGTGGTCATGTGTCCGTACCTTTCGTAGTTCCGTGCTGGCCGTTCGGGGGGAGCCCGGTGCTCAGCCGTACGTGTAGAAGCCCCGGCCGGACTTGCGGCCGTGGTGCCCGTCGCGGACCTTCCGGAGCATCAGCTCGCAGGGGTCGCACTCGGGGTCGCCGGTGCGCTCGTGCAGGACCCGCAGGGAGTCGACGAGGTTGTCGATGCCGATCAGGTCGGCGGTGCGCAGCGGTCCGGTGGTGTGGCCGAGGCAGCCTTCCAGCAGCCCGTCCACCGTCTCGGCGGAGGCGACGCCCTCCTGGACGAGCATCGCCGCCCGGTTGATCAGCGGGTGCAGCAGCCGGTTGACGACGAAGCCCGGTGCGTCGTTGACCACCAGCGCCGTGCGGCCGAGCGCGGTCAGCAGCGAGGTGACGGCGGTCATCGTGGCGTCGCCGGTGGCCCGGCCGCGGATCACCTCGACCATGGTGATCAGGTAGGCCGGGTTCATGAAGTGCACGCCGACGAGCTCGTCGCCGCGCGCCACCCAACCCGCCATCTCGTCGATGGGGATGCACGAGGTGTTGGAGATCAGCAGGGTGCCGGGGGCGACCAGCCCGGAGACCTCGGTCAGCACCTCGCGCTTGACCTCGGCGACCTCCACGACGGCCTCGACGACGGCGGTCGCGTCGGCGATGTCGGCCGGCGTGGTGGTGGTGGCCAGCGTGCCGTGGGCGCGGCCCGCGGGGAGGGCCTCCAGCAGCTGGGCGTGCTTCAGCTTGCGGCGGATCGCCGTCCGGGCCGTGGCCAGGGTCGGCTCGTCGACGTCGACGAGGGTGACGTCGACGCCGTGGCCGAGGGCGAGGGCGGCGATGTTGGTGCCCATGACGCCGCCGCCGATGACGGCGAGGCGGTGCTGTTCGTGACGGTCAGTCATCGTGTCCCTCCCGGGTGGTGGTGAAGTGCTCGTCGAGCCAGGAGTCGACGGCCCGCGCGGTGGTCCCGGCGTGGGCGCCGATCATGGTGAAGTGGTCGCCCGGAACGGTCACCGGGGTGAGGTCGCCGGAGAGGTCCCACGGGAGGCGGACGGCGCCGTCCCCGCCCTCGGGGCCGCCCGGCTCGCCGCCGTGGCGGAGCAGCAGGGTCGGCAGGTCCGCGGTGTACGGGACGTGGCCGCGCCAGTCCTGGACGTAGTAGTGGGCGAGCGCGGTCAGCCAGTCGTCCCCGCCGATGCCGCCCGCGTCGACGCCCCCGGGGTTGCCCAGGAGCACGGCGGCCGGCAGGGTGCCGATGATCTCGTCGGGGGCACCGGCCGACTGCGGGGCGAAGCTGTCCAGCAGCACCAGCGCGGCGGGGCCCCGGCCCAGTTCGGCGAGGCGGGCGGCGAGGGCCTGCGCGACCAGCCCGCCGGAGGAGTAGCCGACGAGGACGAACGGGCCGGCCTCCGGGGCGGTCTCCGGGGCGGCGAGCACCGTCCGGACGCACAGGTCGAGCAGCGCGTCCGGGTCGGCGGCCAGCGGCTCCCCCGCCGTGTAGCCGGGGATCACCGCGGAGAGGACGTGCCGGGGGCGGCGCAGGCCCTGCACCACCCGGACGAACTCCTGGGCGTCGCCCGCGCCGAACGACGGCAGGCAGACGAGCGTCGGCCCGACCGTGTCCGCGGACCGGCGGGTGAGCGGGACCAGGGGCGGGACGCCCGCCAGCTCGTCCGCACCGGCGAAGCGGGGCCGGAACCGGGCCAGCCCGGCGATCATCCGTACGGCGTCGGCCCCCTGGCCGAGGCTGTTCGCCCGCAGGTACAGGGCGGCCAGCGTCTCGGCGGCCGGTGTCCCGGCGGCTCCGGCCCGCTCCGCGCCGTCCGCGGATTCCGGCGCGGCGGCCAGCGCGAAGCGGGGCGCGGCCCGCTGCGGTCCGCCGTCCTGGCGCACCGGTCCGTCGGCGAGCCGCTCCCGCAGGTACGCGGCCGTCAGGGCGGGGGTGGGGTGGTCGAAGACCAGCGGACCGCTCAGCCGCAGACCGGTGGCCCCGGCGAGCCGCTTGCGCAGCTCCAGCGCGCTCAGCGAGGTGAACCCCTGCTCCAGGAACGTGGCGTCCGGGTCGACGGCCGCCGCGTCCGGGTGGCCGAGCGCGGCGGCGGCGTGCTCCCGGACCAGCTCCAGCAGGACCGCCTCCCGCTCCCGCGCCGACCGCGCCCCGCCGAGCCGGGCGGACAGCCGGACGGCGGCGGACGACCGCCGCGCACCGGCGCCGTCGTCGCCCGCGAACCCGTCCTCGTCCCCGTCCCCCTGCTCCAGGACCCGGAGGGCGTCGGGAAGCGCGGACAGCAGCGGGCTCGGCCGGTGCAGCGTGTACAGCGGCACGAACCGCGCCCAGTCGACGTCGGCGACGACGAGCAGCGTCTCGTCGTCGTCCAGCGCCTGGGCGAGGCCCTCGATGCCGCGCTCGGGAGCCATCGTCCGCAGCCCGTAGGCGCTCAGCTGCTCACCCGCCTCCCCCGCGCCCATGCCGCCGCCGCCCCACAGGCCCCAGGCCACCGAGGTGGCCGCCAGCCCGGCCGCGCGCCGCCGCTCGGCCAGGGCGTCCAGCGCCGCGTTGGCGGCGCCGTACCCGGCCAGCAGCCCGCTGCCCCAGGTGGCGGCGCCGGAGGAGAACAGCACGAAGGCGTCCAGCTCCAGTCCGCGCTCGGCCGACAGCTCGTGCAGGTGCACGGCGCCACCGACCTTCACCTCGGAGACCTCCTGCAGCCCGGCGTCGGTCAGCGCGGCGACCGGCGCCCCGTGGCCGGTGCCCGCCGAGTGCACCACCGCCGACAGCGCGGGGCCGGTGGCGGCAACGCGGTCCAGCAGCGCGCCGACCGCGGGCCGCTCGGCGACGTCACAGGCGACCACCTCGACGGCGCTGCCGAGGGCCGCCAGTCCGGCCGCCAGCTCGGGCACCCCGGGCGCGGCCGGGCCGGAGCGGCCGGCCAGCACCACGCGCGGGGTGCCGCGCTCGGCCAGCAGCCGCGCCGTCCGGCCGCCGATCAGGCCCGTACCGCCAGTGACCAGCGCCGTCCCGGCGGTCCGCCACGGCTCGGCGGGTCCAGCTTCCGGGCGCGGGGCGCGCACCAGGCGGCGCGCGAACGCCCCCGTGCCGCGCAACGCGACCTGGTCCTCGCCCTCCGGTCCCGCGGCGAGCAGCCCGGCCAGGCGGTCCCCGACCGAGGCGTCGGACCCGGCCGACGTGTCCGACCCGGCCGGGAGGTCGACCAGGCCGCCCCACTGCTTGGCCTGCTCCAGACCCGCCGTCTGCCCCCACGCCCACACCTGGGCCTGCGCCAGACTGGGCACCTCGCCCGGCAGCGCCGCCACCGCGCCGCGGGTCAGCACCCACAGCGGCACCACCGACCCCGCGTCGAGCAGCGCCTGCAGCAGCGCGCTGGAGGCCGCCAGACCGGCGGGCACCCGGGGCCGACCGGGCAGCGGCGTCTCGTCCAGCGCCAGCAGGGACACCACACCGGCGAACTCGCCGACGCCGCGCAGGACATCACCGAGGGTCGCGCGATCGGCGGCGCCGGTCTCCAGCACCCGGACCTCTACGCCGCCGGCCCGCAGCGCGCCGGCCACCTCGGCGGCCGTCCCGGCCCCGGCCGGGCCGGCGACCACGAGCCACGTGCCGGACGGCACCGAGGCCGCCGGTGCCGAGCCCGACGGCCCGTCGAGGGGCTGCCACTCGACGCGGTACCGCCAGCCGGCCACCGCGTCCCGGGCCACCGGCTCCGGGAACACCGGCCAGTAGCGGCGGTACTGGAAGGCGTAGGTCGGCAGGTCGACGGTGCCGCTCCCGGTCCCGGCGGGCAGCAGGGCGGTCCAGTCCACGGGCAGGCCGCGGACGTACGCCTGGGCCAGCGAGAGCAGGAGGCGCCCGGCGCCGCCGTCGTCGCGGCGCAGGGTGTCGGCCACGACCGGGCCGTACGACTCCAGGCTGTCCGCGATGGCCGGGGCCAGCACCGGGTGCGGGGACACCTCGACGAAGGCGCCGTGGCCGGTTCCGGCGAGGGTGTGCACGGCCCGGTCGAACTCGACGGTCTCGCGCAGGCTGGCGTACCAGTAGTCCGGCACCAGTTCCGGCCCGGAGACCGTGGCGCCGGTGCTGGAGGAGACCATCGGAATCCGCCCCTCGCGGGGGGCGATGCCCTGGAGGGCGGCGAGGATCTCCTCGCGCAGCTCGTCCACGTGGGCGCTGTGCGAGGCGTAGTCCACCGGGATCATCCGGGCACGCGGCGAATCCCCGCAGGCGTCGGCCAGTTCACGCAGCGCGTCGGCGTCACCGGAAACCACCGTCGCCGACGGACCGTTCACCGCCGCGATGGAAAGGCGGGAACCGTACGGAGCGATCCGCGCCCGCACACCCGCCACCGGCTCCGCGATCGACAGCATCCCGCCACGACCCGCCAGCGCCTTCAGAGTCCGGCTGCGCAGAGCAACAACCTTCGCCGCGTCCTCCAGCGAGAGGATCCCGGCCACGGCCGCCGCCGCGATCTCACCCTGGGAGTGGCCCACCACGGCGTCGGGAACGACACCGGCCGCCTCCCAGACCGCAGCCAGCGACACCATCACCGCCCACAACGCCGGCTGCACCACATCGGCGGCCTCGAAACCGTGCCGACCGGCCAGCACCTCGTCCAACTGCCAGTCCACATAAGGCGCGAGAGCATCGGCACACTCCGCCAGCCGCGCCGCGAACACCGGCGAGACCTCCGCCAGCTCGCGCCCCATACCGACCCACTGACTGCCCTGCCCCGGGAAGACGAACACCGTCCGCCCCACCCCGGCGGACGGCACCTCGCCCGTCAGCACCCCGGCCCCGGGCCGGTCCGCGGCCACGGCCTCCAGTTTCGCCGCCAGCTCGGCACGGTCGGTGCCCAGCACCACCGCGCGCCGCTTGAACGCCGTCCGCGTGGTGGCGAGCGACCGGGCCACCTCCGGCAGCGGCAGCTCGGGGCGTGCCAGGAGGTGGTCCCGCAGCCGCCGCGCCTGGTCCGCCAGGGCCTCCTCGGACCGTCCGGAGACGGTGACCGGGAGCACGGCGGGCTCCGCGACCAGCACCGGCGGCGCGGCGGGCGCCGACACCGCGGCCGGCTCCGGCGTCCCGTCCGGCTCCGGCGCGGCCGGCCCTCCGGCGGGCGCCTCCTCCAGGATCACGTGCGCGTTGGTGCCGCTGATCCCGAACGCCGAGACGCCCGCCCGACGCGGCTGTTCGCCCGCCGGCCACGCCACGCGCTCCTGGAGCAGGCTCACGTGCCCCGCCGACCAGTCGACGTGCGGGGTCGGCTCCGCCGCGTGCAGCGTCGCCGGCAGCTCCTCGTGCCGCAGCGCCAGCACCATCTTGATCACACCGGCGATGCCGGCCGCCTGCTGGGCGTGCCCGATGTTCGACTTCACCGACCCCAGCCAGAGCGGCCGTTCGGCCGGATGCCCCTGCCCGTACGTCGCCAGCACCGCCTGCGCCTCGATCGGGTCGCCCAGCGTGGTGCCGGTGCCGTGCGCCTCGACGACGTCCACGTCCCCCGTCGCCAGCCGGGCGTTGGCCAGCGCCGCGCGGATCACGCGTTGCTGAGCGGGGCCGTTGGGCGCGGACAGGCCGTTGGAGGCGCCGTCCTGGTTGACGGCGCTCCCCCGGACCACGGCCAGCACCCGGTGCCCGTTGCGCCGGGCGTCCGACAGCCGCTCCAGCACCACCACACCCGCACCCTCGGCGAGGCCCATGCCGTCCGCGCCCGCCCCGAAGGCCTTGCAACGGCCGTCCCGGGCAAGGGCGTTCTGCTGCGAGAAGCCCACGAACTCGCCCGGGCTGACGATCACGGTCACCCCGCCGGCCAGCGCCAGCGTGCACTCCCCCGCGCGCAGCGACTGCACGGCGAGGTGCAGCGCGACCAGCGAGGAGGAGCAGGCGGTGTCCACCGACACCGCCGGCCCCGTCAGGCCCAGCGTGTACGACACCCGGCCGGACAGCACGCTCATCGCCGTACCGGTGATCAGGTGCGCCTCCGAGCCCGAGAGGTCGCCGCCGGCGGTCGCGTACCCGGAGGGCGCGGCGCCCGCGAACACGCCGGTGGCCGACTCGCGCAGGCTCGCCGGGTCGATCCCGGCCCGCTCGACCGCCTCCCAGGCCGTCTCCAGCAGCAGCCGCTGCTGCGGGTCCATCGCCAGGGCCTCGCGCGGACTGATCCCGAAGAACCCGCCGTCGAAGTCCGCGGCCCCGGAGACGAACCCGGCCTGGACGGTGCTGCTCGTGCCGTCCGCGCCCGGGGCGGCATCGAAGAGCGCGCCGAGGTCCCAGCCGCGGTCGGTGGGGAACCCGCCGACCGCGTCCCCGCCCGCCACCAGGAGGTCCCACAGGTCCTCGGGGGTGCGCACACCGCCCGGGTAGCGGCAGGCCATCCCGACGATCGCGATCGGCTCCCGCTCCCGCTCGGTCGCCTCGCGCAGCCGGGCCCGCGTGGTGCGGAGCTTGGCGGTGGTCTGCTTGAGGAAATCGAGCAGTTTCTCTTCGTTCTGCATGGTGCTGTCGCTCACATTCGACCTCGTTCGGGAGGAGTTGGCGCCGACGGTCCCGGCATGGTCAGTCGAAGTCCGGGTCGTCGAGCTCGTCCTCCAGGAGGGCGAACAGCTCGTCGGCGGTGGCCTCCTGGAGAGCGCGCTCGTCGGCCTCGCCCGTCCCGTCCGCCCCGGTCTCGCGGACGGCGCGGAAGCGCTGGGTCAGTGCCTCCAGGCGGGCGACGATCTCCGCGCGGGTCTCGTCGTCCGACGGGGTGAGCCCGGCGGCCAGCCGCTCGAACTCGTCCAGCACGGCCGTGTGGCCGACCAGTTCCCTCCCGGTCAGCTCGGTGATCAGGAAGTCCGCCACCGCCTCCGGGGTCGGGTGGTCGAAGACCAGCGTGGACGGCACCCGCACCCCGCACGCGCTGTTCAGGCGGTTGCGGAGCTCGACGGCGGTCAGCGAGTCGAAGCCCAGCTCGCGGAACGCCCGGCTCGCCATGATCTCGTCCGCCGAGTCGTGGCCGAGGACCGCGGCGGCGTGCGTCCGCACCAGTTCCACGACGGTCCGGCGCCGCTCGGCGGCCGACAGGCCGGCCAGCCGGGCGGCGAACTCGTTGCGCTGGTCGTCCTCCGGACGGCCGGAGGAGGTGTCCTCCTGCGCCTCCGGGATGGTGTCCAGCAGCGGGCGCGGGCGGGCGGCCGTGAAGACCGGCGCGAACTTCTCCCACTCGACGTCCGCCAGGGCGATGAACGTCTCGTCGTCGGCCAGGATCTCGCCGAGCGCCGTCAGGGCCCGGTCGGTGTCCAGGAAGTTCATGCCCTGCCGCAGCAGCCGGTGCGGGGTGACGCGACCGGGAGCCTGGTCCATCGCCGCGTCGACCGCGTTCCAGTCGCGGGTGTTCCAGACACCCCAGGCGATCGAGGTCCCCGGCAGGCCCCGGCCGCGACGGTCCTCGGCGAGCCCGTCCAGGAAGGAGTTGCCCGCCGCGTAGGCGCCGTGGTCGTTGCTGCCCCACGTCGCCGAGATCGAGGAGAACATCACGAACTCGTCGATGCCCAGGTGCGCCGTCGCCTCGTCCAGGTGGACGGCCCCGGCCGCCTTCGCGCCCAGTGCCGCCGCCAGACCCTCCCGGCTGGTGTCCTCGAGTCGGGCCAGGTACGGCGTGTTCGCCGAGTGCAGGACGGTGGACAGGCCGGGGCCGGAGTCCTCGATCCACGAGACCATCGCCGTGACCTGCGCACGCTCCGTCAGGTCGCACGAGACGACCTCGACGGCGGTGCCCGCAGCCGCGACGGTGGCGGCCAGCGCCGCCACCCCGGGCGCCGCCGGACCCGAACGGGAGGTCAGAACCACCCTCGGCGTGCCGTGCTCGGCAAGCCAGGGGCCGACACAGACACCGATCGAGCCCGTACCGCCGGTCAGCAGGACCGTCCCCTTCGGGCTCCAGGCCCCGGCCTTGGGCCGGTGCTCCTCGGCGCGCACCAGCCGGCGCAGGAACACACCCGACGGACGCACCGCGACCTGGTCCTCCCGGCCGTGCGCGAGCACGCCGGCCAGCCGGGCCGCCGCCTCGACGTCCACCACCGGCGGCAGGTCGACCAGACCGCCCCAACGGTCCGCGTGCTCCAGGCCCACGGCCCGGCCCAGACCCCAGACCTGGGTCTGGATCGGACTGGTCGTCACCTCGCCGGCGGCCACCTGCACCGCGCCGCGGGTCAGCACCCAGAGCGGAGCGGCGATCCCGGCCCGGCCCAGCCTCTGCACCAGGTCGAGGGTGTCGGCGCTGCCGCGCGGGACCCACCCGAACTCGGCGTCCGGAGACTCGTCCAGGGCCAGGAGGGACACCACGCCCTGGACATCCGCACCGGCACCGGCGATGGCCGCGTCGAGGCCCGCGAGCGTCGTCCGCACGACCTCGGCGCCACGACCCGCCAGCCCGTCGGCCACCGCACCGGCATCCGGCGCGTCCCCGACCAGCAGCCAGGGCCCGGACAGGACCGCCGAACCGCTGATGGCGGACGGCTGCCAGGTGATCCGGTAGCGCCAGTCGTCCACCGACAGCTTCGTACGCTCCGCCGCCGGGGCCTCGGGCCAGTAGCGGCGCCGCTGGAAGGCGTAGGTCGGCAGCGCGACGGTCGTGCCGTCGCCGAGCGCCGCCGCCCAGTCGACGGGGGCGCCCTGGACGTACGCCTCGGCGAGCGAGGTCAGCAGGCGCTGGGCGCCGCCCTCGTCGCGGCGCAGGGTGCCTGCGACGACCGGGGAGCGCTCTTCCAGGCTGTCGGCGATCGCGGGGGTCAGCACCGGGTGCGGCGAGACCTCCAGGATCACTCCGTGGCCCGCGTCGCCGAGGATCCGCACGGCGCGGTCGAACTCCACCGTCTCGCGCAGGGACGCGTACCAGTAGTCGGGGTCCAGTTCGGGGCCCGCGAGCCATGCACCGGTCAGCGCCGACACCATCGGGATCCGAGCCTCGGTCGGAGCGATGCCCTGGAGAACAGCGAGGATCTCCTCCCGCAGCTCGTCCACGTGCGCGCTGTGGGACGCGTAGTCCACCGGAATCATCCGGGCACGCGGCGAATCCCCGCAGGAGTCCGCCAGTTCACGCAGCGCATCGGCGTCACCGGACACGACCGTCGCCGACGGACCATTCACCGCCGCCACCGACAGGCGAGAGCCGTACGGGGCAATCCGCGCGCGCACACCGTCCACCGGCTCCGCGATCGACAGCATCCCGCCGCGACCAGCAAGGGCCTTCAGGGTCTTGCTCCGCAGAGCGACGACCTTCGCGGCATCGTCGAGGGAGAGAATCCCCGCGACGGCGGCCGCCGCGATCTCACCCTGCGAGTGACCGACCACGGCGTCCGGAGCGACACCGGCCGCCTCCCACACCGCAGCGAGCGACACCATCACCGCCCACAGCGCCGGCTGCACCACATCGGCGGCCTCGAAGCCGTGCCGGCCCGCCAGAACGTCGTCCAACTGCCAGTCCACGTACGGCGCGAGAGCCTCGGCGCACTCCGCCAGCTTGGCCGCGAACACCGGGGACGACTCGGCCAACTCGCGCCCCATGCCGACCCACTGGCTCCCCTGGCCGGGGAAGACGAACACCGTCCGCCCCACCCCGCCAGGAGCCACCGAACCGGTCACCACACCGGACGCGGGCTGCTTCGTCGCCACCGCCGCGAGACGTTCAGCGAGCTCGCCCCGCTCGCCACCGAGCACGACGGCCCGGTGCTCCAGCGCCGCACGCGTCGTCGCGAGCGACCACGCGACGTCGCCGACCGGCAACTCCGGCCGCGCCAGCACGTGTTCACGCAGCCGACCCGCCTGACCCGCGAGCGCCGCAGCGCTCTGGCCGGAGACCGGCCAGGCCGACGTCCCACCGGCGAGCACCGGAAGCACCTCGGCTTCCAGCTCCTCGGCTTCGACGTCGGGCGCCTCCTCCAGGATGAGGTGGACGTTGGTGCCGCTCACACCGAACGCCGACACACCCGCCCGGCGCGGCCGCTCGCCCGCCGGCCACCGCACCGCGTCCTGGAGCAGCCGGACGTTGCCCGTCTCCCAGTCCACGTGGGTCGACGGCTGGTCCGCGTGCAGGGTCTTCGGCAGCATGCCGTTTCGCAGCGCCATCACCATCTTGATCACGCCGGTGACGCCGGCGGCGCACTGGGTGTGGCCGATGTTGGACTTCACCGATCCCAGCCACAACGGCCGGTCCTCGTAACGCTCCTGGCCGTACGTCGCCAGCAGCGCGCCTGCCTCGATCGGGTCGCCGAGCGAGGTGCCGGTGCCGTGGGCCTCGACCGCGTCGACGTCGGAGGGCGACAGCTGCGCGTTCGCCAGCGCCGCGCGGATCACCCGCCGCTGCGAGGGGCCGTTGGGCGCCGCCAGACCGTTGGACGCGCCGTCCTGGTTGGCCGCGCTCCCGCGGATCACCGCCAGCACCTGGTGGCCGTTGCGCCGGGCGTCCGAGAGACGCTCCAGCAGCACCATGCCCGCGCCCTCGCCCCAGCCGATGCCGTCGGCCTCGTCCGAGAACGCCTTCGACCGGCCGCTGGAGGCCATGCCGCCCTGGCTGCCGAACTCCATGAACGCGCCGGGCGAGACCATCACCGCGACACCGCCGGCCAGCGCCATCGAGCACTCGCCCGACCGCAGGGCGAGCATCGCCTGGTGCATCGCCACCAGGGAGGACGAGCAGGCCGTGTCCACCGTGATGGCGGGGCCGGTCAGGCCCAGGCAGTACGAGATCCGGCCCGAGGCGACGGCGGATACCGTGCCGATCAGCCGGTAGCCGTCCAGGCTCCGGTCGTCGGCCGGCAGGCTCGCGTCGTAACCGGCGTGGCTCGCACCGACGAAGACGCCGGTCGCCGAGCCGTGCAGCGACTTCGGGTCGATCCCCGCGCGCTCGATCGCCTCCCAGGACGTCTCCAGCAGCAGCCGCTGCTGCGGGTCCATCGCCAGCGCCTCACGCGGGCTGATCCCGAAGAACCCCGCGTCGAAGTCGGCCACGTCGTAGATGAATCCGCCCTGTCGGCGGTACGCCTGCCGCTGGCCGAAGCCCTCCTCGACGGCCTCCCAGCCTCGGTCGGTCGGGAATTCGCTGATCGTGTCGGTCCCCGCGACGAGCAGGTCCCAGAACTGGTCGGGCCCCGTCACACCGCCCGGGTACCGGCAGCCCATGCCGACGATCGCGATCGGCTCGCCGATCGCCGCGGCCACGACCTGGACCGCGCCGTCGGCCTGGGCCGTCTGGCCGCCGGTGCCGACGAGTTCGCCCCGCAGGTAGTCCGCGAGGGCGGTGGCGTTCGGGTGGTCGAAGACCATCGTGGAGGCCAGCTTGACACCGACCTCCTTGGAGAGGCGGTTCCGCAGCTCGACGGCTCCGACGGAGTCGAAGCCCAGCTCCTTGAAGGCGCGTTGCGGCAGTACGTCGTCCGCCGAGTCGTGGCCGAGGACCGCGGCCGCGTGGCCTCGCACCAGGTCGGTCAGGACCTGGCGCTGCTCAGCGGCCGGCATTCCGGCCAACCGGCTTGCCCACGCGCCGACTTCCTCGGTGGTGGACTCGACGGCGGCCTCGGCGGCCAGGACCGCACGGACCTCGGGCAGATCCGCCAGCAGGCGGCTCGGCCGGTGCAGGGTGTAGGTCGGCACGAACTGCGGCCAGTCGAAGCCGGCCACCACCATCGCACCCTCGCCCGCGTCCAGGACCTGGCCCAACGCCAGCATGCCCCGACGCCCGTCGATGCCCTCCATACCGAACTCGCGCAACCGGTCGCCACCCGAGCCGGCCGCCATGCCGACGCCGGCCCACAGGCCCCACGCGACCGAGGAGGCCACCAGACCACGGGAACGGCGATCCTCCACCAACGCGTCCAGATGCGCGTTCGCCGCCGCATAGCCAGCCAGAGCGCCGCTGCCCCAGACGCCCGCGCCCGACGAGAACAGCACGAACGCGTCCAGATCCCGACCCGCCGTCAACTCGTCCAGCACCACAGCGCCGCCGACCTTCGCCGACAGCAACCGCGACAGCTCGGCCACCGACAGCTGCTCCACCGGTGTCCTCCCGCCCGTCCCGGCCGAATGGACCACCGACGACAGCGCCGGACCCGTCGCGTCGATACGGTCCAGGATCTCCGCCACAGAAGCGCGGTCGGCGACGTCACACGCCACCACCTCCACCGCCGCACCGCGAGCCGCGATCGAGGCCGCCAACTCCGCCACACCGGCGGCACCCGGACCCGAACGGGACGTCAGCACGACCCGCGCCGCACCACGATCCGCCACCCACTGAGCCGTGATCGCACCGACACCGCTCGTGCCACCCGTCACCAGGACCGACCCACGCGGCGACCACGCCTCGCGCACGTTCGGACGGCCTGCGCGCACCAACCGCCGCGCCACCACACCGCCCGCACGCACCGCCACCTGATCCTCATCCCCGACCAGGACGGACGCCAGCCGCGCACCGACGCGGGCATCCACGGCAGCCGGCAAGTCGATCAGCCCGCCCCAGCGGCCCGCCAACTCCAGCGCCGCCACGGCACCCAGACCCCACACCTGCGCCTGCACCGGCCGCACCGCATCACCGGCGACGGCCCGCACCGCACCCTGCGTGACCACCCACAGCGGGGCGGACACACCGAGCCGGCCAAGCTCCTGAACCAGCGCGAGCGTGTCAGCGCCACCACGCGACACCCACGGACCCGCCTCCTCCGGCGACTCGTCCAGCGCCAGCAGCGACACCACACCCCGCAGATCGGAGCACGCGGCCACCGCGTCGGCGACGCCGTCCGGAGCCGAGCGGACCACGGTTGCCCCGTGGTGCTCCAGCGACTCCGCGACGGCAGCGGCATCCGGGGACTCCCCCACCAGCAGCCACGTCCCGGCCAGGACCCCGTTGGACTCGCTCACCGGCGCCCATGACACCCGGTACCGCCAATCGGCAACCGCCGAGCCGGCCCGCTCACGGCGCCGCCAATCGGTCAGCGCACCCAGCGCGGCATCCGCCGGGTCCACCCCGAGCAGACCGGCGAGCGCGGTGACATCACCACTCTCCACGGCGCTCCAGAAACCCGCCTCCGCACCGGTGGCCTCGCCCGCTTCGGAACGGCGACCGTCCAAGGCGGGCCAGTAGTGGCGGTGCTGGAACGCGTAGGTCGGCAGCGCGACGGTCGTACCGCCGGCCGTCACCGCCGCCCAGTCGACGGGGGCGCCCTGGACGTAGGCCTCGGCGAGCGAGGTCAACAGGCGCTGCGCGCCGCCCTCGTCGCGTCGCAGCGTGCCGACCACGACCGGGGACAGCGCCTCCAGGGCGTCGCCGATCGCCGGGGTCAGCACCGGGTGCGGCGAGACCTCCAGGAACACTCCGTGGCCCGCGTCGCCGAGGATCCGTACGGCGCGGTCGAACTCCACCGTCTCGCGCAGGGACGCGTACCAGTAGGCGGGGTCCAGCTCGGGGCCGGACAGCCACGCGCCGGTCAGCGCCGACACCATGGGGATACGAGCCTCGGTCGGCGCGATGCCCTGGAGCACGGAGAGGATCTCCTCGCGCAGCTCGTCCACGTGGGCGCTGTGCGAGGCGTAGTCCACCGGAATCATCCGGGCACGAGGCGAATCCCCGCACGCCTCGGCGAGTTCGCGCAGCGCGTCGGCGTCACCGGAGACGACCGTCGCCGACGGGCCGTTCACGGCCGCGACGGAAAGCCGGGTGCCGTACGGGGCGATCCGCGCGCGGACACCGTCCACCGGCTCGGCGATCGACAGCATCCCGCCGCGCCCGGCCAGGGCCTTCAGGGTCTTGCTCCGCAGAGCGACGACCTTCGCGGCATCGTCGAGGGAGAGAATCCCCGCGACGGCAGCCGCCGCGATCTCACCCTGCGAGTGACCCACCACCGCATCGGGAGCGACACCCGCCGCCTCCCAGACCGCGGCGAGCGAGACCATCACGGCCCACAGCGCCGGCTGCACGACGTCGGCGGCCTCAAAGCCGTGAATGCCGGCCAGCACATCGTCCAACTGCCAATCCACGTAAGGCGCCAGGGCCGCAGAACACTCCGCCAGCCGCGCCGCGAACACTGGCGACGACGTGACCAGCTCACGCCCCATCCCGACCCACTGGCTCCCCTGACCGGGGAAGACGAACACCGTCCGCCCCACTCCAGCAGCCGCCACAGACCCGGTCACCACACCCGCCGCCGGCTGCCCCGTGGCCACCGCCGCGAGACCCGCCGCAAGCTCGCCCCGCTCGCCGCCCAGCACGACCGCACGCTGCTCGAACACCGATCGCGTCGTGGCCAGCGACCACGCGACGTCGCCCACCGGCAGCTCCGGCCGCGCCAGCACGTACTCGCGCAGCCGACCGGCCTGACCGGCCAGCGCGGTCGCGCTACGACCGGAGACCGGCCAGGCCACGCCTGCCGCCCCGGTGAGTACCGGGTTCTCCTGGCCCGCCGGCTCAACCGCCGCCTCGACGGCCGCCGGGGCCTCCTCCACGATCAGGTGGACGTTGGTGCCGCTGATGCCGAAGGCCGACACACCCGCCCGGCGCGGCCGCTCGCCCGCCGGCCACTGCACCGCGTCCTGGAGCAGACGGACGTTGCCCGTCTCCCAATCGACGTGCGAGGACGGCTCATCCGCGTGCAGCGTCTTCGGCAGCACCCCGGCCCGCAACGCCAGCACCATCTTGATCACACCGGCCACACCGGCGGCCTGCTGCGCGTGCCCGATGTTCGACTTCACCGACCCCAGCCACAACGGCCGGTCCTCGAACCGCTCCTGGCCGTACGTCGCCAGCAGCGCGCCCGCCTCGATCGGGTCACCCAGCTCCGTGCCCGTCCCGTGCGCCTCGACCACGTCGACATCCGCAGCCGACAGCTGCGCACTCGCCAACGCCGCCCGGATGACCCGCCGTTGGGCCGGGCCGTTGGGCGCGGACAGGCCGTTGGAGGCGCCGTCCTGGTTGACGGCGCTCCCCCGGAGCACGCCGAGCACCTGGTGCCCGTTACGGCGGGCGTCCGAGAGCCGCTCCAGCACGAGCATGCCCGCGCCCTCGCCGATGCCCATGCCGTCGGCGCCCTCGCCGAAGGCCTTGCAGCGGCCGTCCGAGGCGAGCGCCCGCAGGCGTGAGAAGCCGACGAACTCGGCCGGGTCGGCGATCACCGTCACACCGCCCGCCAGCGCCATCGAGCACTCGCCCGACCGCAGCGCCTGCACCGCCTGGTGCAGCGCGACCAGGGACGACGAGCATGCCGTGTCGACGGTCACCGCGGGCCCGTTCAGGCCCAGCGTGTACGACACCCGGCCGGAGAGCACGCTCAGCGCGTTTCCGGTGATCAGGTGCGCCTCGGCGCCCGGGACGGTGGCACCCGTCGCGATGTAGCCCGACGACGCCGCGCCGATGAACACGCCGGTCGCGGAGCCGTGCAGCGACTTCGGGTCGATGCCGGCCCGCTCGACGGCCTCCCAGGAGGTCTCCAGCAGGAGGCGCTGCTGCGGGTCCATCGCCATCGCCTCGCGCGGGCTGATCCCGAAGAACCCGGCGTCGAACTCCGCGGCCCCACTGAGGAATCCGCCCTCCACGACGTAGGTCGAGCCCTCGGCGTCGGGGTCGGGGTCGAACAGCGCCTCGATGTCCCAGCCGCGGTCGGCCGGGAACGCGCCGATCGCGTCCCCGCCCGCGACCAGGAGGTCCCACAGCTCCTCGGGTGTCCGGACGCCGCCCGGGTAACGGCAGGCCATACCGACGATCGCGATCGGATCGGTCGACACCGCCACCGCCGCCGTCACGGCCTGGCCCTCGTCCGCGTCCGTGCCGAACAGCGCGGCCAGGATCTCGTCCGCCAGCGCCGAGGCGCTCGGGTGGTCGAAGATCACCGTGGACGGCAGCCTCAGGCCGCACGCGGTGTTCAGGCGGTTGCGGAGCTCGACGGCGGTCAGCGAGTCGAAGCCCAGCTCCCGGAACGCCCGGCTGGCCACGATCTCGTCCACCGACTCGTGGCCCAGCACCGTGGCCGCGTGCGTCCGCACCAGTTCGGTGACCGTCCGGCGCCGCTCGGCCGCCGACAGCCCGGCCAGCTGGAGCTCGAAGTCACCGCGCCCGTCCTCGTCACGACGGACGGTCGTGTCCTCCTGGGCCTCCGGAATGGTGTCCAGCAGCGGGCGAGGCCGCGCGGCCGTGAAGACCGGCGCGAACTTCTCCCACTCGACGTCCGCGAGGGCGATGAAGGTCTCGTCGTCGGCCAGGATCTCGCCGAGCGCGGTCAGCGCCCGCTGGGTGTCCAGGAAGTTCATGCCCTGCCGCAGCAGGCGGTGCGGGGTGACGCGACCGGGAGCCTGGTCCATCGCCGCGTCGACGGCGTCCCAGTCGCGGGTGTTCCAGACGCCCCACGCGATCGAGGTCCCCGGCAGGCCCCGGCCGCGCCGGTCCTCGGCAAGCCCGTCCAGGAAGGAGTTCCCGGCCGCGTAGGCGGCGTGGTCGTTGCTGCCCCAGGTCGCCGAGATCGACGAGAAGAGGACGAACTCGTCGATGCCCAGGTCCGCCGTCGCCTCGTCCAGGTGGACGGCGCCGGCCGCCTTCGCGCCGACCGCGACGGCCAGCTCCTCCCGGCTGGTGTCCTCCACCCGGGCCAGGATCGGCGCGTTGGCGGAGTGCAGGACGGTGGACAGGCCGGGACCGGTGTCCTCGATCCACGCCACCATCGCCGCAACCTGCGCACGCTCCGTCAGGTCGCAGCTGACGACCTCGACGGCCGAGCCGCCGGTCGCCACGGCGGCGGCGAGCGCCGCCACGCCGTGCGCCGACGGGCCGGAGCGGGAGGTCAGAACCACCCTCGGCGCGCGGTGCTCGGCAAGCCAGGGGCCGATGCAGACGCCGATCGAGCCGGTGCCACCGGTCAGCAGGACGGTGCCGCGCGGCGACCAGTCCTCCGACTCGACGCGCCGGGCCTCGGCCCGCACCAGGCGGCGCAGGAACACACCCGACGGCCGTACGGCGACCTGGTCCTCACTGCCGTCCGCGAGGACGCCGACCAGACGAGCGGCCGCATCGGCGTCCAGCACCGGCGGCAGGTCGACCAGACCGCCCCAACGGTCCGCGTGCTCCAGGCCGACCGTACGACCGAGACCCCAGACCTGGGTCTGCACCGGGCTGGTCGTCACCTCGTCGGCGGCGACCCGCACCGCGCCACGGGTCAGTACCCAGAGCGGAGCGGTGATCCCGGCCCGGCCCAACCTCTGGACCAGGTCGAGGGTGTCGGCGCTGCCCCGGGACAGCCACGCGAACTCGGCGTCCGGCGACTCGTCGAGCGCCAGGAGCGACACCACACCGCGCACGTCCCCGCCCGCTCCTGCGATGGCCTCGTCGAGGCCCGCGAGCGTCGTCCGCACCGCCTCGGCACCACGCGCCGTCAGCGCCTCGGCGATCGTGGCCGCGTCGGGGGCGTCGCCGACGACCAGCCAGGTGCCGGACAGGTCCGCCGAGCCGCTCGCGGCGGCCGGCTGCCAGGTGATGCGGTAGCGCCAGTCGTCCACCGACAGCTTCGTACGCTCCAGCACCGGGGCCTCGGGCCAGTAGCGGCGCCGCTGGAACGCGTAGGTCGGCAGCGCGACGGTCGTACCGCCGCCGAGCACCGCCGCCCAGTCGACGGGGGCGCCCTGGACGTACGCCTCGGCGAGCGAGGTCAACAGGCGCTGAGCGCCGCCCTCCTCGCGCCGCAGGGTGCCTGCGACCACCGGGGAACGGTCCTCCAGGCTGTCGGCGATCGCCGGGGTCAGCACCGGGTGCGGGGACACCTCCAGGAACACGCCGTGGCCCGCGTCGCCGAGGATCCGCACGGCGCGGTCGAACTCCACCGTCTCGCGGAGCGACGCATACCAGTAGGCGGGGTCCAGCTCCGGGCCCGCGAGCCATGCACCGGTCAGCGCGGAGACCATCGGGACCTGCGCCTCACGAGGCCGGATCCCGTCGAGGACGGTCAGGATCTCCTCGCGCAGCTCGTCCACGTGCGCGCTGTGGGACGCGTAGTCCACCGGGATCATCCGGGCGCGCGGGGACTCCCCACAGGAGTCGGCGAGTTCGCGCAGCGCGTCGGCGTCACCGGAAACCACCGTCGCCGACGGGCCGTTCACGGCCGCGACGGAAAGGCGGGTGCCGTACGACGCGATCCGCGCGCGGACACCGTCCACCGGCTCGGCAATCGACAGCATCCCGCCACGACCGGCCAGCACCTTCAGGGTCTTGCTCCGCAGAGCCACCACCTTGGCGGCGTCATCGAGGGACAGGATCCCCGCGACGGCCGCAGCGGCGATCTCACCCTGCGAGTGACCCAGCACCGCGTCCGGAGCGACACCCGCCGCCTCCCAGACGGCGGCGAGCGACACCATCACCGCCCACAGCGCCGGCTGCACCACATCAGCGGCCTCAAAGCCGTGCCGGCCCGCCAGCACATCGTCCAACTGCCAGTCCACATAAGGCACCAGGGCCTTAGCACACTCCGCCAACTTCGCGGCGAAGACCGGGGACGACTCGGCCAGCTCACGCCCCATGCCGACCCACTGGCTCCCCTGCCCCGGGAAGACGAACACCGTCCGGCCCACCCCGGCGGCCGCCACCGACCCCGTGACCACACCCGCCGCCGGCTGCCCGGTGGCGACGGCCGTCAGCCCCGCCGCCAGTTCATCCCGGTTCGCGCCGAGCAGGACGGCCCGGTGCTCCAGCGCCGCACGCGTCGTCGCGAGCGACCACGCCACATCGCGGACCGACAACTCCGGCCGCTCCGCGACGTGTTCACGCAGTCGACCCGCCTGACCGGCCAGCGCCGCCACGCTGCGACCGGAGACCGGCCAGGCCACACCCGCCGCCCCGGTGAGCACCGGGCTCTCCTGGCCCGCCGGCTCAGCCGCCGCCTCGACGGCCGCCGGGGCCTCCTCCACGATCAGGTGGACGTTCGTCCCGCTCACACCGAACGCCGACACACCCGCCCGACGCGGCCGCTCGCCCGCCGGCCACGCCACCGGTTCGCTCAGCAGCCGCACGTTCCCGGACGTCCAGTCCACGTGCGAGGACGGCTCCTCGGCGAACAGCGTCCTCGGCAGCACCTCGTGCCGCAGCGCCATCACCATCTTGATCACCCCGGCCACACCGGCGGCGCACTGCGAGTGCCCGATGTTGGACTTCACCGACCCCAGCCACAACGGCCGGTCCTCGAACCGCTCCTGACCGTACGTCGCCAGCAGCGCACCGGCCTCGATCGGGTCACCGAGCGTCGTACCCGTGCCGTGGGCCTCCACCGCGTCCACGTCGGAGGGCGACAGCTGCGCGTTGGCCAGCGCCGCGCGGATCACCCGCCGCTGCGAGGGACCGTTCGGCGCGGACAGGCCGTTCGACGCGCCGTCCTGGTTGGCCGCGCTGCCACGGATCACGGCCAGCACCTGGTGGCCATTGCGCCGGGCGTCCGACAGGCGCTCCAGCAGCACCATGCCCGCGCCCTCGCCCCAGCCGATCCCGTCGGCCTCCTCCGAGAACGCCTTCGACCGACCGCTGGACGCCATACCGCCCTGACGCCCGAACTCCATGAACGCACCGGGCGAGACCATCACCGCGACACCGCCGGCCAGCGCCATCGAGCACTCACCGGCCCGCAGCGCCAGGATCGCCTGGTGCATCGCCACCAGCGAGGACGAGCACGCCGTGTCCACCGTCACCGCCGGACCGGTCAGACCCAGGCAGTACGAGATCCGACCCGACGCCACGGACGACACCGTACCGATCAGCCGGTAGCCGTCCAGGCTGGCGTCCTCGACGGGCAGGCTGGCCTCGTAACCGGCGTGGCTCGCACCGACGAAGACGCCGGTCGCCGAGCCGTGCAGCGACCGCGGGTCGATCCCCGCGCGCTCGATCGCCTCCCACGAGGTCTCCAGCAGCAACCGCTGCTGCGGGTCCATCGCCAGCGCCTCACGCGGACTGATCCCGAAGAACCCCGCGTCGAAGTCGGCCACGTCGTAGACGAATCCGCCCTGCCGGCGGTATCCGCCCTGGTTGTCGAACGCCTCCCAGCCGCGGTCGGACGGGAACCCGCCCACCGCGTCGACGCCGTCGGCCACCAGGTTCCAGAACTCCTCGGGACCGACCGCCCCGCCCGGGTACCGGCACCCCATGCCCACGATCGCGATCGGCTCGCGGGCGCCGGACTCCAGCTCCTTGACCCGCTCACGGGTTTCGAAGTGCTCGGCGGCCAGCTTCCTCAAAGCGTCGAGCAGCTGCTTCTCATCGGCCATCGTGGGTCCTCCTCGACGTCGTCTTGATCTGAGCACCGGAGATCATCACGACGCCCCCAGTTCCTTGTTGATGAAGTCCAGAACCTCGTCGGCCGAGGCTTCGTTGAGCTGTCCGGCCACGGTCTGCCGGGTGACGGCGGCGCCACCGTCCTCCGCGCCGGCGCCGGGGGCGCCGCGCCGCATCCACCGGGACAGCAGGGTCTGCATGCGCTCGGTGATGTCCTGGCGCGCGTCGGCTCCCCCGTCGACGGAGTCCAGTTCGGCGGCCAGCCGCTCCAGGGTCTCCAGCACCGGATCGCCGTCGTCCGCTCCGCCGGTGCCGACGAGTTCGCCCCGCAGGTAGTCCGCGAGGGCGGTGGCGTTCGGGTGGTCGAAGACCATCGTGGAGGCCAGCTTGACACCGACCTCCTTGGAGAGGCGGTTCCGCAGCTCGACGGCTCCGACGGAGTCGAAGCCCAGCTCCTTGAAAGCGCGTTGCGGCAGCACGTCGTCCGCCGAGTCATGGCCCAGGACAGCGGCCGCGTGGCCCCGGACCAGGTCGGTCAGGACCTGGCGCTGCTCAGCGACCGGCATCCCGACCAACCGGCCCGCCCACGCGCCGACTTCCTCGGTGGTGGACTCGACGGCGGCCTCGGCGGCCAGGACCGCGCGGACCTCGGGAAGGTCCGCCAGCAGACGGCTGGCCCGGTAGAGGGTGTAGGTCGGCACGAACTGCGGCCAGTCGAAGCCGGCCACCACCATCGCACCCTCACCGGCGTCCAGGACCTGGCCCAGCGCCAGCATGCCCCGACGTCCGTCGATGCCTTCCATACCGAACTCGCGCAACCGGTCGCCCCCCGAGCCGGCCGCCATGCCGACGCCGGCCCACAGGCCCCAGGCGACCGACGAGGCCACCAGACCACGGGAACGGCGGTCCTCCACCAACGCGTCCAGGTGCGCGTTCGCCGCAGCGTAACCGCCCAGGCCACCGCTGCCCCAGACACCCGCGCCCGACGAGAAGAGCACGAACGCGTCGAGATCCCGACCTGCCGTCAACTCATCCAGCACCATGGCGCCGCCGACCTTCGCCGACAGCAGCCGCGACAGCTCGGCCACCGCCAGCTGCTCCACCGGCGTCCGCCCGCCCGTCCCGGCCGAGTGAACCACCGACGACAGCACCGGACCCGTCGCGTCGATCGAGTCGAGCAGGCCCTTGACGGAGGCGCGGTCGGCGACGTCGCACGCCACCACCTGCACCGCCGTCCCGCTAGCCGCGATCGAGGCCGCCAACTCCGCCACACCGGCGGCACCCGGACCCGAACGGGACGTCAGCACCACCCGAGACGCGCCACGATCCGCGACCCACTGGGCGGTGATCGCACCCACGCCGCTCGTACCACCCGTCACCAGCACCGACCCACGCGGCGACCACGCCTCACACACGACCGGACGGCCAGCGCGCACCAACCGCCGCGCCACCACCCCGCCCGCACGCACCGCCACCTGGTCCTCATCGCCGACCAGGACCGACGCCAGCCGCGCACCGACACGGGCGTCCACGGCAGCCGGAAGGTCGATCAGCCCGCCCCAGCGGCCCGCCAACTCCAGCGCCGCGACGGCACCCAGACCCCACATCTGCGCCTGGACCGGCCGCACCGCATCACCCGCGACGGCCCGCACCGCACCCTGCGTGACCACCCACAGCGGAGCGGACACACCGAGCCGCCCAAGCTCCTGGATCAGCGCGAGCGTGTCAGCACCACCACGCGACATCCACGGACCCGCCTCCTCCGGCGACTCGTCCAGCGCCAACAGCGACACCACACCCCGCAGATCACCGAGCGCGGACACGGTCTGACCGATCCGGTCAGGACGGTCCGCAGTGACGACATCGGCACCGTGATCCGCCAACGCCTGCGCCACGACGCCCGCGTCGGTGCCGTCCCCGACCAGCAGCCACGTCCCGGTCAGCACCCCGCCGGACTCGCCCACCGGCGCCCACGACACCCGGTACCGCCAGTCCGCGACCGCCGAGCCGGCCAGGCCACGGCGCCGGTAGTCGGCCAGCGCCGGCAGCACCTCGCCCAGCCGCTCACCGTCGATGTTCAACGCGGCCGCAAGGCCGTCGGCGTCCCCGCCCTCGACCGCCGCCCAGAACTCGGCGTCGACAGCGGAGACCTCGGCAACCTCGGCCACCGCCTCGGGCCAGTAGTGACGGTGCTGGAACGCGTACGTCGGCAGGTCCACCGTCAAACCACCGCCCAGGAGCCCGGCCCAGTCGACGGGGAGCCCCCGCACATAGGCCTCGGCGAGCGAGGTCAGCAGCCGCTGGGCGCCGCCCTCGTCGCGTCGCAGGGTGCCCACGACGACCGGGGAACGGTCCTCCAGGGCGTCGCCGATCGCCGGGGTCAGCACCGGGTGCGGCGACACCTCCAGGAACACACCGTGTCCCGCGTCGCCCAGAATCCGCACGGCACGGTCGAACTCCACCGTCTCCCGGAGCGACGCGTACCAGTAGGCCGGATCCAGCTCGGGGCCGGACAGCCACGCACCGGTCAGCGCCGACACCATCGGGATCCGGGCTTCGGTCGGAGCGATGCCCTGGAGAACCGAGAGGATCTCCTCCCGCAGCTCGTCCACGTGCGCGCTGTGGGACGCGTAGTCCACCGGGATCATCCGGGCACGCGGCGAATCCCCACAGGCGTCCGCCAGTTCACGCAGCGCATCGGCGTCACCGGAAACCACCGTCGCCGACGGACCGTTCACCGCCGCGACCGACAGGCGAGAGCCGTACGACGCGATCCGCGCGCGGACACCGTCCACCGGCTCCGCGATCGACAGCATCCCGCCACGACCGGCCAGCACCTTCAGGGTCTTGCTCCGCAGAGCCACCACCTTGGCGGCGTCCTCCAGGGAGAGAATCCCCGCGACGGCGGCAGCGGCGATCTCACCCTGCGAGTGACCCAGCACAGCGTCTGGAGCGACGCCCGCCGCCTGCCACACGGCCGCGAGCGAGACCATCACGGCCCACAGCGCCGGCTGCACGACGTCAGCGGCCTCGAAACCGTGCCGACCAGCCAGCACATCGTCCAACTGCCAATCCACGTAAGGCGCGAGAGCCTCGGCACACTCCGCCAACCTCGCGGCGAAGACAGGGGACGACTCGGCCAGCTCGCGACCCATGCCGACCCACTGGCTCCCCTGGCCGGGGAAGACGAACACCGTCCGCCCCACCCCGGCGGCCGCCACCGACCCGGTCACCACACCCGCCGCCGGCTGCCCCGTGGCCACCGCCACGAGACCCGCCGCGAGCTCACTCCGCTCGCCGCCGAGCACGACGGCCCGGTGTTCCAGCGCCGCACGCGTCGTCGCCAGCGACCACGCGACGTCGCCGACCGGCAACTCCGGCCGCGCCAGCACGTGTTCACGCAGTCGACCGGCCTGACCGGCCAGCGCGGTCGCGCTGCGACCGGACACCACCCACGCCTGGACCCCGCTCTCCACCGCCGTGGCGGGATCCGGGGCGCTCGCGTCGATCGCGGCCGGGGCCTCTTCGATGATCACGTGCGCGTTGGTGCCGCTGATGCCGAACGCCGAGACACCGGCCCGGCGCGGCCGCTCGCCCGCCGGCCACGCCACCTGCTCCTGGAGCAGACGGACGTTGCCCGTCTCCCAATCGACGTGCGAGGACGGCTCGTCCGCGTGCAGGGTCTTCGGCAGCACCCCGGCCCGCAACGCCAGCACCATCTTGATCACACCGGCCACACCCGCGGCCTGCTGAGCGTGCCCGATGTTGGACTTCACCGACCCCAGCCACAACGGCCGGTCCTCGAACCGCTCCTGACCATAGGTCGCCAGCAGCGCACCCGCCTCGATCGGGTCACCCAGCTCCGTACCCGTCCCGTGCGCCTCGACCACGTCCACGTCCGCCGCCGAGATCCGGGCGTTGGCCAACGCCGCCCGGATGACCCGCCGTTGAGCAGGACCGTTCGGCGCCGTGAGACCGTTCGACGCGCCGTCCTGGTTGATCGCGCAGCCGCGCACCAGGCCCAGGACCCGACGGCCCTTGCGCTGCGCCTCGGAGAGCCGCTCCAGCACGAGCATGCCGGCGCCCTCGCCGATGCCCATGCCGTCCGCGCCCTCGCCGAAGGCCTTGCAGCGGCCGTCGGAGGCGAGCGCCCGCAGGCGCGAGAAGCCGACGAACTCGCCGGGGTCGGCCATCACCGTCACACCGCCGGCGAGGGCGACGTCGCACTCGCCCGACCGCAGCGCCTGCACCGCCTGGTGCAGCGCGACCAGGGACGAGGAGCACGCCGTGTCGACCGTCACCGCCGGGCCCACCAGGCCCAAGGAGTACGAGATCCGGCCGGAGAGCACGCTCAGCGCGTTGCCGGTGATCAGGTGGGCCTGGGCTCCCGCCTCGCCGCTCGCGGCGCCGATGTAGCCGGAGGAAGCCGCGCCGACGAAGACGCCAGTCGCGGAGCCGTGCAGCGACTTCGGGTCGATGCCGGCCCGCTCGACGGCCTCCCAGGAGGTCTCCAGCAGGAGGCGCTGCTGCGGGTCCATGGCGAGGGCCTCGCGCGGGCTGATGCCGAAGAACCCGGCGTCGAACTCCGCGGCCCCGCTGAGGAATCCGCCCTCGACCACGTAGGTCGAGCCCTCGGCGTCCGGGTCCGGGTCGAAGAGCGCGTCGACGTCCCAGCCGCGGTCGGCCGGGAACGCGCCGATCGCGTCCCCGCCCGCCGCCAGGAGGTCCCACAGCTCCTCCGGAGTCCGGACGCCACCGGGGTAGCGGCAGGCCATACCGACGATCGCGATCGGATCGGTCGACACCGCCGCCGCCGTCACGGTCTGGTCCTCGTCCGCGTCCGTACCGAACAGTGCGGCCAGGATCTCGTCCGCCAGCGCCGAGGCGCTCGGGTGGTCGAAGATCACCGTGGACGGCAGCCGGACGCCCACGGCCGCGTTGAGACGGTTGCGGAGCTCGACGGCGGTCAGCGAGTCGAAGCCCAGCTCCCGGAACGCCCGGCTGGCGACGATCTCGTCCGCCGACTCATGGCCCAGCACCGCGGCCGCCTGCGTCCGCACCAGCTCCACGACGGTCCGGCGCCGCTCGGCGGCCGACAGGCCCGCCAGCCGGGCGGCGAACTCGTTGCGCTGGTCGTCGACCGTACGAGGGGCGGTGTCCTCCTGGGCCTCGGGGATGGTGTCCAGCAGCGGGCGCGGGCGGGCGGCCGTGAAGACCGGTGCGAACTTCTCCCACTCGACGTCCGCGAGGGCGATGAAGGTCTCGTCGTCGGCGAGGACCTCGCCGAGCGCGGTCAGCGCTCGCTGGGTGTCGAGGAAGTTCATGCCCTGCCGCAGCAGGCGGTGCGGGGTGACGCGGCCGGGAGCCTGGTCCATCGCCGCGTCGACGGCGTCCCAGTCGCGGGTGTTCCAGACACCCCAGGCGATCGAGGTCCCGGGCAGGCCCCGGGCGCGACGGTCCTCGGCGAGCCCGTCCAGGAAGGAGTTGCCCGCCGCGTACGCGGCGTGGTCGTTGCTGCCCCAGGTCGCCGAGATCGACGAGAACATCACGAACTCGTCGATGCCCAGGTGCGCCGTCGCCTCGTCCAGGTGGACGGCGCCGGCCGCCTTCGCGCCGACCGCCAGGGCGAGCCCGTCGCGGTCGGTGTCCTCCAGCCGTGCGAGGAACGGCGCGTTGGCGGAGTGCAGGACGGTGGAGAGGCCGGGGCCGGAGGCCTCGATCCACGTCACCATGCCGGTCACCTGCTCGCGCACCGACAGGTCGCACGACACGACCTCGACGGCCGAACCAGCCTGCGCCAGCGTGGCCGCGAGCGCCGCCACCCCGGGCGCCGACGGGCCGGAGCGGGAGGTCAGAACCACCCTCGGCGCGCCGTGCTCGGCAAGCCACGGACCGAGGACCACGCCGATCGCACCCGAGCCGCCGGTCAGCAGGACGGTGCCGCGCGGCGACCAGTCCTCCGACTCGACGCGCCGGGCCTCCGCCCGTACCAGCCGGCGCAGGAACACCCCGGACGGCCGTACGGCGACCTGGTCCTCACTGCCATCGGCGAAGACGCCGACCAGACGAGCGGCCGCATCGGCGTCCACCACCGGCGGCAGATCGACCAGACCGCCCCAGCGGTCCGCGTGCTCCAGGCCGACCGTACGGCCGAGACCCCAGACCTGGGTCTGCACCGGGCTGGTCGTCACCTCGTCCGGGCCGACGGCCACCGCGCCGCGGGTCAGCACCCACAGCGGAGCCGTGACCCCGGCCCGGCCCAACGCCTGCACCAGCTCGACGGTCTCCGCCAGCCCGCGCTGAACCAACGGGTGGTCGGCGAGCGGCGTCTCGTCCAGGGCCAGCAGCGACACCACACCGGCCACGCCCTCGGCCGGCACCGCGCCAAGCCGCTCCGGGCCGGCGGCCGTCACGACCTCGGCACCCTGACCGGCCAGCGCCTCGGCGACCGTCGCCGCCTCGGGGCCGTCGCCGACGACCAGCCAGGTGCCGGACAGGTCCGCCGGGCCACGAGCGGTGGAGGGCTGCCAGGTGATGCGGTAGCGCCAGTCGTCCACCGACAGCTTCGCGCGCTCCACCGCCGGGGCCTCGGGCCAGTAGCGGCGCCGCTGGAAGGCGTAGGTCGGCAGCGCGACCGCCGTGCCGGCGCCGAGCACCGCCGCCCAGTCGACGGGGGCGCCTTGGACGTAGGCCTCGGCGAGCGAGGTCAGCAGGCGCTGGGCGCCGCCCTCGTCGCGCCGCAGGGTGCCCACGACGACCGGGGAGCGGTCCTCCAGGCTGTCGCCGATCGCCGGGGTCAGCACCGGGTGCGGCGAGACCTCCAGGAACACGCCGTGACCCGCGTCGCCGAGGATCCGCACCGCGCGGTCGAACTCGACGGTCTCCCGGAGCGACGCGTACCAGTAGGCCGGGTCCAGCTCGGGGCCGGACAGCCACTCGCCGGTCAGCGCGGAGACCATGGGGATACGAGCCTCGGTCGGCGCGATGCCCTGGAGAACCGAGAGGATCTCCTCGCGCAGCTCGTCCACGTGGGCGCTGTGCGACGCGTAGTCCACCGGGATCATCCGGGCACGCGGCGAATCCCCGCAGGAGTCCGCGAGTTCACGCAGCGCGTCAGCATCGCCGGAGACGACCGTCGCCGACGGGCCGTTCACCGCCGCGATGGAAAGGCGGGTGCCGTACGACGCGATCCTCGCCCGAACACCCTCCACCGGCTCGGCGATCGACAGCATCCCGCCACGACCAGCAAGGGCCTTCAGGGTCTTGCTCCGCAGAGCGACGACCTTCGCGGCATCGTCGAGAGAGAGAATCCCGGCCACCGCGGCGGCAGCGATCTCGCCCTGCGAGTGACCCACCACAGCGTCCGGAGCGACACCCGCCGCCTCCCAGACGGCGGCGAGCGAGACCATCACCGCCCACAGCGCCGGCTGCACCACATCAGCTGCCTCGAAGCCGTGCCGGCCCGCCAGCACCTCGTCCAACTGCCAGTCCACATAAGGCGCCAGAGCCTTAGCACACTCCGCCAACTTCGCGGCGAAGACCGGCGACGACTCCGCCAGCTCACGCCCCATCCCGACCCACTGGCTCCCCTGCCCCGGGAAGACGAACACCGTCCGCCCCACACCCGCGGCCGCCACCGACCCCGTGACCACACCCGCCGCCGGCTGCCCGGTGGCAACGGCCGTCAGCCCCGCCGCCAGCTCATCCCGGTCCGCGCCGAGCACGACGGCCCGGCGCTCCAGCGCCGCACGCGTCGTCGCCAGCGACCACGCCACATCGCGGACCGACAACTCCGGCCGCTCCGCCACGTGTTCACGCAGCCGACCCGCCTGCCCCGCCAGCGCCGCAGCGCTCTGACCGGAGACCGGCCAGGCCGACGCCCCACCGGCGAACACCGGAAGCACCCGGGCCTCCCGCGCCTCGGGTTCGACGGCCGCCGGAGCCTCCTCCACGATCAGGTGGACGTTCGTCCCGCTCACACCGAACGCCGACACACCCGCCCGACGCGGCCGCTCGCCCGCCGGCCACGCCACCGGTTCCTGGAGCAGCCGCACGTTCCCGGACGTCCAGTCCACGTGCGAGGACGGCTCCTCGGCGAACAGCGTCTTCGGCAGCACCTCGTGCCGCAGCGCCATCACCATCTTGATCACCCCGGCCACACCGGCCGCGCACTGCGAGTGCCCGATGTTGGACTTCACCGACCCCAGCCAGAGCGGCCGGTCGGCGGCACGGTCCTCGGCCTGCCCGTAGGTGGCCAGCAACGCCTGCGCCTCGATCGGGTCGCCCAGCGTCGTGCCCGTCCCGTGCGCCTCGACCACGTCCACGTCCGCCGCCGACAGCTGCGCGTTCGCCAGCGCCGCACGGATCACCCGCCGCTGTGAGGGACCGTTCGGCGCCGCCAGACCGTTCGACGCACCGTCCTGGTTCGCCGCGCTGCCACGGATCACCGCCAGCACCTGGTGCCCGTTGCGCCGGGCATCGGACAGGCGCTCCAACAGCACCATGCCCGCGCCCTCGCCCCAGCCGATCCCGTCGGCCTCCTCCGAGAACGCCTTCGACCGGCCACTGGACGCCATACCGCCCTGACGCCCGAACTCCATGAACGCACCCGGCGACACCATCACCGCCACGCCGCCGGCCAGCGCCATCGAGCACTCACCGGCCCGCAGCGCCAGGATCGCCTGGTGCATCGCCACCAGCGACGACGAGCACGCCGTGTCCACCGTCACCGCCGGACCGGTCAGACCCAGGCAGTACGAGATCCGACCCGAGGCGACCGCCGACACCGCGCCGATCAGCCGGTAGCCGTCCAGGCTCTCGTCCTCGACGGGCAGAACCGAGCTGTACCCCGACGTGTTCGCTCCGATGAACACACCGGTCATCGACCCGTGCAGCGACTTCGGGTCGATCCCGCCGTGCTCGATGGCCTCCCAGGAGGTCTCCAGCAGCAGCCGTTGCTGCGGGTCCATGGCCAGCGCCTCACGCGGGCTGATCCCGAAGAACCCCGCGTCGAACTCGGTCGCGTCGTAGACGAATCCGCCCTGTCGCCGGTACGTCTGCCCTCGGCCGAACGCCTCCTCGAAGGCCTCCCAGCCGCGATCGGCGGGGAAGGCGCCCACCGCGTCGACACCGCCGGCCACCAGGTCCCAGAACTCCTCGGGACCCGTCACACCGCCCGGGAACCGGCAGCCCGCACCCACGATCGCGATCGGCTCGCTCGACGCCGCAAGGAGCGCGCTGTTCTGCTGCCGGAGCCGCTCGGCTTCCTTGAGGGAGGTGCGAAGTGCTTCGACGAGCCTGTCGTTGGTCGTTTCCATGATCATGTGCTCCGAATCAACGAGGGCGTCAGGAGTCTTTGCCATCGAGGGCTATGCGAATGAGGTCTTCGGCGTCCATGCCGTCGATGGACTCCGTATCCGTTCGACTGTCCGCGCCGTTGTCCTGGGCCGGGTCGGCGAGTTGCAGCAGCAGGTCCAGCAGGCCGGCCTGCCGGATGCGGGCCAGCGGGATCGCCGAGATGGCCTCCCTGAGGGCCGGCTCGTCGGCGTCACCCTCCGGAGCGGCCTGCTCCGGCATGAACTCGCGCAGGATCTGCTCCGCGAGGGCGGTGGCGTTCGGGTGGTCGAAGACCATCGTGGAGGCCAGTCGGATACCGAGCGCCTTCGAGAGGCGGTTCCGCAGCTCGACCGCTCCGACGGAGTCGAAGCCCAGCTCCTTGAAGGCGCGTTGCGGCAGCACGTCGTCCGCCGAGTCGTAGCCGAGGACGGCGGCCGCGTGACCGCGCACCAGGTCGGTCAGGACCTGGCGCTGTTCAGCGGCCGGCATTCCGGCCAACCGGCCCGCCCACTCGCTGACTTCCTCGGTCGTGGTGGTGCCGGCCTCGGCGGCCAGCACCTCCCGAACCTCGGGGAGGTCCGTCAGCAGACGGCTGGCCCGGTGAAGGGTATAGGTCGGCACGAACTGCGGCCAGTCGAAGCCGGCCACCACCATCGCACCCTCACCGGCGTCCAGGACCTGGCCCAAGGCCAGCATGCCCCGACGCCCGTCGATGCCCTCCATACCGAACTCGCGCAACCGCTCACCACCGGAGCTCGCGGCCATGCCGACGCCGGCCCACAGGCCCCACGCGACCGACGAGGCCACCAGGCCCCGGGAACGGCGATCCTCGACCAACGCGTCCAAGTGCGCGTTCGCCGCAGCGTAACCGCCCAGGCCACCGCTGCCCCACACACCCGCGCCCGACGAGAACAGCACGAACGCGTCGAGATCCCGACCCGCCGTCAACTCGTCCAGCACCATGGCGCCGCCGACCTTCGCCGACAGCAGCCAGGACAGGTCCGAAGGCTCGATCTCCTCGACCGGCCTACGGTCACCGACACCCGCCGAGTGGACCACCGACGACAGCACCGGGCCCGCCGCATCGATACGGTCCAGGACCTCCGCCACAGAAGCGCGGTCGGCGATGTCACACGCCACCACGTCGACTGCCGATCCACGAGCCGCGATCGAGGCCGCCAGCTCCGCCACACCGGCGGCACCAGGTCCCGAACGGGACGTCAGCACGACCCGCGAGGCACCACGATCCGCCACCCACTGGGCGGTGATCGCACCGACGCCGCTCGTGCCACCCGTCACCAGCACCGACCCACGCGGCGACCACGCCTCGCGGACGACCGGACGGCCTGCGCGCACCAATCGCCGCGCCAGCACACCGCCCGCACGCACCGCGACCTGGTCCTCATCGCCGACCAGGACGGACGCCAGCCGCGCACCGACGCGGGCGTCCACGGTGGCCGGCAGGTCGATCAGGCCGCCCCAGCGGCCCGCCAACTCCAGTGCCGCGACGGCTCCCAGACCCCAGACCTGCGCCTGGACCGGCCGCACCGCATCACCCGCGACCGCACCCACCGCACCCCGCGTGACCACCCACAGCGGGGCGGACACACCGAGCCGGCCAAGCTCCTGAACCAGCGCGACCGTCGCGGCCAGACCGCCGGGAACCAGCGGGAACGCTTCCTCCGGCGACTCGTCCAGCGCCAGCAGCGAGACCACACCCCGCAGGTCGGAGTGCGCGGCCACCGCAGCGGCGACACCGTCCGGAGTCGAGCGGACGACCCGCGCACCCGGAAGGTCCAGCGCCTCCGCGACCGCAGCCGCGTCGGTGCCGTCCCCGACCAGCAGCCAGGTCCCGGCCAGGACCTCGTTGGACTCGCTCACCGGCGCCCACGACACCCGGTACCGCCAGTCCGCGACCGCCGAGCCGGCCCGCTCGCGGCGCCGCCAGTCGGTCAGCGCACCCAGCGCGGCATCCGCCGGGTCCACCCCGAGCAGATCGGCGAGCGCGGTGACATCACCGCTCTCCACGGCGGTCCAGAAGCCCGCCTCCGCACCGGTGGCCACCGTGACGTCCGCGCGCTTGCGGTCCGCCTCCGGCCAGTAGTGGCGGTGCCGGAAGGCGTAGGTGGGCAGGTCCACCGTCGAACCGCGGCCGAGTACGGCGGCCCAGTCGACGGGGAGACCCTGCGCGTACACCTCGGCGAACGAGGTCAGCAGACGCTGCGCGCCGCCTTCCTCCCGTCGCAGCGTGCCCGCGACGACCGGGGACAGCGCCTCCAGGGCGTCACCGATCGCCGGCGTCAGCACCTGATGCGGCGACACCTCCAGGAACACCCCGTGCCCGGACTCACCCAGCAGACGAACCGCCCGCTCGAACTCGACGGTCTCCCGCAGCGACGCGTACCAGTACGCCGGGTCCAACTCGGAGCCCGCGAGCCACTCGCCGGTCAGCGCCGAGACCATGGGGATGCGGGCCTCGGTCGGCGCGATGCCCTGGAGAGCCGAGAGGATCTCCTCGCGCAGCTCGTCCACGTGCGCGCTGTGGGACGCGTAGTCCACCGGGATCATCCGAGCGCGCGGCGAATCCCCACAGGAGTCAGCCAGTTCACGCAGCGCGTCCGCGTCACCGGAGACGACCGTCGCCGAGGGACCGTTCACCGCCGCAACCGACAGACGGGAACCGTACGGAGCGATCCGGGCCCGAACACCCTCCACCGGCTCCGCGATCGACAGCATCCCACCGCGACCAGCAAGGGCCTTCAGAGTCTTGCTCCGCAGAGCCACGACCTTCGCCGCGTCCTCCAGCGACAGGATCCCGGCCACAGCGGCAGCCGCAATCTCGCCCTGCGAGTGACCGACCACGGCATCGGGAGCGACACCCGCCGCCTCCCACACAGCGGCGAGCGACACCATCACGGCCCACAGCGCCGGCTGCACCACGTCAGCGGCCTCGAAACCGTGCCGGCCCGCCAGAACGCCATCCAACTGCCAGTCCACGTACGGCGCGAGAGCCGCAGCACACTCCGCCAGCTTCGCCGCGAACACCGGCGACGAAGCGGCCAGCTCACGCCCCATGCCGACCCACTGGCTCCCCTGCCCCGGGAAGACGAACACCGTCCGCCCCACACCGGCGGCCGCCACCGACCCGGTCACCACGCCCGCCGCCGGCTGCCCCGTGGCCACCGCCGCCAGACGCTCAGCGAACTCGCCCCGCTCCCCGCCGAGCACGACGGCCCGGTGCTCCAGCGCCGCACGCGTCGTCGCGAGCGACCACGCGACGTCGCCGACCGACAACTCCTGCCGCGCCAGCACGTGTTCACGCAGTCGGCCCGCCTGGCCGGCCAGCGCCTCGGCGTCCCGTCCGGACAGCACCCACGCCGGGACACCGCCCGACAGCACCGGCACGACGCTCCCGCCGTCACTGTCGACGGGCGTCTCCACCTCGGCCGGCGCCTCTTCGATGATCACGTGGGCGTTGGTGCCGCTGATCCCGAAGGCGGACACACCCGCCCGGCGCGGCCGCTCGCCCGCCGGCCACGCCACCTCGTCCTGCAGCAGACGGACGTTGCCCGTCTCCCAATCCACGTGCGAAGAAGGCTCGTCCGCGTGCAGCGTCTTCGGCAGCACACCGGCTTGCAGCGCCAGCACCATCTTGATCACACCGGCCACACCCGCGGCCTGCTGGGCGTGCCCGATGTTCGACTTCACCGAACCCAGCCACAACGGCCGGTCCTCGAACCGCTCCTGGCCGTACGTCGCCAGCAGCGCACCCGCCTCGATCGGGTCACCCAGCTCCGTACCCGTCCCGTGCGCCTCGACCACGTCCACATCCGCCGCCGACAGCTGCGCACTCGCCAACGCCGCCCGGATGACCCGCCGTTGGGCAGGACCGTTCGGCGCCGTGAGACCGTTCGACGCACCGTCCTGGTTGATCGCGCTGCCGCGCACCACACCGAGCACCCGGTGCCCGTTGCGGCGGGCGTCCGACAGCCGCTCCAGCACCAGCATTCCGACGCCCTCGCCCATACCCATGCCGTCCGCGCCCTCGCCGAAGGCCTTGCAGCGGCCGTCGGCCGACAGCGCGCGCAGCCGCGAGAAGCTCACGAACTCGCCCGGGTCGGCCATCACCGTCACACCGCCGGCCAGCGCCACCGTGCACTCGCCCGACCGCAGCGCCTGCACCGCCTGGTGCATCGCCACCAGCGAGGAGGAGCACGCCGTGTCGACGGTCACCGCGGGCCCGTTCAGGCCCAGCGTGTACGACACCCGGCCGGACAGGACGCTGAGCGCGTTCCCGGTGATCAGGTGCGCCTGGGCCTCCGCTTCGTCGCCCAGCACCCCGATGTAGCCGGAGGCGGCCGCACCGATGAACACGCCGGTCGCGGAGCCGTGCAGCGACTTCGGGTCGATGCCGGCCCGCTCGACGGCCTCCCAGGAGGTCTCCAGCAGCAGCCGCTGCTGCGGGTCCATCGCCATCGCCTCACGCGGGCTGATCCCGAAGAACCCGGCGTCGAACTCCCCGGCGCCGCCGAGGAATCCGCCCTCGATCACATAGGTCGAGCCCTCGGCGTCCGGGTCCGGGTCGAACAGGCCCTCGACGTCCCAGCCGCGGTCGGCCGGGAAGCCGCTGATCGCGTCGCCGCCCGCGGCCAGGAGGTCCCACAGCTCCTCGGGCGTCCGGACACCGCCGGGGTAGCGGCAGGCCATACCGACGATCGCGATCGGATCGGTCGAGGCCGGTTGCACCACCACCGGGGTGGTCTCCTCCGAGACGCTCCCGAACAGCGCGGCCAGGATCTCGTCGGCCAGCGCGGACGCGCTCGGGTGGTCGAAGATCACCGTGGACGGCAGCCGGACGCCCACGGCCGCGTTCAGGCGGTTGCGCAGGTCCACGGCGGTCAGCGAGTCGAAGCCCAGCTCGCGGAACGCCCGGCTGGCGACGATCTCGTCCGCCGACTCGTGGCCCAGCACCGCGGCCGCCTGCGTCCGCACCAGCTCCACGACGGTCCGGCGCCGCTCGGCGGCCGACAGGCCCGCCAACCGGGCGGCGAACTCGCTGCGCTGGTCGTCGACCGGACGGCCGGGGGCGGTGTCCTCCTGCGCCTCCGGAATGGTGTCCAGCAGCGGACGGGGACGCGCGGCCGTGAACACCGGCGCGAACTTCTCCCACTCGACGTCCGCGACCGCGATGAAGGTCTCGTCGTCGGCCAGGACCTCACCCAGCGCGGTCAACGCCCGCTGGGTGTCCAGGAAGTTCATGCCCTGCCGCAGCAGGCGGTGCGGGGTCACCCGGCCCGGCGCCTGGTCCATCACCGCGTCCACGGCGTCCCAGTCACGGGTGTTCCACACACCCCACGCGATCGAGGTCCCCGGCAGGCCCCGGCCGCGACGGTCCTCCGCGAGCCCGTCCAGGAAGGAGTTCCCGGCGGCGTACGCGGCGTGGTCGTTGCTGCCCCAGGTCGCCGAGATCGACGAGAACATCACGAACTCGTCGATGCCCAGGTCCGTCGTCGCCTCGTCCAGATAGGTGGCGCCGGCCGCCTTCGCGCCCAGTGCCGCCGCCAGGCCTTCGTGATCCGTGTGCTCGACCCGCGAGAGGTACGGGGTGTTCGCCGAGTGCAGGACAGTCGACAGGCCGGGACCGGTGCTCTCGATCCACGCCACCATCGCCGTGACCTGCGCACGCTCCGTCAGGTCGCAGCTGACGACCTCGACGGCCGAGCCGCCGTTCGCCACGGCGGCGGCGAGCGCCGCCACGCCGTGCGCCGACGGGCCGGACCGGGAGGTCAGAACCACCCTCGGCGCGCGGTGCTCGGCAAGCCAGGGGCCGATGCAGACGCCGATCGAGCCGGTGCCACCGGTCAGCAGGACGGTGCCGCGCGGCGACCAGCCCGCCGACTCGACGCGACGGGCCTCCGCCCGCACCAGACGGCGCAGGAGGACACCCGACGGCCGCACCGCGACCTGGTCCTCACTGCCATCGGCGAACACGCCGACCAGCCGGGCCGCGGCATCGGCGTCCACCACCGGCGGCAGGTCGACCAGACCGCCCCAGCGGTCCGCGTGCTCCAGGCCCACGGCCCGGCCCAGACCCCAGACCTGCGTCTGGATCGGGTTGGTCGTCACCTCGCCGGCCGCGGCCTGCACCGCGCCGCGGGTCAGCACCCACAGCGGAGCGGTGACCCCGGCCCGGCCCAGCGCCTGCACCAGGTCGAGGGTGTCGGCGCTGCCGCGCGGGACCCACCCGAACTCGGCGTCCAGCGACTCGTCCAGGGCCAGCAGCGACACCACGCCCTGGACATCCGCACCGGCGACGGCCTCGTCGAGGCCCGCCAACGTCGTCCGCACGACCTCGGCACCGCAACTCGCCAGCGCCTCGGCCATCACACCGGCGTCCGCCGCGTCCCCGAACAGCAGCCAGGTACCGGACAGGACCGCCGGGCCGCTCCCGGTCGCCGGCTGCCAGGTGATCCGGTAGCGCCAGTCGTCCACCGACGCCCTGGCCCGCTGCGGGGTGCGCGGCTCCGGCCAGAACCGCTGGCGCTGGAAGGCGTACGTCGGCAGGCCGACGCTCTCGCCACCACCGAGCACCGTCGCCCAGTCCACCGGAGCGCCCTGGACGTAGGCCTCGGCGAAGGACGACAGCAGGCGCTCGGCCCCGCCGTCCTCGCGCCGCAGGGTGCCGACCACCACCGAACCGTCGATGTCCTCGACCACGTCGCCCACCGCGCCGGTCAGCACCGCGTGCGGGGACACCTCCACGAACACCCCGTGCCCGGAGGCGCCCAGGATCCGGACCGCCCGCTCGAACTCGACGGTCTCGCGGAGCGAGGCGTACCAGTAGGCGGGGTCCATCTCCGGGCCCGACAGCCATGCGCCCGTCAGCGCGGACACCATGGGGATGCGGGCCTCGGTCGGCCTGATGCCCTGGAGAACAGCGAGGATCTCCTCGCGCAGCTCGTCCACATGGGCGCTGTGGGACGCGTAGTCCACCGGAATCATCCGGGCACGCGGCGAATCCCCACAGGCGTCCGCCAGTTCACGCAGCGCGTCGGCGTCACCGGAGACGACCGTCGCCGACGGACCGTTCACCGCCGCCACCGACAACCGGGAACCGTACGAAGCGATCCGCGCCCGCACACCCGCCACCGGCTCCGCGATCGACAGCATCCCGCCACGACCCGCCAGCGCCTTCAGGGTCTTGCTCCGCAGAGCCACGACCTTCGCGGCATCGCCGAGGGAGAGAATCCCCGCCACAGCGGCGGCGGCAATCTCGCCCTGCGAGTGACCCACCACGGCATCGGGAGCGACACCGGCCGCCTCCCACACCGCCGCGAGCGAGACCATCACCGCCCAAAGCGCCGGCTGCACCACATCAGCGGCCTCGAAGCCGTGCCGGCCCGCCAGCACATCGTCCAACTGCCAGTCCACGTAAGGCGCCAGAGCCTCGGCACACTCCGCCAACTTCGCGGCGAAGACCGGCGAGGCCTCCGCCAACTCGCGCCCCATGCCGACCCACTGGCTGCCCTGACCGGGGAAGACGAACACCGTCCGCCCCACACCGCCAGGAGCCACCGAACCGGTCACCACACCGGACGTCGGCTGCCCCGTGGCCACCGCCACGAGACCCGCCGCGAGCTCACTCCGCTCGCCACCGAGCACGACCGCCCGGTGCTCCAGCGCCGCACGCGCCGTCGCCAGCGACCACGCCACATCGCCGACCGACAACTCCGGCCGCGCCAGCACGTGTTCACGCAGCCGACCGGCCTGACCGGACAGCGCCGCGACGCTCTGGCCCGACACCGTCCACACCGAAGGCGCGGTCCCGAGGACCTCCGGCGCCGGCTGCTCCGCCGGGCGCTCGGCCTCGACCGCCGCGACCGGTACTTCCTCGACGATCAGGTGGACGTTCGTACCACTCACACCGAACGCCGACACACCCGCCCGGCGCGGGCGCCCACCCGCCGGCCACGCCACCGCCTCCTGGAGCAGACGGACGTTGCCCGTCTCCCAGTCCACGTGCGAGGACGGCTCGTCCGCGTGCAGCGTCTTCGGCAGCACCTCGTGCCGCAGCGCCATCACCATCTTGATCACACCGGCCACACCGGCGGCGCACTGCGAGTGTCCGATGTTGGACTTCACCGACCCCAGCCAGAGCGGCCGGTCGGCGGCGCGGTCCTCGGCCTGCCCGTAGGTGGCCAGCAGCGCCTGCGCCTCGATCGGGTCACCGAGCGTCGTGCCGGTGCCGTGCGCCTCGACCACGTCCACGTCCGCCGCCGACAGCTGCGCATTGGCCAGCGCCGCACGGATCACCCGCCGCTGCGAGGGACCGTTCGGCGCCGCCAGACCGTTCGAGGCGCCGTCCTGGTTCGCCGCACTGCCACGGATCACCGCCAGCACCTGGTGCCCGTTGCGCCGCGCGTCGGACAGGCGCTCCAACAGCACCATGCCAGCGCCCTCGCCCCAACCGATCCCGTCGGCCTCCTCCGAGAACGCCTTCGACCGGCCGCTGGAGGCCATGCCGCCCTGCTGGGCGAACTCCATGAAGGCGGCCGGGGAGACCATCACCGCCACGCCGCCGGCCAGCGCCATCGAGCACTCGCCGGCCCGCAGCGCCTGCACCGCCTGGTGCATCGCCACCAGCGAGGACGAGCACGCCGTGTCCACCGTCAGAGCAGGACCGGTCAGGCCCAGGCAGTACGAGATCCGGCCGGAGTGGACAGCGGTCACGTTCCCGATCAGCCGGTAGCCGTCCAGGCTGGTGTCCTCGACGGGCAGGACCGAGCTGTACCCCGAGAAGTTGGCGCCGACGAAGACGCCGGTCGCCGAGCCGTGCAGCGACTTGGGGTCGATCCCGCCGTGCTCGATGGCCTCCCAGGAGGTCTCCAGCAGCAGCCGCTGCTGCGGGTCCATCGACAGGGCCTCGCGCGGGCTGATCCCGAAGAACCCGGCGTCGAACTCGGCCGCGTCATGGACGAATCCGCCCTGTCGCCGGTACTCCTGGCCCTTGCCGAACTCCTCCTCGTAGGCGTCCCACCCGCGGTCGGTCGGGAAGCCGCCGATGGTGTCGGTGCCGGAGGCCACCATGCTCCAGAACTGCTCGGGGCCGACCGCCCCGCCCGGGTACCGGCATCCCATGCCGACGATCGCGATCGGCTCGCCGATCGCCGCGGCCACGACCTGGACCGCGCCGTCCCGCTGGACCGTCTGCTCGTCCGCGCCGACGAGTTCGCCGCGTACGTAGTCCGCGACGGCGGCGGCGTTCGGGTGGTCGAAGACCATCGTGGAGACGAGCCGGACGCCGAGCACCTTCGACAGGCGGTTCCGCAGCTCGACCGCTCCGACGGAGTCGAAGCCCAGCTCCTTGAAGGCCCGTTGCGGCAGCACGTCGTCCGCCGACTCGTGGCCGAGGACGGCCGCCGCGTGACCGCGCACCAGGTCGGTCAGGACCTGGCGCTGCTCAGCGGCCGGCATTCCGGCCAACCGGCTTGCCCACTCGCCGACTTCCTCGACGGTGGACTCGACGGCGGCCTCGGCGGCCAGGACCGCACGGACCTCGGGAAGGTCCGCCAGCAGCCGGCTCGGCCGGTGCAGGGTGTAGGTCGGCACGAACTGCGGCCAGTCGAAGCCGGCCACCACCATCGCGCCCTCGCCCGCGTCCAGGACCTGGCCCAGCGCCAGCATGCCCCGACGCCCGTCGATGCCCTCCATGCCGAACTCGCGCAACCGCTCACCACCGGAGCTCGCGGCCATCCCGACGCCCGCCCACAGGCCCCACGCGACCGAAGAAGCCACCAGACCACGGGAACGGCGATCCTCCACCAACGCGTCCAGGTGCGCGTTCGCCGCCGCGTAACCACCCAGGCCACCGCTGCCCCACACACCCGCACCCGACGAGAACAGCACGAACGCGTCCAGGTCCCGGCCGGCCGTCAACTCGTCCAGCACCATGGCACCGCCGACCTTCGCCGACAGCAGCCAGGACAGGTCCGAAGGCTCGATCTCCTCGACCGGCCTACGGTCACCGACACCCGCCGAGTGGACCACCGACGACAGCACCGGACCGGTCGCGTCGATCGAGTCGAGCAGGCTTGCCACGGAGGCGCGGTCGGCGACGTCGCACGCCACCACCTCCACTGCCGTCCCGCGAGCCGCGATCGAGGCCGCCAACTCCGCCACACCGGCGGCACCAGGACCCGAACGGGACGTCAGCACGACCCGCGAAGCACCACGATCCGCCACCCACTGGGCCGTGATCGCACCCACCCCGCTCGTACCGCCCGTCACCAGCACCGAACCGCGCGGCGACCACGCCTCGCGCACATTCGGACGGCCTGCGCGCACCAACCGCCGCGCCACCACCCCGCCCGCACGCACCGCGACCTGGTCCTCGACACCCGCGAGAACCGACACCAGCCGCGCACCCGTACGCGCATCCACGGAAGCCGGAAGGTCGATCAGCCCGCCCCAGCGGCCCGCCAACTCCAGCCCCGCCACGGCACCCAGACCCCAGACCTGCGCCTGCACCGGCCGCACCACATCACCCGCGACCGCACCCACCGCACCCTGCGTGACCACCCACAGCGGAGCGGACACACCGAGCCGGCCAAGCTCCTGAACCAGCGCGAGCGTGTCAGCACCACCACGCGACACCCACGGACCCGCCTCCTCCGGCGACTCGTCCAGCGCCAGCAGCGACAGCACTCCGCTCAGGTCGGAGCACGCGGCCACCGCCTCACCCACGGCATCCACCGCAGTACGGACCACGGTTGCCCCGTGGGACTCCAGCGCCTCCGCGACCGCAGCGGCATCCGGGGACTCCCCCACCAGCAGCCACGTCCCGGTCAGCACCCCGCCGGACTCGCTCACCGGCGCCCACGACACCCGGTACCGCCAGTCCGCGACCGCCGCATCGGCCTGGCCCCGGCGCCGGTAGTCGGCCAGCGCCGGCAACACCTCGCCCAGCCGGTCGCCGTCGATGTTCAACGCCGCCGCCAGGCCGTCGGCGTCCCCGCCCTCGACCGCCGCCCAGAACTCGGCATCGATGACGGAGCCCTCGGCAACCTCGGCCACCGCCTCGGGCCAGTAGTGACGGTGCTGGAACGCGTACGTCGGCAGGTCCACCGTCGAACCACCGGCGAGGACCGACACCCAGTCCACCGTGGCGCCCTGGACGTAGGCCTCGGCGAACGACGTCAGCAGGCGGTCCGCACTGCCCTCGTCGCGCCGCAAGGTGCCCACCACGACCGGGGACAGCGCCTCCAGGGCGTCACCGATCGCCGGCGTCAGCACCGGGTGCGGCGACACCTCCAGGAACACACCGTGCCCGGACTCACCCAGCAGACGAACCGCCCGCTCGAACTCGACGGTCTCCCGCAGCGACGCGTACCAGTACGCCGGGTCCAGCTCGGAACCCGCCAGCCACTCGCCCGTCAGCGCGGAGATCATCGGGACCTGCGCCTCACGAGGCCGGATCCCCTCAAGGACGGAGAGGATCTCCTCGCGCAGCTCGTCCACATGGGCGCTGTGCGAGGCGTAGTCCACCGGGATCATCCGGGCGCGCGGCGAATCCCCGCACGCCTCGGCGAGTTCACGCAGCGCGTCGGCGTCACCGGAAACCACCGTCGCCGACGGACCGTTCACCGCCGCCACCGACAACCGGGCACCGTACGCGGCGATCCGCGCCCGCACACCCGCCACCGGCTCCGCGATCGACAGCATCCCACCGCGACCGGCCAGGGCCTTCAGGGTCCGGCTGCGAAGAGCAACAACCTTCGCCGCATCCTCCAGCGAAAGAATCCCCGCGACAGCAGCCGCCGCGATCTCACCCTGCGAGTGACCGATCACGGCGTCCGGAGCGACACCAGCCGCCTCCCAGACCGCCGCGAGCGAGACCATCACGGCCCACAGCGCCGGCTGCACCACATCGGCGGCCTCGAAACCGTGAAGGCCCGCCAGCACATCGTCCAACTGCCAGTCCACGTAAGGCGCGAGAGCCTCGGCGCATTCCGCCAGCCGCGCCGCGAACACCGGCGACGAAGCGGCCAACTCACGCCCCATCCCGACCCACTGGCTCCCCTGACCCGGGAAGACGAACACCGTCCGCCCCACCCCACCGGGAGCGAGTCCGCCGGTCACGACACCGGGCGCGGGCTGCCCCGTGGCCACCGCCGCGAGACCCGCCGCGAGCTCACTCCGCTCGCCGCCCAGCACCACCGCACGCTGCTCGAACACCGATCGCGTCGTCGCGAGCGACCACGCCACATCGCCGACCGACAACTCCGGCCGCGCCAAAACGTGTTCACGCAGTCGACCGGCCTGACCGGCCAGCGCCACCGCACTACGACCGGAGACCCGCCACACCGACGTCCCGCCGGCCAGCACCGGAAGCTCCGGAAGCGCCGGGAGCGCCGGGAGCGCCGGCCCAGGCTCGGGCGCCGCCTCGACGGCCGCCGGGGCCTCCTCCACGATCACGTGGACGTTGGTGCCGCTGATCCCGAAGGCCGACACGCCCGCCCGGCGCGGCCGCTCGCCCGCCGGCCACTCCACCTGCTCCTGGAGCAGCCGGACGTTGCCCAGGTCCCAGTCCACGTGCGAGGACGGCTGCTCGGCGTGCAGGGTCTTCGGCAGCACGCCGTGCCGCAGCGCCATCACCATCTTGATCACACCGGCCACACCGGCGGCCTGCTGGGCGTGCCCGATGTTCGACTTCACCGACCCCAGCCACAGCGGCCGGTCCCCGGCGCGTCCCTGGCCGTAGGTGGCCAGCAGCGCGCCGGCCTCGATCGGGTCGCCGAGCGTGGTGCCGGTGCCGTGCGCCTCGACCGCGTCGACGTCGGACGCCGACAGCTGGGCGTTGGCCAGCGCGGAGAGGATCACGCGCTGCTGCGAGGGGCCGTTGGGCGCGGACAGGCCGTTGGAGGCGCCGTCCTGGTTGACGGCGCTCCCGCGGAGCACGCCGAGCACCTGGTGCCCGTTGCGGCGGGCGTCCGACAGCCGTTCCAGCACCAGCATGCCGACGCCCTCGCCGATGCCCATGCCGTCCGCGCCGTCGCCGAAGGCCTTGCAGCGGCCGTCGGAGGACAGCGCGCGCAGCCGCGAGAAGCCGACGAACTCGCCGGGGTCGGCCATCACGGTCACACCGCCGGCCAGTGCCACCGTGCACTCGCCCGACCGGAGCGCCTGGGTCGCCTGGTGCAGCGCGACCAGCGAGGAGGAGCACGCGGTGTCCACGGTCATCGCCGGGCCGACCAGGCCCAGGGAGTAGGCGATCCGGCCGGAGAGCACGCTCAGCGCGTTCCCGGTGATCAGGTGGGCCTGTACGCCGGCCTCGTCCCCGACCGCGCCGAAGTAGCCGGACGGGGCCGCGCCGATGAAGACGCCGGTCGCCGAGCCGTGCAGCGTCCGCGGGTCGATGCCCGCGCGCTCGACGGCCTCCCAGGAGGCCTCCAGCAGGAGGCGCTGCTGCGGGTCCATGGCGAGGGCCTCGCGCGGGCTGATGCCGAAGAACCCGGCGTCGAACTCCCCGGCGCCGCTGAGGAATCCGCCCTCCACGACGTAGGTCGAGCCCTCGGCGTCGGCGTCCGCGTCGAACAGCGCCTCGGCGTCCCAGCCGCGGTCGGCCGGGAAGCCGCTGATCGCGTCCCCGCCGGCGGCGATCAGGTCCCACAGCTCCTCGGGCGAGCGCACGCCGCCCGGGTAGCGGCAGGCCATGCCGACGATCGCGATCGGCTCCGAGGGCGCGGCGGCCACCGCGACCACCTGGCCGGGGCCCTCCGCCCCGAACAGCGCGCTCAGGATCTCCTCGGCCAGTACGGACGCGCTCGGGTGGTCGAAGACGACGGTGGACGGCAGGCGCAGGCCGCAGGCGGTGTTCAGGCGGTTGCGGAGCTCGACGGCGGTCAGCGAGTCGAAGCCCAGCTCCCGGAAGGCCCGCGTCGCGACGATCTCGTCCGCCGACTCGTGGCCGAGGACCGCGGCGGCGTGGGAGCGCACCAGTTCCACGACGCTCCGGCGCCGCTCGGCCGCCGACAGCCCGGCCAGCCGCGAGGCGAACTCGCCGCGCTCGTCGGCGGCCGTCGCGGCGGCCGTCTCGGCCCGGGCCTCGGGGATGGTGTCCAGCAGCGGGCGCGGGCGCGCGGCCGTGAAGACCGGCGCGAACTTCTGCCACTCGACGTCCGCGAGGGCGATGAAGGTCTCGTCGTCGGCGAGCACCTCGCCGAGCGCCGTCAACGCCCGCTGGGTGTCGAGGAAGTTCATGCCCTGCCGCAGCAGACGCTGGGGCGTCACCCGGCCGGGAGCCTGGTCCATCACCGCATCGACGGCGTCCCAGTCGCGGGTGTTCCAGACGCCCCACGCGATCGAGGTGCCGGGCAGGCCGCGGGCCCGGCGGTCCTCCGCCAGCGCGTCGAGGAAGGCGTTGCCGGCGGCGTAGGCGCCGTGGTCGTTGCTGCCCCAGGTCGCCGAGATCGACGAGAAGAGGACGAACTCGTCGATGCCCAGGCCGGTCGTGGCCTCGTCCAGGTGGACGGCGCCGGCCGCCTTCGCGCCGAGCGCGGCGACCAGGCCTTCGCGGCTGGTGTCCTCCACCCGGGCCAGGTAGGGCGCGTTGGCGGAGTGCAGGACGGTGGACAGGCCGGGGCCGGAGGCCTCGATCCAGGCCACCAGGCCGGTCGCCTGGCCCCGGTCCGCCAGGTCGCAGCTGACGACCTCGACGGCCGATCCGCCGTTCGCCACGGCAGCGGCCAGCGCCGCCACCCCGGGCGCCGACGGGCCGGAGCGGGAGGTCAGAACCACCCTCGGCGCGCCGTGCTCCGCAAGCCACGGGCCGATGCAGACACCGATCGACCCCGTACCGCCGGTCAGCAGGACGGTGCCGCGCGGAGACCAGTCAGCCGACTCGACGCGCCGGGCCTCCGCCCGCACCAGACGGCGCAGGAACACACCCGACGGCCGCACCGCGACCTGGTCCTCACCGCCGTCCGCGAACACACCGACCAGACGAGCGGCGGCCTCGGCGTCCAGCACCGGCGGCAGGTCGACCAGGCCGCCCCAGCGGTCCGCGTGCTCCAGGCCCACGGCCCGGCCCAGACCCCAGACCTGGGCCTGCACCGGACTGGTCGTCACCTCGTCGGCGCCGACCGCCACCGCACCGCGGGTCAGCACCCACAGCGGGGCCGTGACACCGGTCTCGACCAGCACCCGGACCAGGTCGACCGTCCCGGCCAGACCGCCCGGAACCGACGGGTGCTCCGCCAGCGGCGTCTCGTCCAGGGCCAGCAGCGACACCACACCGGCCACGCCCTCGGCCAGTGCCGCGTCGACGTCCTCCGGTCCCGCGACGGCGACGACGCTCGCACCGCGGGCCGTCAGCGCGTTCGCGACCGCCTCCCGGTCGGGGCCGTCGCCGACCAGCAGCCAGGTCCCCGACGGCGTGGCGGCCCGGTTCGCGTCGGCCGCCTGCCAGACGATCCGGTAGCGCCAGTCGTCCACCGAGGTGTCCGGGCCGGCGGCCTGGACGGAGGCCACGGCGCCGAGCCAGTAGCGCCGGCGCTGGAAGGCGTAGGTGGGCAGGTCCACGACCGTGCCGCCGCCCAGGAGCGCGGCCCAGTCGACGGGGAGGCCCCGCACGTAGGCCTCGGCGAGCGAGGTCAGAAGACGCCCGGCGCCGCCCTCCTCGCGCCGCAGGGTGCCGACCACGGCCGAGCCCTCGACGTCCTCGACGACGTCGCCCACCGCGCCGGTCAGCACCGCGTGCGGGGAGACCTCCACGAACACCCCGTGCCCGGACTCGGCGAGGATGCGGACCGCCCGCTCGAACTCGACGGTCTCGCGCAGGGACGCGTACCAGTAGTCGGGGTCCAGCTCCGGGCCCGACAGCCACGCGCCGGTCAGCGCGGAGACCATGGGGATCCGGGCCTCGGTCGGCGTGATGCCCTGGAGAACCGAGAGGATCTCCTCGCGCAGCTCGTCCACATGGGCGCTGTGCGAGGCGTAGTCCACCGGGATCATCCGAGCGCGCGGCGAATCCCCGCAGGAGTCCGCGAGTTCACGCAGCGCGTCCGCATCACCGGAGACGACCGTCGCCGAAGGACCGTTCACGGCCGCGACCGACAGACGGGAACCGTACGGGGCGATCCGCGCCCGCACACCCGCCACCGGCTCCGCGATCGACAGCATCCCGCCGCGACCAGCAAGGGCCTTCAGGGTCTTGCTCCGCAGAGCCACCACCTTGGCGGCGTCATCGAGGGAGAGAATCCCGGCCACCGCGGCGGCAGCGATCTCACCCTGCGAGTGACCCACCACCGCGTCCGGAGCAACACCCGCCGCCTCCCACACCGCCGCGAGCGAGACCATCACCGCCCACAGCGCCGGCTGCACCACATCAGCAGCCTCGAAACCGTGAAGCCCGGCCAGCACATCGTCCAACTGCCAGTCCACGTACGGCGCAAGAGCCGCAGCACACTCCGCCAGCTTCGCCGCGAACACCGGCGAGGCCTCCGCCAGCTCACGCCCCATCCCGACCCACTGGCTCCCCTGGCCGGGGAAGACGAACACCGTCCGCCCCACCCCGGCAGCAGCCACCGACCCGGTCACCACGCCCGCCGCCGGCTGCCCCGTGGCCACCGCCGCCAGACGCTCCGCGAACTCGCTCCGCTCGCCGCCGAGCACGACGGCCCGGTGCTCCAGCGCCGCACGCGTCGTGGCCAGCGACCACGCAACATCTCCGACCGACAACTCCGGCCGCTCCGCCGCGTGTTCACGCAGCCGACCCGCCTGACCGGCCAGCGCCGCGGCGCTCTGCCCCGACACCACCCACGCGGGAAGGCCCTCGCCGGACAGGACGCGCGGCGCGGCGCCCGCCACGACCTCCGGACGGCCCGAGCCCGCCGGCGCCTCCTCCAGGATCAGGTGCGCGTTGGTGCCGCTGACGCCGAACGCGGACACGCCCGCCCGGCGCGGCTGCTCGCCCGCCGGCCACGCCACCGCTTCGCTCAGCAGCCGGACGTTGCCCGAGGCCCAGTCCACGTGCGGCGACGGGTTCCCGGCGAAGAGGGTCTTCGGCAGCACGCCGTGCTGCAGCGCCAGCACCATCTTGATCACACCGGCGACGCCGCTCGCGCAGCCGGAGTGGCCGATGTTGGACTTCACCGAGCCCAGCCAGAGCGGCCGGTCGGCGGCGCGGTCCTCGGCCTGCCCGTAGGTGGCGAGCAGCGCCTGCGCCTCGATCGGGTCGCCCAGCGTGGTGCCCGTCCCGTGTGCCTCGACCACGTCCACGTCGGCCGCGGTCAGGCCGGCGTCGGCCAGCGCCGAGTGGATGACGCGGTACTGCGAGGGCCCGTTGGGGGCGGTGATGCCGTTGGAGGCGCCGTCCTGGTTGACGGCGCTGCCGCGGATCACGCCGAGCACCTGGTGGCCGTTGCGGCGGGCGTCGGAGAGGCGCTCCAGCGCGATGATGCCGGCGCCCTCGCCCCAGCCGATGCCGTCGGCCTCGGCGGCGAAGGACTTGCACCGGCCGTCGGCGGCCATGCCGCCCTGCTGGGAGAACTCGATGTACGCGTCGGGCATGACCAGCACCTCGACGCCGCCCGCCAGGGCGAGGGAGCACTCGCCCGAGCGCAGCGAGCGCACCGCGAGGTGGAGCGCCACGAGCGAGGAGGAGCAGGCGGTGTCGATCGTCACGGCGGGGCCGGTCAGGCCCAGCGTGTAGGAGATGCGTCCGGAGACGACGGCGGTCAGGCCGCCGGTCATCTTGTAGCCCTCGGCGCCGCTGCCGTTGCCGCCCACGCCCGAGCCGTACGCGGTGCCGCTGGCGCCGACGAACACGCCGGTGTCGGAGCCCTTCAGGGACATCGGGTCGATGCCGGCCCGCTCGACCGCCTCCCAGGCGGTCTCCAGCAGGATCCGCTGCTGCGGGTCCATCGCCAGGGCCTCGCGCGGGCTGATCCCGAAGAACCCGGGGTCGAAGTCGGCCACGTCGTAGAGGAATCCGCCGACCCGGGCGTACTCCTCGCCGGCGCGCGCGTCCGGGTTGCCGTAGGCGCGCTCCCACTCCGCCCAGCCGCGGTCGGTGGGGAAGCCGCCCATGGCGTCCGTCCCGGCGGAGAGCAGGTCCCAGAACCGGTCGGGGCCGGTGATGCCCCCGGCGTAGCGGCAGCCGAGGCCGACGACGGCGATCGGCTCGCGCTCGCCGGCTTCCAGTTCCTTGACGCGCTCGCGGGTCCGATACAGGTCGGCGGCGAGCTTCTTCAGAGTGTCGAGCAGCTGCTTGTCGCCGCCCGCCGCCTGCGCACCACCGGTCATCACGAAAGCCCCAATTCCTTGTTGATGAAGTCCAGGACCTCGCCGGCGTCGGCGTCGTCCAGTCGCCCGGCCAGCGTCTGCTGCTCCTGCTCGTCCTGCCGTGGTTGCTCGGTGTCGCCCAGCCAGCGGGAGAGCACGTTCCTCAGCCGCAGGGTCACGTCGCGCCGGGCGCCGCTGCCGCCGGGCACCGCCGCGAGCGCGGCCTCCAGGCGGTCGAGCCCGTCGAGCACCGGGTCGGTGCCGGGGGCGGCCCGGGTGTCGTCGGCGGGCGCGGCTCGCAGGCCGAGTTCGCCGTGCAGGTACTCGGCGAGTTCGGCGGGGGTCGGGTGGTCGAAGACGAGGGTGGCGGGCAGCCGCCGCCCGGTGGTGTCGGTGATCCGGTTGCGCAGGTCGACGGCCATCACGGAGTCGAAGCCGAGGTGGCGGAACGGCCGGCCCTTGGGCAGTGCTCCGGCGGTGTGGCCGAGGACGGCGGCGGCCTGGTCGCAGACGATCTCCACGAGTCGGCGCAGCTGCTCCGCGTGGGGCAGGCCGGCGAGTCGGTCGGCCAGGCCGGTGCCGTCCGGTGCGCCGCTCCCGGTGCCGGGGCCGGAGTCCGCGGGTTCCGGTCGGGTCCCGGCGTCGGGCAGGTCGGCGAGGAGGCGGCTGGGACGGCGCAGGGTGAACGTCGGGCCGAACACCGACCAGTCGATGTCCGCGACGGTGACGGCGTCCTCTCCCCCGTCCAGGGCCTGGCCGAGGGCGCGGACGGCGAGTTCGGGCGCCATGGCCCGGACGCCGTAGCGGGTCAGCCGGGTGGTCACGCTGCCGCCGCCCATGCCGCCGCCGTCCCACAGGCCCCAGGAGAGCGTGGTGGCGGGGCGGCCGGCGGCGCGGCGTTCGGCGGCGAGGCCGTCGAGGTAGCCGTTGGCGGCGGCGTAGCCGGCCTGGTCGCTGCCGCCCCAGACGGCGGCGCCGGAGGAGAACAGCACGAAGTCGTCGAGGCCGCGGTCGGCGGTCAGCTCGTCGAGCCAGCGGGCGCCGCCCGCCTTGGGGGCGCAGACCTCGGCCAGCCCGGCCGCGGTGGTCTCGCCGACGGTGCCGCCCTGGCCGACGCCCGCGGTGTGCAGCACCGTGGACAGGGCCGGGCCGCCGCTGGCGTCGATCCGGGCCAGCAGGGCGGCGACCTCGGCGCGCTCGGCGACGTCGCAGGCGACGACGTCGACGCCGGTGCCGCGGGCGGCGAGTTCGGCGGCGCGGGCGGCGACGCCCTCGGTGGCCGGGCCGCGACGGCCGGTCAGCACGACGCGCCGCGTGCCGCGGTCGGCGAGCCAGCGCGCGACGTGCTCGCCGATGGCGCCGGTCCCGCCGGTGACCAGGACGGTGCCGCGCGGGGTCCACGCGGTGCCGTTCGCCGGGGCCTGCGGCTGCGCGGCGCGCACCAGCCGTCGCCCGTACGCGCCGGACGGGCGCAGCGCCACCTGGTCCTCGCCGTCGCCGCCCGTGAGGACGGCGGCCAGGCGCCGCAGGGCGGGGCCGGTGTCCTCGGGACGCTGCGGCAGGTCGATCAGGCCGCCCCACAGGTCGGGGTGGGCGAGGGCGGCCGTCCGGCCGAGGGCCCAGATCTGGGCGTGGACGGGCGGGCCGGCCGGCTCGCCGTCGGTGGCGGCGGCCCCGCCCCGGGTCAGCACCCACAGCGGGGCGGCGGGCGTGTCGTCCCCGTCCCCGCGCCGGTCGGCGACGGCCTGGGCCAGGGCCAGGGTGGCGGCCAGGCCGCGCGGGACGCCGGGGTGGGCGTCGAGCGGCGCGGCCGCCTCGTCGTCGAGGGCGAGGGCGGAGACGATGCCGGAGAGGTCGGCGACACCGGTGGGCAGCGCGGCGGCGAGCGCCTCGCGGTCGGTGGTGTCGATACCGTCCCCGGGCACCGTGAGGACGCGGGCGCCGGCGGCCGTCAGGGCGTCGGCGACGTCCGGCGCGGAGCCGACGAGCAGCCAGGTGCCGGTCAGCGCGGTGCCGTGCTCGGGCAGGGCCGACCAGGCGATGCGGTAGCGCCAGCCGGCGACGGCCGATTCGGCGCGTTCGCGGTGGCGCCAGCCGGTGAGCGCGCCGAGGGCCGGGTCGGCCGGGTCGACGCCGAGCAGGTCGGCGAGGGCATCGGCGTCACCGCGCTCGACGGCGTTCCAGAAGCCCGCCTCGGCGGGCGTGCCCGCGGTGACCGGTACGGTCGGGGCCTCGGTGGGCTCCGGCCAGAACCGGTCCCGCCGGAAGGCGTAGGTGGGGAGGTCCACGGTCGTGCCGCCGCCCAGGAGCGCGGTCCAGGCGACGGGCAGGCCCCGGACGTAGGCCTCGGCGAGCGAGGCCAGGAGACGCCCGGCGCCGCCGTCCTCGCGGCGCAGGGTGCCGACCACGGCCGGGGTCCGGTCCGCGAAGGCGTCGCTGATCGCCGGGGTGAGCACCGGGTGCGGGGACACCTCGACGTATGCCCCGTGGCCCGCGTCGGCGAGGATCCGCACGGCGCGGTCGAACTCGACGGTCTCGCGCAGGGACGCGTACCAGTACGCCGGGTCCAGCTCCGGGCCGGACAGCCACGCGCCGGTCATGGCGGAGACCATGGGGATGCGGGCGTCGGTCGGCGTGATGCCCTGGAGCACGGCGAGGATCTCCTCGCGCAGCTCGTCCACGTGGGCGCTGTGGGACGCGTAGTCGACCGGGATCATCCGGACACGCGGCGAATCCCCGCAGGAGTCCGCGAGTTCACGCAGCGCGTCGGCGTCACCGGAGACGACCGTCGCCGAAGGACCGTTCACGGCCGCGACCGACAGCCGGGAACCGTACGAAGCGATCCGGGCGCGGACAGCCGCCACCGGCTCCGCGATCGACAGCATCCCGCCACGACCCGCCAGCGCCTTCAGGGTCTTGCTCCGCAGAGCCACCACCTTGGCAGCGTCGTCCAGCGAGAGAATCCCCGCGACGGCGGCCGCCGCGATCTCGCCCTGCGAGTGACCGACCACGGCATCGGGAGCGACACCGGCCGCCTCCCAGACGGCGGCGAGCGAGACCATCACGGCCCACAGCGCCGGCTGCACCACATCGGCGGCCTCGAAGCCGTGAAGGCCCGCCAGGACGTCGTCCAACTGCCACTCCACGTACGGAGCGAGAGCCTCGGCACACTCGGCCAGCCGCGCCGCGAAGACCGGGGAGGCCTCCGCCAGCTCGCGGCCCATGCCGACCCACTGGCTGCCCTGGCCGGGGAAGACGAACACCGTCCGCCCGACCCCGTCCGGGGCGACCTCGCCGGTGACCACGCCGGGCGCGGGCTGTCCGGTGGCGACGGCCGAGAGCCCCGCCTCCAGTTCGTACCGGTCCGCTCCCAGCACCACCGCGCGCTGTTCGAAGGCCGACCGCGTCGTGGCCAGCGACCACGCGACGTCACCGACCGGCAGCTCCGGCCGCTCCGCGACGTGCTCGCGCAGCCGGCCCGCCTGACCGGCGAGCGTCTGCCCGTCACGGCCGGACAGCACCCACGCCGGGAGGGGGCGCGACAGGACCGGCGCGAGGTCCTCGGCGGCATCCTCGGGGACGGTCTCCGCCTCGACCGGCGCCTCTTCGATGATCACGTGGGCGTTGGTGCCGCTGATGCCGAACGCCGAGACACCCGCCCGGCGCGGCCGCTCGCCCGCCGGCCACGCCACCTCGTCCTGCAGCAGCCGGACGTTGCCCGTCTCCCAATCGACGTGCGAGGACGGCTCATCGGCGTGCAGGGTCTTCGGCAGCACACCGGCTTGCAGGGCCAGCACCATCTTGATCACACCGGCCACGCCCGCGGCCTGCTGAGCGTGCCCGATGTTCGACTTCACCGAACCCAGCCACAACGGCCGGTCCTCGAACCGCTCCTGGCCGTACGTCGCCAGCAGCGCACCGGCCTCGATCGGGTCACCCAGCTCCGTACCCGTCCCGTGCGCCTCGACCGCGTCCACGTCCGCCGCCGAGATCCGGGCGTTGGCCAGCGCCGCGCGGATGACGCGCTGCTGCGAGGGGCCGTTGGGGGCGGTGAGGCCGTTGGAGGCGCCGTCCTGGTTGATGGCGCTGCCGCGCACCACGCCGAGCACCCGGTGCCCGTTGCGGCGGGCGTCGGAGAGGCGTTCGAGCACCACGATGCCGACGCCCTCGCCCATGCCCATGCCGTCGGCGCCCTCGCCGAAGGCCTGGCAGCGGCCGTTCGGCGACAGGGCCCGCAGCCGCGAGAAGCCGACGAACTCGCCCGGGTCGGCCATCACCGTCACGCCGCCCGCCAGGGCGACCGAGCACTCGCCCGACCGCAGCGACTGCACGGCCTGGTGCAGCGCGACCAGCGAGGAGGAGCAGGCGGTGTCCACCGTCATCGCCGGGCCCACCAGGCCCAGCGCGTAGGCGATCCGGCCGGACAGCACGCTCATCGCCGTGCCGGTCATGCGGTGTCCTTCGGACCCGGCGGTCTCCTCCACCACGCCGAGGTAGGTCGACCGGGCCGCGCCGACGAACACGCCGGTCGCGGAGCCGTGCAGCGACTTCGGGTCGATGCCCGCGCGCTCGACGGCCTCCCAGGAGGTCTCCAGCAGCAGCCGCTGCTGGGGGTCCATCGACAGGGCCTCGCGCGGGCTGATCCCGAAGAAGGCGGCGTCGAACTCGGCGGCCCCGGTCAGGAAGCCGCCCTCGGCGACGTAGGTCTTGCCCTCGGCGTCCGGGTCGGGGTCGAAGAGGCCCTCGGTGTTCCAGCCGCGGTCGGTCGGGAAGCCGCCGATCGCGTCCCCGTGCTCGGCCAGGAGGGCCCAGAGCTCCTCGGGGGTCCGGATCCCGCCGGGGTAGCGGCAGGCCATGCCGACGATCGCGACCGGTTCGGCGGGGGCCGCGACCACGGCGGGCACCGGCCCGGCGCCGGCCGCCGCCTCGGCCCCGAAGAGCCGGGAGAGGATCTCCTCGGCCAGGGCGGCCGGGTTGGGGTGGTCGAACACGACCGTGGCGGGCAGCCGGACGCCCGCGGCGCCGCCCAGCCGGTTGCGCAGTTCGACGGCGGTCAGCGAGTCGAAGCCGAGCTCCCGGAAGGCGCGCGTGGTCGGGACCTCGGCCGCGGAGCCGTGGCCGAGGACGGCGGCGGCGTGCGCGCGGACCAGCTCGACCACCGCGCGGCGGCGCTCGGCGGCGGTCAGGCCGACGAGGGCGCGGAACAGTTCGCCGGTGGCCTCGGCCGGCCGGTCCGACCCGGCGGCGTCCGGGCCCCGGTCCTCCTGCTCCCGGGCCTCGGGGATGGCGTCCAGCAGCGGGCGCGGGCGCGCCGCGCGGAACACCGGCGCGAACTTCTCCCACGTCACGTCGGCGAGCGCGATGAAGGTCTCGTCGTCCGCGAGGGTCTGGTCCAGCGCCGTCAGCGCCCGTTCGGTCTCGAGGAAGTTCATCCCCTGCCGGCGGAGCCGTCGGGGCGTCACCCGGCCGGGGCTGTGGTCCATCAGGTCGTCGACCGCGTCCCAGTCCCGGGAGTCCCAGACGCCCCAGGCGATCGAGGTGCCCGGCAGGCCCCGGGCCCGGCGGTCCTCGGCCAGGCCGTCCAGGAAGGCGTTCCCCGCCGCGTACGGGCCGTGGTCGTTGCTCCCCCAGGTCGCCGAGATCGACGAGAACAGCACGAACTCGTCCACGTCCAGCGCGGCCGTCGCCTCGTCCAGGTAGGTGGCCCCGGCGGCCTTGGCGCTGAGCGCCGCCGCCAGGCCCTCCCTGGTGGTGTCCTCGACCCGGGCCAGGTAGCCGGTGTTGGCCGAGTGCAGGACCGTGGACAGGCCCGGTCCGGTGGCCTCGATCCGGGCGACGAGGTCGGTGACGTCCCGGCGGACGCCGGTGTCGCAGCTGACGATGTCGACGGCCGTCCCGGCGGTCGCCATCGCGGCCGCGAGTTCCACCGCCCCCTCCGCGGACGGGCCGGAACGGCTCGTCAGCACGACGCGCGGGGTGCCCCGCTCGGCGAGCCAGCGCGCGACGCAGGCCCCGATCGAGCCGGTGCCGCCGGTCAGCAGCACGGTGCCGCGCGCCCGCCAGGGGGCACGGCCGGCCGGCCGCGGCTCGGCCCGCACCAGGCGGCGGGCGAGCGTGCCGGAGGGGCGCAGGGCGACCTGGTCCTCCGTGCGGCCCGCGAGGACGGCGACCAGCCGGGCGCCGGTCCGCGCGTCGAACTCCGGCGGGAGGTCGACCAACCCGCCCCAGCTGTCCGGGAGTTCCATGCCGATGACGCGGCCCATGCCCCACAGCTGGGTCTGCACGGGGGCGGTCGTCACCTCGTCCGGTCCGGTCTGCACCGCGCCCCGGGTCAGCAGCCACAGCGGGGCGTCGACGCCGGTCCGGCGCAGCGCCTGGACGAGGTCGACCGTCGCGGCGGTGCCGCGCGGGATCCACGGGTACGCCGGGTCGTGGCCCTCCTCCAGCGCCAGCAGGGACACCACGCCGGACACGGGGCCGGTGACGGCCTGGTCGAGGGTCTCGACGCCGGTCCGGACGACCTGCGCGCCGTGGTCGGCCAGGGTGCGGGCGCACGCGTCGGCCACGTCCCCCTCGCCGACGAGCAGCCAGGTGCCGGACAGGGCCGGTACGGCGGCCGGGTCCGCGTCCGCGGGCTGCCAGCGGATCCGGTAGCGCCAGTCGTCGACGCCCGCCGCGCCCGCCGGCCGGGCCGGGGCCGCCGGCCAGTACCGCTGGCGCTGGAAGGCGTAGGTCGGCAGCTCGACCGCCGTCCCGCCGCCGAGCACCGCCGCCCAGTCGACGGCCGCGCCGCCCGTGTACGCCTCGGCGAGCGAGGTCAGCAGGCGCTCGGCGCCGCCCTCGTCGCGGCGCAGGGTGCCCACCACGGTCGGGGAGCGGTCCTCCAGGCTGTCGGCGATCGCCGGGGTCAGCACCGGGTGCGGGGAGACCTCCAGGAACACGCCGTGCCCGGCCTTGCCGAGGGTCCGTACGGCGCGGTCGAACTCGACCGTCTCGCGCAGGGACGCGTACCAGTACGCCGGATCCAGCTCCGGGCCGGACAGCCACTCGCCGGTCAGCGCGGAGATCATCGGGACCTGCACCTCGCGGGGGGCGATGCCCTGGAGCACGGCGAGGATCTCCTCGCGCAGCTCGTCCACGTGCGCGCTGTGCGAGGCGTAGTCCACCGGGATCATCCGGGCACGCGGGAACTCCCCGCAGGAGTCGGCGAGTTCGCGCAGCGCGTCGGCGTCACCGGAAACCACCGTCGCCGACGGGCCGTTCACGGCGGCGACGGAAAGGCGGGTGCCGTACGACGCGATCCGGGTACGGACGCCCTCCACCGGCTCCGCGATCGACAGCATCCCGCCACGACCGGCCAGCACCTTCAGAGTCTTGCTCCGCAGAGCCACCACCTTGGCGGCGTCATCGAGGGACAGGATCCCCGCGACGGCCGCAGCGGCAATCTCACCCTGTGAGTGACCCACCACAGCGTCCGGTGCGACACCGGCCGCCTCCCACACAGCGGCGAGCGACACCATCACCGCCCACAGCGCCGGCTGCACGACATCGGCGGCCTCAAAGCCGTGAAGGCCCGCCAGGACATCGTCCAACTGCCAGTCCACATAAGGCGCCAGAGCCGCAGCACACTCGGCCAGCCGCGCCGCGAACACCGGCGACGAAGCGGCCAGCTCACGCCCCATGCCGAGCCACTGGCTCCCCTGCCCCGGGAAGACGAAGACCGTCCGCCCGGCGCCGCCGGAGGCCACCGACCCGGTCACCACACCCGCCGCCGGCTGCCCCGTGGCCACCGCCGCGAGACCCGCCGCGAGTTCACCGCGCTCGCCGCCCAGGACCACCGCGCGCCGCTCGAAAGCCGACCGCGTCGTGGCCAGCGACCACGCGACGTCGCCGACCGACAACTCCGGCCGCGCCAGCACGTGCTCGCGCAGCCGGCCCGCCTGACCGGCCAGCGCGGTCGCGTTGCGGCCCGACACCACCCAGGCCGACGCCGCCGTCGGCAGGACGGGCGCGGGGCGCTCCTCGTCCGGCGTCGGCTCCTCGTTCACCGCCGGCTCCCCGGCCGTCGGCGCGGGCGCCTCCTCCAGGATCACGTGGACGTTCGTCCCGCTCGCGCCGAACGCCGACACACCCGCCCGGCGCACCCGCTCGCCCGCCGGCCACTCCACCGGTTCCTGGAGCAGCCGGACGTTCCCCGAGGCCCAGTCGACGTGCGAGGTCGGCTCCCCGGCGTGCAGGGTCCTGGGCAGGGTGCCGTGCCGCAGGGCGAGCACCATCTTCATCACGCCGCCGACGCCGGCGGCCTGCTGGGCGTGGCCGATGTTGGACTTGAGCGAGCCGAGCCACAGCGGCCGGTCCTCGTCGCGGCCCTGTCCGTAGGTGGCCAGCAGGGCGCCGGCCTCGATCGGGTCGCCCAGCTCCGTGCCCGTCCCGTGCGCCTCGACCGCGTCGACCTCGGAGGCCGTCAGGCGGGCGTCGGCGAGGGCGGCCCGGATGACCCGGCGCTGTGCGGGCGCGCTGGGCGCCGTCAGGCCGTTCGACGCGCCGTCCTGGTTCATCGCGCTGCCGCGGATGACCGCCAGGACGCGGTGGCCGTTGCGGCGGGCGTCGGACAGGCGCTCCAGCAGGACGAGTCCGGCGCCCTCGCCCCAGCCGGTGCCGTCGGCGTCCTCCGAGAACGGCTTGCAGCGTCCGTCGGAGGCGAGGCCCTGCTGGCGGGCGAAGTCGGCGAACATCACCGGGGTGGACATCACCATCACGCCGCCGGCGAGGGCGAGCGAGCATTCGCCCGTGCGCAGCGAGCGGGCCGCCAGGTGGACGGCGGCCAGCGAGGAGGAGCAGGCCGTGTCGACGGTCACGGCGGGCCCGTTCAGGCCCAGGGTGTAGGAGACCCGGCCGGAGAGCACGCTGATCGCGCTGCCGGTGACCAGGTGGCCCTCGTCGTGGCCGTGTTCGCGCGCGTACCAGTCGTAGCCGGACGCGCTGGCGCCGACGAACACGCCGGTGTGCGAGCCGCGCAGGGCGCGCGGGTCGAGTCCGGCGTGCTCCAGGGCCTCCCAGGCGACCTCCATCACGAGGCGCTGCTGGGGGTCCATCGCGAGGGCCTCGCGCGGGCTGATGCCGAAGAAGCCGGGGTCGAACTCGGCCGCGTCGGGGAGGAAGCCGCCGCGGGTCTCGTAGCCGTGGGCGGCCGCCTCGCCCGGGTCCCAGCCGCGGTCGGCGGGGAAGTCGCCGACCGCGTCGGTGCCGGTGGCGACCAGGTTCCAGAGCTCGTCCGGCGTGCGCACGCCGCCCGGGTAGCGGCAGCCCATGCCGACGACGGCGATGGGCTCGCCGGTCACGGTCTCCAACTCGCGGACGCGCTCGCGGCTCTCGTGCAGCTCGGCCGTGACGCGCTTCAGGAAGTACCGGAGCTTGTCCTCGCTCACGCGTTCCACCTCGGGGTGCTCGGGCTGTGGGTACTCGGTCTGGGCAGCGCTCGGGCGGCCCGCGGGAGGGTCGGCGGTACGGTCATTCGATGCCGAACTCCTTGCCCAGGAGGTCGAAGACCTCGTCGTCGTCCGCGGCGGCGAGGCGCTCGGAGACGTCCTGGCCGGCGGCGGTGCCGGCGCCGTTGCCGCCGCCGGTGGCGGGGCCGCCGGCACGGCGCTGGAGTCGTTGCCACTTGGCGCTCAGTGCGGCGAGCTGCGCCGCGACGGCCTCCTCGTCCCCGTCCGTCCCGTCGCCGTCCTCGCCGAGCCGGTCCAGCAGGCCCGACAACGAGGCGTCCAGCCGGTCGAGTTGGGTGCGTACGGAGTCCGGGCCGGCGCCGAGCTCGCGCAGCAGGTGCGCGGCGAGGGCGGCGGACGTCGGGTACTCGAAGACGACGGTGGAGGGCAGGGTGACGCCGGTGGCGGCGGCGAGCCGGTCGCGCAGTTCGATGGCGGTCAGGGAGTCGAAACCGAGGTCCCGGAAGGCGCGTTCGGCGTCGATGTCGGCGGTGCTCCCGTGCGACAGCACCAGGGCCGCCTGGGCGCGCACCAGGTCCGTCACCGCGGCCGGCCGGCGGGCGGCGGGCAGGGCGAGGACGGTGCGGGCGAACTCGGGTGCCGTGCCGCCGTCGGCCGGGCCGGCCGGTTCGGCCGCCGGGGCGGCCGCTTCCGGCAGGTCGGCGAGGAGCGGGCTCGGGCGGTGCAGGGTGAAGGCGGGCGCGAAGGTCCGCCAGTCCACGTCGGCGATGGTGACGAGCGCGTCGCGTCCGTCCATGGCCTGGCCGAGCGCCCGGACGGCGGTGCCCGGGTCCAGGACGCCCAGGCCGTGCCGGACGGAGGACCGGGCGCCGGCGCCGCCGTCGGCCCAGGGGCCCCAGGCGACCGAGGTGGCGACCTGTCCGCGGGCCCGGCGCTGCTCGGCGAGGGCGTCGACGAAGGCGCTGCCCGTGGCGTAGCCGGGCACCAGGGCGCTGCCCCAGGTCGCGGCGACGGAGGAGAACAGGACGAAGTCGTCCAGGTCGAGGTCGGCGGTCAGTTCGTCGAGCCAGCGGGCGCCGGCGGACCGGGCGCCGGCGACGTCGGCGAGTTCCCGCGCCGTGGTGTCGGCGACGGCGGTGGCCTGTCCGGCGCCGACGGCGTGCACGACGCCGCGCAGGGCGGGGCCGCCGTCGGCGGTGATCTGCCGTAGCAGGCCGCCGAGTTCGGCGCGCCGGGTGGTGTCGCAGGCGGCGATGGACAGGGCGGCGCCGGAGGCGGCGACGTCGGCGGCGAGCCGGGCGACGTCGGCGGTCAGCGGTTCGCCGGCGGCGAGGACGACGCGTTCGGCGCCGCGCCCGGCGAGCCAGCGGCCGACCTCGGCGCCGATGGCGCCGGTGCCGCCGGTGACCAGGACGGTGCCGCGCCCGGGCCGGGGGGTGGCGGCGGCCGCGGCGGCGCGGACCAGGCGGCGGGCCAGGATGCCCTGCGGGCGCAGGGCCGTCTGGTCCTCGGCGACGGCGCCGGACAGCAGGGCGGCGAGCCGGCTGCCGGTGCGGTCGTCCCAGGCGCCGGCGGGCGGCAGGTCGACCAGTCCGCCCCAGTGCCCGGGGTGTTCGAGGCCGGCGACCCGGCCCAGTCCCCAGACCTGGGCCTGGGCGGGGCTGCCGCTCTCGCCGGGGCCGGTGGCCACGGCGCCGGAGGTGAGCACCCACAGCGGGGTGCCGGGGGCGCCGGCGCCGAGCTGCTGGATGAGGTCGAGGGTGGCGGCCACGCCCCGGGTCATGGTCGGGTGCCCCTGGTCCGGGGACTCGTCCAGGGCGAGCAGGGAGACCACGCCGGCGGGCGCCGGGTGGGCGGCGAGGGCGGTGCGGTCGGCGTCCGGCAGGGTGCGGACGTCGGTGGCGCCGTGCTCGGCCAGGGCGCGGGCGACCTTCCGGGCGGTCTCCGGGTCGGCGGCCGCGCCGACCAGCAACCAGCTGCCGGTCAGTTGCGGGGGTGCGGGGTTCTCGGCGGTCCGGGTCCAGGTGATCCGGTAGCGCAGGCCGGTCAGCGCGTCGTCGGGCTCGGGGGCGGCGGGCCGGGCCGGTTCGGGCCAGTAGCGGCTGCGCTGGAAGGCGTAGGTGGGCAGGTCGACGAGGGTGCCGGGGCCGTGCACGGCCGCCCAGTCGACGGGTGCGCCGGCCACGTAGGCGGTGGCGAGCGAGGTGAGCAGGCGGCGGGCGCCGCCGTCCTGGCGCCGCAGCGTGCCGGTGACGACCGCGGCCTCGCCGAGGGTGTCCCGGACGGCGCCGGTCAGCGCGGGGTGCCCGGACACCTCGACGAACACCCGGTGCCCGCTGTCGCCGAGGGTCCGTACGGCCCGTTCGAACTCGACGGTGCCGCGCAGGCTCGCGTACCAGTAGTGGGCGTCCAGCTCCCGGCCGTCCTGCCACTGCCCGGTGTACGCGGAGACCAGCGGGACGTCGGCCGCGCGGGGCTCGATGCCGGCGAGGGCGGCGAGGATCTCCTCGCGCAGCTCCTCCACCTGGGGGCTGTGCGAGGCGTAGGCGATCGGGACGCGGGTGGTGCGGCAGGTGGGCGGGCAGGCGGCGGCGAACTCGTCGAGCGCGTCGGGGTCGCCGGAGACCACGCAGGAGCGGGGGCCGTTGACGGTGGCGAGCGCGAGCCGTCCCTCGAAGCCGGCGAGCCGTTCGCGCACCGTGTCGGCGGGCTCGGCGACGGAGAGCAGGCCGCCGCGTCCGTCCAGGGTGCGCAGGGCCCGGCTGCGCAGGGCGGCGACCTTCGCGCCGTCCTCCAGGGTGAGGGCGCCGGCGACGGTCGCCGCGGCGATCTCGCCCAGGGAGTGGCCGACGACCGCGTCCGGGGAGACCCCGGCGGCCTGCCAGACGGCCGCCAGCGCCACCGAGACCGCCCAGACGGCGGGTTGGAGCACGTCGGCGGCGAGGAAGTCGTGCCGGCCGGCCAGCACGTCCGCGAGGTCCCAGTCGACGTACGGGGCGAGGGCCCGGGCGCACTCGTCCAGCCGGTCGCGGAAGACCGGCGAGACCTCGGCGAGTTCGCGGCCCATGCCGATCCACTGGCTGCCGTGGCCGGGGAAGACGAACACGGTGCGGCCGGTGCCGCCGGGCGCGACGGAGCCGGTGACAGCGTCGGGCGAGGCCTGTCCGGTGGCCACCGCCGCGGCGGCGGGCAGCAGTTCGGCGTGGTCGGCGCCCAGCAGCACGGCGCGGTGGTCGTGCGGCGGGCGGGTGGTGGCGAGCGACCAGGCCACGTCGCCGACCGGCAGGTCGGGGCGGGCCAGCGCGGACTCGCGCAGCCGGCCCGCCTGGGCGGCGAGGGCGCGCGGGTCGCGGGCGCCGACCGGCCAGGCGACCGGTCCGCCGGTCAGCACCGGGGCGGGGCCGGCGTCCGGCGTCGCGTCCGGCGTCGCGGGCGCGGGCCGGGCGGGGGCCTCCTCGATGATGACGTGGGCGTTGGTGCCGCTGACGCCGAAGCTGGAGACGCCGGCCCGGCGGGGCCGCTCGCCGTCCGGCGCCCAGGCGACGGGCCGCTGCAGCAGGGCGACGTGCCCGGCGGTCCAGTCGACGTGCGGGGTCGGGGTGTCGGCGTGCAGGGTGCGCGGCAGCTGTCCGTGCCGCAGGGCCAGGACGATCTTCATGATCCCGGCGACGCCGGCGGCGGCCTGGGTGTGGCCGATGTTGGACTTCACCGAGCCCAGCCACAGCGGCCGGTCGGCGGGCCGGTCCTGGCCGTAGGTGGCGAGCAGGGCCTGGGCCTCGATCGGGTCGCCGAGTTCGGTGCCGGTGCCGTGCGCCTCGACGGCGTCCACGTCGGCGGCGGTGAGGCCGGCGCCGGCCAGCGCGGCGCGGATCACCCGCTGCTGGGAGGGGCCGCTGGGGGCGGTGAGCCCGTTGGAGGCGCCGTCCTGGTTGACGGCGCTGCCGCGGACCACGCCGAGCACCTGGTGGCCGTTGCGGTGGGCGTCGGAGAGCCGTTCGACCGCGAGGACGCCGACGCCCTCGGCCATGCCCATGCCGTCGGCGCCCTCGCCGAAGGCCTTGCACCGGCCGTCGGCGGCCAGGCCGCGCTGCTGGGAGAAGCCGACCAGGTCGCGCGGGGTGGGCATCACCGTGACGCCGCCGACCAGGGCGAGGTCGCACTCGCCGGCCCGCAGCGCCTGGGCGGCGGAGTGCAGGGCGACCAGCGAGGAGGAGCAGGCCGTGTCGACGGTGAACGCCGGGCCCTCCAGGCCGAGGAGGTAGGAGACCCGGCCGGACAGCACGCTGGTGGCGGTGCCGATCATGGCCTGGCCCTCCAGGCGGTGGTCGGCGTGGCCGGCGGCGCGGGCGGTGAGGTGGTCGTAGCCGGAGCCGAAGCCGCCGACGAACACGCCGGTACGGCTGCCGCGCAGGCCGGTGGGGTCGATGCCGCCGCGTTCCAGGGTCTCCCAGACGACCTCCAGCAGCAGCCGCTGCTGCGGGTCCATGGTGACCGCCTCGCGCGGGCTGACACCGAAGAAGGCGGCGTCGAACTCGGCGGCCTCGTGCAGGAACCCGCCCTCGCGGGCGTAGAAGGTGCCGGGCCGTTCGGCGGTGGGGTCGTAGAGGGCGGCGAGGTCCCAGCCCCGGTCGGTGGGCAGGCCGGTGACGGCGTCCTGTCCGGCGTCGAGCAGCTGCCACAGCTGCTCGGGGGTGTGGATGCCGCCGGGCAGGCGGCAGCCCATGGCGACGATCGCGACCGGGTCGGCGAGCGGGTCCGCGCCGGTGGCGCGCGGTGCGGCCGGGGCGGCGGTGTCCGGTCCGCCGCCGACCAGTCGGGTGCGCAGGTGCGCGGCGAGCACCTGCGGGTCCGGGTAGTCGTACAGCAGGGTGGCGGGCAGCGGCAGGCCGGCGGCGGTGCTGAGCCGGTTGCGCAGTTCGACGGAGGTGAGGGAGTCCAGGCCGAGTTCGCTGAAGGCGCGGCCGGGCTCGACGTCGGCGGCCGAGGCGTACCCCATCACGGTGGCGGCCTCGTCCCGGACCAGGTCGCAGAGCAGCCGGTCCTGCGCCTCGGCGGAGGTCAGCGCCGACAGCCGGACGGCCAGCGGGTGCTCCGGCTCGGCGGCGCGCGGCACCGGGTCCGCGGCGTCGGCCGCGTCGGCGGCCCGGATCTCGGGCAGGTCGCGCATCAGCGGGGCGCGGCGCAGCTGTTCGGGGCCGCGGGCGGTGGCCATCGCGGCGAAGTCGACGGCCATCAGCGACAGTACGGCCAGCCGGGGGTCGGGGTCCTCGACGGCGGCGGCGAGGGCGCGGACCGCGTCCTCGGGCTCCATCAGGACCTCCCACTTGTTGCGGGCGAGCCGCCGGCGGGCGCCTTCGCTGGCCTGGCCGACGCCGCCGCCCGCCCACGGGCCCCAGGCCAGCGAGGTGGCGGGCAGGCCGCGGGCGCGGCGCTGCTCGGCGAGGGCGTCCAGGTAGGCGTTGGCGGCGGCGTAGTTGCCCTGGCCGCCGTTGCCGAAGGTGGCGGAGATGGAGGAGCAGAGGACGAAGGCGTCGAGGTCCAGGTGGGCGGTCAGCTCGTCGAGGTGGGCGGCGCCGCCGGCCTTGCCGTCGAAGGTGCGGGCCAGGCGGGCGGCGTCCAGGCGGTCCAGGACGCCGTCGTCCAGGGCGCCGGCGGCGTGCAGCACGGTGGACAGGGCCGGTCCGGTGGCGGCGACGCGGTCGAGCACGGCGGCGAGCGCGGGGCGTTCGGCGGTGTCGCAGGCGAGGACGTCCACGGCGGCGCCGGCGGCGGCGAGTTCGGCGGCGAGCGCGGCGGTGCCGGCGGCGGCGGGGCCGGAGCGGCTGGTGAGGACGAGGCGGCGGGCGCCGCGCTCGCGGGCGAGCCAACGGGCGGCGTGGCCGCCGATGTGGCCGGTGCCGCCGGTGACGAGGACGGTGCCGCGGGGGGCGAGCGGCCGCCGGTCGGCGGGGCGGGGCGGCCTGGGGGCGTGGGCGAGGCGGCGGGGCCGCAGGCCGTCGGCGCGCAGCGCGACCTCGTTCTCGTCACGGGCGGCGAGGACGGCGGCCAGGCGGGCGGCGGCCCGCTCGTCCCACTGCCCGGGCAGGTCGACCAACCCGCCCCAGCGGTCGGGGTGTTCGGCGGCGACGGTGCGGCCCAGGGCCCAGACGGGGGCCTGCTGCGGGTCGGCGGCGCCGGTGCCGGGGTCGGTGGTGACGGCGCCGGCGGTCAGCAGCCACAGCGGGGCGGGGACGGCGGCGTCGCCGAGGGCCTGGACCAGGGCCAGGGTGGCGGCGAGGCCGCGGGCCACGGCGGGGTGGGCGGTGAGCGGGGCGGTGTCGAGGGCGAGCAGGGAGAGCACGCCGGCGGGCCGGGCGCCGTCCAGTGCGGTGGTGAGCCGGCGCGCGTAGTCGGCGCGGTCGGCCTCGGCGGTGTCCAGCTCGACGGTGACGGTCCGGGCGCCGCGCTCGGCGAGGGCCGCGGCGCAGGGGTGGACGGGGTGTCCGGCGGGGGTGGGCACCAGCCAGGTGCCGGTGAGCCGCGCGGGGGCGGGCTCGGGGGCGTGGGCCCACTCGGCGAGGAAGCGCCAGTCGTCGGTGGGGTCGGCGGCCGGGCCGTGGGCGGCGGGGGCGGCCGCGGCCGGGCGGGCCGGCGGCCAGAAGCGGCGGTGCTGGAAGGCGTAGGTCGGCAGTTCGACGCGCCGCGCGGCGTCCCGGACGTCGGCGGGGGCGGGCAGCACGGCGGTCCAGTCGACGGGCAGGCCGTGGACGTGGGCGGTGCCGATCGAGCGCAGCAGCCGGTCGGCGCCGTCGTCGTCGCGGCGCAGCGTGTCGATCACCAGCGGGTCGGGCAGGTCGGTGCGGGCGGCCAGCGTCTCCTGGACGGCGGGCAGCAGCACCGGGTGGGCGGAGACCTCGACGAAGGTGCGGTGGCCGGTGGCGGCGAGGGCTTCGACGGCCTCGGCGAAGCGGACGGTCTGCCGGACGTTGGCGTACCAGTACCGCGGCCCCAGCTCCTCGCCGTCCACCAGCCGTCCGTGGACGGTGGAGAACAGCGGGACGGCGGCGGGGCGCGGCCGGATGTCGGCCAGCAGCCGCGGCAGGGTCTCCGCCAGCGGCTCGCACAGCCGGGAGTGCGCCACGAAGTCGGTGACGGGCACGCGCCAGCGCATCGCCTTGCGCTTGCGCAACACGCGTTCGAACTCGACGAGCGCGTCGGGTTCGCCGGAGACGACGGTCGTGGCGGGGGCGTTGACGGCCGCGACGGCGAGCCGGTCGCCGAAGGGTTCCAGGAGTTCGCGCACCAGCTCGACGGGCAGCACCACGGAGAGCATGCCGCCCTCGACGCCGAGGCCGGTCAGCGCGGCGGCGCGGACGGCGACGATCCGGGCGGCGTCCTCCAGGGTGAGCGCGCCGGCGACGGTGGCGGCGGCGATCTCGCCCTGGGAGTGGCCGACGACCGCGTCGGGGACGACGCCGGCGGCCTCCCAGACGGCGGCGAGCGAGACCATCACGGCCCAGAGCAGCGGCTGCATGACGGCGGCGCCGTCGGGCGCGGGGGCGTCGGGCTCGCCCGCGAGCACGGCGTGCGGGTCCCAGTCGACGTACGGGCGCAGGGCCCGCGCGCACGCGGCGAACCGGGCGGCGAACACCGGTGACTGCGCGGACAGCCGCCGGCCCATGCCCTCCCACTGGCTGCCCTGGCCGGGGAAGACGAACACCCTCCGGTCCTCGCGGGCGGCGCTCTCGCCGGTGAGGGCGTGCTCGGTGTCCTGGCCGGTCATCAGGGCGGCCAGGCCCCGGCCGAGTCCGGCGGGGTCGGCGCCGACGACGACGGCGCGGTGCTCGAAGGGGCTGCGGGTGGTGGCGAGCGCCCGGGCCACGGCGGCGGGCGGCGGGGTGTCGGCGGCGAGGGCGTACGCGTGCAGGCGGCCGGCCTGCGCGGCCAGGGCGTCCCGGCCGCGGGCGCTGACCGGCCAGGCGGTGACGTCCGTACCGGCGGCGAGCAGCGGCGGTCCGGCCGGGGCGGCCGGGTCGTCCTGCGGCGGGCCGGCGGGGGCGGGGAGGTGTTCGGGGGCCTGTTCGATGAGGACGTGCACGTTGGTGCCGCTCATGCCGAACGCGGAGACGCCGGCGCGGCGCGGCGCGTCCTGCGGGGTCGTCCAGGGCCGCTGCTCGGTCAGCAGCCGTACGGCGCCGGACTCCCAGTCGATCTCCCGGGACGGCTCGTCCGCGTGCAGGGTGCGAGGCAGCGTGCCGTGCCGCATGCCGAGGACCATCTTGACGAGGCCCGCGAGGCCGGCGGCGGTCTGGGTGTGGCCGATGTTGGACTTGGCGGAGCCGAGCCACAGCGGCCGGTCGGCGGGGCGGTCCCGGCCGTAGGTGGCCAGCAGGGCGTGGGCCTCGACGGGGTCGCCGAGGGGGGTGCCGGTGCCGTGCGCCTCGACCGCGTCGATCTGGTCGGGGGTCAGGCCCGAGGCGTCCAGGGCGGCGCGGATCACGCGCTGCTGGGAGAGTCCGCTGGGGGCGGTGAGGCCGTTGGAGGCGCCGTCCTGGTTGATGGCGGTGCCCCGTACGACGGCCAGCACGGGGTGGCCGAGGCGCCGCGCGTCGGAGAGCCGTTCGACGGCGATGGTCGCGGCGCCCTCGGACAGGCCCATGCCGTCCGCTCCGGCGGCGAAGGGCTTGCAGCGGCCGTCGGGGGCGAGGCCGCGCTGCCGGGAGAAGCCGACCAGCTGGCTGGGGGTGGACATCACCATCACGCCGCCGACCAGGGCGAGTTCGCACTCGCCCGCGCGCAGCGCCCGGCCGGCCAGGTGCAGGGCGACCAGGCCGGAGGAGCAGGCGGTGTCGATGGTGAGGGCGGGGCCCTCCAGGCCGAGGGCGTAGGCGACGCGGCCGGAGATGATGCTGCTGGAGTGGCCGGTGACGAGGTACCCCTCGGCGGCCGGGTCGCCGTCGGCCAGGCCGTCGCCGTAGCCGGTCAGGGTGGCGCCGGCGAAGACGCCGACGGGGGTGCCGCGCAGCGATTCGGGGGCGATGCCGGCGCGTTCGAGGGCTTCCCAGGAGGTCTCCAGCAGCAGGCGCTGCTGGGGGTCCATGGCGAGGGCCTCGCGCGGGTTGATGCCGAAGAAGGCGGCGTCGAAGTCGGGGGCGTCGTGCAGGAAGCCGCCGCGGTGGGTGACGGACTTGCCCTGGCGGGCGGGGTCGGGGTCGTAGAGGTCCGGGTCCCAGCCGCGGTCGGTGGGCAGGCCGCCGATCACGTCGGCGCCGGAGGCCAGCAGGTCCCAGTACTGGTCGGGGGTGGTGACGCCGCCGGGGAACCGGCAGCCGATGCCGACGATGGCGAGCGGCTCGTCGGGGTCGGCGGCGGCGCCGTCCCGGGCGGGCGCGGCGGCGTCGGTGCCGGCGCCGGTGCCGAGGGCCGTCGCGGCGAGGTGGGCGCCGAGCGCGGCCGGGGTGGGGTGGTCGAAGACGATCGTGGACGGCAGCCGCAGGCCGGTGGCCGTGGCCAGCCGCTTGCGCAGTTCGACGGCGGTCAGCGAGTCGAAGCCCAGGTCGCGGAAGGCGCGCTGGCCGGCGATGTCGCCCGCGTCGCGGTGGCCGAGGACGGCCGCCGCGTGGGAGCGGACCAGGTCGGTGGCCAGGCGCTCCCGCTCGGGGGTGCCGGCGGCGCCGGCCAGGGCGCGGGCGAAGTCGTTCCCGGTGGTGTCCGCGCCGTCGGCGGCGGCCGTGGGCGCCCCGGTGGCGGCCGCGCCGCCGTCGAGGGCCCGGCGGGCGGCGGGGATGCGGTCCAGCAGGGCGCTGCGGCGGGCCGCGGTGAACACCGGCGCGAAGTCGTCCCAGGCCATGTCGGCGAGGGCGAGGTAGGGGCCGGTGGCGCCGGCTCCGTCGGCGAGGACGCGGCCGAGCACGTCCAGCGCGCGGTCCGGGTCCAGGAACCGGGTGCCCTGGCGGCGCAGCACGTCGCCGGTGATGGTGGCCGGCCCGTGCGGGCCGAAGGCGTCCGGTGCCGTCCAGTCGCGGGTGTCCCACACGCCCCAGCCGAGCGAGAGCGCGCCGGCGCCGCGTGCCGCGCGCCGCTCGGCGAGCGCGTCGAGGTGGGCGTTGGCGGCGGCGTAGGCGCCGTGCTCGGCGCTGCCCCAGGCGGCGGCGATCGACGAGAAGAGGACGAACTCGTCGGCGTCGGCGACCAGTTCGTCGAGGTGGTCGGCGCCGGCCGCCTTGCCGGCCAGGGAGGCGGCCAGGCCCTCGGGGTCGGTGTCGTCGAGGCGGGTGAGGTGGAAGGCGTTGGCCGCGTGCAGCACGGTGGACAGCCGCGGGCCGGTGGCGGCGACGCGGTCGAGCAGGGCGGCGAGCGCGGAGCGGTCGGCGAGGTCGCAGGCGAGCACGTCGACGGCGGTGCCGGCCTCGGCGAGGGCGGCGGCGTGGGCCGCGAGCCGCGGGCCCGGCCCGGAGCGGGTGGGCAGCACGAGGCGCGCGGCGCCGCGGCCGGCCAGCCAGGCGGTCAGGTGCGGGCCGATGGAGCCGGTGGCGCCGGTGACGAGCACCGTGCCGCGCGGGGACCAGCCGCCGTCCGGCCCGGCCGGGCCGGGGGCGGTGCGGGGCGCGTGGACGAGCCGCCGGGCGAAGGCCCCGGCGCGGCGCAGCGCCACCTGGTCCTCGGCACCGTCGGCGAGCACGGCGGCCAGCCGGGCGGCGGCCCGCTCGTCCCACTGCTCGGGCAGGTCGACCAGTCCGCCCCAGCGGTCGGGGTGCTCCAGCGCGGCGACCCGGCCGAGCCCCCAGACCTGGGCCTGGACGGGGGCGGGCGGGGCGTCGTCGGCGGCGACCCGGACGGCGCCGCGGGTGAGCGCCCAGAGCGGGGCGTCGACCCCGGCGTCGCCGAGGGCCTGCACCAAGGCCAGGGTCGCGGCGGTGCCGTGCGGGACGGCGGGTGCGCCGGGCAGCGGCCGGGGGTCCAGCGCGAGCAGCGACAGCACGCCGGCCGGCTTCGCGGGCGCCCCGGGGAAAGCGGCGAGCGCGGCCGTGAGCTCGGCGGCGAGCGCCTCGCGCAGCACCGCGTCGGTGCGCAGTACGACGGCCTCGGCGCCGTGCGCGGTCAGGGCCTCGACGTGCCGGGCCGGGTCGCTGTCCTCACGGGCGACGACCAGCCAGGTCCCGGCCAGGGCGGGGGCGGTGGGGCCGAGCGGCTCCCAGGCCGTGCGGTAGCGCCAGCCGTCCTCGGCGGCGGTGACCGCCGCCTGCGGCGCGGCCTCGACCCGGCGGGGCCAGTAGCGGCCGCGCTGGAAGGCGTAGGTGGGCAGGTCGGCCCGCTCGGCGCGGGGCAGGACGGCGGTCCAGTCCACGGGCGCGCCGTGGGCGTACGCCTCGCCGAGGGAGGCGAGCAGCCGCGCGGCGCCGCCGTCGTCGCGGCGCAGTGTGCCGACGACCACGGGGTCGCGGTCCGCCAGTTCCTCGCCGACGGCCATGGCCAGCACGGGGTGCGGGGACACCTCGACGAAGGTGTCGTAGCCGTCGTCGCCGAGCGTGCGCACGGCGCGGGCGAACTCGACGGTCTCGCGCAGGCTGGCGTACCAGTAGGCGGGGTCGAGCTCCGGCCCGGCGAGCCGGCGGCCGTCCATCGCGGAGACCATCGGGATCCGGGCCGTACGGGGCTCGATCCCCTCCAGGGCGGCGGTGACGTCCTCGCGCAGCTCCTCGACGTGGGCGCTGTGCGAGGCGTAGTCCACCGGCAGGACGCGGGTGCGCACGTCGGGGTGGAGCGCGGCCAGCTCGTGCAGCGCGTCCGGGTCGCCGGCGACCACCGTGGCGGACGGGCCGTTGACGGCCGCGACCGACAGGCGCTCCCCGAACGGCTCCAGCCAGCCGCGGACGGTGTCGGCCGCGCCGTCGACGGCCATCATCCCGCCGCGCCCGGCGAGGGCGGTCAGGGTCCGGCTGCGCAGGGCGACGACCTTGGCGGCGTCCGCCAGGGACAGGCTCCCGGCGACGACGGCGGCGGCGATCTCGCCCTGGGAGTGGCCCACCACCGCGTCGGGGACGACGCCGGCCGCCTCCCAGACCGCGGCCAGCGAGACCATCACGGCCCACAGCGCGGGCTGCACGACGTCGGCGGCCTCGAAACCGTGAAGGCCCGCCAGCACATCGTCCAACTGCCATTCCACGTACGGCGCGAGGGCCTCGGCGCACTCGGCCAGCCGGGCCGCGAACACCGGCGAGGCCTCGGCCAGCTCGCGGCCCATGCCGACCCACTGGCTGCCCTGGCCCGGCAGGACGAAGACCGTCCGGCCGGTGCCCTCGGCGCGGGTCTGCCCGGTCACGACGTCCGCGGCGGGCTCCCCGGCGGCGAGCGCGGCCAGGCCCCCGGCCGACTCCGGGTCCAGCAGCACGGCGCGGTGCTCGAAGGCGGTCCGGGTGGTGGCGAGCGACCAGGCCACCTCGGCGGCCCGCGCCCCGGGGCGGGTGGCGAGGTGGGCGGAGAGCTTGCGGGCCTGCGCGGCCAGCGCCTGCGGGGTGCGCCCGGACAGCACCCAGGCGCTCGACCCGGGCAGGACGGCCGGGGCGGCGGCCCGCGCCGACTCCGCGGCCGGGGCCTGCGGCTCGGGCGCGTCCTCCAGCACCAGGTGGGCGTTGGTGCCGCTGATGCCGAACGCCGAGACGGCCGCGCGCCGGGGGGTGTCGTCCGCGGGCCGGGGCCAGTCCACCGGCCGCTGCAGCAGCCGCATCCGGCCGGCCGTCCAGTCGACGTACTCCGAGGGCCGCTCGGAGTGCAGGGTTCGGGGCAGCACGCCGTGCCGCAGCGCCATCACCATCTTGATCACACCGGCGACACCGGCCGCGGCCTGGGTGTGGCCGATGTTGGACTTCACCGAGCCCAGCCACAGCGGCCGGTCGTCGGCGCGGCCCGCCGCCTGCCCGTAGGTCTCCAGCAGGGCCTGGGCCTCGATCGGGTCGCCCAGCCGGGTGCCCGTCCCGTGCGCCTCCACGGCGTCCACGTCGGCCGCCGTCAGCTGGGCGTTGTCCAGGGCGGCCCGGATGACGACGCGCTGCGAGCTGCCGTTGGGCGCGGTCAGCCCGTTGGAGGCGCCGTCCTGGTTGACCGCGCTGCCGCTGATCACCGCCAGGACGGGGTGCCCGTTGCGGCGCGCGTCCGACAGCCGCTCCAGGACGACCATGCCGGCGCCCTCGCCCCAGCCCGTGCCGTCGGCGTCCGCCGAGAAGGGCTTGCAGCGGCCGTCGGCGGCCAGGCCCTGCTGGCGGGAGAACTCGCGGAACAGCACCGGCGAGGACATCAGGGTCGCGCCGCCCGCCAGGGCCAGGTCGCACTCCTCGGCGCGCAGCGCCTGCACCGCCAGGTGCAGGGCGACCAGGGAGGAGGAGCAGGCGGTGTCCACCGTCACGGCGGGGCCGACCAGGCCGAGGGTGAAGGAGATCCGGCCGGAGAGCACGCTGTTGGCGGTGCCGGTCAGCAGGTGGCCGGTGGCCTCCGCGAAGTCCAGGCCGGCGTCGCTCCCGTAGGCCGCGGCGGAGGAGTAGACGCCCGTGAACACGCCGGTGCGGGAGCCGTGCAGGGTGGCCGGATCGATGCCGGCGCGCTCGACGGCCTCCCAGGAGGTCTCCAGCAGCAGCCGCTGCTGCGGGTCCATGGCGAGGGCCTCGCGCGGGCTGATCCCGAAGAAGGCGGCGTCGAACTCGGCCGCCTCGTACAGGAAGGCGCCCTCACGGGTGGTGGAGCCCGGCAGGTCGGGCGAGTCGTAGAGCCCCGCGGTGTCCCAGCCCCGGTCGGCGGGGAAGCCGGCGACGGCGTCGGCGCCGTCCGCGACCAGCCGCCACAGCGCCTCGGGGCTGTCGACGCCGCCGGCGTAGCGGCAGCCCATGCCGACGACGGCGATGGGCTCGTGCCTGAGCCGGTCCAGTTCCGTCCGGGTGCTGCGCAGTTTGGCCGTCACGACCTTGAGGTAGTCGCGAAGCTGCTGTTCGTCGGCCATGGCGGCCCTGCTCCCCCCGTAGTGAACTGCGAGTCGACGTGCTGACCGCGCGCGTGCACGACGAGCGCGGCCCTGCCACTGGAGTACGTGTTCTTCACGGTGCTGCCACCGCACCGCTCCCGCCGGGCGGGCGGGCACGCGGAAGACCGCGGCCGACCGCTCCTCGCGGCGGCCGCGCTCCTCCCCCGGTGCCCGGCGGTGCTGCGGCGCGGATCCCGCGCGCCTGCCGCGGGATCACTGTCCGGCTCCCGCGCGGTTGCCGCGGGAACGGCGCCCGGCTCCCGCGCGGTTGCTGCTCGGCCTCCGCGCAGGAGTCGGCCTCAGTCCCCGCGGGGCGGGGACGTGCGTGCCGTCAGGAGACGGCCTCGGCCGCCTCGTTGACGGCCTCCTCGCCGCCCTCGGCCGCGGCCGGCTGGGCGGGCACGCTCAGGCCCGGGACGGACAGGTCCGGGACGGCCTTGACGGCCTCGAAGCCGGCCTCGATGGCCTCGGCGAGCGTGGCCGTGACCCCGTCCTCGAATTCGATCCGGGTGACCGGGACGTCGGCGTTCGTCGGGAGGGTGTCGTCGACGAACGCGATGTCGGCGCGGCTCGCCTCCTTCAGGGTGACCTTCTCCTGATCGTTCACTTCTCGGTTCAGGACAAGCGAGAATCGGTGCGTCATGATTGGCCGCTCCTCTGGTGGATGCGAGATTATATTTCAGGCAAGGCGCAGGAATACTGCAGGCCGACTTCGACTTTATCGGCGGTCCGACAAAGGCACAAGATCCGATCGGAATTACGGCGGGGATTAGAAATCGATTAACGCCGACGGGAAATCAGCCGGTCCGGCCGAAACCCCCCGCGAAGCCATTCCCCCCGGCCGGCGCGGCACCCTTCGGGGAAACCCCCGGCGCAATGGCGGCCCGCTTCACCGGGACGGGCTCCTCACCGCGCTCCAGCCGCCGCCGCACATCGAGCGCCGTCGCGGGCGACACCCCGGCCGTCCTGGCCAACTGGCGCAGCGAGGCCTTCGGGTTCTCCCCGAGGAGCTCCGCCACGCGCAGCCGCCCGGCCGCGCCGTTCAACGGGCGGGACTTGCCGTCCCGGCCGATCCGGAATCCGGATTCCGCCACGGATTCCGACAGGCGCCGCAGCTCGGCAACGGTTCGCGCGCCAAGGCCGGTCGACTCCGCGACCGCCCGGTCGGACAGCGAGGGATGGGCCTGGAGGATCCGCAACGCCGCCTCGGCGCGCGCGGCCCGCTCCGCCGGCCGGCCGCCCCCGGAGGCCGCTTCGGATGCTCCGACCGGACCTCCCGGACCCCGGCCGCCATCCGCACCGACCGGAGTCGGAGCGGTGCGCAGGCGCTCCCCCATGCTGAACTCCCCCTTCAGAACACGCCGACCCAAGTCCCCATCGCGCCGGTACAACACCACCCGCGGAATCACCGGCAAATTGATTGCTTCATTCGCGGAACCCGGCAGCGGGATTCAGAGCCCAATCCTTCCGCCCCTATCCCCGCCCACCCCTCCGCGGCCGACCGGTGTTCAACTGCGACGCGACATCAGTTGAACACCCGACTGGCCCCCGCTGTCCAAACACCCCCCCGGGGTTCGATCAATATCGAAGCTTTCCGTTGATCATAGGCGCGGCTGTCACGGAAACGCAACACTTTCCTGACCCACCAGTTCACGCCATTCCCTGCACTCACATCCATCACAAGAGTCACGCAAGTCACAGAAGTAACAGAAGCGGAATCCGACATGTCGGATTCCGCTTCGTGGCAGACCCGGCCACCCGGTGCCGGCGGGCGGCCGGCGCGTCAGCTCCGGACGATCCAGATCGTGCCGATGGCCACGAGCGCGGCCAGCAGGAAGAAGAGGACGATGGCGATCAGGTCCCTGTCGTCGCCCTGGTCGGGCTTTCCGGGGTACCGCCGGCCGCGCGCGGGGAGGAGCGACGGGCCCGCCGGTGCCGGGGCCGGCGGGGGTTGCGGTGGGGGCGGGTCCTCCGGTCGGGTCGGCACCGGGAGGGCCGGGGCCTCGGCCGGTCCTTCCACGGCCGCCTCCTCCGGCGGGGCCGGCCGGGGCGGCGGGCTCGGCGGGGGCGGGGCCGGAGGCGTGTGCGCCCGCACCGGCGCGACCGGTGGGAGTCCGTGGAGCAGCCGCTGCCAGAGCACGGGCGGCAGGTCGGGCGGGAGGCCCTCCGGGGACGGCCCGCCCGGCGGGGGCACCAGGCCGCGGAGCAGTTCGGTCTCCAGGGCGGAGCTGGAGACGAGGAGTCCCGTGAGCCAGCGGTCGAGCGCCGCGGCGTGGCGCTCCTCCCGGACGTACGGCGAGACGGCCCAGGCGAACACCCAGACGGAGCGCCGGGAGAGTTCGCCGTCGTCGGCGCGGGAGCCACCGCCCTGGTCGGGCCCCGCGCGGAAGAGGTAGAGCCGCTGGCGCAGGACCTCCGTGCAGAGTGCGGCCGCCGCCTCGGCGTTCCGGTGCCCCCGGCCCCGGTGCAGGTGACAGAGCAACTCGGTGGTCGCCCGGTAGGAGAGGTCCTCCTCCCGGAGCAGCAGGAGTGCCTCACGGCCGGTCAACCGGCGGATCCAGCCGTCCAGTTCCTCGGCTTCGGCCGGGTCGGGGCGGGGGTTGCGCAGGACCGCGTGCAACCGTCCGGACGCGGGCGAAGGGGCGGGTGGCTCAGGTGGGGACGGTGCGGCGGACGGCGGCCGGGGCTCCGTGTACACCGACCCCCCGTCGTCCCCCGGCCCCTCGCCGGGATCGCGGGACTCCGGGCGGCGGTTCGTGTCGAGGACGCGCGCGAGCCTCCGCAGCCGCTCCTCCGCCGGCAGGCTCGCGCCGTCCCGCAGTCCGTCCTTCAGTTCCGGCAGGCCGGCGCCGCCGGGCCCGCGCTCGACCGCGGCCAGGCAGCGGCCGACCAGGCGGGCCGCGAGCTCGTGCGCGCGGTCGTCCTCGGGCCGCCTCGGGTCGACGCGGTAGCGCGCCCGCTGCCGGCCGCCGTCGGTCGACCAGTCGGAGACCCAGGTGGCCAGCAGATCGTGGCGATCCGTCATGTCGTGGGTGGCGAAGGTCCAGGGGCGGCCCAGCCACAGCCCGAAGATCTGGAGAAGGCCCGCGACGACCACGCCGGACCGGTTCTGCTCCGGCCACCCCGGCAGGGCGTCACTGCGCAGCGAGAGGCGGCACTGCGGGTGGCGCAGCAGGGCGGCGGTGGCGGCGGTGAGCGTGTCACGGACGTCCGGCAGGAGGGCCAGGGTGTCGGCCCAGGCCGGCACCACGGTCGCCTCCAGGTCCGCCATCGCGAGCCGGGGCTGCCCACCGTGGGCCTGTTCGGCGAACTCCTGCCCGCTCCACGTCCAGTCGCGCAGGGCCAGGCAGGTGCGGGGGCCGAGCAGGCCGGTCGGCCCGACCAGGACGTGGGCGGCCGTGTTGGGCCGCCCGCCCGGGTCGGCCGTGGGCCAGCGCTGGACGAGGGCGGCGCGATCGTCCCGCAGCCGGGTGCGGACCACGCTGGGGCACGGCGCGCCGTCGACCCGCAGGAACGGGGCGAGCTCCTGGCCGAGCTCCTCGGCGTCCTCCTCGGGGCAGGACCAGGCGGCGGCGGTCAGGCCGGCGCTGCGCCGGCCCTGGTTGCCCTGCCAGCGGAAGACGATCTGGTCGACGGCGTCCCGGTCGGAGCCGGGGCCCTGAGCACTCATCGGTCCACCTCGTCGACGGGTCGGCCCTCGGGGAGTTCGACGATGCCGTGCATCGCGAACAGCGAGAGCAGGGGTTCCAGGACCCGCTGGGCACGGACGCCGCGCGGGTAGCGGCTGTCCTCCTGCCGGCCACCGGTCGCCGAGGCCACGTGCAGGGTGCAGTGCAGAGCGGTGTCGAAGGGGCGCAGCCAGGCCTTTCCGGCATCGCGGTCGAGCAGTGCGTACACGTCGCGGCTCTCCTCGTGGAGCCGTCGGCGGCTCAGTGCGGTGTGGCCCGGTTCGCCGAGCCAGCGGTCGACGGGGGGTTCGGACCGCAGCAGGTCGGCCTTGGCGACGACCACGGCGGACGGGACGGTCAGGTAGGGGCCGGTGCGGGGGACGCGGTCCAGGACGGTGGCGAAGGCCGGGTCGCCGTCCCGGTTGACGTGCTGGTCGAGCGTCGTGCGGACCTCGTCGAGCTGGGCGAGCGGCATGGCGATCGTGGGGTCGACGACGAAGATCAGGGCGTCGATGCCCAGCAGGAACCGCAGCAGGGCGTCCGTGCGCAGCAGGTCCTCGCCGGCGAGGTCGAAGAACGCGAGCGGCCTGGTCCGTCCGGACGCGTCGGTGATCAGCAGGGACTCGACGAACCGGGCGGTCTCGTCCTGGCCGAGGCCGGCGGTGTGGGCGAGCACCCGGCCGTCGCGCAGCGGCACCACCCGGCTGTTCAGGAATCCGGCGTGCTGGCGCGGGTTGACGGACTGCCAGCTGATGCCGTAAGGCTTCAGCCGGTCGTCGGCGATCTCGGCCACCATCTGGGTGAGCAGGTGGCTCTTGCCGGTGTTGGACTGCCCGATCATGGCCACCGTCAGCGGGCGGCCGTTGGTCAGGTAGGGGACGGGGATGTGGTGCTCCCGGACGGTGCCGTTGCCCGGGCAGAGCTGGAAGGCGCCGCGCAGTTCGTCGGCGAGCAGTCGCGGGTTGGGCTGGGCGTGCGGGTTGTAGGGGCGGAGCTCCTGGACGGCGTCGGGGGTGTGGAGGGCGGTCGGGTCGTAGCGGATCGGCTCCAGGCAGTACGGGCAGAGCACCTCGCCGGTCGGAGCACCGGCCGGGTGGCCGACGGCCTCGCCGACCGCTTCGCCGGGCGCCACCGCGCCGGCCGGACGCTTCGACGCCAGCGCCCGGTCGTACCCGGCGCGGTGCGCGGCGAGCCCGTCGGCGGGCAGCCGGTCGGCGGCGGGGGCCCGGTCGGGGGCGAGCAGGGCGAGCAGGGCGGCCGGGGTGGGGCGGTCGGCGGCGCGCGGGGCGAAGGAGGAGCCCATGGTGTGCGCGAGCGAGCGGTGGTCGGCCAGGTCGGGCGGCGGCCGGTCCGGGGCGCCGGGCCGGCCGGTGACCAGGCTGTACATCACCTGGGCGGCGCTCCACAGGCCGTCGCGGGGGTCGCTGCGACCGGCCCCTTCGCGCACCTCCGGCGGTGCGTACGGCGCGGCGCCGCGCGGTGTGCGGGGGCGGCCGGTGTGGGTCACCGCGTCGAGGCCCCAGAGCTGGATCCGCCGGCCGTCCCAGCGGACCGTCTCCGGGGCGATCCCGTGGTGGACCAGGCCGAGCTCGGCCAGCACGGCGAGGGCGTCCACCAACTCCTGTTCGATGACGCGCAGTTGGGCGCCGGGTAGCCCGTGCATCCGCTCGACGGTCCGGCCGCGCGGCGGCCGGTAGAGCGCGAACGGCTCGGCCGCGTCGAGCTCGTAGCCGATCAGGACCGGGAACGGCCCGCTCGCGCCGGGGGCTCCGAGCGCGCGGTGCAGCCGCAGCGCGACCGCGGTCTCGGCGTCGATGGCCGCGGAGGAGGCGAAGGCCGCCTGGGCGCCGCCGGGCGCGTCCGTCCCGGCGGCCCGGACCTGGACGCACTTGACGGTGTTGTTCAGCAGCGTGTTGCGGGTCCGGACCGGGCCGCGGGAGAGCGGGCCGGAGTCGGGGCCGAACCGGGCCCAGGTCCGGTTCCGCCGCCCGTCGGGGGTCAGGAAGGACAGCTCGACGTGTTTCGCGCGGGCGGGCTCGCCGGACCGCGGACCGGGCCCCGGGGTGGTCACCACTCGTACTCCTCGCTCTCCGGTGCTTCGTCGTGCCACTGCCGGACGGTCCTGACGACACCGGGTTTCAGGCCGGTCAGCCGCAGCAGGCCCGCGTACCGGCCGGCCGCGGTCAGCACCTCCCGCTCCCCCCGCGGGCCCGGCGCGCCGCCGAAGTACCCGTCACCGTAGGGCGTGTCGGGTCCGACGGTGTCGCGGGCCGCCTCCGGGCCGAAGCGGATCAGCGCGACGGCCGACGGATCGCGGCTGAGCAGGTCGAGCTGCTCCGACGCGTTCAGCTGGACCACGGTGTGCCCGTCGGGGTCGAGGGCGGTGGAGTCGGCGGCCCGTCGGGCGTCGATGCCCAGCAGGCCGACCGGCCCGCCGCGGTCGCGGTGCGGCGAGGCGAAGGGCGGGGCGGAGAGCACGTCGTTGTGCCGCAGGTGGTCGCGGGCCACGCCGAGGAGCTCCCGGACCCGCTCGGCGATCCGTTCCTGGGCGGCGTCGCCGACGTGGCCGCGCTCGACCGCGCCCCAGTACGGTTCCAGCGCGGTCAGGGCGGCGTCGGTCAGATCGCCGGTCAGCACCGTGACGAGGTCGGGGCCGCCCTTGGCCTCGCCGCGCTCCAGCCAGGGCGGCACGACCGCGGTGGGCCCGGGATCCGCCCCGGCGCCGGACCCGTCGGCCCCGAAGCCGACCCCGAAGCCGGAGCCGCTGTCGCCCGCGGCGCCGAACTCCCCCGCGGACCGCGGCGGTTCGAGGTTCCAGTCGTAGTCCTCCGTCCACGACGGCTCGTCGAACTCGGGCCCTTCCTCACCGGACTCGTACAGCCAGAGCTCGGCCCCCTCCTCGGAGCCCTCGGCTCCCTCGGCCGCCTCGGGCCGGTCGGCGGCGAGGCCGCGCGCCGCCTCCTCCTCCGCGGTGTCGGCCGTCGTCCGCAGCACCCCGACCACGGCCAGCGCGGCGTCCGCGCAGTAGCGCCGCTCCTCGACGGCCCAGAACTCGCGCAGCGCGCGGGTCAACAGGGCGTCCAGGCCGTCGAGTTCGCCCCGCAGCGGGACGACGCCGCGCTCCCGGCCCCAGCGCTGGGCGTAGCCGTGCCACAGCCCCAGCAGCAGCCGGCCCCAGCAGCCGAGGGCGAGCAGCAGGGCGAGCGCGGCCGCCCAGACCGGCAGACCGGTCAGCCAGGCGCCCGCAACGCCCCCGGCGGCGCCGACGAGCGCGGCCGCGCCGAACCACGACGCGTACACCGCCCGCGCCGAACCGCCCGGCAACCGGCGGGCGACCAGCAGCACGCCCACCAGGACCAGCACGGGGACGGTCAGCGCGGCCGGCAGGGCCGCCCCGCTCCACAGCCCGCCGAGGACGCCGGTCAGCGCCGTGAGGGCGAGGACGCCGGCCCCCGGCGGGTCGGGCTCCGGGCGCCGGCCGTCCGGTCCGCCCGCGCGCAGCCTGTCGAGGGCGGCGAGCAGCGGCGTGTTGGACAACGGCTGCACCTGTTCGGCGAGCTGGGCGAAGCGCTGCGCCACCGCGCGCAGCGGCAGCCCGTCGCGCAACAGCCCCAGAGCGAGGCTGCGCAGGCTGTCGCCGATCCGCTCGCCGCTGGTGGCGGCGGGCGCCACGGCCACCCCGAGCCGGGCGAGCCGGGCCGCGGACTCGGCGGCGGGCTGCGCACCGGCCGTCCCCCCGTCGCTGCGCAGGACCTGTCCGACCACATCGTGGTAGCGGTCCAGTGCCTGCCGGGCGCGGCCGAGCGCCGACTCCAGCTCGGCGCGGCCCGCGCCGGTGAGCAGGCCGGCGGGCCTGCCGAAGGCCAGCAGTCCGGCGTCCGCGTCGGCAAGGGCCTCGGCCGCCGCGTCGTGGGCCCGGGCGGCGTCTCCGCCCTCCTCCCGCCGGCCGGGGCTGCCGGAGGCGGCGCCGACGGCCAGCGTGGAGAGGGCGGGCGGCAGGTCGGCGCCGGTGTGGGCCGCCGCCCCGGCCGGGGCGGCGGTGCGGGAACCGGCGAACCGCAGCAGCGCCTCGCTCCACGCCTGGCTCCGGACCTCCGGGGCCAGGCCGTGCTCCAGCACCCGCAGACCGGGCGCGGCCACCCCTTCGGGCAGCGCGCCCAGCACGTCCAGGGTCTCGTCGAACACCTCGGGGAGTCCGAGCAGGTCGACCAGGACGGCCAGCGCGTGCGGGTCGTCGGGCGCGGCGGCCCCGGGCCGGCCGTCGCCGGCGTGGAGGTCGCCGGCCCAGATCAGCCCGGCCTCGGGGCCGCGCAGGGTGTCGGGACGGACCAGTCGGCGCTCGGCCGGGTGGCCCTCGGGGGGATGGGCGGTCAGGTCGCCGACCAGCAGGCAGAGCACCCGCACCCGGCCGGGCGCGGGGTACCCCATCAGCTGCTCGTACCTGGTGCGGTGTCCGACCAGGCCGGCGGGGGTGTCGACGACCAGGAAGCGGTGGTCGTGCGGCCGCGGCCGGGGGAGCCGGGCGGTGACGGCGTTCCGCAGGTCGGCCGGGTCGGTGCCGGCGAGTTCGGCCGTGCGGAGGTCGAGGTGGACGACCGGGGTGTGAGGACGGATCGACTCACTCATGCCGATTCGCCTCCGTCACGGCCGCCGGCCTGTCCGTCGAGGTCGTCGTAGTACCAGGACGGCGGCTCGGCGGGCCCGTGCTGCGGCTCGGCCGGCTTGCCGTACGGCTCGGCGGGCTTGCGGTACGGCCCGCCGTTCTCGTGCCGGTGGTCGGGGGCACCCCGGCGCTCATCGTCGCGGTCGCGGTCCTGCTCCAAGGCCCGAACCCGTTCGGGCTCACGCTCCCACCTGCCGTCCCGCTCCCGCGCCCGGTGCCGGTCCTGTTCGGGCCCGCTCTCCCGCTCCCGGTCCGGACCGGTCTCGCGCCGGCCACCGCCGTCGGCGGGCCGGACGGTGCCCCAGTCGTTCTCCTCGCCGCGCGAAAGCCGCGCGGGCCCGTCGTCCTCGACCTCCTCGATCTCCTCGACCGGACGCGACGACAGCTCGCCGCGCTGGACCGCCTCCAGGAGCCGGCCCAGGTTCGGCTCGACGGCGCGGTGGTCGGGGAACTCCGCCTTCAGCGCCTCCGGCAGGGTCTCCGCCCAGAACTCCCACAGCGGGCGGAACCAGCCCTCGACGCGCTCCCCGCCCGACTCCCGGCGGGACGCGAGCAGGCGCAGCTGCTGCGGCGCGATCTGCTCGACCAGCCGGACGAACAGCGGGTCGGGACGGCCGACCGACCGGGTCAGCCCGACCGGACGGGCCTCCATCAGCTGCTCGCAGTAGTCCCAGACCGTCCGCTCGTCGTCCAGCACGGTCCAGCGCTCGTAGGCGCGCAGCAGCTCGGCCCAGCTGGAGACGCCGTCGTGCTGCGCGCCGAGGCGCAGCCGCACACCCGGCGCGTCGGTGCCGCGCTCGCGGTGCAGCCGCAGCCGGATCACCCGGGGCGAGTCCTCGGAGCCCTCCAGCACATCCACCTGGCCGTTCCACAGCAGGCAGAGCAGCCGGTGCAGCACGTGCCGGCGGTCCGCCTCGGTGGACACCAGCCAGTCGTCCCGGTGGCCCAGGCGCTGGCGCCAGCGCAGGACGTCCTCGGCCTGCTCCCCCTCCCTCGCCTTGGCCCACTGGCGCAGCACCTTGCGGACCTCGGGCACCTCGGTGAGGCTCATCTCGCTGCGGAACAGCACGACCGTGATCGACTCCGTCTCGACGCCGCGGAACTCCGCCCGCGCGTCCCCGGGCAGCCGCAGCGCCCGGCGCAGGTAGTCCACTGCCTCGTCGACGTTCCCGACCTTCGGGTAGGTCACCAGCGCCTTGAGCGGCCCGGTGCCCTCCGGCACGAAGCCGGCCGGCAGCAGGCCGGCCACCTTGCGGCCGAACTGTTCCAGGGCCTCCCTGCTGACCTGGTCGCCGGCCTCGGCGCTGCCCGCCGCCGCGGCCAGCAGGACCCCCATGGACGGCAGCAGCGGACGCTCCTCCAACTGCTCGCCGCCATCCGCGAAGAGCCGCTTGACGCCGGCCTCCACGATCGCCTTGACCCCGCCGACCGCGCCGTCGGGGTCGCGCCGGCTCGCGGCGTGCGCCGTGCGCCACTCGTCACCCCCGACCAGCCGCAGCAGCAGGGCGGCCTGGTCCCCGCTGTCGGCCAGGCCCTGGCTGGTGGCGAGCCTGGCGACCAGGTCGTCGTAGAAGTGCCGCAGGTCGCGCTGCGGCGGCAGCAGGTAGGAGACGCCGGTCCGGTCCTCGTACAGCACCCGGGACTGCTCGGCGAAGGCCTTCGGCTCCTGCGCGGAGTGCCGGTGCAGGGCCTCGACCAGGCGGGTGACCTCCCGCTCCAGGGCCCGGGCGGCCGGCTCCCAGCGCTGCTGCTGGTCCCGCCAGCCGTCGTGCCAGATCTGTCGGCCGCGCCAGCGGTACCAGGCGTCCTGCTCGCGCAGCACGGTCTGGACGTCCTCGTCCCCCCAGCGCGGCTGGGCGAGCCCGTAGGCCCGGCGCCTGATCCGGGGCACCGGCGGCGGCTGGTCCGGGGTGCCCGGGGGCAGGGCCGGGCGCCGGGTGCGGTTGTCGAGCAGGCCGAGGAAGCCGAGGCGGGCGAGGTCGTTGGCCTCCTCCGGCACCCCCTTGACGATCCGCTCGACGGTGAACGGGTCGACGGTGGCGAGCAGTTTGTCCACCGCCCGCCGGGGCGCGAAGTTCTGCGCCATGTCCGCGGTGCGCTGCGCCACCCGGCGGGCCAGGTCGGCGAGGGCCTGCTGCATGTCGCCCTGTCGGGCCATCAGCGCGGCCTCGATCGCCGAACCACCGCGCGGCTCCGAGGCGAACGGCTGGAGCTCCAACGCCCGGCGCTCCAGGAGTTCCTCCAGACCGGAGTCCGCGAACATCTGCTTCACCAGCTCCTCGGCGGGCCGGTGGGTGCGGCGGGAGCCGCTGCTCAACTGCTCGACCGAGGCGCGCAGGAAGCGGCCCGAGACCAGGGACGCCAACTCGTCCACGGGCGCGGTCATCGAGGCGACCAGGCTGGTCGAGACGCCCTTGCGGCCGATCCCGGCGTCGGACACGATCGACCGGGACACCCCGCGGTTGATGAAGCTCTGGGCGAAGGTCTGGTAGTCGTCGTCGGCCCGGGACCGCCCGTTCTCCCGGCCGTCGCCGAGCTCGGTGCCGATCAGCGACATCACCAGCGAGACCATCGAGCGGCGCAGGTCGTCCTGGCGGATGCCGGCGGTGCGGCTGAACAGGAAGGCGGTCGGCAGGATGCCGCTGCGCAGCCGGATCGGCGCGGTGTGCGGGTAGCGGATCCGCAGCGTCAGGTCCTTGTCGAGGTCGCCGAGTTCGGCCCCCTCGATCGGCGCGTTCTGCTCGTCCACCAGCCGGAACAGGTCGACCAGGGCACGGGCGGAGTTCAGCTCCGCCTCCCGGCCGCCCCCGCGCGCCGCCGGGAACGCGGAGGGCATCACCACCAGCGGGTGGATCTTGACTCCGTCGAGGCGCTTCTCCTGGAAGGCGTGGTTGATCAGGTGCAGGTAGTCCAGGAAGATCCCGGCGCCGGTGCCACCGGCGACCGAGAAGGCCACGAAGACGTCGCAGCCGGTCACCTGGCCGCCGCCGAGCTGGCTCAGGACACCGCCGGCGCGCGCGAGCACGTCGATGGCGTCGGTCAGCGGGGCCAGCACCGGGTCCAGCCCGTCGCGGAGGGTGCCGAACAACCCGGCGCGGCCGACCGTCGGCAGCTGCCCGGCGCCGTTCTTGAGCGGGACGACCCTGGGCTCGTTGGCGCGCGGCGGCAGCCAGGAGGCCGTCTCGTCGGAGAGGCTGGCCCGCAACATCTTGGTGATGTCGGGCGAACTGTCGTAGTTCGGCAGCAGGTTGGGGGTGGCGCGCGAGGTGCGGCTGTACGCGGCACGCAGCGCCGGATCGGCGGTGGCGAGCGGCAGGTGGGCCAGGTCCGCCTCGCTGAAGTCGGCGTAGACGAACTGCAGGCAGTCCGGCAGCTGGTGGGGCGCCATGCCGCCGATGTGGGTGAGTGCGGTGCCGTCGGGGCCGCACAGTTCGGCGCGCAGGCGCCGCTCCAGTTCGGCGCCGACGAGGCCGCCGGTACCGCCCAGGCCGACGAACAGCATCGGCTGGAAGATCTTCATGGGTTCCGCCTTCATCCGGCCGCGCGGGCGCGGCCGGCTCGGGTATCGACCGGCACGGGTCAGGGGTGGTGGAACGGGTCCTCAGGGACGGGGGAGCTCAGATGTAGTCGTCGACGACGGTCTGCGCGCCGGCGTCGGGTGGTGTGGGACGCCCCGCGGGACGGGTCCTGCCGCGCCGTTCGTCCCGGATCCCCACGGCGAGCCCGCCCGCGAGCGGCACCGGCCGGTCCGGCTGGATCCGGGCCCTCGCCTGCCCACGCCGCTCCAGCACCACTCCGCCGTCCAGGCTGCGCTGCACCCGGTACGGTCCGCCGGGCTGCCGGACGAGCCGGGGGTCGGGGCCGCCGAGGCCGTGCACGTCGAACGCGTACCAGCGCTTGGTGCCGGAGTCCGCGGCGATGTCGGCGACTTGGCGGCCCTCCGGGTCCAACAGGAGCAGCCTGAGCCCCGCCGGGTCCTTGCCCAGCCGCGCCCGCAGGCGCAGGGCCAGCCCGGCCAGGACGGCCAGCACCGCCACCAGGCCGCCCAGCAGCAGCGCCCACCACCAGGTCTCCCAGAAGGTCGGCGGCCGGGTGATCGTCAGCGACAGGGGGCTGTCGACCAGGACCCGGTCCCGGTCGGTGGTGTCGACCACGGTGACCTTGCCGCCGAGCCGCAGGTCGCCGCCGTCGAGCAGTCCGTGGAACGCGCCAGGCCGGGCCGCCGTCACCGCGACGTCCACCCGGCGGGACTCGCCGGGCGCCAGGGTGATCTCCTCCGGGGTCACGGCCAGCAGGCCCGGGGCGGTGTCCCGGAGGGCCGGCCGCAGCGTGTGCGGGGCGCCGTCCGCGTTGTGCAGGGCGAGGCTGCCGGCCAGCTCGTCCCCGGGGTGGAGCCGCCGCCCGGCGCCGTCGTCGAGGGTGAGGGCTGCGGTCACCAGCGGCACCGCCGGGGCCACCAGGGTGCCCTGCGAGCGGTCCTCGTCGGCTGTCAGCCCGGACGCGGCGAGGGTGCCGGAGACCTTGATCCGGCCGGTCGCCGCGGCGGGTACGGTCACCGTCCCGCTGAACGCGCCGTCGCCGGCCCTGCCGTCCGGGGCGGAGCCGTCGTCGGCCAGCTTGACCGGCACGGGCGCGAACCCCTCGCCGCTCAGGACGGCGCTGACCCGCAGGTCCTTCAGGTCCTGGGGATCCGTCACCTCCACCCCCTGGCGGGTCTGGAGCCTGAGTGTCACCACGGCCCGCTCGCCGGCCCGCGGCGAGGGCGGCGCCATGGTGATGGAGCCGCGCAGCGCGCCGCGCCACAGCACGTTGACGGTGGCCAGCTGCGCCCGGTGGTCCGCCGGGGCGTCCAGGTGGACCCGCCACTGGCCCGGCTTGGGGTCGGTGATGCGCAGCGACTCGACCGTCTGGTCGCGGGGCGAGAGTTCGAACTTCGAGACCGGGTCGGTGGTGGTGCCGGTGATCTCGCGGCCGTCGGGGTCGACGTAGGTGGCGGTGACGAGGGGGTCGCCCTTGTCGACGACGATGCTGCCCACGGTGGTGAGCGGGGAGATCCGCACCTCGATGTCGATCGGCGGGTGGCCGGTGCCGCCTGCGGTGGCGCGCAGGCAGTGGGCGGCGGCGAAGGCGGTCCGCATCGCGTCGGCGACGGCGGTGGCGTCCGGTACCACGGTCGCCCGGGGCTGGGCGTCGGGCAGGTCGACGCAGCCGCCCTGGAAGCCCGCGGCCGCCATCCGGTCCAGGGCGGCCCGGTCGATGTCCGAGCCGAAGCCGAGCGGCCAGACCTGGATCCGGGCGGCCTGAGCGGCGGCGAGGGCGCGGGTCAGCGCCTCCTCGCCGGCAGCGGCGCGGTGGGCCGGGTCGCCGTAGGCCGGGCTGTCGCCGACGTCGAGCCTGCCGTCGGTGAGGAGGAACAGGACCCGGGGCGTGGCCGGGTCGGCCCCGGCGGCGAGCCGGCTGACCCCTTGGAGGACGGCGTTCGGGAAGTCGGTGCCCTGTCCCTCGTCGGGCCTGCGGCTGCGCAGGTCGCTGATGCACCTGCCGATCCGGTCGCGGCCGGCGCCGTCCAGGACGGTGGGCGGGCAGACCTCGTCCACCGGGTGCTGGGACTCGTTGTCCGCGCTGGCGAAGCCGAGCACGGTGACGGTCGACTTCGGGTGGACCTCGCCGAGGGCGATCCCCACGGCGGCGGCCCGCTCGCGGTCGACCTCGGCGGGCTTGAGGCTGCCCGACTCGTCCACGGCGATCGCGTAGTCGACCGGGCCGACGGCGGCCGGCGGTGCACTCGTCGGCGCGGGGGCCGTCGTGGGGGCCGCCGTGGGGCTCGGCTCGGCGGAGGCCGGGCCGGGCAGGAGGCCGACGGTCAGCAGGGACGCCGCGGTGAGGGCGGCGGCCCGCCCGAGTCCGCCGGTGGCACGCCGGCGCCCACGGGCCCGTGCGCCGGTCGGGCCGCGCCCGGGAGGGCGTGCGAAGAGCAGGTGTGGCACCGTCGTCTCCTCTGGATCGGGGGTGCGTTCCACCGGTCGGCGGACGGACAGGCGTCGGCCGGTGGCAGGCGGTCGGGGTCTGGCGGTCGAGGTGGGGCGGTCGGGGCCGGGCGGCTCAGGTGAGCAGGATTCCGGCGGTGGCGAGGACCGAGCCGGGGGCCAGGCAGGCGACGCCCCAGCGGATTCGGCGGTACTTGGCGGCCAGGATGGTGCTGACGTCGACGGCTTGGACGAGCAGCCAGTCGAGCGGGTCCCGGCCGGCCGCGACGATCTGTTCGGTGAGCGCGGGCCGGCCCTCGGAGGTGAGCAGGTCGCCGAAGAAGGTCACGCCGTCGTGGTCGCGCAGGGTTCCGGTGCGGGGCAGGATCGCCCGGACCAGCGCGACCGCCCCGGCGGCCCAGAACACGCCGCCGAGCGCGAGCAGGACGGCGGCGAGCGTCCCGGGCCGGCCGTCGGCCCAGTTGCGGTCCAGGAGCAGGGCGGGCAGGCCGAGGGCGGCGGTGAGCAGGATCGAGGACTTGGTGTCGGCCCGTCCGATGTCCTCGCGGACGACGCACAGGAGGCGGTCCGCGACGAAGCGGGCCTCGTCCGAGCAGGGGACGGGTTCGGGGGCGGGCGCGGGGGCGGGTTCGGGGGCGGGCGCGGGTGCTGGGGCGGGTCCGGTAGCGGTCATGAGCGGTCAGCTCCTGTCACCGGGGGACCACGGGCGGCGGTCCCGGTCGTCGTCGTGGTCGTCGTGGCGGTCCCTGCGGCGGTCGTCCTCGGAAGCGGCGTGGTCCTGCGGTGCGGTGTCGGAACCGGTGCGGCCCCAGTCGTCGAAGGCCTCGCTGGGCCGGCGCGCGGGCGGAGCCTGCGCGGGGATCCGGTCCCGGGGGGCGGGTTCGGCCTGCACCCACATAGGGGTGAACGCCGGGCCGCCGTCCCGGCGGTCGTCCCGGCCGCCGTGGCCGCTCCCCGGGAGCTCGGGCCTCGCCGCCGGCTCCCGGATCGGCGGCCGGCCGAAGGAGCCCTCGATGCGATACGCGGGCGTGCCCAGCAACTCCCGCACCTGCGACTCCAGTTCGGCCGACTGGATGACGCCCTTCTCGACCAGCCGCAGGGTGTGCTCCAGCAGCTCGTGCTTGTCCGCGCGGGACTCCTGGCGCAGCAGCTCCATGAAGGCGCGCGCCTGGTCCGGGTTGTCCGAGAGCATGAAGCAGATCTGGTTCCACTCACCGCCGTCCAGCATCGCCCGGAAGGTGCGCATGCGGATCTGGAGCAAACCGGTGCGGTGGTGCTCCGCCGCCACCTCGCGGTCGTAGTCCCGGGCCGTCGTGCGGTCCTCGTAGGCGGAGTTCCGGTCCGCGTCGGCGTGCCGGATGGTCGTGCTGTCCACCGCGACCCGCACGTAGACGTCCGCGTGCAGCCCGAGGTCGTAGCCCAGGTCGTTCCACTGCCCGGTGCGGCAGGCGGAGTTGGCCGCGCGGTCGACCTCGGCGGCGGCGGTCACGGGGTAGCCGGAGCAGATCGCGCGCAGGCGCTCCAGCAGCGGCCCCTTCAGGCGCTCCGCGACGTTCCTGACCTGGCCGTCCACCACCTTGCGGTAGTCGACGACCGACCAGTGCACGTCCACCTCCACCTCGAAGAAGGTGGCGCTGCCGACCGCCGGGATCTGGAGGGACAGCTGGCAGAGGTGGGTGCCCCGGGCCACCTCGCAGATCGTCACCGGCCGGGCGAAGCGCGGGCGGTCGACGTGCTCGGTGCCCATCGCGGTGACCACGCTGTGGCCGCCGTTGCGGTAGAAGTGCACCAGGGCGACCTCGGCGCTCGGCTTGCGGGTGCACTCGGCCGGGCTCCCGTACTCCTTCAGCAGCGGTCCGGCCGGCCGTTCGGGCCGGCCCGCCTTGGCGAGGGCCGGTGGGCCGGCGGCCTGTGGATCGTCCGTCATCGTCGTTCCTCCGTTTCCCTGGTGCCCTCGCCCGGCCGCCCGTCCTCACGGCGGTCCGAGGGCCGCTCCGGTCCGCCGCGCCGGTCGCCGTCAGGGCGGCCGCCGGTGGCGAGGTCCCACAGCTCGCGGGCCCGCGCCGTCGGCAGCGGCTCGTCCGGGTCGCTCATCATGCGTCGCAACAGCCAGTCCAGGAGCCGCCGTTCGCGGTCGGTGCCGACCAGGGCCGGGAGCAGTGCGGCCAGGCCGGCCCTGGTGTCCGGGCCGTCCTCGTCGACGGCGGTCCGCAGCCAGAACTCCAGGCAGTCGGTGGCGGCCTCGTAGGAGCGCGGTGTGCGCAGCGCCGTCCACAGCAGGTCGGCCAGCGGGACGGCGCGGTCGGGGCGGGTGGCCGCGAGGGCCAGCGGCAGCGGCCACTCCAGGTACCGGCCCAGGTCCGGCCAGGCCTCGCCGTCCCACACCTCGCCGACCGTGGTCACCGCGAGCCGGACGACCGCCAGCAGGCCCAGGTCCTGGTAGGGCACCCGCTTGTCGGCGGTCCATTCGGCGAGGCGGCGCAGCACGGCCCGGTCGTCGGGGCCGGCGAGCAGCCGGACGATGCCGTGCGAGGCGATCGGCGCCTTGTCACCGTCCTCGTGGGTGCCGATCCGGGCCAGGCCGTCGAGCGCGGCCTCCACGGGCGAGGCGTGGCCGAAGCCGAGCACCAGCGCGGCGGTCCAGCGCAGGTGCGCGGAGGGCGACCTGCTCCAGTCGCCGACGAGGGCGTGGACGGCCGGCCGGTGGCTCTCGTGCCGGGCCGCCTGGTCCAGCACGGTGGCGGCGAAGGCCCGGCGCCGGGCGGCGCGGGCGGTCGCCATCGGCCGGACCAGCTTCTCGTAGCCGGTGGCGAAGTCGCGCGCGCAGAGCTCGCCGGAGGCGAGCGCGGCGCGCACCCAGATCTCGGGCCGGGGGTCGTCGGCGAGCAGCCGCATCCAGCGGACCACCGGCTCGCGGGCCGGGTGGTGCCGGTCCCAGACCTCCGCGAGCACTGCCCCGGACAGGGCCGAGCCCCGGTAGCGGACGATCCGGGCCGGCGCCCGGATGCCCGCCGTCTCCACCTCGCCGTCGGTCAGCTCGGCGCGCAGGGAGGCGAGATCGGAGACCGGGTCGTCGCAGAACAGCGGGCGGGCGGGCGTGTTGCCGGGGTCGCGGGCCACCGCGAGCTCCCAGGTCAGCAGGCGGGCGGCCTCGGCCACCGCACTGTGGGCGGCACCGTTGAGGACCGCCAGGGCGATCCGGGAGGCGGTCGGGTGCAGGACGGCGGCGGCCGACTGCCCGGAGGCCCGGCGGGTGGACGGGCCGGGGGAATCGGCCGGGTCGGCGATCTCGCGGTCCGCGCCCGCGAACCACTCCTGGGCCTGCTGCGGGGCCAGGCTGGCGCAGCCCGCGAGGAGTTCCGCGAGGGTCAGCCGGCCGAGCACGTGGGCGGCGGTCAGGTCGGCGAGCAGCTCGGCCTCGGCGGGTCGGAGGTCCTCCAGGCCGACCGCGGAGCGCAGTTCGGCGTCGTCGACGAGCTCGTCGGCCCGCGCGACCAGGTCCTCGGGGGACTCCGCGGCGGCCGCGGCCCCGTCGGCCAGGTGGACGGCGATCCGGGCCCGCAGCAGTTCCTCCGTGGGGGCCGGCGGGCAGATGAGGCCGTACCGGCCGGACAGCAGCGGGGTCGCCGTCGGACCGGCGGCCACCACCAGCACGGCGAAGGAGCCGGAGGCGGAGAGCGCCGTGGCGAGGGCGTCCAGTTCGAACTCGCCCGGGGGCTCGGCGACGCCGCCGCGGACGAAGGGGAGTTCGAGCAGGTAGCCGTGCCCGCGCCGGGCGTCGTCGGACACGGTGGCGGCCAGCTGCCGTACGGCGGTCTCCGGGGAGACCCGGGAGACCCGGGACGACGGCTCCGCGACGGCGCCGGCCGCGGGGCCGTCCGTCGGAGCGTCCTGCGCGGCGCCCTCGGCGGACGGCCGGTGCTGCGTCAGCTCGTCGAGCAGGGCGAGCGCGGTGCAGGTCCGCCCGGTGCCGGGGGCGCCGGCGAGCACCAGGACCCGCTGCCGGCGCAGCGTCCGCTGGAGCTCGACGTAGCCCGCCGGCTCCCGGTAGATCCGGCGGACCCGCCGCAGCTCCGCCTCGGGGACCGGTCCGCCGACCCCGCCGACCGCCTGCCGGCTGTCCAGCCGCAGGTGGATGTCGCCGATGTGGGCCTGGTGGAAGACGGTGCGGTCGAACAGGTTGTGGTCGCCGGCCACCCGGTAGGAGCCGCGGGCCTCGCGGTGGGCCCGGGAGGTCGCCCCCAGGCCGGCGGCGGGCCCGCCCTCGTCGTCCTCCTCGTCGAGCAGACTGTCGCGGCTGCGCTCGCGGAACCGGCCGGCGGCCTGCTCGCGTTCGGCGCGCTCCTGCTCCTCGGGGTCCGGACGGCGGCCGTCCCCGACGTGGCCTTCCGGCTGCGGAACGCCGGCTCCGGCGCCCGGCCCGGCGTTCGCCCCCGCGCCCGCTCCCCCGCCGACGGGGGCGGGGCCCTGGTCGGCGGGAGTCCGCGGACGGCCGGCGTCGGAGCCGTTCGGGTCGGAGCCGGCCTCGGGGCGGTCGTCGCCCAGCGGCGGCTTCCACAGGCTCACTTCGGGTGCCTTGACGACGTTCAGCGGCTTAGGCACGGTACGTCCCCCTGACGGTGCGGCCGATGTGCACCGGCCCGTGGTAGACGTTGCCTTCGTTGTTCGACGCATCACCCCCCACGTACACCCCGCCCGGCGCGTGCGGGGCCGCGAGGGTGTCGTCCGCCCCGCCCGGCGCCGCACCCGGTGCGGGGCCCGGCGGGCCGGCGGGCCGGTTGTCGGGCGGGCCGTCGGAGCCGGGCTCCTCCGGCCCCCCGTCGTCCGGCAGCGGTGCCGGCCGGGGCCGGCCGGGCAGCCGGACCCAGGCCGGTGTGGCGCCGTCCTTGAGGCGCAGCCGGGCCGGAGCGTAGTCCTCTGGGTCGACGAAACGGCCGCCGTGGCAGACCACCTCGCGGTAGAGCGAGTCGGAGACGACCACGACCAGGTCGGCCCGGTCCCGGTCGAGCAGCCGGCGGGCCGCCTCCGCGTCGGCGAGCCGGCAGGCGAGGTCGACGGCGTGGCCGCTGATGCCCTGGGCGTCGTGCATCACCGGGCCGACGTGCAGGGCGATGCGCAGCCCCAGCCGCGTCGCCAACTCCGCGTTCAGCTGACGTAGTTGCTCATGCACCTCGGTGACCCAGACACCGAGGATCCGGGCCGGCGCGATGCCGGGGCCGAGGGCCGCCAGGATGCCGTCGCCCCGGTCCTCCCGGTGGACGGCGCCGGCCGGCACTGCGGCCTCGGTGAACGCCTGGTCGATCACGGCGTACAGCCGCCGGCGCATCCGGGTCTTGCTGGCGTCGTCGTAGGCGCCGGACCTCCGGACGTCCACGCTGACCACCAGCTTGTACACGGCGTCGACTGCGTGGTCGAGCACGGTCACCCCCGCGGTTGTCTTCGACATGCCGCCAGAATCCGGCGCCGCATGCCGGGTTGTCTGTGATGCTTTACATGCGGGCCGGAGTCCCTCCACACCGGTCCCAGGCGTTCGGGTCTCAGGTGTTCGGACGGCTCCCCGATCCCGGCCCGTACGGCCCCTGGGCGAGCAGCAGGAGCGGGGCGGGGTCGAGGATCTCGACCATCCGGGTGCCGGTGCGCACCAGTCTCTGGTCGCGGAGCAGTTTCAGGGCCTTGGCCACCGCTTCGCGGGTGGCACCGACGGTGGCCGCGAGGTCGTCCTGCGCCAGGTGCACGACGGCGGTCGAACCGCCGCAGGGGCCACGAGAGTCGGCCGTCCGGGCCGTGGCGCCGGTGGCGGAGAGCTCGACGAGGCGCCTGGCCAGGCGCTGGACCACGGTGAGCGAGGCGAAGGCCGAACGCTCGCGGTCGGACTCCCTGAGTCGCGAGGCGAGTTGGGACATCACCTGACTGCCGACCCGGGGGGTCTCGGCCAGGAACCGCCGGAACCGGTCGCCGGGGATCACGAGCGCCTGGACCGTGCCGAGCGCCTGTGCGGTCGCGCTGCGCGGCCGCTCGTCCAACGCGGCCAGCTCGCCCACCAGTTCGCCCGGGCCGCGCAGGCCGAGGACCAGCCGGGTGGCCCCGCGGTCGGTGGCCACGTAGACCATGGACCAGCCGGCCAGCACCAGGAGGACGTGGGTGGTGCGGTCCCCCTCGGAGACCAGGTGCCGCCCGGGAGCGTAGGTCTTCGGGGCTCCGAGTGCGAGAAACGCCTCATGGTCGTGCGCGCTCAGGGTACGGGCGAACGGCAGGTCATCGCCGAGCAGGCCCATGTCACCCCCCAAAGATCGTCAACGGCCTTGGTTCGGTCCGACGTTGGGAGATCGTAGACCTGCCGGAGGCGAACTTCGGCCAAAGCCGCCACAACGCACCCAAGATGGTGCGCAGGGGGTGAATGAGTCTCCTGGGACGCGCGGGGGAAGGGCCCCGGACCGCTCGCGGAGGCGCCGGCTCCGCAACCCCGGCGCCCTCACGGCGACGTACCGGCGCGGCGGCGTACCGGCGCGGCGGCGTACCGGCCGCGGCGCGGCCCGCCGGGTTCAGGAGACCGGCGGCAGCAGGCGGTCGGTGACGATGCGGACGATCTCGCCCTGGTGGTGGGCCAGGTAGAAGTGGCCGCCGGGGAAGACGTGCAGGGCGGAGCCGCCGGTGGTGTGGTCGCGCCAGGACCCGGCCTCGTCGACGGTCGCCTTCTCGTCGCTGTCGCCGACCAGGACGTCGACCGGGCAGGAGAGCGGCGGCCCCGGCCGGTAGCGGTAGGTCTCGACGGCCTTGTAGTCGGCCCGGACCGCGGGGAGGATCATCCGCAGCAGCTCCGGGTCCTGCAGGGCCCGCGGGTCGGTGCCGTCCAGCTTGCGGAGTTCCGCGACGATGCCGTCGACGCCCCGGAGGTGGACGTCCTCGTCCCGGTGCCGGGAGGGTGCGCGGCGGCCGGAGGCGAACAGGGCGACCGGCGGGGTGCCGAGGTCCTCCAGGCGCCGGGCGACCTCGAAGCCGACGACCGCGCCCATGCTGTGGCCGAACAGGGCGAGCGGCAGGTCGCGGTGGGGCAGCAGCGCCTCGGTGACCTGCTCGGCCAGCGCCTCGACGGTCTCGACGCAGGGTTCGTGGCGCCGGTCCTGCCGTCCCGGGTACTGGACCGCGAGGACCTCGATCCCGGCCGCCGTGGCGGCGGACATCGGGTACCAGTAGCTCGCCGACCCTCCCGCGTGGGGCAGGCAGACCAGGCGGACGCGGGCGTCCGGGGCCGGGTGGAAGCGGCGGATCCAGCTGTCGGCCGCGCCGTCGGTGAGCGTCATGGTGTTCCGGTGGTCCCTTCTGGACGGGGTCCTCGCCCCGCCGGCGGGTCCTCCCCACTCCGAGCCTGGTGCAGGCCGGACGGCCGGACAACCCCTCACCACCACCCCCCTTCTCCCGCGGCGGAGCCGGCCGGGACAAGGGCCCGTAGGGGAACCGTAGGGGTGCGGCCCCCGCGGACGGCTGGACGAGACTGCCACGGGATACCGAATGATGCGTCACCCCTCTCTGTTCTCCGGGAGCCCCCAGCCTCCCGTGCTGTTTCCGCGTGCCCAAGGAGCCGTTGACATGCCGCGTACCGAGCTGATCAGGCCGCTGCCCGAACTGCTGCGCTCCCAGGCCGCGTCGCTGCGCGACAAGCCGGCCTTCCGGGACGGCCGCCGGTCCGTGGGCTACGCCGAGCTGGAGCTCCGGACCGGACGGCTGGCCGGCCACCTGGCGGCCCTGGGCCTGGACCGCGGCGGGCGGGTGGCGATCCACCTGGACGCCGGCGTCGAGGTGGTGGAGGCCTACCTGGCCGCCGTCCGGGCCGCCGGTGTCGCCGTCCCGGTCAACCCGCACTCCAGCGACGAGGAGCTGGCCCACATCCTGGACGACAGCGGCGCCGCCGTGGTCGTCACCGACACCCGCCACCTGGACCAGGTGCTGCGGCTGCGGGCCGACCGGCCCGGGCTGCTGGTGGTCGTCTCCGGTCCGACGGCGCAGGGGCCGCAGGGGCCGCAGGCGGCGCGGGACCTGCCGTCGTTCGAGGCGCTGGCCACCGTCGAGCCCCCGGTGCCGCCGCGCGACGACCTCGGCCTGGACGAGACCGCCTTCATGCTCTACACCTCGGGCTCCACCGGCGCCCCCAAGGGCGTGCTGTCGACCCAGCGCAGCTGCCTGTGGTCGGTGGCGTCCTGCTACGCACCGCTGCTCGGACTCTCCCGCGACGACCTGGTGCTCTGGCCGCTGCCGCTGTTCCACAGCCTGGCGCACATCGTCTGCGTGGTCGGTGTCACCGCGACCGGCGCGACCGCGCGCATCATGCCGGGCTTCTCCGCGGACGAGGTGCTGGCCGAGCTGCGCGGCGACGCGTACACCTTCCTCGCCGGGGTGCCCGCCCTCTACCACCACCTGCTGCGGGAGGCCGACGCCGGCCGGCTGGACATGCCGCGGCTGCGGGTCTGCCTGTCGACCGGCGCGGTCACCTCGGCCTCGCTGGCCCGGGACTTCGAGGACGCGTTCGGCATCCCGCTGCTCAACAGCTACGGCTCCACCGAGACCTGCGGCGCGATCGCGACCGAGGCGCCGGGCGCCGAGCGGGTCTCCGGCTCGTGCGGCCTGCCGGTCCCCGGCCTGGAGGTGCGGGTGGTCGACCCGGAGACCGGGATCGACACCGCCCCCGGGACGGAGGGCGAGGTGTGGGTGCGCGGGCCGAGCCTGATGCAGGGCTACAACAACCGGCCGGAGGCCACCGCCGAGGCGCTGCGGGACGGTTGGTACCGGACCGGCGACCTGGCGGTCCGGGCGGCCGGCGGCCAGCTGACGATCAGCGGGCGGCGCAAGGAGCTGATCATCCGGGGCGGGGAGAACATCCACCCGGGCGAGATCGAGGACGTCGTCCGCACGGTGCCCGGCGTGCTGGACGTCGCCGTGGCGGGCCGGCCGGACGAGGTGCTCGGCGAGGTGCCGGTCGCGTTCGTGGTCACCGCGCCGGAGGGCGTCGACGCCGAACTGGTCTTCGCCGCCTGCGCCGAGCAGCTGTCCTGGTTCAAGGTGCCGCAGGAGGTCCGGGCGATCGCCGCCGTGCCGCGCACCGCCTCGGGCAAGGTCACCCGGCACCGGCTGTTCGACCAGCCCGGCACCCTGCTCGGCGCCCGGGGCGTCCGGCAGGAGTCGCTGTACCGGATGGACTGGGTGCCGCTGCCCGCCGGGTCCGTGGAGCCGGTGCGCGCCGCGCTGCTGGCGAGCCCGTCGGACGGAGCCGCCCGGCTGAACGGACCGGACGGCCTGAACGGACCGGACGGACCGGACGGCCCGGACGGCCCGGACGGCCCGGACGGCCCGGACGGCCTGGCGGTCGACCGCTACGCCGACCTGGCGGAGCTCACCGCGGCCGGTGCGCCCGAGGTCGTCTACCTGCCCTGGCCCGCCGCCGGCGCGGAGCCGGTCGCGGACGCGGCCCGGCGGACCGCCCGCGAGGCCGCCGAGCTGCTGACCCGCTGGCTCGCCGACGACCGGCTGCGGGAGACCCGCCTGGTGGTGCTGACCCGGGGCGCGCTGGCCGTGCACCCGGGCGAGGAGGTCCCGGGGCTGGCGCAGGCTCCGCTCTGGGGGCTGCTGCGCGCCGCGCAGACCGCGCACCCCGGCCGCTTCACCGTGGCCGACCTGGACGGCGAGGCCGCCTCCGCGGCCGCCCTGCCGGCCGGTCTGGCCACCGGCGAGCCGCAGTTCGCCGTCCGCGGCGGGGTGCTGCGGGCGCCCCGCCTGGTGCCGGTCACCGCCGCCGCGTCCGGCCGCCGCCTCGACGGCACCGTGCTGGTCACCGGCGCCGGCGGGACGGCCGCGGCCGCGATCGCCCGGCGGCTGGTCGCCGAGCACGGCGTCCGGCACCTGGTGCTGGCCTCCACCACCCCCGACTCGGCCGCGCTGGCCGTGGAGTTGAGCGGGTCCGGCGCGGAGGTCACCCTGGCCGCCTGCGACGCCGCCGACCGCGCGTCCGTCGCCGAGCTGCTCGCGGGCGTCCCGGCCGAGCACCCGCTCACCGCGGTGGTGCACGCGGCCGGCTCCCCCGGGCTGGCCGCCGGCGGGCAGGCCGACCGCTGGGTGCGCACCGGCGTCGACGGCGCGGTGGCCCTGCACGAGCTCACCGCCGGGCTCGACCTGACGGCCTTCCTGCTGGTCTCCTCCACCGGTGCCCTGCGGGGCGCGGACGACGGCGACCGCGGCGGCTGCGCCGCGTTCCTGGACGCGCTGGCCCAGCACCGCCGCGCCACCGGCCGGCACGCCGTGTCGCTGGCCTGGGACACCACCGACCCGGGCGCCGTGTCCGACGCCGAGCTGGGCGCGCTGCTGGACTCCGCGCTGGGCGGCGCCGACACCCCCGTGGTCGCCACCCGGGACACCACCGGCGTCCTCTTCCGCGACCCGGCCGCCGCCGACGGCGCGGCGGACACCGTGTTCGCCGCCCGGCTGCGCGCGCTGCCCCGGGCGGAGGCCCGGCAGACGCTGCTCGGCCTGGTGCGGGCCGAGGCGGCCGGGGTGCTCGGCCGGGGCCTGCCGCGGACGATCGCGCCCGAGCGGGCCTTCAAGGACCTCGGGGTGGACTCCGCCTCGGCCGTCCGGCTGCGCAACCGGCTGCGGACCGCGCTCGGCCTGCGCCTCCCGGCGACCGTGGTCTTCGACCACCCCACCCCGGCCCGGCTGGCCGGCTTCCTGCTCGCCGGACTCCTCGACGAGGCACCGGCCCCGGCCGCCCCGGCCCGTCCGGCGGTGGCGGACGAGGACCCGATCGCGATCGTCGCGATGAGCTGCCGCTACCCGGGCGGAGCCGTCACCCCCGAGGCCCTGTGGCAGCTGGTCGCCGAGGGCCGGGACGCCGTCTCGGAGTTCCCGACGGACCGCGGCTGGGACACCGACGCCCTGTTCGGCGGCGCCCCCGGATCGGTCGGCAGCTCCTCGGTCCGGGAGGGCGGATTCCTCTACGACAGCGCCGACTTCGACCCCGACTTCTTCGGTATCAGCCCGCGCGAGGCCCTCGCCATGGACCCGCAGCAGCGGCTGCTGCTGGAGACCTCCTGGGAGGCCATGGAACGGGCCGGGATCGACCCGGAGGCCCTGCGCGGCAGCCGGACCGGCGTGTTCACCGGCGTGATGTTCCACGACTACGCCAGCCGGCTGCCCCGGGTGCCCGAGGAGGTGGAGGGGTACCTCGGCACCGGCACCGCGGGCAGCGTCGCCTCCGGCCGGGTGTCGTACACCTTCGGCTTCGAGGGCCCGGCGATCACCGTGGACACCGCCTGCTCCTCCTCCCTGGTGGCCCTGCACCTGGCGGTCGCGGCCCTGCGGCGCGGGGAGTGCGACCTCGCCCTGGCGGGCGGCGTGGCGCTGATGGCGACGCCCGAGGTGTTCGTCGAGTTCAGCCGCCAGCGCGGCCTCGCCGAGGACGGGCGCTGCAAGTCCTTCGCCGCCTCCGCCGACGGCACCGGCTGGGCCGAGGGTGCGGGCGTGCTGCTGGTCGAGCGGCTGTCGGACGCCCGGCGCAACGGGCACCCGGTGCTGGCCCTGGTCCGCGGCACGGCGGTGAACCAGGACGGCGCGTCCAACGGGCTGACCGCCCCGAGCGGCCCGGCGCAGGAGCGGGTGATCCGCGAGGCGCTGGCCGCCGCGGGCCTGGCCCCGGCCGAGGTCGACGCGGTGGAGGCGCACGGCACCGGCACGAAGCTGGGCGACCCGATCGAGGCCAACGCCCTCCTCGCCACCTACGGCCAGGGCCGCGAACTTCCGCTGCTGCTCGGCTCGTTGAAGTCGAACATCGGGCACGCCCAGGCGGCCGCCGGGGTCGGCGGCATCATCAAGATGGTGCTGGCGATGCGGCACGGGGTGCTGCCGCGGACCCTGCACGTGGACGCGCCGACGCCGCACGTGGACTGGACGGCGGGCGCGGTGGAGCTGCTGACCGAGGACCGGGAGTGGCCGGAGACCGGCCGTCCCCGCCGGGCCGGCGTCTCCTCCTTCGGCGTCAGCGGCACCAACGCCCACGTCATCATCGAACAGCCCGTCGTGGAGGAAGGCCCCACCGGCGAGCCCGCCGCGCACGGCGTGCTGCCGCTGCTGCTGTCCGCGAAGTCGGCGGACGCCCTGCGCGCCCAGGCCGCGCTGCTCCAGGACTCCGAGGCCGCCCCGCTCGACCTCGCCCACTCGCTGGCGACGACCCGCTCGCTGTTCAACCACCGTGCGGTGGTGCTGGGTTCGGACCGTACCGAGCTGACCGAAGGCCTCCGGGCGCTCGCCGAGGGCACCGAGAGCGCCACCGTGCTGACCGGTACGGCGGACGCCACCGGCGGGACCGTCTTCGTGTTCCCCGGGCAGGGCTCCCAGTGGGCCGGCATGGCCGTCGAACTCCTCGACAGCGAGCCGGTGTTCGCCGCACGGATCGCCGAATGCGCCGACGCCCTCGCCGAGTTCACCGACTGGAACCTCGTCGACGTCCTGCGCGGCGCCGAGGGCGCACCCGGCTACGACCGGGTGGACGTCGTCCAGCCCGCCCTCTGGGCCGTCATGGTCTCCCTCGCCACCCTCTGGCAGGCGCACGGCATCGAGCCCGACGCCGTCATCGGCCACTCCCAGGGCGAGATCGCCGCCGCCACCGTCGTCGGCGCGCTCACCCTCCAGGACGGCGCCCGGGTCGTGGCCCTGCGCTCCCAGGCCATCACCGCCATCGCCGGAAACGGCGGCATGGTGTCGCTCTCCCAGTCCGCCGAGGACGCGCTCGCCACCATCGCGCCGTGGGCCGACCGCGTCTCCGTCGCGGCCGTCAACGGCCCCTCCTCCGCCGTCGTCGCCGGTGACGCCGACGCCCTGGACGAGCTGCTGCGGCGGTGCGCCGCCGACGGCACCCAGGCCCGCCGGGTCACCGTGGACTACGCCTCGCACTCGGCCCATGTCGAGGCCCTGCAGACCGAGTTGCTCGACCTGCTCGCCCCCGTCACCCCGCG